>BTIF01000070.1:0-1017 GCA_036245315.1 Endomicrobiia bacterium | reverse complement strand
CCCAGAAGTAGATTTGGAAGAAAGAAATATCTTTATTTTTCCACAAGAACGAGCAATCAGTTACATTAAAAAGTTGGACAATATAGATATTTTAATTATTGACGAGTTTTACAAAGCAGGTATAGCCTTTGATGATAAAGAACGAGCAACAATTCTTCTAAAAGCAATATTGGAACTCGGCAAAAAAGCCAAACAAAAATATTTTTTAGCACCTAATATTTCTGAAATTGAAGATAATTCTATTACAGAAGATATGGAATTTATTCCTCTTGATTTTAATACCGTTTTTTCCGAAGTTTATGAATATTATAAGGAAATAGATAAAGTAACTGATGATTTTAAGACTGTCAAAATGTTGAAGGTTCTACAAAGCAAAAATACGAAATCATTAATATATGCGGGAACTTTTGATAATATTGATGCAATATCAATTATTCTGAAAGATAATATTCAGGACAAGCACAATATAATATTAGATAGTTTTTCTGATTGGCTCAAAATTAATTACAGTCAGCATTACATTTTATCAGATATAGTAAAGAAAGGTATCGGAATACACAATGGCAGATTACACAGATCGTTAAGTCAAATTCAAGTCAAATTGTTTGAAGAAGAAAATGGATTAGATAATATTGTTTCAACTTCGTCTATAATAGAAGGTGTTAATACTTCTGCTGAAAATGTTATCATTTGGGCAAATAAAAGTGGAAAAGGAAGAGCAAGATTGAATAATTTTACTTATAAAAACATTGTCGGACGTGGTGGAAGAATGTTTAAACACTTTATTGGTAAAATTTATTTATTAGAATCACCACCACCACAGGAAGCAATCCAATTAAAATTAGAATTTACAGACGATTTGATAAACTCTCTGGATGTAGAAAAATTCAGAGGGGAATTGACAAGAGAACAAGAAATAAAAATAATAGCATTTAATGATGAAATGGATAAGGTTTTGGGACAAGGTGTCTATAAGCAAATACTACAAGACAATTCGTTTCAAACATTTAGTCCAAG
>BTIF01000069.1:0-1452 GCA_036245315.1 Endomicrobiia bacterium | reverse complement strand
AAGTCGGATTTCCTGTTTTAATTCGTCCTAGTTTTGTTCTTTCTGGAACTCTTATGAATATTGCAAATGACCAGGAGAGCTTGGATTACTATTTATCTCTTACAAAAGATATTTCAACTGATTTTCCGATTGTTATTTCAAAATTTATTATTGACGCAAAAGAAATAGAATGTGATGGAATTGCTAAAGATGGTGAGGTCATTCTTTCTCTAATAAGTGAGCATATTGAAAACGCTGGTGTGCATAGTGGAGATGCTACAATGGTATTTCCAGCTCAAAAAATATATGTACATACAATAAATATTATAAAGGATATAGTGAGGAAAATAGTCAAAGGTCTTAATTTGAATGGTCCTTTTAATATTCAATTTATAGCTAAGAATAATGATGTTAAGGTTATTGAATGTAATGCAAGAGCTTCTAGATCATTTCCTTTTATCTCTAAAGTTTCTGGTGTGAATCTTGCTGAACTTGCATGCAAGGTTATGAATAGCGAAAAAGTAAAGAAGATTTTAATTGATGAAAGTGAGATACATCACATTGGGGTTAAAGCTTCAATGTTTAGTTTCCAAAGACTAGATGGAGAAGATCCAGTTGTTGGTGTAGAAATGGCCTCTACTGGAGAAGTAGGCTGCTTAGGTGAAAAATTCAATCATGCTTTTCTCCTTTCAATGGAATCAACTCAAATAAAAAGACCTAAAAAAGGAATTTTATTGAGTGCAGGTAGAGAAAAAGATAAAGTTAAATTTATGGAAGTAATAGATAATCTTTATAAACTTGCTGTCCCAATTTATGCAACTAAAGGATCTGCTAAATATCTTGGAAGTAGAGGTTATGAGACTAATATTGTACATTGGAATAGAAGTCCTCGTGCGATTGATGTTATAACTGATGGGAAAGTTGATTTTGTAATAAATATAAATAAAAACTTAAGCGTTGATGAACTTCATAACAATTCTGAAATAAGAAAAATGGCTGTTAAGTGTGGATGTTCTATTTTAACAAACCTTGAAAAAGTTATTGCTTATTTAAAAGCCTGTGATTCATATGAGGAATTACAGAATATTGAAAATTGTATTAGTCTATAAAATTCTCTAAAAAATAAATTTTATTTTCTTATAATTAATAGAGGATAATAAAAAAAACTATAGAATATTTTAGAAAAGCATATCGTAAAATTTTAATGATCTATCCAATATCCAACTAGCATATTTTTAATAAATTTTTACAATTAATTTGAATTGGGTTACATATAATTTGCTATCAATTGAAAATTGATTTAAGAATTAAATGATAATTAAAGTTATGATTATAAATTATAAGAAGCTTTTATTGTATTTATAAGAGAGGGCAATAATTATGTGTGGAATAATTGGTATTGAAAACAATGAAGATGCAGTAGTTTTAACTGCTGCTGGACTTCTTACTTTGCAACATAGAGGAGAGGAATCT
>BTIF01000068.1:0-1041 GCA_036245315.1 Endomicrobiia bacterium | reverse complement strand
TTTATGGGTGTAAACACGCTTGCTAGTCTTATTTCTGGCCCAGAATATGGTATTACTAGATCAATAGTTAAACTTTTCATGAACTGATAACATGGAAGATTTAGATGAGGCATTTAATGAGTTTTTGAAGTAGAACCCTTGCAAGCAGTGAAAAGAATAAGAATATCTGGGGAGTTTTTCACAGTAATAAGTAGACATCATTAGCAAAGAACGGCAGGTGATCAAAGCCTGTCGTTTTTCTTTTACATTTGCTAAACTCAGATCAAGCTCAAACAAAACAAGGAGGTATTAGAATGAAAAAGAGTTTAATATCCTTAGCATTAGTGTTTGCATTAGGTATTGGAGTAGTAGGATCAGCAAATGCAGTTCCCCTATGGGAAGAATCTATGTTTCAGAGAAAAAATTCACTGTCTTCACTGGCAAGACCTATGAGTACTCCTCAGTTAATACTATGGTGTGGTTTCCACTTTCTAGGCCCCTCAATATCCGTGGGTTTATGGGAAGCATATTATCGTATATTCCATCCAGGTTTACCAATACATGAGAGATGGTATCTTAAACATGGCGGAAGAAATTATCATCCCAGGTTTACCAAAACATGAGAGATGGTATCTTAAACCTAATCCTAGATAGAGGGTAAATAAAAAAAAGAAAAAGATAGCAGTAGCTATGGCATTGGTGTTTATGTTAGGTCAAGCGCCTGGTTTTGCAATGAAGCCAAGAAATCCAATTCAATTACCGCCTCCTAATCCTAATCTTAATCCTAATCCTAGGCACAGATTGATTAATCAAAGAGGAGCACAACCAAGACAGCTGACTATAACACACCAACAACCAATTGATGAAGAACCACAACCAAGAAGACATGCCATAGTACCACCACAACCAGTAGGTATAGTGCAACAACCAAGACAACTGGCTATAGTACCACAACCGGATGTATTAGAACCACGAAGGATAGCCATAGAACAACAACGAAGAGAATGTCGCAGAACATGTTTGGGATTAACTGGTGCTTTTGCATATATGGTTGCAACAATT
>BTIF01000067.1:0-1187 GCA_036245315.1 Endomicrobiia bacterium | reverse complement strand
AAAGGCTATTTTTTTGTTTTTTAAGGGGTTTTTCATTTTTAAGGGCTGTGTATTTGGAGAATATCCTATTCAATAATGACATTTTGTAATGCTGGATTCAGTTTCTTTAATGATAGTTTAGTTAAGTTTGCAAATAATTCTGTTTTACTTTATATAACTTCGTTCTTGATAGTTTTTGTTAGACTTTATGATACTTACATAAAGAAACGTTTACATTTTTTGCATTTATTTTGTTTTTATTTTCAGGTGTATTTTGTGATGGCAAAGTGTTTTTTTTAGACTGTTATTTTGAGTGATTGCAGGTTTTTTTATTTTATACTTATAAATTTGTTCAATGAGTTTACACATATAGTTTTACTGTTTTTGGTGTCAATAGATTTCCACACTAGAATTATATTGCAGGTGAGATGAAGGTTACTACATTCGCGTTAACTTTTGTATTTATAAAACATGTTTAATAATAATTATGATTATGATATTTATTACTAATCCAGTTGCTAAAAAGAAGAATATAAAATATCCTGAAAGTAGGATATTAGTTAGATTGAGATTTTTGTTTAGCATAATCTAATGTTGAATAAATATCTAAATATTATTTTTGGGATATTGATGAAAAAGAAATAGTTTGTAGTTATAGGACTTGGAACTTTTGGTTATAATATTTCTTTTGAACTTATAAAAAAACATGCAAGCTTTAGTGGCTGATACTACTCATGAGCAAGCTATGGAAGATGCCGGTTACTGCTGATTGAGATAGTGTTATGATTTTCAAAAGGTTATAACAAAATTTGGTGCAAGTAGTTTGTAGCCTATCCGAAATTTGAAATGGCAAAAAACTCGTGAATAGTATTATATAATAACGCCAAATATTTTGGAACAAATAAAACTTTCAAAAGATTATAATTTAGTTGATGCGATAGAACAAAAAGAAGTTTTTTAGTGGAAAATTATAGGGAATTCTGATATTAGGATAGGAATAGTTGTAAAATTAACATTATCGTTATACGAAAACAAATTTCTGTGGTATTATTGTGATATAAATAATTGGTAAATATGTTGCCTGGATATGATAAGGATAATTGATGAAAATGAAAACATAAAAGTACTGCTTCAATCGGATTAGGTCATTGGGAGTTATGGAAATTTTGTTTCATGAATAAATAATATCTGAGTTTAAAAGAGCTTTG
>BTIF01000066.1:0-1448 GCA_036245315.1 Endomicrobiia bacterium | reverse complement strand
AAAGAAGCTAGGGTAAAGATGGGGGAATATCTTGCGTCACAAATGAAAAATATAAAAGCTGACATTGTAATGCCTGTCCCTGATACAGGTTATTTTGCTGCAATGGGATTTTCAAGAATTTCAAACATACTTTTTGAAAACGGTCTTGTAAGAAATTATTATGTAGGTAGATCATTCATAAAACCAATACAGAATTTAAGAGATTTAATTGCAAGATTTAAACTTCGTCCCATAAAAGAAGTTATAAACGGAAAAGAAATAGTACTCATTGATGATTCAATAGTAAGAGGGACCACTTCAAGAAGACTAGCAAACATTTTAAAGGAAGCAGGTGCAAGGAAAATACATTTTGCCTTATCTTGTCCTCCTATAATTAGTTCGTGTTATTACGGTATCGACACTCCAAGTAAGGAAAATTTGATAGCTGCAAACAATTCAATAGAAGAAATAAGAAAATATTTGGATATTGATACTTTGACTTTCTTAACTTTAGAAAATCTCATCAAAGCCTGCTCTTTCGGTGGTAAAAGAGATATCGAAAAAGATAATAATTTCTGTACAGCATGTTTTACTGAAAAATATCCTACAAAAATTTCAAGTGATATACTTAAGAAAAATTGATGGGAAAATATATTTTTATTACTGGAGGAGTTGTTAGTTCGCTAGGCAAAGGTATTTCTGGTGCTAGCATTGGCAGACTTTTACAGCTTCATGGTTTTAAAGTCACTATGATAAAATTTGATCCTTATATAAACGTAGATCCAGGAACTATGAATCCTTATCAGCATGGTGAGGTGTTCGTAACTATAGATGGAACAGAGACAGATTTAGATTTAGGAACTTACGAAAGATTTTTAGATATATATACAAGTAGAGCTAATACAAATACTGCGGGTGACATATATCAAACTGTAATTAATAAAGAGAGGAGAGGTGACTATACTGGCGACACTGTTCAGGTAATACCTCACATTACAGACGAGATAAAAAGACGCTTTAGAGCTTTAAAGGATAATTTTGATGTTTCTATAATTGAAATTGGGGGAACGATTGGAGATATTGAGGGTCTTCCTTTTATAGAAGCTGCAAGACAATTTCAGCTTGAAAATAGAAAAAAAGATATTTTTAGTATACATGTTACTCTTGTTCCATACATTACTGGAGCTAATGAGTTGAAAACCAAACCTACACAACACTCAGTCAATAAGTTGAGAGAAATAGGTATTTTCCCAAACATGATAATATGTAGAACTGGACATAAGCTTAATAGTTCGTTGAAGAAAAAAATATCTCTCTTTTGTAATGTTGATGAAAATTGTGTAATTGAGGCTTTAGATAGTCCGTACATTTATCTTATTCCTGAAGCTTTACATAAACAGAATGTTGATTCATTGATAATGGATAAGCTTAATATGAAGTCTATTAAAAGATTTGATAAAAAATGGTTT
>BTIF01000065.1:0-1291 GCA_036245315.1 Endomicrobiia bacterium | reverse complement strand
ATATAGGTGCAGGAACGATAACTTGTAATTTTGATGGAATAGTAAAACATGAGATTGTTATAGGTTCGAGATCGTTTATAGGTTCTAATGTAAATCTGATAGCTCCGGTCGAAATAGGGGAAAATGTTTTTATTGCAGCTGGTTCTACTATAACACATGATGTCCCTTCTGGGAGGTTTGCTATTGCAAGAGCAAGACAAGAAATAAAAGAAAGAGAAGGTTAAAGTTTAATATTAAAGAACTTTCTTTAATTGAAATTTTGGAATATATAGCGAGAAGTTTAAGTAGGTATAAACATCAATATTGTGTAGGAATTAAGTAAAAAGAGTGTATATATTTTGAAAGTTTAGTTATATAAGTTTATTATCTTGATTAATAATATTAAAGAGGTATTTATGGGATATAAAATTATTTCTGGTAATGCCAGTATTGAACTTGCAAGACAAATTGCTGATGAACTTGGAGTTGAGTTAAGCGAGGTGAAAGTAGGACGTTTTAGCGATGGTGAAATACAAGTTAAAATTGTCGAAAATGTGATGGATAAAAATTGCTATGTAGTTCAGTCTACAAGTACACCTGTTAATGAAAATTTAATGGAACTATTAATTATTGCAGATGCCTTGAAGAGAGCATCTGCGAAGAGAATAACAGCAGTTGTCCCTTATTATGGATATGGTAGGCAAGATAGGAAAGCTGAACCTAGGGTTCCAATTACGGCAAGGCTTGTTGCAGACCTTTTTGTTACAGCAGGCATTACAAGAGTTTTAACAATGGATTTACATGCGGGGCAAATTCAAGGTTTTTTTGACATTCCTGTTGATCATCTTTATGGTAGATCAGTGTTTTTAAATTATTTTAAATATAAGAAATTAAAAGATGTTGTGATTGTTTCTCCTGATGCAAGTGGTGTTGAAAGAGCTAGATCTTTTGCTAAGCATTTTGGTGCCGAGTTGGCAATCATAGATAAAAGAAGACCACGACCTAATGAAGCATCTATTATGAATATTATAGGAGAAGTTAAAAATAAAACTTGTATAATTTTAGATGATTTAGTTGACACTGCCGGAACTTTAACAAAAGTTGCTGAGGCAATAAAAGTAAAAGGAGCAATAAGTGTTTTTGCCGCTGCAACGCACGGAGTTCTTTCTGGAAATGCTAAGGAAAAAATACAGAATTCTTGTATAGAAAAACTTGTTGTAACGAATTCAGTCTCGCTGTTAAAAGATGGTCCAACAGAAAAAATAGAAGTTTTAAGCATTGCCCCAATTTTAGCTGAAGTAATAAAGAGGAT
>BTIF01000064.1:0-1555 GCA_036245315.1 Endomicrobiia bacterium | reverse complement strand
AAATATTTCCATCATCAACTAAATGTCTTTTGAGAATATCCTCCGCACCACTTATAAGCCTACTTGTTATAAATTCATTAAATCTCGACGCCACTATCGCAAACTTCTTTCCTTTTCCGTTTAATTGCCCACTAATAATATTCATCTTTTTTCTCCATCTTTATAAAAAATCTTTTAAGTATTATAATTTAAATTATATAACTGCCCAAAGTTAAACAACTTTATTGCAATAATAATATCACAAGCCCAATTCAACTTAAAATAAAAATATATATAAGGCACTTAGTTTGGTATTGTTTTTTCTATACTGTTTTCAATATATGTCCCATTTTTTCCTTTTTAGTTTTTAAATAATTCTTATTAGATTCCGTAGGACTAATCTCCAGCGGAATTCTTTTCGAAACTTTCACTCCAAATTCTTCAAGACTTATTACTTTTTGAGGATTATTAGTCATAAGATTGACGCTCCTGATGCCAAGTTCAGATAATATTTGTGCACTTACCTTATAATCCCTTAAATCTGGAGCAAATCCTAGCGCGATATTAGCTTCCACAGTATCCATACCTTTTTCTTGTAAGTGATAAGCCTTGAGCTTGTTCATAAGACCAATACCTCTCCCTTCTTGATTCATATATAAAACCACGCCTTGCCCAGTTTTCTCAATTAATTTTAAAGCTTCTTCAAGTTGATCTCCACAGTCACATCTCAAAGAACGAAATACATCTCCTGTTTCACAAGAAGAATGAACCCTTACTAAAACATCATCTTTGCCTTCAACATCTCCCTTCACAATTGCAAGATTACAATCTCTATTTACTTTACATTCAAATAAAATAAGTTTAAAATCTCCATACTTTGTAGGCAAATTAACACTTACAATTTTGTTGACAAGTTCTTCTAGCAAACGTTTGTAATTCACAAGCCTTTCTATCGTAATAATTCTTAATTTATGTTTCTTAGCAAATTCTACTAAATTAGGAATTTTCGCCATTGTTCCGTCGTCATTCATTATCTCACATATAACTCCCGCAGGGTAAAGTCCAGCTAATTCAGCTAAATCAACAGCTGCTTCTGTATGCCCTGTTCTAACTAAAACACCGCCATCTTTAGATCTCAATGGGAATATATGTCCCGGTCTTGCAAAATCCTCTGGTCTCGCATTTTTGTCAATAAGTTTTTTGACGGTAACGCACCTGTCATAAGCCGATATGCCAGTCGTAGTCTCTATCTTATAATCAACTGAAACCGTAAAAGAACAACCCTTCTTTTCAGTTGAATTCTCAATCATATTTTTTATTTTGAGTTCTTCAAGTCGCTCATGTTTCATCGGAACACATATGAGACCTCTTCCATGTTTTGCCATAAAATTTATAATATCAGGAGAAATTTTCTCAGCGGCACAAACCAAATCTCCTTCATTTTCTCTACTCGGATCATCAACAACTATAACCATTTTCCCAGATTTAATATCTTCAATGGCACTTTCCACTGACGAAAAAATTTCGTTATGCATAATACTGTTCATTATAAACCTCATCATAAACAAAATTAAAA
>BTIF01000063.1:0-1187 GCA_036245315.1 Endomicrobiia bacterium | reverse complement strand
AATTAATATGCTCCCATTTACTTTAACCTTTCTTTACTAATTTTCCACCTTTCTTTTGGAATGTGGGTTCAGCAGGAGGTCCTGCGGGAGCACCCCCCGCCACCAACTTGTTGTACCAGTTGTAAAAAGGCTTCGCAAACAGCCATTGCTGCTTGACAGTCTTGATTTTGAAGAGCTTGTGCAGCTACTTGAGCAATTTCTGCTAAAGGGTCTCCACCCCCGCCACCTTGAGGTGGTTCTTGTACAGGTGCACCTTCAGGGGCAGCTCCTTCAGGGGCAGCTCCTTCAGGAGGTCCAGCAGGAACTTGACCACCCATCTAAAACTTAGGTAAATTTGCGTTAATTTTCATAATCGTCTTTAATAGTTTTAATTAGTACTAATTTAAATAATCTATCTTTGTATGATCATACTGTAAAGCAATTATACATTGCTTTAGATTAGAACAAAGGTAATAATAATTTTTCACTATTCCTAATCATTTAGGTAAAGGAACGTACTCAGGTTCATTATTATCTTGTATTTCTAAATATCTAAACACCTTCTTACCCAATGATCTAAAGTCTGCATCAGATTTGGATCTAAAAGCTCTTTTTGCCATTTTAATCATAGTGATTGTATTTTTTCTACTGAAGATTCTTTCACCACCGACAATAGTAGTTTGAACCCCTCCAACAGAATCTAATATATAAGCTTCATCCTCATCTTCATCTTCACAATCTAAGAAGACTTGATCTCCGATTTCTACTTTAGAATCTGCATTTAGTTCTAAAACATATTGAGCAAACCCAGTAATAAGAGTCTCATCTTTTGGAATACCTCTGGTAACTTTAGTTACATTAAAGTCCTCATCAATAAATATAATATCTAAAGGAATTAATGTATCTTTCATCCAGAAGTTAACCTCTCTCTCAGAATCATAGGGAAAAAGCATCCCAGAATCTTCTGGGAGTTTCTCAACGTCTTTTAAACCTTTAAGAAACTCCTCTTCGGATTCTGCAACTTGTATATTATATACATTATCATCTATTTTTATTTTTGTTTCTTTCATAATAGATTTATGCTATTTGTTTTAAGAGTCCTGTATTATCCTGGGTATTCTCAATAATCTAAAAGGTAATTAACTCCCCACATCGTATAGCAATTAAGTCTTTTTCTTTCTTAGTTGCTTCGGGATTATTATACTATT
>BTIF01000062.1:0-1509 GCA_036245315.1 Endomicrobiia bacterium | reverse complement strand
TATAGGAGAAGGCGAATCTCGTAAGCTCAGTGCTATCTTCGATGATGGAACAGGTGCAATAGAACTAATATGGTTCAGACCCTCAAAATGGATATCAAAAATATATAAACTAGGAAGAGAATATATCTTATTTGGTAAGCCTAATCCTTATGGTGCATCTCTCTCTTTTATGTCTTCTAGTACTTATAAATATTATACTTCTTCTATTCTCCCTTATGATAGTAATCGTATTCAGCTAGGCGTCTCAATTGCACATCCTGAATTAGAAGAAGCAAGTAGATTTAACGAAAAATTGATGTGTATACATGGAGAGTATCATTCAACGGACAAAATGAAAAAAGAATTGATGTGTATACATGGGAAGTATCATCCAACAATGAAAGAAGATTGTTTGGATTCCAGCGGTATAAGGAAAATAATAATGGAAATATTGGAGAGAATCAAGGATCCTCTTCCAGAGACGCTACCCAAAGAAATTATTGATAACAATCAGTTAATGTCCTTAGATGAAGCTATTCGTAATATTCATTTCTCAAAATCCGATGATTTGCTGGAGAAAGCCAAGTATCGTCTGAAATTTGAAGAACTCTTCTATCTAGAGCTTGGTGTACTTTCTGTTGCTAAATACAGAGCAAAGCACGTAGATGGATTCCAATTTAAAAAAACAGGAGATAATTTCTGTTTCTTAATAGACAATCTCCCATTCAAACTAACTACAGCACAAGAAAAAGTGATAAATGAAATACGGCAAGATATTAATACTGGTAAACAAATGAATCGTCTGTTACAAGGAGATGTAGGGAGTGGGAAAACACTGGTAGCATTATTATCCATACTCCTTGCAACCGATAATGGTTTTCAAGGAGCGATCATGGTACCTACAGAGGTCTTGGCAATACAGCATTACGAAACAATTAGTCGGATGCTGAATGGATCAGCTGTAAAAGTAGCCTTGCTAACCGGGTCGACAAAGAACAATGTGAAGGAAGAGATGCTTCCAAAAGTAAAAAATGGAGACATACAGATACTTATTGGCACTCATGCTTTGATTGAAGACAGCGTTGAATTTAATAATCTTGGATTAGTCGTAATAGACGAACAGCATCGTTTTGGAGTAACACAGCGCGCTAAGTTATGGGACAAAAACACTACTCCACCACATGTATTAGTTATGACTGCAACTCCTATCCCTCGTACACTGGCAATGACAATCTATGGAGATCTGGATGTATCCATTATTGATGAACTACCCCCAGGAAGAAAACCAGTAGATACCTATCACAGGTATGATGAAAAGAGAGATAAAATCTACGAATATGTGCGAAAGGAAATACAAAAAGGCAAGCAGGTTTACATTGTTTATCCTTTAATAGAGGAGAATGAAAAAATAGATCTGACTAATCTACAGGATGGATTTCAAGCAGTAAGCAAGGTATTTCCTGAGTATAATATTTGTATGGTTCACGGGCAAATGAAGCCAGAGGAGAAAAAGCAGGAGATGCAAAAATT
>BTIF01000061.1:0-1151 GCA_036245315.1 Endomicrobiia bacterium | reverse complement strand
TCTTAAAAGAGCAACCCCACCAATATCTATATTCTCTATAATATCCTGATTTATATTTTTATCTTCAGGTTTAGATATTCTATTTATAGTGGCTTCAAAAGGATATAAACTCACAACTACCATATCTATAGTTTCTATCCCATAACGATTTAATTGTTCGTTATGGTCAGCCTTACTCCTTATAGCGAGAATCCCTCCGTGAATTTTAGGATTTAATGTTTTAACTCTGCCATCTAAAATCTCAGGAAACCCAGTAATTTCTGATATATCTTGACATTGAACAAAATTTTCTTTTAAAATTTTTGCTGTTCCACCGCTGGAAATTATATTCCATCCAAGATTTTTTAACTCTTTCGCAAAATCTATAATCCCAGTTTTATCCGAAACACTAAGTAGTACTCTTGGCATAAATCCCTACCTCAATTATTTAATCTATCAACGCAGTCACAACACTGCGAACATAGTTTAAAAGCTTTAGCTATGTCTCCAGAAGAAAAACCTCTCCTTATAAAAAACGAAACTACTTTTCCTAATTCATCTTTGTCTTTTCCATCAAAATTTTTAAATTTTATTTTCAATATCTTGACAATTTGTTTGGGAGTTTCCCCATTTGCTTTAACAACTTCAAGAGCATTACTTATTAAGCTTCTTTCAATTCCTTGTTTCTCAAGCTCGGCTTTTATTAAAAATTCTCCTTTGCCTTTTTCCGATAAATAAGCCACATAATTTCTAGTATGTTCCTCATCATTAAGACAATTTAACTCCTTAAGCCTCTCAACAACTTCTACAGAATTTTTAATTCCATAACCTCTTTTAATAAGCTTTTTTTGCAGATTTTTAACACTATATGATCGCTTTGACACTAACATTAATGCTTCGGAAATGCCGTTTCTTGATTTGTCATAAAATAAAATTTCCTTATAAACATCTTTTGAGATATCAACCCCAGTCCTGAGAGCAAATTTTACAACACTATCAACAGAAACTGTTAAACTCTTTTTGCTATCTTCAAAAGATATCTTAAATATGTCTTTTTTAAATTTTATTTTTTCTACTTTTGATATCTTCACAATTAATAAATTTAATATATATTAAGACTTTCAATTTATGAAACTCATTTAACATTTACCACAATAATCTAATAAAGTTTA
>BTIF01000060.1:0-1449 GCA_036245315.1 Endomicrobiia bacterium | reverse complement strand
ATTGGAGAATGGTATAAAAAAAGGTTTAACGTTAACTTAAATAATGATGAAATTTGTGCTTTAATAGGTTCGAAAGAAGGTATAGGTCATATTCATTTGGGATTTGTAAATCCTGGTGACGTAGTTTTAGTTCCTGAGCCAGGTTATCCTGTTTATAATACAGGTACAATTTTTAGTGATGGTATTCCATATTTTATGCCTTTGCTTGAAAAAAATAATTTTTTACCTGATTTAGATATAATTCCTGAAGATGTTCTTAAGAAAGTGAAATTGATTTTTGTGAATTATCCCAACAATCCTACTGCTGCTATAGCACCAAAAGAATTTTATCTAAAACTTATTAAATTTGCAAAAAGAAATAATATAATTGTCGCTTCTGATGCCGCATATTCTGAAATATATTATGATGAAAATGAAAAACCATGCAGTTTTCTTGAATTCCCTGGTGCAAAAGAAGTTGGAGTAGAGTTCCATTCACTTTCGAAAACTTATAATATGACTGGCTGGAGGATAGGCTGGGTTTGTGGCAATAAAGATATAGTTGCAGGTGTTGCAAGAGTAAAAGATAACTATGATTCTGGTGTTTTTCAGGCTATACAAGAAGCAGCGGTAACAGCTCTTACTTCATCGCAGGATTGTGTCGAAAGTTTCAGAAAAATATATAAAGAGCGTAGAGATACTTTAATTGAAGGGTTGAGAAAGTTGGGTTGGCAAGTTAGTTTACCAAAAGCTTCGTTTTATGTTTGGGCAAAGATTCCAAAAGGCTATACGTCGTCACAAATTGTTTCTAAGCTTCTTGACTTAGCTGCAATAGTTTGCACTCCGGGGAATGGTATGGGTAAAAGTGGTGAAGGCTATGTTAGATTTTCCCTTACTGTTAGTGTGCCTAGAATTAAAGAGGCTATAGAGCGTATAAGCTTAGTTAAATGGTAATTTAATTGTTACACTTTAGTTCTTTTATTTTTCAATTTAAGTAATATAATGTTCGTAATTTTTTTAAAATTATATTTTAAAGTTGAATATTTAGATATTTAAATAGATTAACAAAGAAAGATGATATTTCAAAAGAGTCAAAATATACATTTTGTAGGTATCGGTGGGGCACGAATGATGAGTATAGCGGAAGTTTTGATAAATTTGGGACATAATATTTCCGGTTCTGATATAAAAAAGTCTGATGTTACAGATTATCTTAAGGTGATAGGTGCAAAGATTTATATTGGACACGATGAAAAAAATGTGGGAGTTGCCGAAATTGTTGTAATGTCTGGTTCTATAAGCAAAAATAATCCTGAAGTTATTATGGCTCTAAAAAAAAAAATTCCAGTAGTTTCGCGTATAGAAATGCTAGTGGAGCTTGCAAGGTTGAAGTATGCTATAACAATATCTGGAACCCATGGTAAAACTACAACCACATCTCTCACTTCTCTTATTCTTGATGAAGGAGGA
>BTIF01000059.1:0-1060 GCA_036245315.1 Endomicrobiia bacterium | reverse complement strand
TCAAAAACCGCAAGCGAAGCCTATTCCAAGCTCGGAATAAATGTAAAAGATGCAAATGGGCAATTAAGAAACAGCGAAACAGTCTACTGGGAAACAATAGACGCCCTCAGAAACATGGAAAACGAAACAGAACGTGATGCTCTAGCTATGCAACTTTTAGGTAAATCTGCACAAGAATTAAATCCTCTAATCAAAATGAGCGCCCAAGATTTAGAAGAATTAAAAAATAAAGCCTATGAAATGGGATCAATTCTCTCAGAAGACACCTTAAACTCATTAGGAAACCTTGATGACCAAATGCAAATCTGGCAAGGAACTTTAAAAGCAACTGCTAACTTAATTGGAGCACTCTTTGCTCCAGCCATGACAGAAATTATGGAATCCGCAAACGAAGTAGGAAGTGCATTCAACAATTTAATAGTTGCAATCATGAACGGCGAAGAAGATATAGATGCCCAAATGGAAGAGTTTTCGCAAGCAATCACTAGATTAACACTCAAAATCGCAGAAAAAATGCCAGAATTCCTAAGACTTGGCGGCATAATCATAAAATCAATATTCGATGGCCTAATGGGAGCAATAGTAAACTTTTTACCACAAATTGCCGGAGGATTACTCTTAATCGCCGGAGCAGTAATAGCTTTTGGCCCAACTTTAATGACTGCATTCACAACATTAGCTCCAATTGTCAGTAGCGGACTTGCCCTTCTAAGCTCCTTAGTTATAACTTGGCCAATAGCACTTGGAGCAGCAATCATCGGAGCTTTAGCTCTGTTTTGGCCTCAAATATCAACATTATTTTCAAATATTTGGAGTGGGCTTTCAAACTTTATTTCAAATCTTTGGATAAATATAAAAAGCTTTTTAAACAATAATTGGCAAAATATTTTAACTTGGATATTAGCTTGGCCAGCAGCCCTCATCAAAACTCTATCTAACTTCTGGCCTCAAATCTCAAGTTTCTTAAATAATTTGTGGTCAAATATAAATAATTATTTATCTACAACCTTCAACAATATCTCAAATTGGTTCAAAAATTTAGGCTCAAACATGTCAATAA
>BTIF01000058.1:0-1093 GCA_036245315.1 Endomicrobiia bacterium | reverse complement strand
GCTCTGCAATGAGAAAGGATGCAATTTTATTGCAGTCAAACAGAACTATTATTTCAAGACAAATGATCTCAACAGTAAGGTCATGTTATTTGCACATACGATAGCAGCCGAGATTGAGAGAGATTTAAACTGTGCTAGGACCAGAGAATCTTATTTGAGGGTTAAGGCAGAAAGCAATGGAGATTTTGTTTGGGGGAGACCAAAAGATTCAGGGAAAAAACTGATAATTAATCCTTATCTATCTATTGACGAGATAGCCAGACAGAACAACGTTCATCGGAGGACTGTTACTCGTTATGTGAGAAGGTACTGCAAGGATCTGTGTTACACGCAAGGTAGTCCATACTTAACACTAGCTCAATGTTAGTTAAAGAGCAAAGAAAAACCGGCAGGAACAACCCTGTCGGTTCTATTTTTACTCAAAAGAACGTTTATCTTCCTACAATAGGAACCACAACGATTTCAACAGGAGTTTCATCGCTAATACCTTCTTTGTCCATCACACCCTTCTTATAGATAGCGTACATATCATCTCCAAGATCTACTTCATAGAATTCATTTTCTACTACAGATCTATAACTTACTTGTTTTTTACTAAAAGGTTTTCCAAGAAATGGACATTCACGATAATGATCCCTTTCTTGTTCTTGTTTCACTTCTTCTGTCTGTGCAGGAATAAGTTCAGGTTTTATTTCTTTTTTAGCTGCCTTAGCTCCTACTCCCCAAATTCCCCAAAAGAGAATGGAGAAAAAGATCAAGGTTAATAGTTTTTTTGTTTTCATATTCATAACAGTTATTTTTAGTTTAACACTTTAGTTTAGTCCCATTCTTTGTCTAGAGACTGGACGATATAAATTTACCTGATTTAGAAATCAAATAAAAATAGATACATTTGCTGCATCTATTCCAGTAAAAAACAAAAGGCTAATCCCATTGTTCTCCCCGTTCGCAATTTCGGGGAGTTTTTTTTTGTGTGCTAAACCGTATAAAAACACAGGAGCGATAAGGCATTCATGCCCTACCGCTCCCATATCTTAATAAGCAATCGAAAATCTCTTCTTGTTAATTCTGTCTTGGGTATGAACTCAACTAT
>BTIF01000057.1:0-1054 GCA_036245315.1 Endomicrobiia bacterium | reverse complement strand
ATATTCAAATTGGAGCAATACAAAATCAGACTAAAGAAACTGGAAGAATTGCCAGGTGAGGATTATGTTTTTAGGGCAGTATTAAGCAAAAAGTTCGTAAAGAAGGAATTAGATCATCTGAATAAACGCATTCGGACGACAATCGAAAAGATAGAGGAATTCAACGCAACCAGATGCGTGAATACGGCCGATTTAGGCGAAGATGTCGAAGAGGCAGTATTAAAATTTCTCTATATATAAATCTCCGGCTATTGCCGCTAAAATAGGAGCAGAGGTGCATAAAGCTTGGCATCTTATAAGAGCAGAGGTGCATAAAGCTTGGCATCTCATAGGGGTGTAATGGATTCGAACCCATTACACTCACAATAAATACAAAACGAGTAAATTTAAGTGACTTAAAATGAAAGAATGTAGGAAACTCGAAAGAATTGATGAATTCATAGAACAGTTAGGTAAACTATGGAAATGGCTACCCGATGAAAGATTCGGGCAAGTAGTTTTATATATCGCAGAAGTAATCAGAGACAAGTATGGCAAAGATTACGTAGGCATGGAAGATGGGGAGCTTCTGAAGATCATAAAAAATATGATAGAAGAAGCAGAAGAGACCTATTATATGCTGGGATGCGATACGCCTGAAAAACTGGTGGAGGAAATCAATAAAACAAGGGGTATAGCAAAATAAGATACGCTATAACCCTTGATACGCAAATGTACGCAAATATATATAATTTAAACACTATGGTTATAATATTTGATACAGAAACGTTACAGAAGTACGTGTTAACCCCGACACAGTACGCATACATGCAAGCCATAGTCAAAAAGGCTACAAAATGGCTAAGTTATTGGGGTGCAATATCTAAAGAGGAACTTGACGATCTAATCAATAATGGATATGTTGTAATGGAGAAAGACAAAGATGGAAATAAAAGACCACTGCTAACAAAGAAAAGCAGAGCTATCATGGTAGATCAAGTCGAAGAAGGATTTAAAGAACTTGAAGAAGCTTATCCTAACGCTACAACAAGACCAGATGGAGAGAGAGTTTCTC
>BTIF01000056.1:0-1429 GCA_036245315.1 Endomicrobiia bacterium | reverse complement strand
ATATATTTTTCCTATACATATTTGCAAATATATACTTTGAAACTGAAAATAATGTTATGACATCTGCCATTGCTCTATGACTTAAATTTACTTCAATGCCTAAGATGTCAGCTATGCTTTTAAGTTTATTTGAGTTAAAATTAAAATATTGTCTAGCAAGCCTTAAAGTATCCACATAGGGAATATTTTTAGCAAATATACCAGCTTGATAAAGTTCACTATGAATAAAAAGTAAATCGAAAGAAGCATTATGGCATATAACAACATTATTCCCTATAAAAGAAATTATATCTTTTGCAATTTTTTCAAAAGCTGGCGAATCTTTAACCATATCATCGTAAATAGAGTGAATCTTGGAATATTCTGACGGTATATGTTGCATAGGATTTATAAGACTTTCATATCTAGTTTTTGTACCACTACAAATCTTAAGCATTGAAATTTCAACCATCTTTGCTCCATTTTTATGATCAAGTCCTGTAGTCTCAATATCTAAAAAGACCAAATTATCAGGCGAATTTGTCAAAATCGGTTTTATATTAGACAACATTCTATGTTAATACCTATAAAATAAGCATCTTCAAAAAGCCAGTTCTTCATAAAAACTCTCAACATTACTTAACTTTAATTTATTTTAGATACTTAAAATTCTATATACGAAGACCATTTTATCTTTAAACATAAATTGCAGTATTTTATTTAGGCAATTTCGCAAAAGCAAATAACCAAGTACTTTTTCTTTTTACACAATCTTTTTAAATACATAAATTTATAGTTTTATTCATCTCGGTAACTTCTGCCAACCCAATTTCACCACATTCTGACTCTTTTCGCCTCTTCGCCTCATTTTATTACAATTCGTCACTAAGTAAAATACTCAACTATTTACATTTTGTCCGGAGCAGAAACTCCTAAAAGATTTAATCCATTTTCAATAATTATCATAACTCCTTCAATAAGTTTGAGTCTTGCAGATGTAAGATTATTGTCGTCTGTCAAAACGCGACATTTCTCATAGAATTTATTATATATATCCGCAAGTTCAATTAAATAAGTCGTAAAATGATGTGGACTCATAGTTTTTTCAGATATAGAAAGCGTATCGCAAAACGCTGAAAGTTTTTTTATTAAATTTCTTTCTTCTTTAGTATCAAGCAAAGCAAAATTTATAGCTTCAATATCAGAAATAACATCTTTCCTATTTTTACTTTCTCTGATAATAGAATTACATCTTGCGTTTACGTATTGAACATAAAAAACAGGATTCTCATTTGAACGTTTTTTAGCTAATTCTAAATCAAATTCAAGCGAAGAATTAGGATCACGCAATAAAAAGAAAAACCTGCACGCATCTTTTCCAATTTCATCTACAACCTCCTTCAAAGTTATAAATTCACCACTACGTGTTGACATAACAACAGAACGCCCG
>BTIF01000055.1:0-1532 GCA_036245315.1 Endomicrobiia bacterium | reverse complement strand
ATAATGGAAGGTGCAAAATCTAAAGTTGAAATGTCTTATTCTTACTACTTGGTGAGTTGAATTTCATAATTTTAACCGCTCCTATTCCCAGCAAGATGCATTACTTCCATATATTGAGGGAGGTATAATAAACATTAGTTGGTACAACAACTGAGAATCAACTTTGTATCAACGTAGCAATTATTTCGAGAAAGTATAGTTTTTGAGTTTAAATCTTTGCCAAAAAAGGCTCCCTTGTTATATTTTAGACTCGGCTTTAAAAGATAAAGAAAGTGGGTTTTGGGCTTTTTAAGATTAAAATTTCAGAAGAGCCAAAAGAATATTTAATATTTGAATACTTGTTGTGTTGGTGCTAGAAAGCTTCTAAATGCTCTTGAAATTGGATATACTTTCAGTGATTGATTGATAATGGCGGAATATTTAAGAATCTTTGATTTAAATATGGCTCAAGAATCGGTGCAGAAAAGAACAATTTTATATAGTTGTTCAAAGAGGATATACCCATTATGATTATATTTCTGCATTTATTAAGTAAATGCGTGGCACTTAATCTTAATCCGGATGCGACGATTTATTGGATGGCACAAAGATGCTTGAAGTTGGAGAGGAGCCTAATATTTTATCGAAAAAATAATAATAATCTGTGCTTCTGAAGATGTAGGTATGGAAGATCCTAGAGCCTTGATAGTTGCTGTTTCTGTTTTAAATGCTATTAAATTTATTGTGGTATTATGCCAAAGCAAGGATAATTTTGTCTTAAGCTACGATATATTTATTATATGTATATGTAGCTTCTGTTCCTAAACCTAATGCTTCTTGCGTAGATATTGAACATGATTTATCTGAAGGCAAAAGTTTAGAAATTAGAAATGTCCCAAGTTATTTAAAGAATATAAGTCGTGATGTAAAAGAATTAAGACGTAGATATGAGTATAAGTGTCCTCATAATTATGAAGGACATTATGTACAACAAGATTATTGATTATTGGTTAGATCCCCTTGAACTTTATGTACTGACAGAAGAAGGATATGAGAGAAAAGTTAGTGAACGATTACTTAGAATTAGAAAAAATAAAAATAAGGCGTGAGTTTTTAAAGTTAAGAAGTAGGATAAATCCTGTTTTAAAAGCGTCCTATAGCATTGATGTTTTTACAAAAGTTAGAGAACTTTCTGTGTATAAAAGAGCGAGAATTATAATGTTTTATTTGTCTTGTGGTTCAGAGGTTTTTACTGATTTTATGATAAATTTAGCATTTAATGAAAGAAAAACAGTTGTTGTGCCTGCGATAGAAGCTCCCAAAGATATAAAGATGTGTGCTGTAAAAATTTCTGGACTTGAAGATGCTTGCCAGTTAGTTCATGGTATAAGACAGCCTGAAATAAATTCTAAAGATGTTGTTGAGAAGGATGATATAGACATATTTTTTGTTCCTGCTATTGCCTTTGGCATAGATGGATATAGAATAGGCTATGGTAAAGGTTATTACGATAGGTGGCTTGAAAATGTCCCGTTTGAGAAAACTGTAGGACT
>BTIF01000054.1:0-1128 GCA_036245315.1 Endomicrobiia bacterium | reverse complement strand
TTGTTCTCTAATGGTTCGCTCTGGAAAAAGTCCCCGATAGAGCGCCCGTTGGACATTGCATTAGTCAACGCACTACCATCCAATATCACTATGTCATTATCTCTTGCATTTTTAAGATTTAAAGTGTCTTTTATGATGTCTTTTGGGATAGCTGTTACACCTTTAATCCCGTCAGCAAGGATAGCCTGTCTGCGGTTATAATTGCCTATATCGTAAGCGTCTCCCCTATAAATATCAAATTCAGGTGTAGGAACCATCGTATCTCTTGTGGATATTGCCAGTAAAGGTTCTGGTGTTGGGAAGAAGCCTTCTAAACCGTAAGGGTCATCCTCGCTATCCAACACATCTTTTACACCTTTTGTCACGTGTAAAACTCTCCGTTTATTTTTGTCCCATATCTCCCAAATTTCCGCCATCTTTTCTATTTTGTCAATCTGCCCTGCAGGTACAGTTTTTACGTCCTCTTCAGTAGGAAATCCCATATTAACGCTGTCTATTATTTCCTCGTCATATACGCTTTCAAGGTCATCCTTGCTCATTAGTATTCTGCGTGCTATCCAACTCACCTCGCCCCAATTTCTTGCGGGCGAAATTCTAAAGTCGTACATCCCAATCCTCTGTAGGTATATTCTCTGTTGTTCCTCGTCAAATATCACCCACAGCACACCTCTGCCGTCTATCAATACATCGTCTTTCCACAGCTGTACCTGCTCATAATTTTCAGTTGTGTTAACAAGCTCTGTCAATACTCTCTGTACAACGTCTGTAATTATCGTAAATTGCTGCTTTCTTTCTTTATCTACGGTCTCTGTTTTGGGATATCTGCTTCTTACTACAATCTCTGGCATTTTTGTTAGAGCACAACTTCTCAAAAATTGCACGTTGCTATAAAATATGTTTGATTGCGGTCTGCGTACCATCCTGCGTGCGTCTATTTTTTCTCCACCCGCCACAGAACCATAGGTAACAATGCTATCAGATTGAATAGGCTTACACTTGTAAACCTGTTCATATTCTCTGGCTTTTCTCCGCCACTGTTCTTCAAATTTTGAGGCTTGGTCTATCCTGTCCAGCCATTTGCTAGCTTCCTCTTTAGGTTGCTCCTCTAAAGCCTCTAAATCGTTTATT
>BTIF01000053.1:0-1253 GCA_036245315.1 Endomicrobiia bacterium | reverse complement strand
GTTCTTTTAGTATTCATAAAAGTGAAATAAAACTAACTACACACGGTTTTTGTGTTGAATATGAAGACTTTAAATTAAATCTCATAAATGATGCAACCTAGGTTATATCAAGAGGATCAATTCGTATTCTATAAATATATGAAGCCAGGCTTTATATATGATGTAGAAATCTATAAACACATAGATAATAGAGTTGAACTTCTTGATAGTTATAAAATGAAAAGTCAAGAATTTATTGGCTTTGAGAGTGAGGAAACAATTAAAGCAGGAATAATTAAGAATATTAGTTTATTTGCTCCAGAACAAAAATTTATAGAAAATGGGAAGAACATTGTATCACTTTGATCAATTCATTGATCGGGAAAATAGATGTCATCATTTTATTTTAGCTGCTGTTATCACTGATAGCAACACCCCTGGAGAGTTTCAAATGGGATCTGCTAGGCTTAGCATACCAGAAAGATCTGTCCATTTCGGATTGTCTATTACACATCCAAACGATGAACGTGATGTTGTTATCGGTCAGAGAATAGCAGAAGGAAGAGCAAAGAAAGAAAAAACCAGACTCGGTCGGGTTCTTACCGACCAGAAAGGTTTACTTTGCACAAAAGTTGTTACATCTATTCTGAAAGAAAAAGCAAAACATATTAAAGAAAATCCAGGAGAGTATATTCGTGGATATGATTCTCAAAAACGGAGAGTCATAGTTGAGAAGTGTCTACAGACACAATCAGAGCAGAAGTAGTTGCCACTAAGGAAGAACCAGGAGGCTATATTGTAATAGTCGTTCTGAATACGGTACGCAATGAGTATCTCATGTGTACCAAACTTCCAAATTGGAGCTGCCGAACGCCAGTAAAAGGTGAAATTGGATACTTACAATATAGAGAATTTATAGCAGGTGAAGACACTTGGTATGATTTTTCTAAAGGAGAGAAGATACCTTTTAAATATACTGGTTTATACTTCTGGAATTTCGTTAAAGAAGAAGATGAAGAAAACACAGAGATAACACTTTAATAATGTCTAAAGATATATGAATAAATGTCTAAAGATTTAAGTACCTTAGAAAGCTATGTCTGGAAAGGTGAAAAGAAAAAATTTGGAGGAGAAACTGTCCAAGAACAAATTAGATTAGTAGATGCTTCCCCAGAAGATCTACAAAAATATATAGATCACTGTAAAATTATGTTATTTAATGACTCCCAACAACACCCTGGGAGATATAAGGTGCTTGCCACAATTCATGAGCA
>BTIF01000052.1:0-1204 GCA_036245315.1 Endomicrobiia bacterium | reverse complement strand
TTTGGATAACACTTATTCTTATGAAGAGACCACAAGGTGGTATGAAAGAGTAAAAGAGAACCTTAATGAGAATAATTTAGAGTTTATCGTTGAACCGAAAATAGACGGAGTAAATGCGAGTTTAACTTACGTAAACGGTGTTTTAATTGTTGGGGCAACTCGCGGAAATGGCGAAAACGGCGAAAATGTAACGGAAAATATAAAAACTGTAGAAGACATTCCTTATAAACTTAGAGTAACTCCTCCTCCTAATTTTTTTGAATTACGTGGTGAAGTATATATTAATAAATTAGATTTTAAAGATTTAAACGATGAAATACTTGAAATTGGAGGGCAAAGTTTTGCCAATCCTAGAAATGCTGCTTCAGGTTCTTTAAGACAGAAAAATCCACAAATTACTGCGGCGAGAAAGCTTCGTTTTTTTGCTCACTCATTTGGAAGAATTCGCGGTGAACAGTTTAAAAGACAATCAGATTTCTTACGTTACTGCCAAGAATGTGGATTTCAATTGCAAGATGATTCCAAGTTATGTCGTTCCTTGAAAGAAATAGAGTTTTTCATGGATGTTATGCTAAATAAAAGAGATTTGCTTTGCTATGAAATTGACGGACTTGTAATTAAAGTAAATGCTTTGGAATTGCAGGAAAAATTGGGAAATACAAGTAAAAGTCCAAGATGGGCTATAGCTTATAAGTTCCCAGCGAAACAGGCAACTACTAGGTTGAACAAAATACGCATTCAAGTAGGTCGTACAGGAATAATAACACCTTCGGCAATTTTAGAACCTGTTGTACTTGCAGGTGTTAATATATCGCATGCTACATTACATAATTTTGAGGAAATTAAACGACTTAATGTGAACGAGGGAGACACTGTTTTAGTAGAGCGAGCAGGTGATGTCATTCCCAAAATAGTAAAAGTCGTAAAGAAGGAGAAAGAAGTTCTTTTTAAACTTCCACATAATTGTCCGTCGTGTAATAGCAAAATTGTTAATGAAAATGGGGAAGTAGCTTATAGATGTATTAATCCGGATTGTCCTGCACAATTTAGAAGACATTTGATACATTTTGTAAGTAGGAATGCTATGAATATTAAAGGATTTGGCAAAGCTTTAATAGATCAGCTTCTTAAGGAGAAAAAAATACAGATTTTAGCAGATATATATTGTTTAACTTATGATGACTTTATTAGTCTTGATTTATTT
>BTIF01000051.1:0-1385 GCA_036245315.1 Endomicrobiia bacterium | reverse complement strand
TAGTTATTGTTCAAACAAGCCATCATCTAATATTCCATTAAAACATAATTTCTACAGCCAAGTCCAAGTTTTTCAGCATAACTCAGCTGAATATTAGGATCAATCTCAGGATAGATATCTTTAAAGAAATTTTTACCAAAAGCCTTATTTACAACATCATAACTTGCTTGATCTACTGCAACAGGATCAACACCGGCAATAATTCCAATATCATACATAAGAGGACCATTTTTTGCAAGACTAAAACAATCGCAGTATTTGCTTATATGATTTAAAAAGTTTATATATGCCCCATTTTTATTTTTTAAAACCCCTACTGCATATTCAACTATCTTCTCTTGAACTGTTGCAGATCCTTCATCCCAATCCAATTTAAAAACCTTCAACGCACAACTGACCATACATTGCCCACATCCAGTACATTTCCCCTTATCTATAAAAATTTTTTTATTTACAAGATATAATGCTTTTTGATAACAATTTTTTACACAAGTGCAACAACCTATACAAAGTTCTTGTCTTACTAAAGGTTTTGATGAATGATGTATAACGTATTTCCCAGCTTTACTCCCACATCCCATACCTATATTTTTTAACGCACCTCCAAACCCAGTTATTTCATGCCCCTTAAAATGACTCATAAAAATAAAACCGTCCGCATTAAATATTTCATTAGCTATATAAACATTTTCAAAATATTTCAGATTAACTTCAACTTTTTCTTCTGCATTCCCTCTCATTCCATCTGCAATAACAATAGGGCAACCACATTTTTCAATGGTAAATCCATGTTTGTTTGCAATAAGAAGATGATGATATGCATCAGACCTTTTGCCAACATAAATCGTATTAGCATCAGTCAAAAAAGGATAGGCAGTTTTTTCTTTAACTATCTTCACAACAGGCGAAACATATTCAGGTTTAATATATCCATCGTTACCATCTTCACCAAAATGTATTTTTATCGCCAAAAAATTTCTTGCCTTTATATGATCACACACACCTGCAGTTTTTAAAAAACCATAAAGCTCACATCTCCTACTCCATGAAAGAAAATATACCTTATTAGAGTTATTAGACATTAATTACGTACACTCTCCTTTCAATACATAACATACTTATACCTATATTCTATTATTCTATATTAAATTAAATAAATTTTATTTCAGAAAATGACCAAAACTTTTGAAATAATAAATCTCTTTATTTTTCTCTTAATTTTGCCATTATAAGCTTCTTAAACTCCTCTTCATAAATAATCTTTAAGTCCAAATCTTTAGCTTTTTGTTATTCTGGAAAAATTAAATTTACAAGGAATTTAAGCAGAGGGGAGATAATAGAACAGGTTCTGCAAATTGAAAATGATATTGGAAAAAGAATTACAG
>BTIF01000050.1:0-1488 GCA_036245315.1 Endomicrobiia bacterium | reverse complement strand
AATTGGATGATAATAAACTTAATATTTATACTTCGTTTCCTGTATCGCTCTTACAATTTAAATTCTTAATTTGTAGGCGTGTTATTTCGTTGAAGTGTTAATAAGAAGAATACTATGTAAAATGGGGGAAAAATGCTTAATTTTAAAAAAAAAGATTTATGTATAGAGCAAGTGAAACTATCTGATATTGCAAAAGAATATGGTACTAGTACATATGTTTATTCAAAAAATCAGTTTGTAAATAATTTTGAAGATTATAAAAAAGTGTTAGGTGTTAAAGGTGTTGTATGTTTTGCATGTAAAGCTAATTCAAACAGAACAATTTTGAAACTTCTTGCTGATATTGGAGCTGGAGCAGATACCACTTCTGGAGGGGAAATATATAGGTGTTTAAAGGCAAATTTTGATCCTTCAAAAATAGTCTATGCTGGTGTTGGTAAAACTTCGGAAGAAATAGAATATGCTTTAAAGAATGAAATTTTTATGTTTAATGTTGAGTCTCTTGAAGAACTTGACGCGATAGATAAGATAGCGGGTAGAGTTAAAATTAAAGCAAAAATTGCATTTAGAATAAATCCGTATGTTGATCCAAATACGCATTCCTATATAGCTACTGGAAAGAAAGGAACGAAGTTTGGTATACCTTATGAAGATGCTGTGAAAGCATATTTGATTGCTAAAAAAAAGAAAAATGTTATAATTTTAGGTGTACATTATCACATTGGCTCTCAGATTTTGGATATCAAACCATTCAAGATTGCAGCTCAAAAAATAAAGAAAATTATTGATGCTTTAGAAAAAAATGGTATAGGTCTTAAGTATATAAATTGTGGTGGTGGATTGGGTGTTGAATATACTAAAAGTCAAAAAGCACCGTCTCCTGAGCAACTGATACCAGAATTATTTTCAGTATTTGATAAAGATAAAAAATTTATCTTTGAGCCAGGTCGTTCTATAATTGCTAATGCGGGATATCTTCTTGTAAAGGTCGTATATAGGAAGTTTTCAGGTGGGAAAAATTTTCTTATTACTGATGCCGGAATGAATGATTGTATAAGACCTACTTTGTACGAAGCTTATCACGAAATTATACCTATAAAGAAAATAAATGCTCGAAAAGTTAAAACTGACGTTGTAGGCCCTATATGTGAGAGTGGTGATTTTATAGGTAAAGATAGAATGCTTCCAGTTTTGGCACAAGGCGAGCATCTTCTTGTAACTTGTGTTGGAGCTTATGGTGCGGCAATGTCTTCAGAATATAACTCAAGACCTTTGCTTGCTGAAGTATTGGTTGATGGTAATAAAACTACTTTAATAAGAAAAAGAGCAAAATGGGAGGATTTATTGTTAAATGAGGAATAAAAATGAACATTAATTTTTCGAAACTTACTGCTGCTGGAAATGATTTTGTTTTGATAGATAATAGGGAAAGTATAATTGGGAACGAAAATTATCAAACGCTTGCGAAAAAACTTTGTGATAGAAAGT
>BTIF01000049.1:0-1204 GCA_036245315.1 Endomicrobiia bacterium | reverse complement strand
TATTGTCTTTCTTTACTAGAACAGAAGAAGGGAAGCGAGTTCTTCGTTATTTCTGGGATGAGGCAGCTGTAAAAAACTATATGCATGAACAGTTTAGGAATAATAAATACTTAGGGTTTGAAGAAGAAGCTTATAAGTATTTTGTTTCTAGATTACCACAAGCTGAAAGTAAACAGTTTACAACAGAACAACTTGCATCACTTTCAGAAGCAGTAAAGAAGTTACAGGAAGTAGAGAAACCTTTTTAATAATTAAATATATGTTTTTTATTTTACCCGTAGCAGTCTTGGCAGTATTATTCTTTTGGATGGTTTGTGATAACCAAATACGAGGTCTTTTAATTGCATTTTCTCTTATAGCAGTATACACTTTGTGTGTAGTTTCACCTATTCCTGTTATTTTGTTTAATGCAAAAGTCTACGTATTAATATCATTACTGCTACTATTAGCAATCAGTTTGCTAGTATCTAAAAAATATACAGAAATTATAGAATATCGTCAGGTTTGAGCTATTTTCTATGGTATCTTAATATTTGTAGGTACTTTATTCTTAACTGGTTCTTTCAGAGTTTTAATTAAATCTTTAGTTAAATCTTTAATTTAGATTTAATGATGGTGGTGTAGTTTAACGGTTAGAACATCAGGTTTTCAACCTGAAGAAAGGAGTTCGATTCTCCTCTCCACTGCAATATGATTGAAGACTTTAAATTAAAACCTATTAATAAAAAGAATCAATGGTTTTTTGATTTCTTCACTAAAGAAGATAAGTTAATTGGTTATGGTATGCCTATTCCGGCTATCATAAAACATTTATCTTCTTCTTATAGTGAAGACCAAATAGATCAATTTTTGGTCAATTATTCTCCAGAATGGAAAGAATTACTAATTAAAAATAAATAAAGATGAATCCTGATTACACTTTCTTAAATCCCATCGGTAAAAAACTTCCGCAAGGAAGAATTTGGTGGGTAATTTGGTTCCTGACGCTTATTCCTGTAGTAGGCGGTATCTACAGTTTAATTGTACAGTTTGGTATGGCAAGAGAAACTAACATCTCTTGTGCAGTAGACAAACGTCATACTCCTGGATTTTGGAGTTACTTAGCTCTATCTTTTTTAACTTTGTTTATCTATCCGATTGTCTGGTATTACCGATGGATTGATAGAGACTCAAGTTATCTTGAGGATGATGCATTGCTCTTACC
>BTIF01000048.1:0-1561 GCA_036245315.1 Endomicrobiia bacterium | reverse complement strand
CTTACAACTTTTATTACCCCTATAGTATTAAAATATATTATATCCAAAAAAAAAATATCTGTTGTCTGATTTAAATGTCTTTAATATAATAGTGCTATTTTAAGTTAATATGTAAAATATGCTTTTTTTCCTTAACAACAAAAAAGTATATCAAATTATTTATATTTAATTCAATATTTATTCAAGTACTTATTAAATCCTATAATGTATATATATAATGGAAAGTGAAATGAATGAAAGAAAATTACGATAAGTTTAAAGGAAGCAGTGTGTCAGTCAGATTCTCAAAAGAAATAGTTTTGATAAATCAAAATTAATCCCTACTCTCTAAGATGTGTAAGAAGAATATATAGATATTTGCCGTAGAAAATTTTAGCTTTTATATCATCACTAAATATTTTCCCAGAAAAAGTTTATGCTGTAGGATATTTCTTTGTGCATTTTACTTTAGAGCCTAAAGGTAAGTATATTATATAGTTAAGAATTTGTTATGGAACAGCTTATCATGTGAGGAAGTATAGTTATTTTTTATATATTCTATAAAGAATAAACTTAATTTAAAAGAAAATGAGCATTCTACAAAGGATATGCTTTTTACGGTTGAAGCAGTTTTCTGTCTTGGAGAGTGTCTAGTCTTGCTCCGTACTGTTATATGCGATAATTTTTGTAGACAGATGACTCCATCTAACTGGGTAAGCTTATTGGGCTTATTGGTGGAATAATGAGACTAGAGTGGACAAAATGATGATATATCTAGACAAAGCAGTGCAGTCTTTTAATTGTGGAAAAGATTGTAATAGCTTTACGTTCTATGTGTTTTACAAAAGTTTTTGATATTTCTTTTTAGTGTTGATATGATAATGGTTGAAGAGGTTAGTTAATTCTTATTAGAACGTTTGAGAAAATGAACAGTTATTGCTGTTTATATTACGTCTTGTTGACCTGTATTGCTGGGGTTTATAGGGCAATATTATACTGTTTTTATTTTAAATCTTTAAACTTATCGTTCTCCACAAGCAACAACGTATTATGGGTTCAATTGCAAAGAAGGTTATGACCCAGAAATGCTTATAATATTGCAAAAGAAGATTTAGTTGTGATTTCAGTAATGCCCATGTACAGCAAAAAAATTTGAAACTAAAGATACGAACTAGTGGTGCTATAAACAGGTGTTGACTATATTTTAGCAACACATTGCATGCGTAAAGGTTCAGAAGAAATATTAAAGAATATCGTTAACTTTACTGAGAGTAATAAATACAAAGACACTATAGGTATAAAAGCTTCTATATTGTTTAGGAAAATGTTCTAAAGGTTTATTTAATGTGTGTATGTATTGATGATACAAGGAAAAATATAAAAACAAATAGTTATATTGGGAAATAAAATATTGTCTAGATTGATGGGAATTGATTATGGTTTAAAAAATATAGGTATTGCTGTTAGTGATGTAACTCATACTGTAGCAAGTCCTTTTAGTATTATTAAAAAATTTGTCTTTTAAAAAAAATGCATTGAGGATTTTAAAAATTGCAGAGGAAAATGATGCTTCTTTGATTGT
>BTIF01000047.1:0-1681 GCA_036245315.1 Endomicrobiia bacterium | reverse complement strand
TTTGGAAATTTGAAGTTATTTGGCAAAATAACAAATAGTGAAAAAGATTCTCCTATACATTATAATGGTACGGTTGATTTTAACGACTTATGGATAAATAATTATCACTTACCTTGCTTTCATTTTGATTATACTGCTAAGGACAAAATTTTAAAATTCTTTCATAAAGCAGATACTTCTAATCCATATGAATGTTCAGGTCTTATTATTTTAGATGAGGTTATGCCTATTAAAAAAATTAATATTCTAAAAGGTAAGACTTTTTTTAATTTAAATGTGGATAGCTTGGGGGATCATATTAATCTAAAAGCAAAAGGTTCAAACATAGATTGGAGTTTTATAACTAATGTTTTGAACTTACCAATCTTTATAGGAGGAAATGCAGATATAAGTATAAATTTATTAGGTAACATTAGCAATCCTAAAGGTGATATGATAATAGCATCGACTAATGGCTATATAATGGAAATTCCATATGATAATTTTGATATTGAAATAGGTTTTTGTGATAATATTGTCACTTTAAAAAAAGTTGCCATGGTTAAGCTAAAAGAAATAAGTGTATATGTTAAAGGTAGTTTCCCATTTTGGTTTAATAAAACTAAAAAGAAATCTATAGATGTTTTTTATAATATAGAAGATAATAAATTGGGTATTTTAAAATATTTATCTAGAGGATTTATTAAGCATAATTCTGGAAAAATGTTTTTGAAAGGTTCTGTTACTGGCACTTCCTAAAGGTAAAACATCAGTTCTTTTATAACAATCATTAAGTCGTTCTTTGTCTCGTTGCATCATCCATACATAAGCAAGAAGATGATGGGCTGCTAAAACTGGTTGAGCCGGTTGTAAGTGAGTAAATCCAGGCATTATGACATCAATATTTTCATCAGCTTTTACAATAAGCACTTTCTGAAAATCGCTTATAAGATTTACAATAATTTTAATTTCTTGTTTTAAATAAACTCTTAAATCTGTAGCTATTTGATCATTTCTGCTCCTAGCAGTGTGCATCTTACCACCAGTAGGACCAATTCTTTTTATAAGCTCTTTTTCAACAGCATAATGTATATCTTCTTCTTTTGGAAGGTTCCAACCTCCTTTAATATCTCTTAAAATACTCGTTAATCCAGAAATAATTTTTTCACCGTCAGAAGTATCTATAATTTTAGCTTTTACAAGCATTTTTGTATGAGCCACTGAACTTTTGATATCAACCTCTGCGAGTCTGCTATCAAAAGAGAATGATCCTACAAACTGCTCGAAATCTTGCATTACTGAACCTCTTTGTAAGTTTCTAGTATTTTATAAAAAATTCTCTTGCTTACTTAGGACTATTAAATATTTTTTCAACAATTTTATCATATCTATACTTACTTGCGACTTATAATTATAGTATAAAAATTATAAATTAGACAAATTTATTTACATAACAGATGTAAAAGAACTACAAAGCAACAAGATTCACGGTTCAGATTAATAACTTAAGTAATAAAATTCTTAAAAATTACATAACTTGAACTCCTATTCTGTCACTTCAATAAACTGACTAAAAACGCACTTGGTATTGAAGCATTAATTTCCCATCGGGTCGTTGATAATTAGATTGGTCACTAACGTCAGGTCCGTAACTAGCATTTAAGAACAAATTATTAGTAAACTTATATCTTATCTCTATGCC
>BTIF01000046.1:0-1777 GCA_036245315.1 Endomicrobiia bacterium | reverse complement strand
GGTGAAGGTGGTCTAAATAAAGATTTTTATAAGTATGGTAAAAATACTATTGTTCAAGTGGCATCGGGAAGATTTGGTGTACATAAAGAATACTTAAATGCTGGAGCTGCTATTGAAATTAAAATAGGTCAAGGTGCAAAGCCTGGTATTGGTGGACATTTACCTGGGAAAAAGGTAGTGGAAGATGTTTCTGCAACGAGAATGATACCTGTGGGTTCTGATGCTATTTCCCCTGCTCCACATCATGACATTTACTCTATAGAAGATTTAAAGCAACTTATATTTTCATTAAAAGAAGCCACAGACTATAAAAAACCTGTTTTTGTAAAGATTGCTGCGGTCCATAATTCAGCCGCTATAGCTTCTGGTGTAGTAAGAGCTGGAGCTGATGCTATTGTAGTTGATGGTTTTCGTGGTGGAACTGGGGCAGCTCCTACTAGAGTAAGAAATAATGTCGGAATTCCAATTGAGCTAGCTTTAGCTGCAATAGATCAAAGATTACATGAAGAAGGGATAAGAAATTATTGTTCTCTTATTATTTCTGGAAGTATAAGAAATAGTTCAGATATAGTAAAAGCTGTTGCTTTAGGGGCGGATGCTGTTTATATAGGTTCAGCTGCTGTTATAGCTTTAGGCTGTCATATGTGTCATTCATGTTCTACCGGTAAGTGCAATTGGGGAATAGCTACACAATATCCTGAGCTTGTAAAAAGACTTAATCCTGATATTATGTATAAAAGGCTTGTAAATTTAATTTCTGCATGGAATCATGAGATTCAGGAGCTCCTTGGTGGAATGGGAATTAATGCTATTGAGAGTCTCAGAGGCAATAGACTTATGCTTAGGGGTATAGATTTAAATGAAAAGGAACTGGAAATATTAGGTATACAATATGCAGGAGAATAAAAATCATTTAGCTTTGAAAAGAGTGGAATATCTATTTTTTGTATTATAGTATATCTTTTGTTGTTGTTATAAAGTAAGGAAATCAAGTTAGCATATGAACTGAGAAATGAAGGAATATTTCATGTTTGTCAAAGATTAAAGTAAGAATAAAATATGAAAAAAATTATGCGTTTTAAGACAAGTATTTAATATGTGGGTGGATTGTGTTAAAAAGCCCATTCCAAGGTCAAGAGGATATAGTGGAAAGCTCACAAAAGAAACGAAGAGGGTTTTCCTCTTTGTGCTTGTAGGTTTAAGTAAAAGAATTATTTATGATAAACTACTTATTGCTACAGGTAGTAGTTCGTCTGTGTTGCTAATTTAAAAATTTAGATCTTAATAATAGAGAATGACTATAAGGAGAGTATCAATCTGACACATTTATATTGTCGTGTTTTTGCATTATAAAAATGAAATACTGGTATAATAGTTTTGAAGAATTGTTTAATTCTGTAAAGTTTTATAAAAGTGCAAATATTTGTTTAGATATAGAAATGTGTATCAGGTTTATAAAATTATGAAAACTATAGATGCTTTAAATGTTTATTATCGTGATTTAAACAGTTTAATAGATAGTTTAATTGAAACAGAGAGTGATATTACTTTGAAAAACGTTTTTGGGCAAAGATATATAGGCAGAGGTTTGCCTAAAAAAGCTAAATTAAAGATTTATGGTACTACGGGGAATGATATGGCAGCGTATATGGATGGTGCTGAAATTGAAGTTTTTGGGAATAGCCAAGATGCTATTGGGAATACTATGAATTATGGAAGAATAGTAATTCATGGTAATTGGGGGGATATTTTGGGTTATGCTATGCGAGGCGGCGAG
>BTIF01000045.1:0-2043 GCA_036245315.1 Endomicrobiia bacterium | reverse complement strand
TACTGGCTGCAATACTTGCATTATCTTCTGAGAAACTTAATCCAGAGGAAGAGATAGAACTTTACTCAGATAGTCAATATCTAGTAAATACTATTAACTTAAACTGGAATCAAACTAGGAAAAATTCTGATTTGTGGATTATTCTTAACAAATTATTAAAAAATATAAAGTGAACTTTTATTGGATAAGAGGGCATGATGGTGATTATTATAACCAGAAATGCGACAGGTTAGCCAATAGAGCTTCATTACTTGTTGAGGTATGATAAAGAAAATAAGACGGATTTTAGAGCTATACAAAAAAGCTTTTGAGCTAAGCAGAGCGCTTTATATAGCATCTGCTAAGTCCAGAAGACGTAGTGAGCAAATCGAAAAACTTGAAATAGAGGTTAATAAATGGGAGCTGGTACATACAGTACCAGATGACTCTTTAGATGAACTTATTGCAGCGTTGTTTGATAACTCAAAAAAAATCCGAAATGCAATTAAAAGTTTCAACACTTATGGCTACATAAAGTCTTTAGAAGAAATCCCAGAAGATTATGGTCTTAGAAGCAAGGTTATTTATATAAGATATAAAAAACATAATAAAATATGAGTTACAAAGATTTTAAAGCTCTCAATTTAGTTCCTAATGACTTTATTGGTGTTAGATTTAAAAACTATAGTCATCAACCAGGAGTGTTTAAATTTTTAGAAATAATTAAAACAGAAAATCCTACAAGATATGAATTAACTTGTATGAATTATACTAATTTAAGTTTTCAAAAGTTTAGACTCTTTACTGTAGAGGAAATGGTTAAATTAAACGCAGATGGAACTAGGGCAGACAAAACACAAAATCTCGGAGAGGACATGGTTAATACCGTTTCTACATCCACAGGGGTATGATGATGCAGTAAAAGTATATGATATCTTAGAAAAAAGAAAGAATCCTCGCTTTAAAGAAATTACAGTTGAAATTGAAGCTGGTTCTAGAGGTAGGCAAGACTATTGTCTAGTAGATATCATTTCAGACTACGAAGGAAAATTTGATCGTTTCATAACAGATCCACAAAATTGGTTACTAGGAGAATTTCAATCCAGTCAATTTCGAGTTGGAATTAGTAATGAATGGTTAGATGACTTAGCATGGTTGAAAGAAGCACTTATATGGTGGAGAGATACTTATAGTACTATCCAACCTGGTCTTTTTTATAGCTATGTTACTAAGAGAGTTCACCAAAGGTGTGCTCAACTAAGAGAAATAAGTAATTATAGCGTAGGTAATTATTTTCATGATTCTTTAGTTGAATGGCTACGTATAAATCTGAATTTGGAAGGGTCGTTTGACTATATAGAAAAAGAAGAAGAATTAAAACTATTATTCTTATTCTATACTGCCAGATATTTTAATTTACCTTTTTTTAAAGAGCGATCTAAGCTCCTGGTAGATGCGGGAGTTACAAGTAATATGTTAGAAGATGAAAGAGCTGAAAAATTTATCAAGTATCTCGGAGTCTGATAAGATCATAGTTACTCTTAGAGATATACTATGTAGTCTTATTTCTACTGGAGATTTTATTACTGGTGTTTATACTACAGGGTTTCTGGATAAAATAGGCACCAGCAGAGTAAAAGACACATGTAAGTTAGAAGTAATTAAATTAGTATCTGAAGAGACTTTTATAGCAAGTACTAACGAGGCTGTTTACCCTGTAGAAAAGAAGGATATTCTGGAGTATAAGGGTAATTTGTATTGGTGTATAAATAAACCCCAATCATTAAATTATCAAACTCTTCTCAATAGTAACTTATGATTTGGAATTACTTATTAACTGTAGGTGATAGTATCTATGTAGACTACAAACACCAACGGTTGGGTAGGTTTAAAATAAAAAGAATAACTCCAACTGGTTTTGAATTAAAACGTAACCTTACTATAACAGGTCACATAACTGATTTTGAAGGTTACGAATCTTATTTCGTAAAAAGAGAAAATGTAATTTATAATTCTGAACTTCTTATGTATTTTGCTGATGAAAAAGACGTGTATTGAAATTGA
>BTIF01000044.1:0-2314 GCA_036245315.1 Endomicrobiia bacterium | reverse complement strand
TGGTTTGGTTAAATTTGTAAACTGGCATGAAGATTTATTATGTATAATGGAGCATGGTATATTTCTAATACCTATAAATGAACGTGTCGTTGCTGGGGAAGGTCCTGGTGGTGACGCTTTTATTAATACGGGAAATGTGTTACCAGAAAATCCAAGAGTTATATCTACAGAGTTTGGTTCTATATGGTCTGAAAGTATTTGTGTAACAGATAACTATGTCTATGGTGTGGATACTATAGCCAAGAAAATTTGGAGAACTAATGGTTCTCAAATTGAACTCATTTCAGATTTTAAGATACAAAAGTTCTTAAATGACAATATAACTTTAACAGAACGAGAAAAAACCCCTGTTATTGGTGTAAGAAACGTAAAGACACATTATAACACTTTTAAACGAGATATAATGTTTACTTTCTATGACAACCTATATGGCCTAGAAGAAAAAGTATGGAATATATGTTACAGTGAAATCGAAAATAAATGGGTAACTTTATATTCATGGGTTCCGAGTTATTCTGCTGCAATAGATAACATCTTCTTTTCTTTTGATAGGACTACTAGTAAGTTAATTACTAAATTAGGTTTGTCTAATAGTCATAATAAAGATGCAGATGGAATTTGTTTATCTAGAACTATATTTGATAAGGGTGATTTAACGTATACCTATAGTTGGTGGTTAGGGTATGTAAAACGAAATGGTGCAGTAGAAATTCCTTTGGGTTATACATCTACTACTGGTTTTATTGGTAATTTATCTTTTGAAAATAGAGACTTACCTAAAGCTGATGGCAGATTCACAATAGATTTAACCTATGAGCTTCTAGAAGATCCTTATGGTAATTACTAGATGTTTGATATTATTTATACTGCGAAAAACCCAAATTGGAAACCCGGAGACGATCCGAGTAGTAAAGGTGGTGATGGCATGTTAATGTTCAAAAAACCAAGCTCACTAGGAGTAAGTAATTATAATGATCTTTATGATAAACTAGTTTACTATGAAAGTTATTCAGATCCTTCTGTAAAACACGGATAGAAAGTTTATCCTATTTATATTAAAGTTAACATTTGGTTTATTTACCAGGACTCATCTCCAGATTTAACCCAACTTATGGATAGTTTTACAACTTATTCTGAAGTTAATGGTGGTTATTTCTCTAATATCATAGCAATTGCCCCTTGGGATAACGTATTAGACCAACAGAGACTTGTCGGGGATACGTTTTATCCAGGTCTTACAACTGACTTCTGGAAACATGGACAAGCAGGAATAATTGATATTGCAGATAAGATTAAACCTACAACTTGGTATGGTAGAACCCATCCTTTTGAATTTGAGTTTGTAGTTGCTGATGGACCACAATACTAGAAAGTCTTTAACAATTTATAGATTTTATCTAATAAAACACCACCGGAATCATTCCATTTTGAAATTGTTGGTGAAAGTTATGATTTCTAGAACGATAAAGCTAACATGTATTATAGACAAGAAGCTACTAAAGAAATGTTCTAGCAAAATATGCTTTTAGATCTATTGTATGATAGAAATTATACACAAGTACCAACTGCTAAAAACACAAGAAGCACTCTATTACCATTATACTATGAAAGAGTAAGATCTTTTGATGAAAACTATGATTATTATCAATAGATGACCTCTTCTACATATCATTATGAATAGTTTACTGGCGGTGAAGTTGTTTGGGATCCACAGCTTAATGAATTTAGATTAGCAACTCACTAGAAAGGCCTTGATATGAAAACTTATGGGTTAGTAAGAGGTAATATGAAGTATAGTCTAGATAATTGGTATGTTGAAATTAAACCTTTAAATTATATGTTTAAACAAGAGACTATGAATATGCCACTTATTATTTCGAGAGTACCTAATTATAATTTATCTGGATATGATAATCCTAATGAGTATCCTGCTGGGTTAGCTGGATTATTACCTGCATTAGCTCCTAAAGCATTCCCATTTTCATCTGGTTATACTGATAATAAGGGAGTGTGGCATTATGTAAGACTATTAAACCAAGGTGTCATTCCTAGTAAATATACAAGTTATACAGATACATGGGGTACTAGAAAAGAAGCTAAACTAAGAGATAAATATATTAAAATAAAGGTAAGATATAGCGGAAAAGATTTAGCTGTTATCTCTGCTATAAAAACTTTATATACGGTTAGTTATGGATAATATACCAAAATTTGATGGGGGCGGAGATGTACTAAAAAATATATTGGGAAGTATATAGGGAAATGGATTTGGAACATCAAACCCATTTGCCCCCCCAAAAAGAAAACTGATAGT
>BTIF01000043.1:0-3184 GCA_036245315.1 Endomicrobiia bacterium | reverse complement strand
ATAAACACACCTGCTGAACCAACTACTCCTCCTGTAAACTTCTAGAAACTGAAGATTAATGGATTAGGAGAGTATGACTTTGAAGATTTAAGAGCTAAAGTAGCCTCAGACCCTGATACATGGTTTTCTGCTACTGGAGCTGATCAAAAATATAAAAGAGACGTACTTACCCGTTTTGAGGAAATATTAGACATGGGTAAGACTCACGGATTAACTTTAGATAGTTCTGGTACTTTTACTTTCCTGAATCCTCTTAAGGGTACTGTAGGAGAAAATGATAAATTTAAATCCACAGGTACTTTTTCTAAGAAAGGCCTTCTTGGTTTAGGTGGAATTAAAATGGATGATAATGCTATTAATAACCTAGCATTTGGTATGTTAGAAAAAGTAGCAAGGTCTGGAAATAAAGGAAGAAGTGTTCAAGACATTTTAAATAGTGATTATCATAAAAAGGTAATGGCTGACGCTGCACAAACTCAAACTCAAAGTGCAGCTACAGAAAGAAAAAAAGCTTATGGTGGTATAAACTGGGAAACATTTATAAAGCAAGGTGTCTACAGCGGTAACAGCCCAGACTTAGCAGCTTTTAGAAGAGCTTATACTTCTGATACAGAAAGATATGGGGTAGTTAGATCACTTTTAAATAAGGAATTAGAAGCTTTAAACGATCCTGAATGGGAAAGTAAAAATAGATGGAATGGAGCAGGAACTAGAGAAGACTATGCTGCAAAAATCCAAGATCTTATCAATCAAATGGCTTCTGATACTTGGGGAAATAATATATATAAGTCAGCCTATAACTTAGGTGTCGCAGGTTTATTAGAACCTCTTTTAAATAAAAGTTGGGTTCAAGCTCAAACAACTGGTGGAACTGGTGGAGCTGCCGGAACTACTAATGGACAGCAATACACTATATATGATCCTACTAAGGAATATGAATTTGCAGAAGGTTATGATGCTAAGAGAATCCTACAAGCTGCAATGGAACGTTGGCCACAGGCAAAGGTTCTTTACGACACTCAAAAGAAACAATTAGCTTTTGACGGTATAGATGGGAGTGAAGAGTTTAACCCATATTTATCTGATTATGCAGACATTCATAAAGGAGTTTGGTATAATGGTTACTACTATAGACCCGATGAGGATATTCCTGGGTTAAATATGACTGCTGTACGGAAATTAACCCCAACTGACCCATTTGAAGGAAGTGTAATTGATATGTCAAAACTTGGAGAGGGTCACTATCTCTATGACCCTGAATCTGATATTTTACCATCAGATGTATTTCCTACTCACTTTAAAACTAGAGGAGATGAAACTGTACTTCTAGTAAATACAACTGATATGTACACTAATCCAAATGGTACAGTATTTAGATATGCTTATGATGATAAAAAAAGTAATACTATACAAGGATATGTAGATAGTACAGGGAGAACTCATTTTGGACAAATTGCTAAAGAAAATGGTGATGTTATTTTCACAGATAGCAAGACACAAGAAAAATTTAACTTAGGAAAAATAAATCCCAAAGGTAAACATAAACCATTTGATATTAAAATAGACGGCAAAAAACAAGCTCTTAACCTTAATAATACTAAAACAACAAGTAGACAAATTATGGTGAAAGGCTTTGCTGATGTACCAAAAGCTAAAGTAAGATATGTAACTCAGAACGGTAAAAATATAACAAACAAATCTGATAGTAACTTAATTCTTGTGAAAAGAGAGGATAATAAGTATTTCTGGTTAAATCCAACTACTTTCTCTGTTGTCTATGAGTATGACCCTGTTACAGGAGTTACTAAAAATCTTACCTCTACAGTTCAACAAAGAGCTGCAGAAGTTGCTAAAAATCCTACAGTTCAACAATAGGCTACAGTTCAACAATAGGCTACTCCTCCAGTTCAACAATAGGCTACAGTTCAACAAAAGGCTACAGAAGTTGCTAAAAATCCTACAGTTCAACAAAGGGCTACGACCCCTACAGCTCAACAAAAAGCTACAGTTCAACAAAAGGCTACTGGTGGTACTGGAGCTTCTTATGAGATTAAAACAACAGATGAACAAATTATGGTGCAAGGCTTTTCTGATGTACCGAAAGCTAAAGTAAGATATGTAGTAACTCAGAACGGCAAGAATATAACATACAAAGATATATACCCTAAAACAGCCTCATCAAATTCTGATAGTAACTTAATTCTTGTACGAAGAGATAATGGTGAGTGGTTCTGGGTTAATCCAACTACTTCCTCTGTTGTCTATGAGTATGATCCTGTTACAAAAGTTACTAAAAATCTTGCCCCTCCAGTTCAACAAAAGATTACAGGAGTTACCCCTACAGGTAGACAAATCATGGCGAAAGGCTTTACTGATGTGCCGAAAGCTAAAGTAAGCTATGTAACTAAGAACGGTAATACTATATCATACAAACCTGAGCCTAACTTAATTCTTGTAAAAAGAGATGATAATAGGTGGTTCTGGCTTGATCCAGTTACTTCCTCTGTTGTCTATGAGTATGATCCTGTTACAAAAGTTACTAAAAATCTTGCCCCTCCAGTTCAACAAAAGGCTACTGGTACTACAGTTCAACAAAAGGCTCCAGTTCAACAAAAGGCTACAGGAGTTACTCCTACAGTTCAACAAAAGGCTACTACCCCTATAAGGGCTACAGTTCAACAAAATTTTACTCCTACAAGGACTACAGTTCAACAAAAGGCTACAGGAGTTACTAGAAAGCTTACTCCTGCAGAGCAGCAAAGGGCTACTGGTGGTACTAGAAATTATACCCCTACTGATACTAGAAAGCTTACTCCTGCAGAGCAGCAAAGGGCTGCAGAAGTTGCTAAAAATCCTAATCCTACAGTAAGGGCTACAGTTCAACAAAATTTTACCCCTACAGTTCAACAAAATTTTACCCCTACAGTTCAACAAAAGGCTACAGCTCCAGTTCAACAAAAGGATACAGCTCCAGTTCAGCAAAAGGCTACTACCCCTACAGTTCAACAAAAGGGGACTTACTTGGATTGGTTACTTTAGCTGCAGACTCTATAGACTAGCCTCATCAAATTCTGATAGTAACTTAATTCTTGTACGAAGAGATAATGGTGAGTGGTTCTGGGTTAATCCAACTACTTCCTCTGTTGTCTATGAGTATGATCCTGTTACAAAAGTTACTAAAAAT
>BTIF01000042.1:0-3288 GCA_036245315.1 Endomicrobiia bacterium | reverse complement strand
TAAAAAAGAGAAAGGTGGGTTTATATTAGATAGATATGAATCCATAAGAATCGGAGCTGACATTTATATACTAACAGGAAAATCTGAAACTATAGTTAGATCTCAAGATGACCCGAATTACTGTGGTTTATCTGTGAATGGGATTTACTTCCAAGATAGAAATGCAAATCCATTCTCTTTAATGCTGGCAACAGCACACTTACAGGATCAATTTGATGTCATCAACTTCTTCAGAGACAATTTAATTGCTAGCTCTGGTACACAAGGAGACTGGTTAGATGTCTCACAAATGCCTGAGTTCTTAGGTGCGGATGTTAAGGAAAGAGTACAAAGATGGATAGCATACAAAAAAGGCGGTGTAGCAATTATTGACACTTCTCAAGAAGGTCGAGCATATAATGCAAATACAGTATATGCAGGCTACGATGATACTCTTAAATACCAAGCAATACAAGGTTTTGATTTAGCTTTAGAAAGAATTGAAGCTACATGTTCAAGTATTACTGGTGTATTTAGAGAACGCTTAAATGGAATTTAGCAAAAAGATGCTGTAACTAATATTGCTGCTGGAGCAAGAAATTCTTTTGTTATTACTAAACAATACTATCAACAAATGGATTGTTTAATAACAGGATTATTAATTGATAGTTTAGATGTAGCTAAAATAGCCTTCAAAAAAGGTTTAAAAGGTACATTAATATTAGGTGATAAACTAAAGAAAATATTTACTGCTCTTCCAGAACACTTTACAGCTACAGATTATGATATTCATGTTCCTTCTAGTACAGATGTTTTAAAGCAAATAGAAGAAATGAAGCAATACGCAGCTGCTCTTATTTCTGCGGGTCAAGTTGGCCCGGAGATTATAGTTGAAGTTGCTACTGCCAGAAGTTTAGCTGAACTAAAACAAAATGTCCTAAAGGCAATTGAAAAGCAAGAAGAAAAAGTTAATGCTGTATAGCAACTTACTCAACAAAATGAATAGCTATCTAAATAGTTACAAGAAGCTGCTTCACAAATTGAGAAGTTAACTAATAAAGTAAGTCAATTAGATGAGAAACGTTTAGAAATCGAAAATAGAAAAGTAGAACAAGAGGACCGAAGAAAATGGTTTGAACTAAAAAACAAAGCAGACTTTGATTCAAAACAACTTGAGTTGAAATCAAAATTACTTGATGCTGAAGTTCTACAACTATACGATGGAAATAACAGGAACGATGAAATCAAAAACATTTAATGATATGGCATATTCAATAGAAAATGTAAAAGCTTGTTATGAATCTACTTGCATTTAGTTCTTTGAAAATAGTAAAATAAGTCTTTGTCCGGAACAAAACACTGTAACTAAAGATCTAATTTTTAAAAGAGACGTCTTAGCAATGGTTATTTGGCTTTATAATAATGGCAATATAACTGCTGATCAAAAAGCAGCCCTTTTAAATACAATAAAAACATGTAATGGATTTTGTCCTGACCCTAACCCTGAAACTAATAAAAATGGATGTGGATGCAGCTAATAGAAGTATTGCAGACTTAAAGGGCGCAATATATAAGAGCTTTACTAACATGATGAATAATTTAATTAGAGGGCATAAGACATCTTATGAACATATTATTGAAGCTATGTCATTATGTGATATAATGAATGATGTTATCCCAGAAGGGTGGCAATTATATATAGATAATTATTAATATATTTTAACTTACGAAAATGAGTAATATAACAACAAACAAAGCTTTTCAAGAAAGTACTTAGGCATTTGTAAAGAATTTAATAGAAAAGAAATCTCCTGAAGAAATCACGAAACTGTTGATTCAATATGTAGACCTTGTAGCGGCTAATATTAGCAGTACTAGCGAAGGTAAAACAATCAACAACCTACTTGCTTCTTACGTAAGAAAAGATGGGACTACACCTTTTATGAATCAACAAAAAGGTATCACTCCTGTCGGGGATTACGATTTAGCAACTAAAAGATATGTAGTTGAAACACTTGAAGCATATATTAAAGATGCAGATCTAGATAGTTTTAAATTTCAAGTTAATACTGCTATTAGTGCTAAGGCTAAGAATTAGGATGTATATGCTAAACACGAAACTTACTCTAGAGTACAACTTGATTTATTGATATACAAAACTATTAATGATTCTGTACAAAAAGCTGTGCTTCAACACATTTCTAATTCTTATCATATACGACCAGAGGATCTGGATGTATATTTGGAAGAATATGTAAAGAAATCAGATTCAGACAAAATAAGCGATAACAAAGAATATGTAACTGTAGCAGCCCTAAACGAGGCTCTAAACGCTCTTAAAACTAAGAGAAATAAAATAACTGAAGAAGATTGCATATACACTTCTCATGGTCCTACCTTATCTGAGGATGTAGGGTTTGTGTATCGGGGAAGAGAGCTTCCTACACAAATATCTTACCAAGATCTATTTGATATAATATTTTATGATTCAAAAGTAGAACTAGTAGTAACTCCTGAATATGTAGAATAGGGTTTACAGAATGGAACTGAAGTAATAGCTACATTAAGTGTTGTTGGTATAACGCAAGTTGACTACGCTGAAATATATCTAAATGGTGTATTGTATGATACTTATGACTGGCCATGGGATCCCAACCCATTAGTAGTAGCTGATATATGGGTAAAAGAAGATACAGAAATTACTGCTAAAGTATATTATAAAAGTGGGGATACTAAAACAGTTACGGATTGGGTTTATGCTATAATCCCAACTTATGTTGGTTTAATACCATATAATATTGATCCTACACAAATTACTTATGATATGTTAGCTGCATTAATATCTGGTGGTTTAATAGACGCATACAATGCAGACTTGCCGATATATGGTGGAAATACTGAAAAGATAATCTTACCATTAACGGAAGGTGATATAAAAGTTCATAATGAATTTGTATATGATGGTATACTAAGGAGACCATTTGTAATGTATCCTGAAGACTATAATACAGCAGCAGGAGCTACGGATGCATAGTTATATTCTATGAGTACTCCTAGTCAAACTTTTGCGGTAAGTACAAATATGTTTGTAGATAATGTTGCCCTACCTGATGAAACATCCACAGCTTATACTGTGTTCTATTTCGATCCGCCTGTTTCTTCTATAAATACAGACATAACATACAGCTTTAAAGATGTACTTACAAGCAAACCTAAATCTAAAGTAATATTTAAAAAATGAAAGAAGTTGATTTAACAATGCTTTATAGCAATTTGATAGGGAGTTTTGAAAGAAAAACTCCAGAACCT
>BTIF01000041.1:0-11983 GCA_036245315.1 Endomicrobiia bacterium | reverse complement strand
ACAAGATAGTGTACCCTATATCTACGTGGAACGACCAAGATGGTAGTATGTTAAATTGGGTGCTAGACGTCTCCCCCAATGGAACCTTTCATTGTCCTGCTGACTTGCCGAATGAAAGAGGCCCCAATAGAATACTCGAAAATTGGGAAAGAGTAGATTTATAATATTAGTATTAAATAAAAAACCCTGGCACAAATTAATGTGTCAGGGTTTTTTAACTTATAAGAAGAGTACCCCCACTCCGACTCGAACGGAGACCTGCAGGGTCTAGAATCCTGAGTGCTACCATTACACTATAGGGGAATATTATAAAGCTTCTTTAAAAGGGTAGAAGCTTTAAGACCTAACATTTAGTTAATACGCTACGGAAATAGCGTTAAGATCGTCAAGGAAGTCCAGCAATTCTCTCGAATTACGTTTATTCGGATCTTGTAAAGCATCAAATACAAATGCTTTTAATTGTAGAATGTGCATTTTGCAATCATTCTGGAAATTAGAAATTGGTTTTGGTTTGATTGCTTGTTGCTGAGGTTTGGCTTTACCACAATTATTGTTTTGAGGCTTGGCTTCTTTTATTACTTCTTTTAGTAACTCCTTCTCTTGCGGAGTTAATACGTTAAGTAGTTCGTCTATCATTTGTTTTTTCTATTAAATGTAATGCAATCTCAGTAATCTTCGTACTGAGTTCAAATCTTTCCTGTTTTTCTAGATTTTCTTTCTTTAGAAGACTGTAGACGGCTTGATACCAATCTTGTTTCTTCATATTGAAAATTTTATCTTTAGTTGTCATTTTATTTCTCATACAAAGGTAGTCAAAAATTTAGTTCGATCAAATCAAAAATATTTGTTTTTGGTTCAACTAGTTGTGTCTCAAGTGAATATGCACCTGGAAGAATTGGTATTTCTGAATCCAGCAGATATGGCAATTTTAACTCACTAGGTCTTGACTAGAGTTGTCTAGAAGATCTAGAAATTGCGGTAAATGTGAAATTTATATCAGCTAATTTTGTGTATATTGTAGCGAGTAAAACATTATCATGTCTAAATTCAATCACCTGAAGCTCTGCGTCAAATTTAACTATATTAACGAGATTCATAAACTACCCATAAGTATAATCTGGATTAATATTTAAAGTAAAATCTGCATTAAAGTATCTTATTTCATTTTCTCCTAATGTATAGCTGTGAGAACCACTTAGAGATCTTGGCGTCTAACTTGGTCGTTCCACGTAGATATAGGGTACACTATCTTGTTAAGGTTAGCACAATTATAAAACTAGGACCGTCTAAATTCAAAGACATCAGCTGAAAAATCTGTAGCCAAAATTGCTTCGCTTATCGAAGAGTAACCATACTAAATTGCTCTAAAACGGGCTCCTATCTAAACACCTGGTGGTAGACTCTACTCTGGAGCCGCAGCTGTTAGATTTGAACACTAAAAATACTAAGATTCTCTAAAATAGTCTCCTACCTAAGAAACATCTGGTAGACTCTACTCTGGAGCCGCAGCTGTTAGATTTGAACACTACGAATACTACTTAGATCTAAAGCGATTTCCTGTAGAATTAATCGTATCAACGTAACCCCAAAAACTCTCGTGTACTGATTCTATAACCTTAAGAGAAACATCTCCTACACTTCCAAAAAAAAGACCACTACACCAACCAGGTGTTACTGGACCTTTAGGATAAATTTTAATAGTATAAGTACCTACAGCACTATAGCTATGACCTACAGCATATGGATCGAGCCAATTATAAGTACCAGAGAGAGCTTCTAAAGGTGTCCCATCCCCCCCAGTCTACTAACCAACTAAAAGTCGTATGACTACCCCTCTAGATACCTGGAAGGTAGAAGGTAGGGTCATCCATTGAACCTATTTTAATCTTAAGAGATTCGTAATCAGCATTTAAAAATACCATTTTATTTTTTTTTTAATCGCCAAACAATTTATATTAAGTTGGCTTGTTTATATATTTGTAATCTTTATCACCATTCTTTAACTAAATAACACCACCAAGTTTTAATCTAATCCCACTAAGTTTACTTCTATAGTTTGGATCTTCAGCATATCTAAATTTACTCGAATTGTTTCCTAAAAGTTTAGAAATAAATTGATCTAAATTATCATTTTCATTAAAATCATATCTTGTCTTTAATAAAGACAATTTATCTTTTACATAGCTGTCTATACTATTGTAGTTTCTAAACTTCTGAGAAATCTACTATCCAGAAGCATTACTATCCTTCCCTACTATATAGTCTCCTTTATAATTTTTTCCAGCAGTAATATTACCATAATTAAACCTTCCCTAAGCAGCTTGTCCAAACCTAGATTCTAAAGCATCCTATTTTACTAAATTATCTATCATAGTAGTACTAGTAACTCCAGCTCGTTTATAAGCTTCTCGCATTTGTGAAATCCATTCACTTTTTGGTAGCTTAATTGAAGTAGATTGAGTAGTTGTAGATTGAGTTGTAGCACTTGGAAACAACTCAGCTATTAATGCTTCAATATCAGTCTACTATTGAGGAGTTTCTTCCTTCTGATAAGTAGTACTAAAGGGATCATTAGCAGCTGGCATCCACTCACCGGGAGCAGCAGACTATCTAAACCTAATCTGCTACATTGGTATTTTTCTATTAGGCGTAAAGCCTAGTAAAGCTTTTTCTTCCATTTTTTACTTCCATTTTCTAGCGTTTTGAGCAAACACAGCTCTTTTGACTAATTTAGGATTACCGCTGTTTTTAGCCTTCTAAATACAAGCATCTGTAACCTTACCACCACAATAATCTGTAAATTTACCCTTATTTTTCTTTTTTATCTTTATACCTGACTTCGCAAAGTCAATTGAATCTAAATTAAAAACTTTAGAGTCTCTATAATACTAGACAAACTCCTCTAATGTTACATTCTTCATAGATTTTCTTTTATTGATTAAACAATGCAAAATTACTAATTTTTATTGAGATTTTTTCACTTATTAGGAATTATAATACATAATCTGTAATTTTGCAGAAGCGAAACAAAATTATATAATAATGGAAATTGATAAGAAAAATGGTTTATGCAACTACTGTGATAAGCATCATGCTTATTGGGTTGATGGTAATGAAGATGACAGGTATATAAGTGTTACAACATTAATTTCTCAATTTCATGAGAAGTTTGATGCAAACTTTTGGGGGAGATACAAAGCATTAGAGGCTATAGTAGATCCTACGATATTCTCTATGGAGAAAAAAAATTTACTTGCAACACATAAATGGGATGATGATATTCTTAAAAGATATGATATAGATGTTCTAACTTTTAATACTAAAGTTAATGAAATTATTGATGGCTATGAACATGAAAAGCAGATTGCTTGCGATAGGGGTACTAAGTTCCACTTAGAACAAGAACAGAAGTTTTACAAACAAACCTATCATGCTCTACCTCAATTTAATTTAAGTGGCGAGTTTAAGTGTCTCCCAAATAACTACGAGTTAAAAGAAGAAAAAGGTATTTATCCTGAGTTTCTTGTATCTAAAATAACAAAAGATGGCATACTTAAACTTGCAGGACAAATTGACTTGTTAGTAAAAGATGGCAATGATTTCTTAATAGCAGATTATAAAACGAATAAAGAAATTAAGCAAAAGAGCTTTTATGATAGAGCAGCCAGGAGTACAAAGAAAATGTTTTACCCATTAAATAACTTTGATGATGTAAATTATTCTCATTATACACTCCAATTATCTACTTATGCTTGGATGATAGAACAATTAAACCCAGATTATAAAGTAAAAAAATTAGTACTCATCCATTGTGATCATTCTGATAAAATTACTACTTATGATCTTAACTACGTTAAAGAAGATGTAATCAGAATGTTAGGCTACTATAAAAAACAAAGGGGAATAGAATTAGAACATAATAAAACTAAACAAATAAATTTTTAATGTATGGAAAAAATACTAAAAGAAATAAATGCACAATTAGCTGAACTTAATAATAATGTTAAGCAGCTAAAGGAAGACATTTTAGACAAGATTAACGAAGGTTATCACCAGAGTTATTATTATCAGATTGTACCGGATGGAGAAGGTGGTTTTAAAGTTGAGGTTTTTAATAAGCTAAGACAACACCAATTTGGTGTTGGTGATATAGCATCATTCCCAACATATGCAGCCGCTTTAGCTGCTGTGAAAAATTTACCACTCCGTTCATTGTGATTATGAAAAATGATTAAAAATATGAAAAAGTATTCAGGTATTAAAACAGTATCGGCAGAGCCGATGACAAGAGATGAAGCTGGAGAACTCGGCCTGATTAGAGGTTACAACCCCAAGAATGAAAATTGTCCAGGTTACAGAGTAGTTTATGAAGATGGATATGAGAGCTGGTCGCCGAGAACTGCGTTTAACAAAGCGTACCGTCCAATTGACGGGCTTACTTTCGGTCATGCAATTGAAGCATTGAAGCAAGGAAAAAGAGTCGCCCGCAAGGGTTGGAACGGCAAGGGGATGTTTATCTTTATGCGCCCTGCCGATGAATTGCATGTAAGTTTTGTTTCAAAAGAAATAAAATCTTTACCTCAAAGTGTAAAAGACTATTATTATCAGGATTGCGTTGATGAAAATGGGAATGAATTTGATTTGGAAGAGGACGATGTTGTTAAATTCACGGCGTATCTTTGTTTAAAAGCCGCCGACGGTACTATAGTAAATGGATGGTTAGCCTCTCAAACCGATATTTTGTCGGAAGACTGGGGAATTTTAGAATAAATATGACACCAGAAGAAAAGATTAAAACATGCCTAAGTTGTCCTTTATGTAGCAGTCAAGACATAAAAACAGCTCATTGCTCGCATTTTATTTATGTTAATCCAGAGACTAACGAAATAAGTGAAACAAGAAAACCTGGGTTTGTTTCTGGTTGTGGGTGTTTAATACTGCAAAAATCATAGAGTAAGATATGTGCATTAAAAAAGTGGTAAAGAAAGTTATTGCGATTATTCATGGTAACTATAACAGAATTTTTCATTTGTATTCAAATGAAGTTAGATTAAATATATGCAAAAAATGTCCTGAATTAAAACATAATAAAGTTTTAGGAGACATTTGTGGAGTTTGTGGGTGTATAGTAGAAGCAAAGGTTACTATACCAGAAGAACATTGTAAATTAAATAAATGGTAATATGAGTGTAATAAATAACTGTTTTCTTAACCAGAAAAAAACAAGAGGACTTTTAAGCGGTAAGTATGTTTGGTCTGACGGTCCGTACGTTCCCAATGCAGAGACTATTCCTAGTATTAAACATAAATTCGTTAAAACTACAAGTTTAGATCCAAGTGCAGCGACGGTTAGTAAGATATTTCAAGAACTGCATAATTGTATATAGCGTGGAGGTTTAGATGAAGGTATAATACAACTTGGAGATTATATAGATTTGGAAGGGGGGACATTGAATGTTGTAGGTTACCCCGTTGCCGACAGGTCTGTGTATGGGTACCTTGCTCTTACCAACACATTTAATGACTTAGCAGTTAATAATAGCAAGATAGGTAGGATGATTGTTGTTGGGATAAACTCATTTTAGCCCTATAGAGGTTATAAAGAAAATGGTACACCAACATATAATGGCGAAACAAGTGGTTAGTATACTGAAACAAGCAATAATACACCTCATGTAGTATTTTAGTTTTAGAATTTGTTTCTACCTTATGTGTTCTTCCAAGAGCGTGAGTATTTATAGTATTAGACAAACAATTTGCGATATTATCTAACTCGAGTTGATGGTATAACTGGTTCTGGGAATTTTCTTGCAGGACTTACAGCCGCCGGAGTACCGGAAGCCTTTATATATGCACTAAAAAGATATGTAGCAAAAAGAATAACTAACACAACAAACCTTAATGATCCGAATGTTACACCTGCAGCGATTTCAGATTAGATTTGGGAACCTACAATACCAGAGATGGGTGGTGGTTTTGACTTGGTATTTAAGAACGCTGAAACACTGGATAACCAGGCAGTACTGGAGTATTATAGTGAATAGAGTAAAATAATTAAGTATAACTCCAACTAGCAAACTTATAGGTATTGGTTAGCAAGTGCTACATATTCAGATACATCAACATATTGTAACATAGAATCAGACGGCCTTATAAATCCTACATATCCAAACTAGTAGAATTATATAGCACCAGCCTTTTGCATCTCCTAATAATAATAAAAAAAAAATAAATGATTATGAGTGATGAATCAGTAAAAGATCTTGCAAAAGATCTAGAATTTAAACCTTCAGGCAACTATGTTTTAGTTAAGCCTTATGTAGATAACCCTTATGAACAAGCTGTAGTTAGAGAATCCGGTATAGAATTAAGGTCTGGTCCAGCTTCTTTTAAAAACCCAGATTCTGGGGACGAAGATGAACAACAAGCAGCAATTCTAGTAGGAAACGTAATAGAAGTCGGCCCAGAATGTAAATGGGTACAACCAGGTGATGATATTTATTACCACTTCGGTTCTACAGTACCAATTCCATTCTTTAGACAAGGTTTACAAGTTCTTGGAGAACCAAGAGTATTTCTAATTGTTAATAAAGACTTAAATGGGAGATTTCAAAAATTGTGATCCAGAAAAGACTTATTTTCAACCTGGGGATCTTGTAAAACTAAATAAACCTATTACAAACGCACCGGAGCATATGCTAGTAGTTAAAAAAGAAACTAGAATATTTAAACAAGAAAACCACACTGATGATTTTCTATTAGGAATTAAATGTCTCTGGTTTACTAAAGACAACTAGATTCAGTATGCGATTTTTAACACTAAAGACTTAATAAAAGTGTAATGAGTCAAGCATTTAGAGGAAGCATGTCTTATATGCTAAAACAAAGATCTTTATAGAGATCTAAGTACACCCCTAATAAAAATCAAATTTCTTTCCATGAATATTTTACATACCCGGCTTTAAAAACGAATGTACTCGAATCAATACGTAAGATTGATACACCAGGGGAGCATTCATGGGAGGATTTTTTAAAACTTGCAGCACATAAAGCTACAAAATACAATAATAGAAGAGTCTTAAATAAATATAAGACTGTAGTAGGGGAAGATGATAAAGGTAAATTTATTGCTGTATATGATATACTTAATTGTAGTAATACACTACCTGCAAAGTCTTATGAAATATATGATAGGATTTACGAAGATGATTTTAATCAAATTATAAAAAATAAGTAATGGAAGAACAATTAAGACAGTTAATGCAAGCTGTTCTCGCAGGAGATCAAAATGCTATTCAACAATTTCAACAAATTCTACAAGATCCTCAACAAGGAGAACAAGTTATTCAAGTAATACAATCTTTAGCACAACAAGGAGATCCTGATGCACAGCAATTTATTCAACTATTATCGCAGCAACAAACACAATCTGCTAAACTTGGTGCTAAACTTAGAACTATTAAAACTCTAAGAGGTTTATGTCCTGAAGGATTTGAATTACAAACATTCAAGATTGGTGGTAAGATTTGTAAGAAGTGTATGAAGAAAGAACATGGAGGAGAAGTGGTTGAAACAAAGAATAAGAAGCTATCTCCCGCAGATGAGTTTAAAAAAACCAAGACTCCTAAAGACAAAACCAAAGCTCCAGTAGAAAAGAAATTACTCGGAGGGAAAATCAAAATTACTCCAGAAGCTGTAAATACTTTTAAGAGTTTAGTTAAAAAATAATTTAACAATATAAGATGAATAACTTATTTTTATATGATGAGTTATCTAACTAGATTTAGATCGACAGTCCTGGTATACTGCTTGTCTCAGAGTTTGAAAAACTATTTGAGCGTGATACCACTGGATCTTATAAAGAAAGAGCTTTTAGAGAATTTAAATATATTTACTTAATGTTAGACTGGAGATCTCCTTATGCAGATTATCTTGAACAAGATAGACATAAAGCTGCTAAAGAAGATAGCAAACTAACAGAAAATGAATGGCAAGATTTAGATTTCAGAGCTGCATGTAGGAAATACCAAGAATTGCAAAATTCAGCAATAGAATGGCGTTTACTCCAAGCAGCTAAAAAAGTAGTTAATGAATTTATAGTATATTTTAATAGTGTAGATCCATCAGAAAGAGACACAATAACAGGTAAACCTATTTTTAAGGTTAAAGATATAATGTCTGAAGTTGCTGGTCTTTCCAAAGTAATGGAAGAATTAAAAGTACTAGAGTTCCAGTATAAGAAACAGGCCGAAGCTCCAAGAGCCTTAAGAGGTGGAGTTAAAGAAGGATTTGATCCTAGAAAGGTTAGAAATGCCAAGCAATAAAGGATTTTTAAATAATCTCCCTCCAAAAGTTAAAAAGTTAGTAGATCAAGTACAACTTGAGGAAGTTCTTAAACCCGTACTAATACCAGAAAGAAAGGTTTATGAGAGAGGTCCCAGGAGGTATTCTACTGCCTTAACTACTAACGAGAGGGATGAAATTGCTAGAGCGGAAAGAAGAGAGGAAGAGGCTAGAAAAGCTTTTCATGATTTAGTTACTGTTACACCACCTGAACCAGAGCCAGAACCTGAGCTACCAGAAATTTTTATTGTACCAGAAAAGAAAGGAGAATGGGATTTTGCGATAAACGATAAAATTCCATTTTTTGATGTACGATTGAGCTATGAACTTACAGGGTATAAGCCTATAAATGAAATTGAAGGTTTAGACTTTGATCCAGAGGCTTTTATTGAAGCCAGGAGATCTAAAGAACAAACTGGACATTATACGTAGGCACCTAAAGGTAGTAAAGCTTATGATGACTTTTGGCTACAAGAATATGATAGACTTAATGAGGGTATGGAGGTTAATGGTTATAAAATAACTGGTGATCATTATTTCTTCCTAAATTACTATTAGATAATGAATACAGACAATATAGAGTATGCAGGTCAAGGTCGTATAATTGGTTTTGCTGATTTTTATGTAGCACAATATGAGTATTTTCACTATGTGGAGCTATGTAAACGATTGAGAAAAGACTGTATATCTCTAAAAGGTCGTGGGCTCGGGTGGTCTGAGATTGCAGCATCAATTATAGCTAATACCTATATAAGAAGACCTCAAACACGTTCTATGGTAACAGCTTATACAGATTTCTATTTAGATAAAACTCTAAATAAAGTCTGGACTTAGCTTAACTACTGTAATGAACATACTGATGATGGTCTATATAAAGCAATAGGTACTGACTAGCCAAGAAAGAAGAAAACATACGTAGAAGAACGTGTAACAAAAATAGAAAAGGGATGGTTATCAGAAGTTGAAGGGGTTATTGGTGATAAGCCTTCTAAAATTCGTGGAGACAGAACTGATATTCTATTCTTTGAAGAATTTGGGTCAAATCCAGTTTCTTTAAAAAGTTTTATCCAAGGGGCCGCCTTGGTATATGTAAACGGCGTAAAAATCGGTATTCGTATTGGTTTTGGTACTGGGGGTGACACTGGCCATGCTCTAGCAGGATTAAGTAAACTATTTTACAATCCAGAGCTGTACGATATCCTTCCAATGCGACATAATTATACGAAAACCGGAGAATATGCTCTAACTGGATTTTTCATTCCTAGTTACAGAATAGTTGTTAAAGATGAACAAACCGGAGAACCTCTTATGGACAAACGAGGTTTTACTGACTCTAAGAAAGGTCAAGAATACTACAATAAACATAGAGATAGACTTTCTACAGATCCAGAAGGATATATGATCTACTGTGCTGAATATTGTTTTACTCCAGATGATGCATTAGCATTAGAAGGAGATAATCAATTCAACAGAGTATTACTTGTAGACCAATTAGCCGAAATAAAACAGTTTAAAAGAGGTCCTAAAATAGAACGAGGCTATCTAGAATATAATTTTGACGGACGAGCTCATATAGAGCAAAATATACAAGGTTTCAAATGGATACCTAGTCAAAGTTCCAAGTTACAAATAATAGAAAGACCTCTTAAAGATGAATCAGGAAAACCATATAGAAACCTCTACGTCTGTGGCATTGATGGTATTGACTTAGGAAAATCTGAAACATCTACTGCTACAAAAGATCCATCTGATTTTTGTGTAACAGTATTTAGAAGGGCATTTGGGGTTCAACCTCCAATGTTTGTGGCATTATATAAAGATAGGCCTAATGATATTAGAGAAGCCTACAAAACAGCATTAAAACTGTGTGAATGGTATAACTGTCAAGCAGTTCTTGAAAACTCCAAAATATCAATTAGACAATTCTTTCAAGAAAAAAATAAAGCTAATAAATATCTAATGCGAAGACCTAGAGCTACTATGACTGATAGTCTTACAGGAAATTCTAGACAATTTGGTGCGCCTGCTACAGAGACAATTATTCATCACTAGTTAGACCTAATAGCACAATATATAGAAGATTATGCTTCTGAAATGTGGTTTGTTGAAATGGTAGAAGAGTGTATTCACTATTCCTATGAAAATAAACGAAAGTTTGATATTGTAGCAAGTATGGGTATGGCAATGTTAGGTGATGAAGAATTACAAGGATTTGTAGCAAAACCAGTTGATATAGTCTCTTCAGAATGGGAAAACTTCGGTTATTACATTGATGAGAAAGGTTATCGTAGATATGGAACTATACCAAATCAACAAATAAATGTACAACTAGGAACAATAGAACAACATTATAACGACGGAAGACCTAGAACTAGCGATCCGAGAGCTTATTAGGCGTTTGTACCATACTGATTATGTAGGTAGACTAAGGGTTAATGAGATTAAGGATTGTGGTGAAACAATAGGTTATGACTTAATATTAGGTTTGAACGTTATAGAGAAACCTTTAAGATTAGCCATGTCTGGTACTGAAGTTGAGTTTCTACAATATGTTTGTAATGAACTAAAAAGTAGACACTTAGAAAGAACTAAGTATTATACTGGATATATGTTTGAACCCGATTGTGAATAAAATGAATGGTTTACGAAATTAATGATTTTACAACTGAAAGGGCAAAAGAGCATGATGATTATCTAATAGAACAAACCGATTTAGCTATTACTGAATTAGTCCGACCAAAAATTGAACTATAGAAAGCATATAACTATTATCATGGTTAGAGAGATCCTGAGTAGTTTAGATACTTAGAAGAAAACTTTGGAATTGGTAACCCAACTTCTATATAGTTTACTCCTCTAGTAAAAAAGCATATTGATGCCATAGTTGGCGAATATCTTGATACTCCTATACTACCAGAAGTATCGTGTAAAGACGATAAGACTCTTTCAAATATAGAAAGAGACAAGCAATTAAAAATTTATACTGATGTAATTAAACATGTTAAGAAAAATCTTAATAGTCATTTATTACTTCTTTTATCTGGAGGGCAATAGTCTACGGACCAAGCTATCCAAAAAGAAATAGATGCTATTATAAAAGATCTTGAGACTAATTTTATTTCAGAATATGAAATTGCTGCTCAGAATATTATACAGTATATTATGTAGTCCAGAGAGTTTGATTTTAGAAATAAACTAAAATTATTACTACTAGACTTACTAATAGCTGGACAGGCGTTCTATAAAGTTAAATTATCTGCTAGTAAACAAAGCCTTGAAATTGAAGCACTCAATCCAATGCAGGTGTTTACTGATTACAACCCAGAATCAGTTTACAGAAAAAACGACTACCGATCAGTGGTTATCAAATATATGACTAGAGCTTAGATTTTAGCTAGATATGGTAATCAACTTGAAGGTGAACAATTAGAAAATTTAAAAGGAGAGTTGGATCTATACATTAGTGATAATTATACCTTTTACATGAATGATAGTAATAAATCTGGTTACCCAACCAATTCTCCCGGATTACAAGCTTACTTGTCTGTAACTCCTGGATTTCCTAATGGAGGTTCTGGATATTACTACTATCAACAAAACAGATTAATTCCAGTGTATGAAGTTGAATGGTTAGCTTCTA
>BTIF01000040.1:0-16924 GCA_036245315.1 Endomicrobiia bacterium | reverse complement strand
GTGGCTAGATTTTAGAGTAAACTATGTGCGTTGCTCTAACCAAATTCTTTAAATTGCTGGGAACTCTTAATAAAAAAGACAATCAGCAGCATGGTAGTGATGACTACAGTGTTCAACGACTAGGGGAAACCCGTAAGTTATTATAACTGAAAAACTGAATTACTATAATAGTATAGTAAATGATATAGTCTAAACCTTACAGAAATGTAGGGTATGCCAAGAACGCTCACCCAGAAATGAGTGAAGAAGGTTACATAAAATACCAAAGTAACATCGAAAGTCATAGAAATTATATGACATACTTCAGGAATGATGCATCGTACTCTAGTTTGTACGGAGCACTTGAGGATGAAGAATACGTCCTCGTTAAAGTTTCTTAATTGCTGGAAACTCCTAGTATAGGACAATCAGCAGCGAAGCTTTGGGTTATATACCAAAGAACGTTCAACGACTAGCCGAAAGGCGTAAATTTAGAAAATAAATTGAAATAGAAACTAATTCAAAGTGTTTAAATATACTTAAGAATTAAAGATATAGTCTGAACATTATGGTAACATAATGATAACAAATGGTATTTATTTCCATAGCCGAAGGTAAAGACCAAGGCAATATGACAGAGAGAATATACAAGATGAACAAGATTGAAAAAGATCTTGTTGAGAATTTCTTGTATTCTCGTAACAATGGGTTGTTATTTAACAAAACCAATGTGGATGTTAACGGTAAAGCCACAATTAGTGATCCTGAAGTGTTTCGGGATCTCGCAGCGTGAGTTGCGATAAATAAATTCTCTTAATTGCTGGGAGACCTAAAGGTTAATCAGCAGCGAAGATTATAATAAGACCTCTAAAGGTAATTATAATAACGTTCAACGACTAGCCGAAAGGCGTAAAACTATTAAAAATAGAAGAAATGGAGAATAACTTTAAATAATAAAGTTAGTGATATAGTCTAAGCAGTATAGTAATATACTGACCATAAGGACACAGGAAGACCTGAAAATTTATTACTATGGGTCATATAATAGTGATATTATAATAAAACAAACCCCTTAATTGCTGGAAAACTAAATTATTTAGAAAAATAACATGTCAATCAGCAGCTAAGCGATAGGAGTTGCAATTCTATCGAAAGTTCAACGACTAGCTGAGAAGCGTAAGAGAGATCTAAAACGGGGGTTAACTTATAAAAGGTAAGTTAAAGATATAGTCTGAACAATATAGAAATATATTGATTAACATAATGATAGTAATAGGGGACGGTTTGGTTCCGCAAATCGAAAGACATGCATCTAAATACTGTTACAATAAGCTTACGCAAAGCGTACTTACGACAGCATTTAGCATCATGAGAGAAAAGGCAGCCAAAGATGAAGATAATGAGTGGTTATTAACTTGTAATGCCAAGTTATGGGATGATATCCAGCTCTACTTGAGCTCTTGGTTAGCCAATTTTAAACCCGTAGGCACATATCTATGGTCTAAGGGTGAAAACGGATATGTAGACTTAGGCGCTACGTATCAATCCTATCAATTTGGAGGTAATATAATTACTTTTAAGGTTGATAGAGCCTTAACGAGAGAATACGGGAATGACAAAGGCTACGGTATTCTTATAGATCTTACCGCTGATAAAGTGGAAGGTAAACCTGCCGTTGCATTATACACCTTAAAAGGCGGTGATTACATCGTCAATCAGCTGGAAGGCGTAGGACGTCTCAACGGAGTCAGCTCTGGTAGCGTAGCATCACCAGTAGCAGCTAGTAAGCTGATTGCAAGTGGCTTAAAGCGTAGGTCACTATAAACTTTTCTAATTGCTGGGAAATCTCAAGTAGATAATCAGCAGCCAAGCTTATTTCAAAGCCCAATAGGGATAGATAATATTGAAGGTTCAACGACTAGCCGAAAGGCGTAGAGAAATCGAAATGGAAAGTAATTTAACAAAATATATATGAAATATATAGAAGATTAAATCGAAGATATAGTCTGAACAGTATAGTGATATGCTGAATAACAAGTTTGATGCTGGCATAGGCGTATTCGCTCCATACAGGAGCTTTATACTCCTTGAGGTGTAACACAACACCCCAAAAATAAATAAACAAGATTATGTCTGGGCTGAAATAGGCCCAGACTATTTTTAATATATGAAATAATGAAGAATGAATCCATCTAATTATGAGAATATTATAATTCTCAGGAGTGTGTTTGGAAAAGGAGGTCTAAAAACACCAATAAAGTGTTATATCACCCCTTGTCCAGATCCAAAGACCGGACGTTTCCCGGATTGTGTTCGTAAAGTCGATTCACACGGGGATATGATCCTATCTGAAGCAGATAAAGAAAAACAAGAACTATTGATACCAGAAGATTACGTTTTCGTCGTTCAAGATGGCACATCTTTCAATTTAGATGACCCCAGACAAAAAGTTGAATGGGAAGCTATTAAGCATTGTAAAATGATTGCTCCTTCAAGGGATGCAAGAGATGCTAGTGGTAAATTAATAATTGATGGTGAAGACTCTAGAAAGATGAGAAATTACAATACCCTGCAATCTGCAAGGTATGGTATGGCAGAACTTTATATTGAAAGACCTGGTGAAGACACACAAAAGAAAGTCTCCAAGAGAAAGCTTAAGCTTGTTGCGGAAAACTTTATTTTTGATGATAGTCAAGAAGGTGTAATACTAAAAGCCAGATTGTTAGGTCGAGATATGAGAAATGCACATCTTGCTGATATTCAAGATTACTTGCTTGATATTGCTGAAAGAGATCCACAAAGAATCGTTAATCTCTATACTGGAGATGATATGAATCTTAGGTTGTTACTTCTTGATGCAATTCAAAGAAGAGTAATTGTTCTTAAAAACAAACTTTATATCTATGCTGATGGTGTAGTACTAGGAGCATCGGAAGATGCAGTATTAACTTGGTTTAAACAACCAGGAAATGCTAAAATAGTAGATCTTATTAAGAAAGAAACACATCCAGAAGTATATGAAATTACTGATCCAGTAAAGGCTAAAGTTTTTGCTGAAGCAGATAAACAAGTAGCAGCAGAAGAAGCTGCAAAGAAAGCAGCAGCAGAAGAAGCTGCAAAAACAAAAACTAAAACAACGAAGTAATGACCGTATATAATGTGTATGAGTACGTACTGACTGAACTCAACAAAGTCCAAGCTCCTACACTATTGTTAGAAGAATTTAATTATCTTTTAAACAAAGCTATTTATTAGTTTTTTAATAAGGCTTACAATGAATTTGATGTTGATCAACAAACTAGCGATGAGTTAAGATGGCTAAAAACTACTAAAGCTGCTGAAGCAATAACAGTTTCTAGCGGGCTTGTTACTAATGCCCTACCTGGTGATTACTATCATGCCCTTGAGGTTATAGTTTCAGTTACTTATTCAGGGTCAGATTGTAGTAAAAAAACTAAACTTGCAGGTGATTATTCTGCAAAAAGGCTTACCCCTGATATACGTGCTTAGATTTTAAACAATTCTTATACTTCACCACAATACTACAGACCGTACTATTATACTGATAGTAGTAAGTATTATGTATTAGTTGGTTTAAATGATGAGGATAAATAGTTAAAAATAAATGGTATTAATTTAACATATTTAGCAACACCTGCTACAGTAACACTTACTGAAGCGTAGATAGAGGCAGATGGTAAAGATTCAACCACTTTAAAATATTCAGATTTTATTTGTTATGAGATTATAAATGAGTTGATTAAATTGATCCTAGAAAATGCTAGTGATCCTAGATTACAAACAAATATACCAGTTAATCAAAGCATAGCACCCTCAACTCAAGCTATGCAACAATCCTAATTAAATTTTTTTTTAAATTATGTTTAATTTCACATCAACTACTATTATTAATAGTACCCAAGACTCAAGCGGTCTAACAAAGTTTTATGCATCTACTAATCCTGATGATGCTTTTACTGTATTAAGAGTAAATAAGTTTTTAACTGCTAATGTAAAAACTCCAGATGGTGCTGGAAAAGTTTACAAGAAATTAGGTAAAGAAGCTGTAAAAGCAGAATCACAACTAGATTTAGGTTTACCAAATACTACTTTTGAAGGTGGTCAATATCAACTAAAAGTATCAATCAAGTACTTAGGTTCTCAGAATAGCTTTTATGCTAGACTAAGTAGCTATACTAAAGGTAAGCCTTTATTTTATGCCTTTGAAATTCCAAATGGTGCTACAGCTACTGAAGTTGCTAATAAAATTAAGCAAGTAGTACAACACATTGAACAAAGATTTTCTGAAAAGTGGATTACTGTAGTTATACCTCCAATTGTTCAAGATGGCAATCAACTTGTAGCCGTTAAAGCTATTGATGAGTATCAAAGATTTACAGAAGTTGCTTTACAAAAATACAACCCACAAGAAAACGTTTGTTCTTGCGCTGATGTATGTGAATGTGGTTGGGATACAATTAAAGAAGCAGAGGTAAAAGAAGCTGGTTCAGAAGGTTTTGGTACTTATACTGCCTTGATAAAAGATCTTAGACTACCTACAGCTGCTAATACTTATTGGCTTGCAGTAAATCAAGAAGAAAGACCTATACCTGGTGCATTGTATAATGAATATATCATAAACTATGTTAAGGATAGAGGTATAATGGGACAGTCAGCCGTTGGGCAACTTGCTACAAGCTCTACTACTCATGTATTCTATGTGTTATAGTCTATAGCTACAGAGTTTGAACTTGCAATAACAACTGCAAAATTGACACTTGTTCCTGTAAAATAACCTATTAATTTGGGTGGTGGTTTCTACCATCACCCATTTTTTTTATTACTATGTATTCAAAATTAGCATCAGCAATATATAATGATGTAGTTGGAGGGTTAAGGGGCTATCATCAAGTCTCGTCTTTATCTATAGAATAGTTAGAAGATGACATAATTGATGAAAGGCTGGCAATTATAAAAGAATTGATATTAAAAAATGCTTTACCTAAGCAGGATCTTATGCGTTCTTTAAATTGTATTAAAATTGATTGTGAAAATATTGATAGATGTTGCACTACTGTTGAGTCTAAGTATTTAAGTGAAAAAGTTGCACATTTTGAAATACCACAGCTTTGTTTTGACTATGGTTTAGATCAATCTATTGATTATATAGGAACTACTGATAGACAAAATCACTTTATAATTTATACTGATTTAGATCTGATGAATTATCATAAATATAGAAAAAGAGGTCTTAGCAGGCCTTTTGTATATTTGGATCCGACTCCTAATAGTAATAATTATAATGACTGTTATGTTTTTAATGCTCCATATATTGAGTATGTATCTGCCGTTTTTATTCCCAAAGACCCAAGACAACTAAAAAGTTATATTTATACCTATTGTAAAGATTGCGAGACTGATTTATTAGAATCAGATAGCACATATCTAAACAACGAGATTAAAAAGCGTTTGACTGAGAAGAAGATAAGATATTATCGTCTACAACAAACACCAGTATTACCTAGTGATCAAGCACCAGCATGAATAATTTTCATTACGCTTATATACTTGCCAACCAAATGTTTGGCCTGACAATAACTGATTTAGATTTTGAAGAAATCGCTGTTGTAGGTTGGGGTTTGATTGGCAACAAAAGAACAAGAATTTACAGGGCAGTATTAAATGTAGATTGTAAAAACCATTCTGTAACTTTGCCCTGTAATGTAGATATAATTGATGCTCTTACTACTTGTAGTGAAGATTATCAACACACAACGAATCACACTGAATTTGACAATTATAACTCTAAATACATAGAGAATTATATTGAATCAAGGAAAGTAAATAAAGACCCGCTATATGCTAGTGGGAGATTTGTTAAATACCATAGAGTAGACAATACTTTATTCATAGAACCCGGACTAAAGAGGGTAAAACTTCTTTACAGAGGTATCGAACTTGATGAAGAAGGTCTACCTAGTTTAACAGATAAAGAAGCTCTTGCATTAGCTACTTATGCTGCATACATAACTAATTATAAAAATGGAATCCTAACTAAAGATAGTGCAACCTTACAAATCGCAGGTGTACTTAAACAAGATTGGGAGAAAAGATGTGATGCAGCAAGAGTAGATTCTGATATTTGGTCACAAAATGACATGAATGAAATACTCGATGCGAAGACTAATTGGAATAGAAAGCAGTTTAACATATCATATAAACCTGTAAGATAATGCATAAGATTGGAGGCAGTTACGCCATATAGATTGATGATTTATTAAGTTCTGCACCCATTGCTACTAAAAAAGAAAAAGTAAATGCTCGGTTACTGATTAGAAGTTTTCTCGGCATTATTGTAAACGATGTTATTGAAAAAGGTATATAGTTTAGATTTACAGCTCCTCTTGTTAGAAATACTTATTTTTACTTAAGGTGTACAAGTGGGGATGATTTTATTAGAGCAAGAAGAGAGGGTGCGTTTAGAGATGTAGATCCTTTAGATTCTAACTTTATTGGCTATTCCGTAAATGTTTAGTATGAAATAAGCTCAGGCTTAAGAGATAGAAGGATAACATTATCTCGTAATACTAAAAAGTTCTTAACCGAAAGAACAAATACTAAAACAATTGTTTCTGGCCCAATACTAACTTTACATGACTATTTGGATAAATTACCTTTATTTGGCTTTACGAAAGAACATGCTTAGAAGATAATTTATTCTTTTCAATAGAAGTTTTACTTTGCTATAAAACAAACCTTATCAATACTAATTTATATCCACACTCCTCATGATAAACGTTGCTTATTTCTTATCAATGGGGCTAAAAGGTATGACGGTTTAACTTACTTTAGAACCTATGTAGCTGCTATGACTAAGAAAGTTAGGTACAGATATAAATAGTTAAAGCGGCCTTATTCCGGGTATTATTATTTTGTTTTAAATGATAAAGAGTTTGCTGAATTAGTTGCATAGGGTGTTAGTTGTAGTTATTTCTTCCAGATTGTTAGACTCTATAAGATTTTTGAAGAAGCATTACTTGGAGGGTTAAAACACGGCAGAAGGCATGTATTTAAAATCCCCCAAAGAGAACCTTTAAAATATATAGAATTTCTAAGGAACGCATACTTATATGATATTGATTACATCTATGAAATAACCAAACAAGGTTTAATTCCTAAGAATACAGACAAAGCTTGTGATAATCGGTTATTTCCCGATAGTGTTAATTTTGTATTTCTGAAATGGTTAGATGAATATAATGTCTTACCAGCAGAAATTCGATTGCCTAGAATAAACCAATGTTTCACTGCTCCTAGAACTATAAAATGTTTTAATTTCACTACTGGAGAAAAAATTGGTGAATTTTCTAACTTCTCAGATGTAAAAAAGCAATTCCCTGTAAGCATAACTCAGTTACAAGCAGTATTAAGTAGAGACTTCTTTACTCGTACTGCCGGAAAAATTGGAAAGGATAATTTGACTTGGAGATATAATTATGATGAAGATTATAAAGTTAAATATAAATATGCTTCTTGTGATGAATACGGTAACATCATAAAGAAATACAAAACATCAGTTGAAGCAGCTCGTGATGCTCATACTACTAAATCTCTAGTTGTAAGATGTTGTAAAGGGAGAAGAAATGTAACGGGGTATTATACAGACAATACAAAAAGATTAAGATGGAAATATTTAGACTAAATATAAATGAATGAAACACAAAATACATTTACAGGAGGTTTAATGATGGATTTAAACCCATTAACAACTCCGAATAATGTATTGACAAATGCGCTTAACGCAACTCTTATTACTTTTAATGGTAATGAGTTTGTTTTGCAAAATGATATGGGGAATGGTAGGGTTGAAACTGCCTTTTTACCCACTGGATATGTTCCAGTTGGTGTAAAAGAAAAAGAGGGAATCATTTATGTCGCCTCTTATAACCCATAGACAAACATGTCTTAGCTTGGTAGCTTTCCGTCTCCTGAACGTAATATCAGTTCTGATGAATTAGATTTACCTAAAGTGACATTAGATGATGGAACTTTTGTCTGGGAAAAGACTTTTAAGGTAGAGAAAGAGGAAGGGTCTTATAGCACATCAATGACTGAGAATGCAATGTTTGGTGGTGAAGTCTTTAGACCTGGGGATTAGTTTTGTATTTCCCTAGAATGTAATAAGGGCCAGGACTTCTTAAAAACTTTCCTTACAAACTACGGAAAAGCTTATACAAGATTTTTTACAATAACTATAGCCGTAAGCGGTCCTGAAGGCACATTAAAGGAAATCGGAGATTTAAAACAATATAATAATGGTACAGATGGTAATCCTTGTTACTATATTATGCCATATTGTGCTTCGGGTGAACCAGGTTAGAACATTTCTGTTGAAGAGTTTAGGCAACTAGTTGGAAGTGATTACAATGTGTATTCAGATATCATTGGTGGTCCTATTTATTTAATATTTAAACTAGAAGGTATTGAAGACTTCAACTTTAATGTATTAATTAGCTACTTTGACAAGGATAATATTTATTTAACATTTGAGTCCTCTTCTACAAAAAATACGCACTATGGTATAAACTTATGGAATGGTGATCAAGATATCGAGCAAGATAACTTAAACGGTGCAGACTTAAGGGGTGTAACTTTTGAGATAGATAGTAAGACAAATGATGATGATCCATTTGAATGTTTTTGTGGTGATTAGGGTACAAATTCCCCTGTGAGAATAAATACAGTACCTGCTTTTAAAAGTTACAAACGCTGGACAATGTAGAAAACAGCTTCAGGAACTTATATTAAACCTGAAGGGGAAGATGCTAGCCTTACCAGTAATGATTCCACATTATTAGTATATAGTGGTGAGAGTGGGGATTTTAATTATACTATAGCTTCAAAATCCAAAATAAAAGAGCTAAAGAATTGTCTTTTTAGGGATAATTACACAGATATGTCTGTAGTAAAATTAACTCATTATCTTACAGAAAAATTTACAACTAAGTCTGGTCTAGTTACCATATCTGCTACTCCAAATACTGAATTAAGGTTATATCCGGCTTTTAAAAGAACAGTATCTATTGACTTCTCTAGGTTTGGTAATGCAAGTGGTGGGGGAAAAGGAGACAACATAGCATTTGATTCTTATAGATACTATGTAGACGATGACGCTATTAATCTTGATTTTTCAATTGGCTACTATCCAATAGAATAGTGGGCTTTGCAAGATGTTTATATAGACTTTTATGATGTTTCTGGGGATTATTCTGTAATATATAAAATGTCTAGCAGTTATTGGTTTGGCACTTTTAATAGGAGGTTTACTTTTAATGATCTAGGTAAAACAGATATTCCAAATGGCTTGATACAATGGGAAGAACCGTCTGGAGGAGAAGAGCCAAAAATGTTCAGACCGTTAGGATCTCGATATCTTGAACCAGAAACAAAAACACAGGGTTTATTAAAGAAAGATCACTTCTATGTTATTAAATTTGTGTTTAAAGAAGTCAATACAGTTAATGATGTGGTGGTTTTTAATGATTATAAGAATAGGTATAGATTTTTATATACTACTAAACTAATGAATCCGTATTACTTTACTACAAATGATTTTAAAGATGTTGCAATTGACTATAACATATCTTTTAACAAGAATAGTACGGTAACTTGGACTAAGACTCTACCAACTGATACAGAAGAAGTAATTGGGTGGTACGATACTTATAAAACACCCGTTAAATATGCAACTGAGGATTACAATTCAGTCATTATAAGTTAGGCTATGAATGTCGAGGAGGATATTACTATTGATCTTGTGCTTGAAAATTCTAATCTATATTTTGGTGATATAAGCTAGAAGTTTTTGAAAGTTGGTATTGAGGATCTTGGTAGTGAAAAAACAATGGAGGCGAACCCTGAATATAGAACGGATTATAAAACTATTGGTGAAGCCTATATTGGGATTATTAGCGAATTTGTAAGAGCTGTTGAGAATAATAAAGATAGCATGGTCGTAAAAGGTGCAGAGGGAAAGGACTGGAATTAGTTTACCTATAACTCTGTTGTGAATAATAGTCTTATAAAAAGAGTTATTACTGGGGATATGAAAGAAACCACATCTAATAAAATTAAAACCGAAAGACTAGAACCTTATTGGAATTGGGAAGATCGAGATGACTTTAATACAAGCCAAGCTTAGTATAGAATAAGCGGAGTAACCAATATTAGCTCTATAGAAGCTGATGGTTTCGACTATCGAGTACCAAAGTTTAGGTTGGGGAATACTAGTAATGCATTAGTTTTAGCACCTAGAATGTATGAGGATGGTGACCGTTCTTCTGTATATGTAGGGATAAAAGGTATCTTTGAGCTTGATGGGGCATTCGGTTATAAAGATGCGGGTGATGGCTTTCAAGTAGAATCAGATGTTGCTAAAGTTTCTACATATAAGTTTGATGGTATTGATGACAAAAATATAAAAACTTGGATGACGTATCTTAGCCCAGCTACATTCATACCTATGTATTGGGCCTCTCTTAATGCAGTAAAACTTGGAGGTCGAGGTGTAGCTTTCTTTTGTACAGATTCTTGTAGTGATGACGATCAAAAGTTTTACACAAAGAGCCATCTGTTAAGAGGGGATTTTATGTCTTTTCTAGTTCACACAGATGATTCAGAGAGACCTGTGGAAATTACAAATACTAAGTGGCTTATGAGCAGCAATCGTGATGGGATTCTTGGCCCAATAGAAAAGGAGGGCAACCGTTGGGCTGCACAAGTCATAGCAGAATTATTTAAGCATATTTATGTTGGTTAGAGAAGGATAATAGAGATCAATTATAAGTATTCTAAAAATGTTTTAAGGTCTTATGCCTATGATACTACATTTACACTTATTGAAAACCTGTAGATGCCAAAACGTTATAATGATTAGTTATTAAAATACGAAACAGTATCTGAAGATGTAACTATTATTAAAGACTTTACTTATGAAGATATAGTAAATCAAATTGTAAATTAGTATAATGAAAACACATGGGATGATTATTCAGGAGTTGGTGCTGATATTAAATATCCTAAACCAAACCTAGACGATTCTAAAGGGAACTTACCACCTAGGATACCGTCAGATAAAGAAAAACCAGAAGTCCTTGTTCCCATAGATTATGATAGTAAAACATATATAATAAAAGAAGCTCCGTCTATAACTTTATAGTATTAGTTTGGTAAGAGTTTGGATACAATATCTTATGTCAATAAATTTAGTACTACACCTGAAATGTATAAAAGTGATGTACAATTATGTGCACCTCTTCCAAATGGTCAAACTGCTATTAGAGACATTGATAATAATGTTATTGGTTATGATAAACTTTATCTTAACTTAGCCAGAAGTATACACAGCCCCTGGACTACAGCTGAATTAGGTGGGAAAAGTAAAGACTTGGAGATTAGGTATTTTATCGAAGGTACGGGTACAAACGAATCTACACTACCATAGCCAGAGAAAGTTCTTGATGGTACAAAAAATAGTTTCCTTTCAAGTTCAGAGTATGGTTTGTTATATGAACCACTTCGTAGGTGGAAAAGTTTTATTACAAGAGCTACAACCCTTGATGACCCAGCAGAACCAACTGGCGCAAGTACCAAATATCCTCTTACAGAAGTTGCTGGAAGAGGGAATTGCTTCGTAGATATTAAGACAACTTCATTTTACATGTATTCATTGCTTAACACTTCTGATGCTCTTGATAAAGATAAAATATCTAATTGGTTTCCAAATCCCTTTTTAATAGGTAGACCTACAACACAAATGTAGCGTATATTTAGAAATGGTTGGAGGGATAACGATATTACAAATACCGGTAATTCAGACCTTGCAAATAGAATACCATCTGGGCTTAGTTTCATTACGAAGTATACAAATAATGGATCTACTTTGTCTTTTGGAGAAGAGAATACCCTAATATGCTAGACGGGTAATGCGGCTGGATGGGCTTCCGGTATGAGTTATCGTGGGGAGTCTAGTGTATAGTCACTTGATTTTGATACTAAGGAATGGGACGATGTTGTAAATACGTATGCTACAAACTCCTATGCTTCTTACCCAACTTATTAGGTTTGGTTTCATAAAGGATCTACTACTTGGCCTTATTAGGCCGCATATTTATCAGGCAGAGCAAGAGCTCGTTAATTATTATGACAATATATCCAGACTGGCAATTCTATCCTAAAGAGTTATTCAAAGGAGTAACTATATGGTTTAGAGAAGCGAAAAAAGTCCTACCTACTAAGGGGAATCTTGTTTATGAGTACAACCCACTTTTAAATTATAGACAAAAGTGTGATTACTATGAACATGACCAAATGGGGAGGATAGGCATTAGATATGGCGACAGTGGACAAGTCGATTAGGCTCACATTTTAGTTCCAAATCCTGAAGGCAAACCAACTCCGGTATATGAAGCCTATTTAACTATGGATAATGTATATGACATTATTGAAAATAATGAGGTTTATAATGCTGTAGTTACATGGAATAGTAATAATTCTACTAAAATAAGCAATATAGAGCAATATAACTTTGGGTTGTATACTACTGGAGATTGGAAAGGTTATGAAATTAAAGCTGACGAAATAACAAAGAAACTGTTAGCACTCACAAATGATAAAGTAAAGGTACAATATAGAGCAGGATTATTACTTAGTATGGATACTAATTAGCTAAATTTTAGTTTAAAGTACCCAGTAAATATGGAATTACAAAGTAGTTATGATGGTTCTGTTAATATTATTTTATGTGATAACCTTAACAAAACGAGACTAATCAATACTAGGTTTTCTGCAATGCAAAACAATACTTATCAAGTAACAGATCATTTAAATAATAATAACTTTAATATATACAATAGAGGCACTTTTAATTAGAACTCTGTATTGTAGAAAACAGTAACTAAAATACCAAAATTACAATTTTAGGGGCTATTTGATGGTGGCAATATGAAAGTTGGTAACTACAACTTTTATTTTAAACTAGTAGATGAAGACGGTAATGAATCTGATTTTGTATCGGAATCTTTAAACGTAGTTTGCCATATAGGATTTGAAGGAGTCTTAGCTGGTTGTCGTGGTGGTTTAAGAGACGAGAATAGTGCTAAACTAGTTAGATTTACTTTGATTAATATTGAAGATGCTTATAAATCAGTTAATGTTTATTATTATAGGAGAACCTCAGATGATTATGGAAACCCTGTGGAAAGTTATGCTAAAGTAAATAGAGAATACCATGTTCAAAGTAATATAGCTAGTATTATTATAACTGGGTTTGAAGACACGGAAAGTGTAACCTATAAAGATATAAACACACATTTCTCATTGGTAGATTCTGCTGCAACAGTAGCACAGGCTCAAGGTAGGTTATTTATTGGTAATATTTCTAAACAAGAATTGTTATATAAAGATCTACAAGACTTAGCCTTAAGAATACTTCCTGTTTCAAACAGATAGAAGACCCTTGATTTAACTGATTATTACTCTGCTAAAACTTTATATCATTATACTGGTTATTGGAATAACGAATTATATCGTTTTGGTGTAATATTTATCTTTAATGATAACTCTATGTCTCCAGTTTTTAATACTAGAGGACTTTTATTTAATAGTAATAATAATTACACAAAACAACCATTATACGATGAACAAGGTGTAAGAAAGTATATTTCTGTAGAAAACAATCTTTTAACTGAAGGGGGTTCTTTTGAAAATGCCAAAGGTGTCGTTAAATTTTCTGAATCAGATCCAGTAATACGTGAAAGCGACATAGCACCTATTGCAGTAGATTTTAGAATCGACGAAGAAGTGTTTATAGAAATTAAGAAGTTCTGTTCTGGGTTACTTTTTGTCAGACAAAAAAGAATACCAACTATACTTGCACAAGCGCTTACTGTAGGAGTGGATCCGGTATCTTATATACCTTTACTAAAAGCAAAATTGGGTACAGATGCTTACTTTTTTACTGAATCCTTTTTAGAGTAGGGGAGTATTACAGATCAAATAGCGTCTGGACACAAAGAGAGAAAAAGCCTATTATCAAAAGACTTTGAAACACAGTTATACGTCTATGACTAGTCAGAAACATAGTTCATAACAACTGCTGCTGCAATTTGTCCAGAAGCAGAAGTACAACAAGCACTGTTTACACAATTATTTGCAGGAAATCAAGTTACTACTAAACTAGCGGATCACCAACCAAAGACTGACTTAGAATTAACAGGCAGACACGCTACAATAAATGGTTATGAGGCTAATGCTAATCAAGTTTTTACAGATTGTAGTGTTACTCTTGTAGAAGATGATGTAAAACTTAAAGGAACAACTAGACAAAAATTTTCCTCCAAAGCTGGCGAAGCAGAAGACGCTTCTAAAGTTGGATATTTATGTAGGAAAGATAGTGAAAATGACAATGCTACTAATCTTGTACGAGGTTCTTTTGGTTGTTACATTGGTTTAGAAGGAAACTATGAAGCAAACAAAATTGTAGATCTATATATTCCTGGCTACTCAGAAAGTAATATGGATGATTACTTTAATATAAGATATCAAGATAAAAGTCCTTATTCAGTTATTGGGGATAGAATAGACTTATCAGATTATGTTTTCTTTGAAAACTCTGGAGATTCACGGTACACCTATTTTACTCACTTTGGTGGTGATTGTTTTGTTTCTGATTTTACACATAGGATGAATAGAAACTTTCAAGATCCAGAAGCACCAAACAATGATGAGATAGTAGATATTAATACTTGGGAAGATCACTATTCTTCTACTGATTCAGATAAAAATGCTGATATAAACAGGGGTGATGTAAATGCAGTTCAGTTAGGGCACTGGGTAACATTTAGAGTTTGCTGTAATGTGAACTTAAATTTTAGAGATATCGACAAAAGATTTCCTGAAGAATAGGCTTTAACTGGGACACCTAGAATATTTTACCCATACGCATTTATGTCTTATGGTGGAAGCTATAAGCTACCAGAATCTACTATTTTTAATAGAGGTCTTAGTAGTACAACTTCTGCAATGCATTATTTTGATATGCCAGATGTTCCTTGGGTTAAAAATCAATTTGATACAAGAATATAGTACTCATTAATACAAGTAACTGATGCTTTTAAGAATAACTATCGTGTATTTCTTGAGAGTAATTATAGAGATTATACTAAAGACTACGGTGGTTTGGTTAAATTTGTAAACTGGCATGAAGATTTATTATGTATAATGGAGCATGGTATATTTCTAATACCTATAAATGAACGTGTCGTTGCTGGGTAACAGGTCGAGGTTATATTACCAGTTCAGCACTTAGTGGTTATGCAACATAGAGCTGGGTAACAGGTCGAGGTTATATTACCAGTTCAGCACTTAGTGGTTATGCAACATAGAGCTGGGTAAACTCTCGAGGATTTCTTACTGATTGTTCTTCGTGTACTAATGCTTTAGAATAGAAGATTGAAGAATTATACAATAAATTACTTAAAAAAGGCCTTATAGATTAATTAATAACGAACTAACAATACAATTAGTTATTAAGAAAAATAAAGATTATCTTTGTAAAAATAATATGAATTAATATGACTGATGACAATTTTTTAGACACTTATGTAGGTGGTAGTGAATACGATGATAGTGATGACTTCTCACTTGCAGAACCTGGAAGTTTATTTGGTGATGGTGCTACAGAATCCCCTTCGGGTATAACTGAGCCTACAGAACCAAAAGGACCAGTAGATAATCCACAAACAGATCCTCTTGTTGAATTATTAAAAGAGAAGGGTATCTTAGATCCGACACAAATCAAGTTTGAAAATGAAGATGGTGAAGAGGAGAAAATTAGCTTTTATGATTTGCCTGTAGAAGATCAATTAGAAATACTTAGAACTCAACCTGAATCAGATAATACTGATTTAGACGAAGTAGAAGTTAATCTCATTAATTTTCTAAGGGAAAATCAACTAACTCCTGAAGAACTTCTTGAACACACGAAAAAGACAGCTATAGAAGAATATCTAGCAAATCAGCAACCATTAGAACCTATTGAGTCTATGTCTGATGATGAGATATATCTACTAGATTTACTTTCACGTGTAGAGGACATTACAGATGATGAAGCTAGGGAAGAACTTGAATTAGCTAAACAAAATGAAGCTATTTACCAGAAGAAAGTCGATGCTTTACGTCAAGATTTATTGTAGAAAGAAGCAATAAGAAATGAAGAAGCCCAAGCAATTAAAGAAGAAGAGCAAAAAGAAACTTATGAGAATTTTAAAAACTCATTACTAGAAGCTGCTCCAACTGTTAAAGAAATTGCTGGCAGAATAGAACTTGAAGAAGAAGATTTAAAAGATACTGTAGATTTCTTACTACAAGAAGATGCAACTGGAACTAGGTATATTGCTAAAGCTTTAAATGATCCTGAAAGTTTACTTAAAATGGCATGGTTCTACTTAAAAGGAGAAGAAGCTATTAATCAGATGGCTAGTTACTACGAAACTCAGATTAAAGAATATAGTAAAAATAACTACGACAAAGGTTATGAAGATGGTAAAAATGGAGTAACACATCGGGTTGTTACTAAACCAAAAACAAAAGATAATGAATTAGGAAAGATTAATTACATTCCTAAGAACCCCGCATTAAATAATTAATCTAGTAAAGTATGTATCAAATAAATAATTATGACCACTTTACTATAATATTAACTTAATACGATAAATTAAAATGATTGTAGCAAATTTTGTGACTAATAGAGCCACAATGGCTGAAACAGCCACATATGAAGACTTTTGGAAGACCCTTGGTACGAAACCGCATAAACTAGGTATAATGGCTAAATTATATCCAGATTTAACGTCTTCTTTTATAACAGAATCTCTGTTTAATGTAT
>BTIF01000039.1:0-42227 GCA_036245315.1 Endomicrobiia bacterium | reverse complement strand
AAAGTCTATTCGTAGATGCTGACAGATTCAATAGAGTAGGAGGCTGGCCTTCTGTTAATGCTGATTTTGACGTAGTCGGTTAGTATCAAATAACATTTGGCACTACACCGTCAAGCTTTTTTACACATGGCGACTTGAATGATGTAGTTGCAAAAGCTAAAGCAATAGGTCTACCTAATGCACAAATATGCTATGACTTTCCGGTATTTCAGTTCCTAGCATTTGTAGATGGTAGTTCTTTTGAAAACTTTGGGTGTTTCCATTATAAAAACGCCTATTAAATAAAATGTATAAACTTTAAATTTTTAAGATTATGTTTACTTTAGAAAATTATTACGAAAGAGATTTGGAAATTTTATCTAAGCTCTTTTCAAAAGAGAAAATGGACAAGGTTAAACGTGCAAAATTAGACTGGAAACGTGTTCCAGATGGTGATGATGGTAGGGATCCGATCCTACCTACTTTTGATGTAGAATTTTATTAAAAAAAATGATAATGAAAATGAAAAAGCTCTTAGCTTTATGTTTAGTGTTAATGTCTGTTATATCTTGTACTACTATTGATAGTGGTAGCGTAGGAATCAGATTTAAGAAATGGTCTGCGGATAAAGAAGAACAAGGAGGTGTAAAAGGAACATGTAAAGGCTTTGTATGGTTCAATCCTTTCATTGAAAGTGTTTTTGAATATCCTCTCTTTGTCCAAAGAAAAACTTACTCCGATATTGAAGTAAACACGAAAGATGCAAGTATCTTTAAAATTGCTCCTGTAATTGCCTATAGAATTGACGAGAAAAAAGTAACTTATGTTTTTGTTAAGTATCGTCAAAGTCTAAAAGATATAGAGGAAGGTTATATTCGCACTTGTATCTATGAAGCTTATCGTACATGTGGTAACTTGTACACCTCTGATTATCTTATGAGCAATAGAGCTGAATTTGAAGGTGAAGTGCGAAAACGCTTAGAAAAAAGCCTGATAAATGAAGGTTTTATTGTAGAAGAGTTCACAGCACAAATCACTCCACCAGCTACTTTGAGAGCAGCTATTGATAGTAAGAACGAAGCTGTACAAAATGCGCTTAAAGCAGAGAATCGTGTACTTGAGGCTGAAGCAAATGCTAAAATAGAAGTTGCAAAAGCACAAGGTGAAGCTCAAGCCCTAAGAATTAAAGGTGACGGTGAAGCATATTACAATCGTGTAGTAGCAGCTTCATTAAACCAACTATTAGTAAATCAATATGCTATTGAAAAATGGAATGGAGAACTACCTACTTATACTGGTGGTGGAAATGTTCCTTTTATTAATTTAAAGTAATATATTATGTGTTTAATAGTAATACAAGTAATATTAGCTTTAGTAGTAGTTTGGTTTTATACTGGAGTATTTAAAGTAAAGGGCAAAGGACGCATCCCAGCAATACTACCTATTACGGCCTTTATTTTAGGTTTCGTTCCTATTGCAGGGTTAATAAGTTTTGTAGTGTTTACGATGTTTATAATGATTTCTTATTTTGATTCTGACTATTATGAGCTTAAAGATAACAAATTAAATAGATTTTTATTTAAAACAACAAGCGAATAATATTAAATGAAAAAATTAGTATTTTTACTGCTCCTTGCTATGACAGTTATGTCGTGCAAGGAGACAGTTCGCATCGTAGTCGATGCACAAGGAGTTGGGAGTTTTAATATTGAGCCTTCTAAAGAAATTAAAGTTTCTGGTTCGGTTAATGGTCAAATAGATAGTTTAACTACAGAGTTTACTACTGGTAAACAATCTGTTATTAAAGATATTAAAATTTGGTCTAAAACTCCTATAGAAAGCGTAGATGGGAATGTTGATGGTCTTGTAAGGGTTTATATTAATAACCTCGAAGTGGCTAAGATACCATTTAACGTATTACAAACAAATAATAATTAAAAAAAAACATGTAGAAAAAATTATTAATTACTTTTTTTGGGCTAGCCTTAATTATAGGTGTAGTTTTTGGGTAGACAGATAGTATTAAAATTCCAGATAGGACTTATTTATGGAGAGGAGATTCTATAGCTACGTTTCATCCTGACACACTTAATTATGTTGTGAAATTGAGAGAAGATTCTGTAGTTGGGTTTAAGGCTTACCTCTTAAAAAGAGATTCAGTCGTTTTAAACGGAGGTTCAGTCGCTTTAAAAGAAGATTCAGTCGCTTTTTAGAAGGTTGACGATAAGTATCTTTGTAAGGTAAATAGTAAAACATATTCATTAACATTAGATTCTATTCTTGGGATCGACACGAGGTTGGATGGAAATGGCCTTACTGTATACTTTGGTCACCCAGGGAAGCCACAAACTTCTATACCCTATTTACCAAACACCTATTTACTTGAATACTCAAAAGAGTCTATTGGTGTTGTCTTAAAAGCAAGAGTAAACGATCCTAAAGGTGAATTGACTATTTGGGGTGACTCAATACTTCCCTTAGATGGGCAAGGTGAGAGGGGCTATCTTGATGACTATCTTAAAATCGGGGATAATACTTTTAAAGTTAGAGTAGTTTCCGAAGCAGGACAAGATTCACTTCTAAAATCACCAGCAGATACAGCATATTATCCGGTTGTAATTAAAAAACAAGGGCCTCCTTATATAAAATTACTTGAAGTTACTAATGCTATAAAGGCTTTTAATAATAAGGATACTATAAAAGGTCTACTTAGTGGTGATAAATATCTGACAAAAATAACAAATTCTGCATATCTTTCTACTCACTATGAATATACTTTTGTATTAGCTCCTGGAGTTGATTCTGTTAGTATTGGTTATAAAACGGGTTTAGATAGTACAGAAGCTGAAACATTTGGTTTAGGAGATTCTCCTATTACTATTACTTCAGAAGGTGCTGAAGGTTCAACACAAGACTATATAATTAATCTTGTAAGACCAGATACAAATGCAAATTTGAAGTCGGTTGCAATTATACCAAATAAGTTTGAACCTGAATTTGCTTCAGAAGACACGCTTTATTATGTAAAAAGTGTTGCTCCTGGACAGTATTCCATTCTTTTTGATGCAATTGAAGCTGATACTTCAGTTGCTGAAGTAAAAATAGGTGTTGAAATTATACCTCAGAAAGGTTATAAGTATTTTTCTCTACCTGTAGAAGGAGACTCAGTAACGATTACTGTAACTGCTGAAGATACAACTGTAGTTAAGAATTATGTATTTTACTTAACAGAAGAACATCCGACAGGACTTGTTACTATAGGTAACTCGAAAGTAATAGTTAGTGGTAATACATTAACAGTTACTACTCAAGGTAAGATTTCTGTCTATAACATTTCTGGAAGTTTGATACAACAAGGTAACAATGATTTAGTTGCAACTCTTCCAAAAGGAGTGTATATAGTTAAAACTGGTAATACTAGTAGAAAAATAGTAATTTAATAGTCGAAATATAAGGGAGGTTTATCCTCTCTTATATCTATAATCTTGAACAAATTATACTGATGAGACAGTTCTAAATATGAAAATAGATTTAAATTCAGAAGTTTTACTTCTTAAGTACGGAGTTACTGCAAAAGTAACAGAAATTAGAGGGGATGCTGTAATAGTAAAAACCCCTGAAGCACAATTTGAGTTCTTATCAAAACAAATCAATCTTGATCTGGATGGTACTTATTACACCTTTGTAACGGCTGAGAATCTTAAAGATTTCTCTGATGTCTATAAAAAATTATTATCAGTGGAGGATAAGGTTTATTTTTCAGACTTTAGTAGTACTGCTATGAATGTACCAGTTATAGGAATTGAAGGTAGTAAAGTTTTTGTTGGAAAACTACCAATTAAAGGTGGTGGTTATGATTGGTATTATAATCTTGAAGATTTCTATTATGATCCATATTTAGGTTATGTTGTTAATAGTGAACAAGCCCAGTTAAATAAATTCTTTCCAAACTGTAATCTATATAGTCTAGAAAATGGTGAGGTGGAGGCTTCTTTGTATGATCCCGATATGTATGTATGTAAATGTACTATATCGGACCACAGAGATGGTATCTATATATCTGATTTTATTATTAACGAGTCACTAACACATGCTAAAGTATTACTGGATTACATAACAAAAAAATCTACTAAAAGTGTAATAGCTTATGAAAATACAATACTAACGCAGAAGTTTTTAAAATCATGTAATTTTAAACACAAATCAAGTAGATATTCAGCATTTATATTTGAAAAATGATAAAAACTTATAAACTTGGAGAAGAGGTTCTTTTAGTAAGATATAAACTTATCGCTACTATAACAGAAGTTAAAAATCAGGTAATAACATTAGAAGCTGGTAATAACATCTATAACTTCGCAGAATCAGAATTAGAAAAAGTAGATGGTACTTTTAAAATGTATGGAGTATCTTTAGATAAATTAGATTCTGACATTCATAGAAAGTTACTGACTGTAGGTGATACAGTTTGTCAAGAAGATGTCCTGTGGCAAGGCAGTTTTATGACTGTAGAAAGAATTGAAGGTAATAAAGTATTTTATGGAGATACACTACAGCCTGCCGGCGATTGGTATCATGATCTTCAGGATATTTATTACGAAAAGCATCTAGGTTATATTATTAATAGTGGTGATGCTCAGGTAAATACCTTCTTCCCTACATGTTCTGTTAGTTTACTTACAGATAATAATATAAGAGTTTCTAAGTATTACTCTAAGAAAGAAGATGAGGTTGCTTCTTGTAGAATCACGGGTAATCGTAACACTAATTTCTTGTCTAATTTTGGTGTTAATTGCAACAATGATACAAAAGAATGTTGTACTAAACTAATAAACCACATAACAAGACTATCTACTAAAGAAGTATCTATTAATGAATCCCAAGGACTCGATAAAAAATTCTTAAAGTCTGTAGGTTTTACTAAAGTTCTAAAAAACAAAAATAATACACAATATATTTATGAAACTAGATGAAAATTTGACTGACGTATTACTTTATGTTGCTGGGCAAGAACACCCAGATCTCAAGAAAGCTATGCAAGTTCTAATAGATCATTTTAATTACTCTGTTCAAGAGATTTATGACTATGATCAACTAACAACAAAAGAAAAGAAGCTTGTAGAGGAAGAGTTTTTCAATACGATGGTATAACTTTAAAATAGAACCAAATGAGTCCAAGAGGTAAATTAGGTTGGTCTAATATGGATCGTTTACATTCTAAGTTGCAGGCTGAAGATTCAGCATCTCTTGAAGATGATGACTCTAAAATTATCCCTGGAAAAACTAAGAAGAAACAAAAAGTCTTATGTAAGAATTGTAAGCATTTTATCTATATTAAAGACCATGTATGTGAGTTTTTACCAGATTTCCCCACGTGGAAAGAATACTATTGTGATTATGATAGTAAAAAAGCCCATATGGAAGATAGAAAAGTTATCTGTAAAAAATTTGAGTAAGTAGAGGGACTTTAGCAAAGGTGGTCAATGCGCCGGACTGAAAATCCGAAGATCGTGGTTCGACTCCACGGAGTCCCGCTATAAATTAAACAAAAAATGATATGATAGCATTACTTTTATTTATTATTCTTGTGTATTATAGTTATTTGTCTATGATATACGTACTATTTGGGATTCCTGTTAGTATTTCTCAAACATTTTATTTACTTCAAGCAAAATATGAAGGAACAGGGTTTATTTTTACGTGGTGGTTGTTATTTCTGGCTTTATTAGTAGAGATTTTAGTATTAGCTTTAAATATTAGTTTAATATCTAATATTATTATGACTATAGCAACTATATGCCTCACTATAACGGCATTTACTCCGTTTTATCACTCCCCTGAAGAAAAAGATATACACCCAATAGCTGCCGCTATTGCAATAGTATTTAGTATAATTTGGACAGTTTTACTAGGGTATTGGTTAATACCACTACTAGTAATATGTGGTACAGCTTTTATGGCTAGGAATAGTAAAAGTATGACATTTTATATTGAAAATTCTGCTTTTATATCTTTATTTACTGCTTTGTACTTATATATATTAGGCAGCCATGTATAAGGTAATACAAGAAGACCCAGAAAACTATATTATTTTTTATTGTTCTGGAACACACATAGATGTGGTGATTTTTATTAATACTAACGATTTATTTACAAAATTATGATGAAGAAACTATTGTTTATTGCTGTATCATGTGTACTACTTTCTAGTTGTGCATTATTTCAAGAGGCTTTGATACAATCAGAGGAAGTTTTAACTAATCTAGAGATACAAGGTAAAGAAATTTCTCCCGCATTTACTCCAGAAGTAAAAACTTACACAGCAGAATTACCTACTAGAGATCGGTTGTTTTATATTAGAGCGGTTCCGTATTTATCTACAGACACGCCTACTTTTGAAATACGTCCTGCTGCTGCCGGAGTAATAAACCCTGTAACATTTGGTGGCTGGGTTCCAGTTCAAATAAATGGATACTATCCGGGAGCTACAATTGTAATTTCTGCTGGTGGTTGGCCTTCAACACAACAATACAATCTTAACGTAAGATTTTTCTAATTCAAAGCCCCTTATATGGGGCTTTTTTTTATTATGATTAAAAAGAATCACAAGTTCGGGTTTTTAGAGGTAGGTCAATCCGAGAATATATACTTCATTTCTGATACACACTTTGATCATAAAAACATAATAAACTTAGCTAAAAGACCATTCTCTTCTATTGAAGAAATGAATAAAACCTTAATGGACAATTGGAATAATACAGTAAAAGAAGAAAATAGCTTAGTTTTTATACTAGGAGATTTTTGCTGGACAGCTAATGCGTTTAGATGGGAAAACCTTTTAGATAGGTTAAAAGGTGATAAAGTTCTTATTAAAGGGAATCACGACAACTATAAAGTAGTAGAAAAAATGGAGCATAAATTTATAACTGTGCGAGACAGACTTGAAGTGAGGGTTGGTAAGATCAGGTTATTGCTAGATCATTATCCATCTACTTCTTGGTCAGGCAGTTTTCATGGAGTAAAACAAATATTTGGTCATATCCATGAGAAGGATTTTGAAGGAGCTTCACCAAATCAATACAATGTTTGTGTTGAACGAAACTCTTATCGACCAATTAGTTTTCATGAATTAATGTCTCTATTAGAACTTCAGAAGAAAAACGAACAAACAAATTTAAAATTATTAGATATATGAGTGCATGTAAAATCGTAACTATAAGCAAAAAGCGACAACTCTTTAAAAATGGAGAAGCAGCTAATGCTATAGAGTTATTAGAGTTTATTGAAGTTGGTAATACTGTCGTAGCTGGAATTAATACGTTTAATGTAGGAGATAAGGTTTTATTTATAGAACCTGATTATTGTATCCCTGATACTAAAGTCTTCTCTGACTATTATTATCCCGATGGTAATTCTAACAAAAATAAACTAGGGAAAAATGGTAGGATTAAAGCTATTAAGTTTAGCTTAGGTTTGTCCGCAGAAGATAACGGTCCTATATATAGTTATGGAATCATAATTCCTTTAAATAAGGTTTATGAGTTTATTCCTGAGTCACGTAGTGTTGAAGATTTTGATCAACTTCTTAACATTATTAAATATGTAGAACCGGAAACAATCCATTCTGGTTCTGGAAAAAGCTTCCCTGTCGGTATGTATAAAACCGATGAAGTAAATATTAATAACCTGTGGCAAGAACTTACGTACCCAATAAAATTAATTGGGACACAAAAGATTGATGGTAGTAGTATTACCTTGTATTGTCGAAAGGTTGAAGGTGTTTGGGAAAGTGGTATTTGTTCCAGAAACCTAGAAAAGGATAGACAGTATAATAAGTTAGTTGGGTCAAGAAATCCTACAATTTTTGAAAAGATAGTGAGATTCTTTATAAGACAACCCATAAACGAGAAAGTTAAAATATACAGGATTACAGCTTCAGACGATGTATTCGTTGAAGTGGGCGAACCTTATTTAAATGTTTTAACTAATTATTGTCAGAATCATAATCGTTCTATTGCCCTTAGAGGGGAGCTGAATGGCTATGGTGTAAAAGGTTCTGGAAGTAAGAATAATCCTACTATAAATGAGGAGAGAAACATTAAATTCTTTTCATCAGATCATTTTGAAAATGGCATTGCAGTTAGGGACAAAGAAGAAGACTTCCAACGTCTTATAAGTGATTTAGGCTTTAATAGATGCAGACATCTATTTTGTGAAATCTTTAATTCTCGTGAAGAAATAGAAGAAGAATGTAATAAAGTGTTCAAATTCTATGAAGATGAGTATAATATTATGATGGAGGGAGTTGTACTTAGAGACCTAAATGCAAAATTTTCAGCAAAACTTATGAATTTAAAATATGATAGTAGAAAATAAACAAGTAGTCCCGTTTTTTGTGGACCAAGACAATAAGATTATATTTCCTAAAAGAGAAATCTATAAAAATACATCTCATGAAACTTGGTTTAGAGATGAGGGGATACCACTATTTGGTGTTATTAGGGGCTATATGTTTGAAGACCATATTTTGGTATTTGTAAATGATTATGAAATCCCACCATTACATCCCGGAATTATAATGGAATGGTTTAATACTTATGAATCATTAAATTATATCGAAATGGGAGTAAACAGGGTTGAGAATAATCAGGTTGCAAAGCTACTTATTTTTAGAGGTAAAGATATGCAAATTTGTGATGCAGAAGAACCTGAAAAACCTAAGCCCAAAGTAAAGAGACCCAAAGTGAAGAAAAATCTACTTCAGGAAGCAAAAGTAGAAAAGAAACCTGTAGGATATGAAGTTAGCGGCGATCAGTGATCTTCATGGTTTTTTACCAGTAATAACAGAAAAAGTTGATTTAGTATTAATAGGTGGTGATATTTCACCATTAGAAATACAAAGAGATCAATTTATGATGTTAAGGTGGTTTAAAGATCAATTTTATCAGTTTATTAATAATCTTAATTGTGATAAAGTTGTCTTAATAGCAGGGAACCACGATTTTGGGATGGAAAGGAGCATTGTAGACTTTAAAATCTTTGGGGATAAACTTGTCTATCTTAAAAATGAATTATATGAGTACAATGGCTTAAAAATATTTGGCACTCCTTATTGTCATATATTTGGTAAATGGCCATTTATGAAACGTAATTCAGATTTAAGAAGAGAATTTAAAGCAATTCCTGAGAATCTTGATATTCTATTAACCCATGATCCAGCATTTGGTTTAAATAAGACTGATAGTGTTCTAGATTATGGAGAAGATAATCTTGGCAATGTGCCACTAAGAGATAGATTGGAAGAGCTTATAACTCCTCCAAAATACATCTTTAGTGGACATATCCATACAGGAAATCATAACTTAGAAGAGTTTACTCTGAATAGTGGTTGTAAAGTTTTTTGTGCTAATGTTAGTGTAAAAAATGAAGAGTATAAACCCATTTATCCACCTCTATTTGTAGAACTATGAAAAATCCCCGGTACAGACGTAATGTTTGTATCGGGGATTTTTTTTTTAACTTTCAATAGATTTTCTAGCTTTAACTAAATCTTTATGCGCATCTGAAAGATCTTTTCTAAATGGTGCAGATATACCGGTTTTTTGTATAACCTTATAGAAACTACCATTACCTGTACCAGTAATTGTGCTTTGAGCAGCTTTAATTATTTCAGAGATCATACGCTCTGAGAAATCTAGAGCCGTAAAGTCAAGACTGATGTTTCCTTTTAGAATAGTCTACCAAGGGTTTACATCCTGTGCAGAGTTATTTAAAACTGTTACTAAGTTTCTTTCTAAGAAGTTGTCAATGTTACTTGGCTTCTTATCAGGATACATAGCTTTAATACACCAATAAATTATCAGCATTAATAGTAAATCTTGAAGAGCCGCAAAGAAATTCACTCTTTTATAAGCATATTCGGGATCAGTCCAGTATAGTTTAAAGTTGTCTAGACTAACTACATTTAATAAATCAACTATTGACCATAGCATACCTTCCATAGGTCTTCCTACCCATTCTTTTACTGGTTCAAGTTCTACTTGTCTACCTTCAAATTCTATAAATTTTGTAGTAACAAATTCGCTATCATAAGTACCATCTTCTAACTAAATAACTTTTCTATAAAGTGGCTCTTTAGTAACTGGATCTAAGGCTTGTTTATAAAAACCCTCGTCATTTGTCTTAGGTTGTAATAACCATTGACTTAGCTTAGCAGTAGCGAATGTCTTAAATTGCATAAAAACAGCAGTAATACCCTCTTTAAATAAAAGAGATTTCAAATCATGATCCATATAACCAAAAGCTCTATTTGCCTCTTGTTTTACAGCCATAATTTGTCTTTCAGTAAAACCTTCCGGTAATTCATCATTTGTTTCTGCATCAAAGTTGTTAGCATTCCAAACTAATTTTCTTACCATACCTGTATCCTTATCTATAACTTCATACCCTTGTTCTACTAAGTCAGACATCATAACCGAATACATTGCTTTCTAGTCATTGTATTTACTTAGGTCAGATTTATCATTTTTAGCTAATAAGCTAAATCTGGCGTCCTTCTTCCAATCATATTCTAATTCTTGAGTATCTTTGTTTACAGTGTAAGCATCGTATACTCCCCACTTATACATATAACCTACTAAGAAAGTCATGCGATTTAAAAAGTCAGGCGCACGTGTACCCCAAAATAGTAAATATTTAAACCTTAATGGATCAGTTTTATAATAATTTTGATTTGCTACAACTGAATTTATATCCATATTGGATATTCTAAACCTAAAATTTATCTTTTCTAGTTTAGTCTAAGTAGCAACTTGGTAAATAGCGTCTTTCCATACAGTAGTATAACCCTTAGTCATCTCTGCTAGAGTCAATTTATCTTTATCCTAAGCTATACTATTAGCAACTGCTCTAGTATAATGATGAAACATACCATTCACTGTTTCTTTAGCTCCTGAGAGCATATTGAAACCTAGAACTAAACCACTAACGTGTTGCTTTAGAACTGCAATGGCTTTTACCATTTCATTCTTTGGAAGTAATGACTCATTAAATAAGGCCGATTTTAGGTGCTTGGTAATAAATTCATATGCTTTACTAGTGTCACTACCAGAAGTATATCCGAGTGCCTACAGACAAGCAATAGAGGCTGTAATAGGCGGTAAAATGGTGTCGTATCTTTTAGATTTTATTTCAGCCATTGTATATTGGTCTAAAATCTCTTCAAGACTTGATTCAAAAAACGCAAAGTTATCACCTTCTGCTTGTGCTATAAGCCTATCTCTAGCAGCATTTTGGGATCTGAAAGTATTATAAAGAGATTTCATTTCTCTATAATCACCAGTCTCCTTAAAAAATTCCTCTTCGTCAACTGCTGCATTACGTAAATTATAGATATTACTTTTGGCATCAGCATATAAGTCTTTAATAGACTTCTTTTTAGCATTTACTAATCTAGAATAAGAAGAAGTTCTGAGAAGTGCAACTTTAAAGTATGTACCTTCTTGTTTTAACCTTTCTATTTCCTCTTCGGTTAGTGTATGACCTTCCCGTAGTGTGTTAATCTACAATAAATACCAACTTAAAAACTTCTTTTCATCAGTATTTAAGGTAGTGTCAGTATCAGGATTTTTCCATAAGAAATTAGCCCTACCTTCCTCAGAAAGATCATAATACTTCTTATTATCCTTCATATTGATGTTTAAACCTAAACCACCAAGTTTAAACATATCTTTATTTGCTTTATTCTTATATTTTGTATAATCCTAAACAATAAGATTGTTCATTTTTTGGGTAGCTTCGTGGATTGTCTTTACAATAGGTTGAGTGTCAATAGTAAGAGTCATAGTACCGTTCAAGAAGTTTCTATCTTTAAATCCTTTAAGAATATTCTCAAAACCCCAAGCATTTAACTAATCAGTACTATAGGCATCCAGAAACATATTTTTACTTAGCGCTACTAATTTAGCAACTTCTCTAAATATGTACCCATTCATAGATTTAGACTGTATTAACGAGTCTATACTAACATCTCTTTTAGAGTTTATATCAAGTAAAAGCTTCCAAAGTTTTACTAAAGCTTCTAGTCTATCTTGTTCAGTAGCTAAACCATCATCATTTCTAGCAAAGTTTTTCAGAGCTTCTCTAGTCTTACCTGTAAGTATAGTTCCAGGAACTGTACTTGTTTCCGTTCCGGCTATTATCTAGTCATACAAACTTCTAATTCTAGTATCAATAGAAGTAACATTAGCACTATTAATTTCGGGTTTATTCCCGGATAATCCTAATAATAAGCTACTATCAGATAGTAGTTCAGAAGCAGGCATACTCCAAAATTGACCTTGTGGAGTGTTTTTATCACCACTAGTGTTAAATACTGAAATATCGCCAAATACAAAGTCTTGTTGTGGTAAATATTTTGCTAACATATTGGCAACTACCATATTCCGCATTAATAAGATGTTTCCTATAGTAGATTTAGTTCTTAGCTTACTTTTCTCTGCATCGTTATCAGTTTTAAATGTACCAAAAATATTTTTACCTTTAGCTAGCGGGATATTTCTATCTAGCTCGAAACTTGATAAGTTTATAATGTCATGGCTACCGTCTTTTTGGTTATACAGAACTATGATATTTAACCCATCTAATACACTGTCTATTTCAGGAGAAAACTCTGCAATCTACCACAATTCACTAGTAAAGTATTTTCTAAAGTTTAATTGTATATTACTTGGAAGTTTATTGACAAATAAAGTATCAAATACATCAGATTTACCAAGTTCATGTTCTTCTAAAGCAGCTCTTAAGTTACTTTTTATGGAGGTAAACCAATCATCACATCTCTGTTGTTTGGTTTCAAGATACTTTTGATATTCTTCTTTTATTTCTTCTTCTGTATCTCTATAAACCGGCATTGATGTTTTACCATCGTATTTAGTAAATTTAAACCTATTTCCTTCCTTTATTATCTTTCTAGTTCTAAAGAAGTACTTATCATCAACATTTAAAAGTTGATTATTAATTTGAATAGTCGGGAAGATCTTTTCTAAAGTTTGCTTTAAGTCTCCACGTATTGTGTCAGCTTCTACAGAAGTTTTAGGTGTTATTTCTACAATTTTCTTAACCTCTTCCATAATGTCATTATCAGGCATAACTGGAATTGGATTCCCTACTGCAATAGCGGCAGTTCTACCTTCTTCTGTTTGACCAATTTGTATGGGTATTACATTTAATTGTATCTTACTAGCCTCAACTCCTAAATTCTACAACATCCTACCATAAATTGCTAATTGATATTCTGTTGCTTTAATTTTATCCGGGTCCCATTCAGAAATTTGAGGGTCTAGATTTCTAGCGGCTTTTGTAGAAGTTTTAATATCATAAATATCTACTCTACCACCAGGTCTAACAACTACAATATCCATTTTACCGCGAATACCTTTACCACCTTTTGTTACATGTTCAGCAGTGTATTGATAAAATACTTTATCTTGAAATTGTTTTATATTTAACTTCGTTTTGGCTATTTGTTGAATTTGCTCTACAAATGACTGTAATACTTCAGACTCTTTTACTTTAGTACCATCAGGTAAAACCTTTTCTGTATACATCCCTTCTAAATCATACCAGGATTTCCCATCAGAATTTTTCCATTCAGCATTGTCTTCTATAAACTTATCTATATTAAACTCACCTTTAGTATCAAGATAGTATTTATTATATTGATGATTTGGGTTTATGACAATACCAAATATTTTATCTAAAGCTTTACCAGCTTTTCTAACAAAATGCCATTGTGCCATATCGAGCTCAATAACCTTGTTGAAGATGTCTTCTTCAGAAGTAAGATTGGGGAACTTATTCATTACCTTTTCAATCTTCTGTTTATCTTCATCATCTGGTTGTCTGAGTTCAGCTTTACGATTGGTAATATAGTCTTGTATGTTTATCCTATCTACTAAACCCTACGAATAAACATATTCAGATACAGGTAAGAAATCATCTATTTCAACCTCTACTAGACTTTCATCTGGTGTATTACGTTCAATAAGTTCAGTTCTAGAAATTTCTCTTCTTCTCATAGCTTCAGCAGCTGCCTAACGCTTAACTTTCAATCGCTCTTTAGCTTGCTCATTAGCTTCTGACAAAGCCTTAATAGTTCTACTACTTACACTTTCCTTTTCAAATACAATATCACTAGTTTCCTATATGCCACTTAGTTTTCCAGCTTTTAAATATTCGTCAAGCTCTTTTTCATTAGAAAACATTAACTCTTGATTGTTATCTTTTAAAGTATATATACACTTACCCATCACATTCTTCCTTTAAATTTTTCGTTCTAACTAGTTCTTGTTTATAGTTAGCTAATCTTCTATTAAGATACACCTTGTCATTATCAAACAGTGATTTCCTCATACCATATCCAGATCCAGTTTTACTCACTGCATCATTAATAGTCATATTCATTAACTTATAGTTATTAAACTAAGCAGGAACTCCGCCTACGATATCAAATAGCTTTGAAAAAGTATCCTTTAGACTTAAGCTATCAAAAATCTTTGTTAAATCTTCAGTATAGTCTAATAGCTATCCCTCAAAGTAACTACTAAACAAGTCAGCTAAAATCTCTTCTTTTAAGTCAGATTGTAGTCTATTTTTATATTTTACTTTATAGTTGTCGTAGTCTCTTTGGCTTAAATCAATAGTATCTATAGCCTTTTGATATGTTTCTGGTGATGTAACTTTTAAACTACCTAATATAAGATGTGCTAATTCATGAACTATTGTTCCGGGATGTATCCCAGGATGGTCTAAATTTATATAAATTTGTCCTTCATGAATAAAAGCAGGGTGTTCAGTTTCTCCATTAACAAATGTTGTATCCTCATCGCCTATAATATGTACAAAGTCTTTTCCAAAAATAGTATTTAATTTTCCAGCAAAGATAGATAATATACTTTGCACCTCTTCTTTTTTCAGTTCTTTATTAATATTTTTACTGTTGTTTATTAATTCTATTGGAGTCATAACTACAACACCAATATTTTGTGCATTTTTTGGAGATATAGATCCCATTACATACTCAGGAGACAAACCCGTAACCTTAATAATTTCTTCAATAGTATCATTAAATTTATCAAGAAACATTGATTTTTCCATAGTAGCAACAGCACCAGAACCTGCTTCTAATGTAGTAAAACTTTCTTCAATTGGGAAAACAGTTCTACCATCTTCAGTAGTTAATAGTGGAAATTGTTTTACAAATTTTAAATTCTGCCCCTCTTTAACATTTATATTTTTAAAACCGTCTGAAATAACAATGTCTTTAAGACCTTCATTAGTTTTATTCCCGGCAACTACATAATAATTACCTTTAATTACTTTTTCCCTAGTCTCTCCTTGCTCGGATAACTCTACTTTAGAGCCTATAGAAATCACTCTTTCTTCATTTTCTACTTCTAATGAAGAGGGCTTAAATTTAATTACATCTTGAACTAAACCTCTAAAAGTATTTCCAGATTTAAATCCTAAATTAATTAAATTTCCAGGAAGAACTTTAGCTAACTTCCACACATCTGGAGCAAGTCTATTAGTTCTGTCATAAAAAACACCAGAAATTTGGTTGTTTACTAACTTTTGTTCTAGGGTATGGTATCCTGTTGGGAAGTTATAATTTATAGTACTGCTTGCTGACATAGATCTGTTGTTAAATTCTCCAAATACTTCAGTAAATTTAGAATCATTTGGATCTATAACCTAAACTGTTAAACCCATATTAGCAGCAGCTTTGGCAACTTCTATCTATAGGTTGTTTAAACCTTTTACAGTTATTCGCCCAATATTATAGACACCTTCTGTATTGTTAATTAAAGTAACAATCCTCTTAAACTAGTCAACGGCTCTATTAACTTCTATGTTGTTATTAGTGCCGAAATCTAGATATAGCTAACTGAGTTTATTCTTTTTTAAGTAATCCTCTACAGGTTTAGGTAATTCGTTAGATTCCTAGTCTAAACCAATTGTCAAGGTACTACCTTTAATTACTATACCAAAATCCCTCTAGCTACTAAATTTAACGTTTAGGTAAGTATCTTTTTTATTAAAATCATTGATTCTATAAATTTTACTTAAAGTTTTAAAGCTATTCTCTCCAGACTGTACTTTTAAACCCTTTATATCAAAATGGTAATTACTAGAATAAGCATTATAAGGAAGATACAATGTGTCATTAGCAATAAGCTAATTTACTGCACCTGCAACATCAAAATCAGTAACAGAAAGTTGAGGATGGTTTTTTAAATCCCATAGTAGTGCAAACAAATCAAAATTTTCACTTAAAAGCATTCTCTAATCAGCCCTATAAGGAATCATTTTCAAGTCTACTTCAATCCCTTTTTCTGTTTTCAGTCTTTCTACTAATTCTTCCCTAAGCGGTGCATTAATCCTAAGTGTTCTTGGTGTATTGTACTCTTTTAGAAACTATTTAAGAATGTGTGTAGGAACAAGTGTATTACCAATTTTAATTGCTTTTGGTTCTATTTCTTTAACTTTCAAATCACGAGACATGATTTTCTCTAACTAATCGGCATTTATATTATTTAAATAGGGATTCCAATTATAGCCAAGACCTCTAATCCTTTCCTTATATATTTCAACCTATAATTTTCTTTCGTTTATGTTAGCAAGAGCATTTTGTATTTTTTCTATCTCTTTATCATAATCAATAGTTAAATCTATTTCAGGAAATTCTTCTGTTGTCTATTTATCCCATTTTTGAAATTCAATAAGTCTTTTCTTTACTTGTGCAAAGTTGTCTGGCCTGTTTTTCTTTTTATAGTATTGTTTATAAAATGCAGAATCAGCTTCATACTGAGTCTACTTGTACTTAATCATACTAAAGTTCTGGTTTTCTTTTAACCTTTCTTTAAGGCCTTTTTTATCAAAAAGAGCCTCCTAATCCAGCTTGAAATCAGTTTTACCATACTAAATTAGTTTTTTTGCCTCTTCAATTTCTTTATTTATACGAGCAAGTACATCCACTTCTAAGACAATAGACAATTGATCTATTGCTTCTGCAACAGGTCCCGGAGGAATACTATCTGGATCAGATATAAGAGTTAGAAACCCTCTTAATTTTTGAACATCATCTAATTTTCTTAATTCATTCATTCTTTTATCGAAGAACTCAACTCCTGTTTCTGGAATCTCATTAAAAGTCTACTCAATTAAATTTGATATTGTACCTTTATTTTGGATTTTATGTTCTAGATAGGTAAAAGCTATAGATTTATAAAGCATACTAATAAAATCTGGCTTTGTTGGATTCAAAACTATCTTTGAGTACTTATTACCTAAATACATAGCATTGTTAGCCTTAGAAGACACTATAATATTAGCTCTAGTAGTTTTAAAACCAGAAGACTACAATAAAGTCATCAACGGCAGAAGCATCTCAGCGTTTTCTGCCTGATTTCTACTTAAAATGCGACTAATATCAAGAAAAGAAGCGTTACCGATGATATTATCTCCTATATTTGCAGGGTCTAGTTCATCACGATTAACATCACCAGCTTCTTGAGTCTCTTCCAAAAATGAATTTAACTTCTCTATACCCTATATATTAATATAAGAAGAGCTATCTGTTAGTTCTTTCACTATTTCGTAGGGATCGAAATTTTCGACCCCTTCAAAATAGATTGGTTCTGGAGTTACTCCAGGAATATTTATTTCAATACATTTACCCATGACACTCTACGACTTTCATTTCTAATTTATTATCATATATTAACTATTTGATTTTCTCTACTGTTGATATTATAGTCTCTGCTCTTTTATACTTACTATTTCTTAATAGATAAGGTAAATTTAAAGAGGATGGTATAATTTCTACTTCTACCTCTTCACCACTACTATCTCTTGTGTAAAGTTGCTTATTACCGTCTTCATCTTTCTTGTAGTAAAAAGCTGTGTATGGCCTACTACCATAAGGAACATATGGGGCAAACCTCATTTCTAAATCCTACCTGCTATAGTCATCCTTAGAAAACTTCAAACCAGGCTCGTTTAACATCATACCCTCAAAGTTGAAAAATTCTAGAACTCTATTTAGCGGTTTATTAGGATTTGTTATGTACTCCCAAATAGAAGTATCAAAAATCCTAGTTAAAGCAAATTCCCCAGGTCTATTTTTATTAATTAATAAATTATATATAAAAAATAATTCTTCATTAGTATATTCATAAGATCCTGAGCCAATAGGAACGTCTCCGATTCTTTCTTTATTGTTTTTTATCATCACAAAGTGATTACTGTAAAGAGCAAAGGCATCTTCATCAGCTTCACTAACAGACATCATGTTTATGGGCAGTGTAGCTAGAGTGTAAGAGCCGCCAAAATTATCAGGAAATGCACCTACATTTAGATGCTTTAAAAAGATGTTATCTGGGTATTTTGTCTTTAACTCAGGTAAAAAATCATGTTCAAACCAGAATTTAAAAGTTTCCCTATCATATACACTAGTAAAATCAAATTTATCTCTTGAGCCTTGTTTATAAGGTATAAGTTCCCCATTATCATTGTATATATATCTCAAGTTCTATGGAATCTCAATATAGTTATCCTAGAAAGCTCTAGTAAAGTATTTATTAATAAAACAGTCTCCAAGAAAAGAATTGACTTTACCTATATGCTGTTCTGTGAGTTGATCTATATAGTTATTGGCTATCAGTTCTCTTATAAGAGTTTCCCCATAGGCATACTTAATAGAAGTCCTTTTAGTAGCTTCGTGAACAACTACAAATGCTTTCCACATTTCTGAGAAATGTTTGGAGCTTGCTATTATATCCAAAACATTAAAAGGCACACCAACTTCCCCCATCATACGTACCCATAAAGCTTGTTTCCCTTTATCTTTAAAAAATTCTACCAGACTGAAAGGTCCCTAGCTTTCATAATTCTGATGACGCTTTAGTACATTTATAGCATTTCTTTCTATATTTAGTAACTTTTTAAACCTATCAGTTTCTTTAGTAGGGATGCCCTAATTAATACTTAATAGTTGACCTAACAAGGATACAATAGAAGAGTCCTATTTAAGCTTAGCTAAAGTAGCTATATTATTGTAAACAACTTCTGTATCAAGTTGTCTTAAGTCATTTGCTCTGGATTTAGCTTCTTTTAGATACCTTATATAATTAGAAAACTTTTTAATAGTAGCGGTTCTAACCATACCTTCTTCTTCGCTCATTTCAGCGACTAAGTCACCCATTATTTCAGATTCATCAATACCATCTTCAAAAAACTCACCACCGTATGTTGTTCTTTTAGGCTTATCTTTTCTAGGGATGCGTTCAAATCTAAAATCTTTTGCTTCTGTAACTTGTTTAATTAACAGATCAGCAAGTTCTTTTTGTAGTTTAGGTTTTTTACACCAACCTCCTAAGTAGTCATCAAATCTCATTGTCTCTTTATCAAGCTCTTCTGCATCTGGATTTTGCATGAGATTTTCAAAGATTTCATTACACTTAGCTACAATCTATTTCTTCAAGGCATCATTTGTCTCTTCAAAATTAGATTTAAATAAGTTGTCAATACCACCTAAATAACGCGCTAAATTAAAACGTTCTGGACTTACACCTTTTGTATAGTATGCTATTGCACCAGATAAACCGAAATCTTTTTTAGTACTGTCCAATAAACTAGGGGCTGCTTTTTGTTGTACCATAGCGATTTCCGGCCTGGTCATAAATGTAGCTATTGTAGAGAAATCTTCTCCTATTAATAAACCATACATATAAATAGACATGAGGTCTCTAGTGGCCCCAATTTTAGACAATATAAGTTCTTTAGCGTTGTCCGTTGATGCCGAGATTAGTATACTACACTTTTCTAGTATATCCTCAAGCGCTCCAAATACTAGCATGGCATTATACAACTCAGTTTGCTTTAATTTTGGGACATTTTCCCAATTTATGTTAGAAAATGCTGGTTTGGAAGTTAATTTAAGTTCTGCAATTTCACTACTCCCATCTTCTTTTAAACCATTTACTGTCTTTACTAGATACTCTACAGATGGTATTTTTAAAGCCTCAACTGCACTATTCAAATTAACATCGCCAGAGTAATCGTTAATTTCTTTAGCTAGCTCATTAAAATGCTGAATTATAGTACCAATAACTTTAGAACCAGTAGCAGAAATACTAATACAATCTTGACCAACAGAGTTTGTTACCTGTAATGTCATTGTAGAAGCAACATTACCTAAACTTGTAAGATCAGCATCTTTACTTGCTGTAGATAAGTCTGCGGCTTCATAAGCATCTTCTAAGGTAATAGGTTTCTATTGTGCTAGGAAGTTTCTTATGTCTTCTCCCTACTGCTTAATCGAAAACCATATCTTATTTTTAAGAGCTTCATTTAATGTATGATTATCAAGATGCGCTGCTTCAGTATGGTAATTAATAAGATCAATTAATTCTTGTGGTAGATTAATTTCTATTAATTTTCTATCTTGTAAAGCTTCTATTAACCGACCTAAAGTTATAATCTTACTAGGATCAGCTGTAGTTTCTTTTTGATAGTTATCAAGAGTTAAATTCTATATTCCAGTAGTATCAATTGTATTACCATAATAATCAACAAAACAAGACACCACTTCTCCTGCTGTAGTAATAGCATGTCCGTATGGTACTTCTTTCTCTAATTCACCTACCTTTTTACCTTGAACAAGTATACGTGTTTTCTTATCTGGTATTGGTAAAACATTAGAAGCATCTACAGTTAGTTTTGAAGAATAATTAAATAGTTTAGACCAATCATTATAAAATCCAGACTCTGAGATAGAACAACCAAGAATAAACCCTTTATCAATGTCGAGGTCGGAGCCTTGTATCCAAAATTGATGGCAAGGCACTAAACAAATGTTAGTAGGCGTATCTATGAATCCTACAAGCTTCATATTCATGAAAGATTGCATAGATTGAGCAGGGATTCTAGCTACAATAAACTCTAGGTATTGTAAAAATGCCTAATATCTTTTGTTTGCTTTTTCCATTTGGATATTCTTATTAGTTCTTGATTCTTTCCAGTCTAAATACTATTCAAGAGTTTTTATTTGCCTTAATGCGTACTCATCTTCTGAAGTATTATTAGGATCTAGTTTCATGAGAGAAACTATAAAAGTCTAAATATATTCTTTACTTTTCTCGGTTTTTCCAGGCATTATTATAGAGGGGTTTTCTTGTATAGAATCATATATACCAGAATTAATAACCCCTGTAAGTTCTTTAGGACTATTTACAACAACATACTCATAAACTTGACTATTGTCTAGTGGTACTTGATACCATTTAGTATTTTCACTGACAGTATAAGCTCTTTTACCGTTGATGATTCTGTAAGTTACACCACCTTCGGTTTCTGTATTAATATCCACTTCAGTTGCTTTCATACCATACAATAAATCATCAATATGGTTATTATTTTGTAATATATGTAAATGGTTACCATTATGGTTTACTAAATAAGCATCATACCTTTTAGCAGGTGTTTTGTTATTAGACATAAACCTAGTATAGAAAAACTCTTCCTTTCTAGTTAAGATTTCTCCTACTGTATCTCCAGGTTTTAACCCTAAATTTGTAGCTTGCGTAACACCCATCATAAATTGGAATGGACTATATTTTACAGAATCAATAAGTGTTGTTTTTACATTAAGATCTACCCTAAGTCTATAAGGTATAGGGAATATTTTATTAAAAGCTATATTATCTAGATCCCCTTGGATCACATCATTAACATATTTAATGTCATTTTTAAATGTACCATTAAAGAAGTCTTTTTTATATTTAGCAATAGATTTCTCTTTAACTTCTGTAAAAATCGCATGTAACTCTTCCATCACTTCTGGAGGAGTAGTTACTTCTTCTTTGTAAAATTCAAGCCGCTCTTCCTTATTATATTCACCTTTAATATCTAGAGAACCGTCAGGAGTTAACCATAGAAGAACCTCTTTTAGATTATGTGCTAATTTAGAAGAGTCTAAATCCCAAATATCAAAATTAGTAATACCACCTTCAATAGCTCCGGCAGATTCTTCTGTTAGTTTTATAAAGTAATTTGCGTCTTTTAAATTAGATCCTTGAGAACCTAACTTTTTAACTTTTCCTTTTAAATTTCTAACATAAGATAAACCAACAGTACCTCCAGTAGGAACAAGTGGACCAGGACCAAAAGCAGTAAAAGTTCGCCCTTCGTTATAACCTTGAACCTGGTATTTTAAACCATCTATTTCTACATAGTCATAAGGAGTGATTTCTCCTGGATTAACATAAACATCTAGTTCTGCTAGACGGTCTTTTGCATTTTTGTATAAACGATTACCATTTTTATCTCGTTTAGTTTCATCCATTAGCAAGTCTTCATAAGACATGTAAACACCATTGACATTGTATAGAACATTAAAGTCTTGACTTGGGCTTAAAATACCTTGAAGCCCGCTATATCTTCTTTTAATGGCCTCTCTATTTTTACCAGAAGCAAACGAGTTAACAAAAGCCCCAAATAAATTAGGATCATCAAATGGTAATTTAAACTTCTTGTCTTTCTTTTTCCAAGTTGCATAGTTCTTATCAAATTCTTTTAGAAGTAGATTTAAGTAACTATGAGCAAGGGAATAATCATCCCAACCTTTCCCTTTTATGAAAGATTCACAAAGAGCTTTCCCTAAAATATAATATATCTACTCGTTAACTTCTTCAGATTCACTTTCTAGTACAATTGCTTCAGCTGATATATTGTTTGCTACAGATTGACCAATAGCTTTATATGCAGCAGTAGCTACGGCATGTCCGGTACCCAATTGTGCTAAAGCAGTAATTACCTGAGACATCTCTGACACTTCAGAATCATCAACTTCATGTTCAGAATTTAATTGAACTAATAAGTGTAATGTAGGAACTTTCCAAGAAGATAATTTAGCACCTGGATTACTATAAGCTTCTACAGTATTAATATTAGCAATACCATTCTTTATTGCAGACTCTGGAGCAATATAGTGAATATCACTATGTTTCATAGGTTGCAAGTAAAAGGATTGAGACTGGAAAGTCACATCATCAGTATTTTCTGGGAACTCTTTTAACAGTCTGGCTATTACTTCTTTATTTCCTTGTGCAGCAGTTTCATAACCAATATCAATATCAGTATCTTTTAAAGATCTTCTAATTGTTATTTCAGAAGCTACATGTGCTACTTTTTCTACAGAAGCTTCACTCCAATGTAATTTTCCATCAGTTTGCTTTGAAACAGAAAACTCACCACCTAAAGTTTCCCACAAGTGGTAATTACTATTTATTACTGCTTTCTTATTTAAATATTCTTTATTGGCTTCTGTTAATTCTTTATTAATGTCCCCATTATTGTCAACTACTTGTCGTTCTACAGTATAGTAGTTATTCTAACCATCATAAGATTCACGTTTGATATTTTTTATTCTAACAAACTCATGTATATTTTCATCATAGTAATAATGCCCGGCATAACTAATGGTGCCATTATTTGTGATGTCTAAGTTAGGAATAATCCAAGCATGATCGGTCATTTTTCTCATAAAGTCTCGGCCGGACACTGCAATACCATTTCTACTTGAAGCCTTCCTGATCATTTCATTATTAAAGGCATACGTGGCCCATTTACCAAGCCCACTACCTAAATATTCACTAGCAGGCATATGCATGATCGTTTTTCTGTGCACCAAAGACAGTAACAACTCAGGTAAAGAGTTTGCTTCCCAAATAGAAACAAAAGGATTAGCCCAAACACCACCATCATATTGTTTTTGCTTTTCAGAGTTACCTTGTAAGTTAAAAACATTAGTGATCTTGTCTTTAATTGCTGCTATATTATAATGAGTAGGAATACCATCAAACTTCTATTGTATATATGGATGCCCAGTAGCACCTAGAATTACCATACGTTTAGAATGTGCGGTAGTCCTCATAGCTTCCATTTTAGCAAAAGCTGCTTGTGTTGCTTGTTCATTACCTAAACCACTTTTTTCAAAAGCTTTATATTCTTTATCAAAAATAGTCTTAACAGGATGAATAAAAGGAAGCCCTACAGTTGCTGCAAGATAATGATTAGTAACAAGATTATGAATTTCAATAAACTTATCAATTTCTGGATTTAGCTCTACTGTATAATTTTTATCATATTTAATAGCATCCAAAAAAGAATGGTGAGAAGTATCATATTCTTTACCGTCATATTTTACTTCATCTTCTACATATTTTCCAGTTGCTCCTTTTACTTTGTATAAAATAAACTAGCCAGTATTAGAATCTACCCAATTTTCTTCATATTTGGGTGTACCTTTACCAAAATTCATTAAAACTTTGTTTGAAGTACCATTTGGAGCAGTCTTTTCAAGAGTTACACCTTCTTTAGCAGCTAAATAAGCCCAAATCTTTTTATTATAATTCTGATTATCTTCAAAGGCAGATCTTTCAGGATCAGTATACATTTGTATTTGTCTCCAAAGAGTTTCATTTATTATTGGGCCGTCATCAGTTAGTATAAAATGTATGTTTTCTCTAATTTGGAGACCTGGGTTATCTATTGCAATTTTACTAATACGAGATCTGAATTTATTATTACTCAATCCATGATCTTTTGCTATTTTTCGTAAGGCGTTTACAGCAAGTTTATAGTTATTAACAGGAGGATAATTAAGATTAAAACTTTTAATAACTACATTTATATCAGCAACTATTCTTTTTTGCAACCAATCAAACATCTTCGACATTGTTTTATAGTGTAGTTCTCTTATATCCTTAGAAGAAGCACCTCCAAAACCTGTTTCAAACTTGACACCATCATACTCAAATGGTGTGTTTCGTTTTATACCTTTTGTCCAAACTTGAGTTTTATCAGCATAGCAGACAGGTTGGATCTACATAACATCGTAATTACCCATATAGTCAAACAAAATTTGAGCAGTAATTAAGTCTCCACCAGATAGATGTCTAGTATCAATTACAGTACCATCTTTTGAGACTATTGTAGTTTTTAGTTGTGTATCAGTGGCAACATCAAATATTTCTGAGAAAATATTATGTTCTGTAAAAGGGTTATCAGGATTCTTGTAAAGTTCCTGGAATGTTACGGCATCTATATTTACCAAATTAGGAAGTCTAGTTTTTGGAAGCATTGTTTTCTGAGCACCCATAGTATAGCTTTTAACACTATCTCCATTTAAGTTTGAAATAGCTTTATAAATAGCATTTCTACCAACATCACCATAATTAAAACCAGCAACACGCAATGTGCCTAAGTTTGGATCAAAAATACGTTTGTAAATAAGACCTATATTTTTTGCATCTCCTCCGGTAACAAGATCTACAATAAAATCTTTATACTGTGCACCATCCCCATCATGGAAATAATGGTTATTATGTGCTACAACATGTTTTCCAGAAAACAATCTTGTACCTTTACAAAAGGCATTATTAAGTAATACATTACCAACAAGATTGAATATAAATGGAAAGTCCTATTTATTAGCTTCATAGGCAATTTCTAAAGTTTCTTCATTAAGATATTCAGTAACGTCTTTAAGAATTTCCCTAAATTCACCATCCTTTTTCATAATGAAGTCATAAATCTCATCTACATCCTTAATAGGTACCTAATTTCCTTTTACAAGAATATTCATGGTTTTACCGTTAAAAGGAATGCTGTAAGTAGCTAAAGAGGTTTTTATTTCAACTTCGGAATTTACAGAAAGACCTTTAGTGCCGGTAATCTTATAGTCAAACGAAAAATCATTATATTTACCTCTAACTTGAAGATTTTTCTCTATAGTAGAGGCTAAGATTCCACCAGTATCTTCTGAGATGTTTCTAATTCTATAAATTTCTTCTTGCCTATCCCAATAAGATTCAGAGTAGTTTATAGGAGTTAATTTAGAAACATGATTTGCTAGCATAGCAATCAGATTATTCCCAAAAGTTCTATTTTTGTCTCTTTTATAGAGACTGTCAATAGCGTTATATATACCTTTTAAGTGATCTTTAAAGAAAGCTCTATCCTTTAAGTACATAGTGGGGTTATCATTAGCTGTCTTTAAAAACTTTATTAACTCCTCTTCAGGACTAGTTCTAAGTCTAGCTACACTAGCAGGATGTATGGTACTCATTAAGGTTTTTATTACAGCTATAAACTAGTTTGAAGTTATTGTTTTACTCTTCTTCTATATTGTATCATAGTAAGGAATAGATTCAATAAATAATTTTACAGATTCGTTAGTATGTCTTTGTATATCAGAAGCATTTTCATCCCCAAAATGTTTATCTACATGAAGACCGTTAGCTATTTTATATTTAATGCCGTCTGGTGGTTCAAAGTCGGAATTTTTATACCCAAACTCAATCTCCATAATTTTACCAGAGAGATTTACAACATAGTCATCAAAATGCCTTAAAAGTTCAAATTGACTAAAGGCAGTTCTTTTACTGCTAGAGTCTTTTATAAAATGATTATCGGATTCTACTACACCTTTTGCGGCATTTATTAAATCAGTAAAGTTCTTTTTCTGAAATTGCAGTGTAACAGGGTCATATATATTACTACTTAGTTTACTAACATCAACCTTCTTCTATTTTAAATAGGTAATAAGATTGGTAGCTAGTGTATTTTTAAATAATTTGATTGCTTTATTAAAGTCAGTATCATTGTAAACACCAAGTGTAATACCGTCTTCATTTATATAACTAAATAACAAAGAGTTCATTTTAGCTCTGAAATCTTTGTTAAATTGTTTAATATGTATAGTATTAGAAAAATAACGACCAATATTATTTATTTTAACTTCAACTGGAGCATCATCTTTACTAAGTACATTAGGATTTGCAGAGTTTTGTGACTTCACAATATCCTGTTTCTACTCAGGTTGTCCAGGCCAATATTCATTAACCTTTTGACTTACATAACTTTCATCTGGAGTGATACCCACCTTCTTGACAATTCTATCAACCTAACGCTATAACTAGACAATTACATCCTCTTTTACAGCACTTGATGGGGCACTTTTAATAACGCTTCTTAAGAAGTCGTTAAGTTTATCATAATTTGGTGAACTTTTAACACCTAAACTAGCTGCTAAAGTTTCACGTCCTCCAGCAGCTTTAAGTTTAGATATTATATCCACATCTGGTATTGCACAAATTTGTGACATAAAATTATTGGCATTTTAATTTATCAAATTGCTTAGTCGATAAAGATGAGATTATATCATCTATCACATCAGCATCCATATTAGGATCAATCTCTGTTAGTATTAGGTTCTAATAAAAACTATTTAAGTCTGGTTGGCTAGAGTCTTGGTTAAACGAGTTTACATCCTGATATCTTGCAGATAAGAAGTTATAAACTAGATTAAACTCATCAACTTCTCCAAATGTATCACCATCATTTTTAAACTCTTCTAGAGCTTTCTTAATCTTGGTCATATCAACAACAGTAGTTATTGGTGTTGGGATCATAAACGTCCCATCTTCATTACCTTGAAACTCATAGGTTATACCATCTTTTTCAAATTCAAATTCTTGATAAGAACTATATTTAGTAATTTTAACTGTATCCAAGTCAAAGTCTTTTGGATTTGATTTAGCACTATACTTTTCACTAAACTTAACATAATTAGTAAGAATCCGTAGTGAACCATCTCTGAATATAGTTATTTTTGGCTTTTCTATTATATAGTTATCACCACCAAAATTCTTATAATGGTCTTCCCAAACCAAATAAGGAGATCTAAACAAACCTTCTATTTTTTCTTTTAACTCATCAACAGAAGTAATATTATCAGTAATAAGTCTTTCTACCAAAGTTTTTAAAGATTCATTGTCAGGCTACATAGCTAACAGCTAGTTTTTTACACTCTGAACATTCTACATCTAAGCAGGTGTTTCTTTAACTACCGGTGGAACTGGTTCTCCTTTAACTACCGGTGGAACTGGTTCTCCAGAAATAAAAGCATCCATATTTACTGTATCAACCTTTTTAAAATATAAAGAAGGTAATTGTATATCAGTATGAACAGTAAAATTGTCGTCAGGATTAGAATCCCTGTAGAAACTATTAGCGACACGACCTTTATTTGGAGCTTGAGGTTGAAACAACTTACCTTCAATATAAATCATTGCATTACCATTGTCGTCTTTATTATAGAATTTAGAGTTGTTTAGGGCTTCTTTAAATAAATCCTGAAACTCCTAAGCACTATTAAAGACTACTTTGTTATTGTTATAATCGCTGCCTACTTCACCTTTTTTATATAACTCATAGATATCGAACAATATTCCAGTCAATCTACTGGCTTTAATTAAGATTCCCTGTTCAAGCCATTCAGTTACTAAGCTAGGAATACGAACATCAGTGTCTTCGCTCTTAGCGTTAGTTTTTAAAACCCTTTCGAGATTACTAATTTCAGTAATGAAGTCTTTTATATTTTCTATAGTTAGGTCACCATAAGTAGTAGATCCTTTTTTAATTTCTTCCTAAATACTGTTCAAAGTTACTATTATATTTTTAGAAGTTTTGCCTCGCAACTTTTCTGCAATCTTTTTAGAAGATGCAACAAATTTTTCTTCGTCAAATATTGTAGTCCCTGCTTTACTTAGCCAATCTGTAAGTACATTAGGATTACTAGAGTTGGTTTCAACCCAATTGGTTAATGATTCTACATTCTCTTTTACCTTAGAAACTTCAAGCGCATTGGAAGTAACTAGCTTAGATTCTACCCTAGAGTTCAAAAAAGTCTTTAATGCTCTTTTAGGTTCACCATCAGGTAGTTTGCTATAATAATCCATTAAAGCAATAACAAATCTAGCAGGAGTCATATACCCAGTAAAGAACTCCATATTTGATCTCTTATTGGGGTCTTTTATCCATTCTCCAAACTTCTTCATCCAATCATCTACTGTATAACCAATCCTATCTAAGTAAATTACAGATGAAGTATTAGGAAGCTCTTTTTGGATTGCTTCACCTACTCTTAAAGTTGCTAGGGCCTCATCTGAATTATCACTGAATAAGTTATAACTATAAATAAGAAATGATCTACCAGCATGTTTATGCGCTCTTCTATTGAGCAAAGCAGTTGAAAACTACATTTCTGGATGTTTTGCCTTTAGCTCTTTTAAAGGTAAATTAGGATTAACTTTAAAACCATCTTCTTTGATTAGTGGCATCATATTCCTTACAGTCCAAGAAGGGTTGTCTTTAAAATTAAAGTAAACAGACTAGTTATCAGTAGGTACTGGAATCTTTCCACCTTTTAAATTACCTTTATCAATTAATTCTTTAGTAAAGTCACTAGAAACAGCACCAACAGTAATATCGTAAGGTTTACCATCTTTATCCTGAATTTGATAGACAATTCTACCTAATAAGCCATGAGTTGTATTGCCAGAAGTTTTCTCAATAGCATTAGACTTAGCATACGGGTTAGAATCACTAGTAACCTTTATAACAAAGTTACCAGAATTTAAACTCCTATATAACTGTGCAACACTACTAAAACCTAACTTCTTAGTAAACTATTCATACATTCTTGCATACTTAGGAGATTCAAAAGTATCTTCTTTTATAAGCGGTTCGTCTTTATGAGCTATTTTGTTAATTATTACAAAACTTCTTAAGAAACATAAACCCTTTCTTAAAGAGTCAAACTCTTTTTTATTCTTAATAGAGAATATACCTAAGTCTTCGCTAAGTCCAGAGGTAACATATTTCTTACCGTCTTCATAAGCACTTAAGTGATTAAAAAATGTACCACAAAATGCATTTTGAGCTCTAAACTCTTCATTAGGAGGTTTATTTGGTTCCGGATCAATCTCCCCTCCTGGTTCAGGTTCTACTTCTCCTTCTTTTGGTTTTAAAGTAACTTTTTCTGGAGTTGAGTCTACAATTATTTTAATAATTTTTGCAGCATAGTCTTTGGCTTGTTCACTATTAGAATCTCCGGTAGAAGCAGTATAACCTTTTTCTTCATTGTCTTCTATATGTTCTGGACTAGATTCTCTATCAACAATTATAGTACCATCCATAGACCTAGTTAAGGCGGTTTTAAATTCTCTTAAAGAATCTAGTAACTCTCTGTTTCTTTGTAGCGCTGAGGTACTATTTAATCGAGTGTAATCAATATCAACTACAGCATATTTGTATTCCCGACCTTGAACTGTATTAAGAGTTTTAAAGTCTATTTTATTTGGGTAAGTAGCTGCAAGTCTCTACATTTCTGGATTTATTTCACCAGGATTATGGATATATACTAACTATTGACCCTCTCCTAAGTCTTTTATTAAACCTTCTACAGATCCTTTTGCCCCTTCGCTACTAGCATATACTTTTAAAGAATTTACTATTTTTTCACCATTAAGAATGTACCTATCGTTTTCTATAACTTCATTGTATGAATACTTTGATAATTTACGTAAAGAGTTAAAAGTCTACTCTAAGTTACTATGTTGATTTTCAATATACTGATCAAATAAAGTATTAATTATTGTATTTAACCTAGTATCATTGTCCTTCTTATGAATATTAGTAGAACGAACACTCATAGCTATTTCCGCAGTATTCATATAAATACCATCGGGACTATGTGGTTTTCCAAATAACTATGAAGATACCTGGCTTCTATCACCTAATGCTATAGTTTTTATACCAAGTTTATCAAGTATTTGTAATTCAAAAGTATCAAATTTAGTTATTTCATCAATAATCAATAAGTCAGGCTTATCTATTGCATCAGTAGTTTCTATAAAGTCTTCAGCAAGTGCTTTTAAGTTATAACTTAATGTTACGTCCTAGTCATTAACTTTTATTTTTATAGGATGTTCATTATAGTAGTTATTAGGATTAGGTACATCAGCAGAATCTTTCTCATTAGTTTCTAAGAAACTTGCTAAAGCAAGATACCTCTAATGTGCAGCTGAGTTTTCTCCTAAAATCTTTTTAAATAAAGCACTCCTATCAAAATTATCCACAACTCCTGTAGCTGCTGACATATTTGTAGCCCTATCTTCATTAGGACCAGCAACCCAAATCTTTGCAGTTTCGTTATTTCTTTTGAACTATTTAGCTACCATTTTAGCCAAAGAAACAGTTTTTCCTGACCCGGCATTTCCCCAAGTAATTAAAGTATTATTGTATGTTTCATTATACCTTACAAGCTCAGCCGCTGATCCTAGATATTTATTATAATCTGAACGAACTATATTTAATGCTTCTGCAAACCATTTATGATTATTAGCATAAGCACATATGATTTCAGAATTAAACATCTATGCAGAATACGGAATTAAATCTCCAATTTCTTCAGTGTATAAAGTTCTAAATAGACTTGGATTTGAAGATATACTTGCTAATAATACTGTAAACACTGTATAGTTCTATAAAGTATCTTCATTTAAATCAGCAGTAAGTCTTTGCTCTTTAAAGTTAAAATCTAAGCCTTCCATCATCTAGGTTAGTAGCTACTTACGAACTACATCGTCTATTTCAGAAGAATTAAATTTAGTATAAATGTATTGTTTAACTTTAGACAACAATTCTTCAGTTTTAACTAAAGCCTCATCACTAAAATCACTTTTTCTTATATAGTCATTTATAGTACTGTAATCATCATTAGAAATACCGACTTCAGTAAAATCAAAGAATTTTTCATCATCAATCTTAGCGTTATTAACAAAATTAAACTTTACTCCAGCTTTACCGGTTAAAGCTTTGATCATTAATGCGTTTAGCCTAACCTGAGTTTTTGCAGACTCTTGAAATTTTGTTGCTCCATTCTATAAATCTAAATTTATAAAATATAATAATTTTTCGGTTAATGTATTTACATCTCGTCTAATTATAGCAGCAATTTCTGGGGTAATTGTGGGATTTTCTTTGCTAACCTATTCAGGACTTAATTTTTGATATGTTTCTAAGAAATGATTTATAGTATCATTGAAATCAAAGTCTTCAGTTTGTATTGTCTTACCATTTATTACATTCTAAATTGCTTGTAATAAATGTAAAGCTTTATTAAGTCTCTCTCTTTTCACCTAATCAGACAAAACATACTCCTCAAAACTATTTTTAGATGTTAAAGCCTATTCTTCTCTTTGTATTAGCTAAAAAATACCTTCACCAGCACCAAGTACTTGCTCAGCTATTTTATCAATAGCATTATAAATAGGATTTTTTAAAATTCTAGTTCTAAGTTGTTTAGACTAGTCTACCAACGCTTTACGTTCTTCTAAATCGTCTCTTAGGTCAGAATACAAACTACTAAGTAGAACACCTTTTGCATCATTAGTATTAGTAGTAGCGGCTCCTTCTTTTAAGAAGTCATCAATAGTTGTAAGATTAGATAAAAACTCATTAAAAACTTTCTCAGAAAGTTCTCCTAATGATATATTCTAAGTAAAACCACCATCTTCAACAATTTTAAAAGTCTTTTCTCCATCAACGTCAAAATAGTCGGGTTGTACAGTCCAAGTAGCATTGCCAGCTTCTAGTTCGTTTCCAGCTTCATCCTCCATACCTTCCATATCTTCAGGTACTTCTTCAGTATAAGAAAATCTGGCAATTTGTGGTGAAGTTAAAAGAGTAAGAAGATTGTCATTAATTTCAGTCCACCGCTTATATATACTTGATAAGTCAAATCTTGATAAAGTGCTTTCTATATTAGCTAAAGCATCAGAAGTTCTGGAGTCAATATAGTTTATACCATATTTAGTTCTTAACTCTTCAATTTTAGCTAAAGTTTGTTTTAACTCTTCGCGAGTTTTTAACATAACTATAGAGTCCACACCATATTTAATAGCTTCTGGATTAAGTTTAGAAGCAGCTATATTCTTTTGAAGCCATTTATAGGCTTTTGTTTTAGCAATAGCAATAGCAACATCCCTCTACATAGAATAATAAGCATCAATAGCTTCTTTTTCTTGTTGTTTAGTAAGTTTCTTCTCACTACGCTTCATTTCCTTTAAAATGTCCTCTTCCGATTTTTTATCTCCATACTCATCATATATAGCTTTCTTTTCCTCTTCGGTTAGTTCTTCTTCTGGATTAACATTAAAAACATCCTGTATTTCTTTGACAAAGTTCTAGAAATTCTAGTCCTTAATCATTTGACCTGTAGTAGGATCTACTGCATACTGATCACTGAAGTCTATTATGGACTTACCAACAACTTTAGCAAAGTCATTATAAGCAGTAAACGCTATTTCACTCCAATCAAAAGTATTTTCTTTGTCTTTATTATACTCTTCCTAAAGTTTTTCTTTAGTTTCAGTAGACATTTGGTTGTAGTCCAGACCCCTAGCTTTTGCATATATTTCTATATCAGAATCTAAGAAGTTAGAATTTACAGCTCTAGTCATTAAGAAAGCGAGCTTCTTAGTATAATAAGCAGCTCTTTCACCTTTTAATAAACTATCAAGGTTTGTTTTGGCGTTGTTATATTTTTCTTGAATAGTCCTATTATCGCCTTCTGGAGCAGCCATTAATGCTAACTTACTGTCCATGGTGTTGATAAGATTACTTTTGAAATCTTTTAATATACCAATATCAGCACCAGATTCTACTAAAGAAGCTAATCTAGTATCTTTAGCAAGAGCTTTAAGGATAACTTCTTCATCTTTTAAAGCATAGCCTTCTGAATTTATTGCAGAGTCTATAGCTTGTATCCAACCTTTAACGTTTTCACCAATAGCATGTGCTTGTGAGTTGGCATTATCAGTTGCAGTCTTGAAATAAGTTTTTTCTCCATCAGAGATATTTTCTTCTATCGCAGTAGATAACTATGTAGTAAAACCAAATCTATTAGAGCTAGTAATTTTATCAATAGAATCTAAAATCTCTTGAGTTCTACCTTGTCTAACATAATCCATCATCTACTCTCTAGTTTCTTTATCTACTTTATTATGTGTCCAGAAAACTCCTCTTTCTAATTTATCAATTCCGGTAAATGTAGCACCACCAATAGCACCGCCAAGTGCAGACATAAAATACCTTTCCTTCCAAGCGGTGTCAGAGAAGTTATAAGTATTCTAACCAGAAGACCTGAAAGCATTGTCTATTGCTGATAGAGATCCTAGAATCAAATCTTGCAATACTTCTTCACTTACTTCTTCTAAAGATTCAGCTGCTGCGGCTGCAATATAATCATTAGGATGATCCATAGCCCACTCATAAGCTTTCCGCAATTTACCGCTAAACTTCTAAGCTAGATTTAATTTAGCAGCTGAAGTTGCAGCTGTTTGGCCTAATTTTTCAGCAACAGCTGTTTCTATCTCGTCTGCATATGACTTTAGGAATTGTTTGGTAGTTTTAGTAATATCATCAAAACCAAAAGATTTTAAAGCCACATTACCTAAATCAGTTTGAAATATAGCAGTAAATCCTAGTATTGCAGCCAAAGTTCCAACAGCTTTTGCATTTTCACTAAACCCAACTTCTTCCATAGTCTAGACTAATGGTCCAGTTTGAGTGATAGCCATGTAAAACTTAGAAATATCAGCACCTTGTTTACCATATTTCTATGCTAATGCAAGCCTTTCTCCAATCTTTGCTATCTCAGCTATTTGTTTAAACTCATCAGCTAAAGTACCATCTTCAACAGCAGTTAAAATAGATTTGTTATATTTAGCTTTATAAACATCATCATATCTAGCCACAGCACGTTTACTTGCCTCAAGTTCTTTCTTAGTCATATTAAACCAAGTTGGAATCTTAGCAGTTACTTCTGCAATAGCTCTTTGTGTATATAACTAACCAACTACATCAGTAATAAGATTAGTCATGTTTTCATAAGTAATAAGTCTATCTTGAGAATATTGGCTAGTTCCAGGTTCTAATTTCTTGAAAAAAGACTCAAAAGTATTTAAAGTTTTCCAAGTAGTAGTGTGTTCTAAAGCATTTCCACCACTTATAACTTCTTCAGCAGCTTTACCAATACTTGATAATGCACTACCAAGGGATTGTGCAGCTAAAATTAAACCATAAGGATTTCTTGCATTTTTTACTAAGAAAGGAGCTAATTTAACTACAGTTTTTAATGTCTATTTAAATACTCCTTTATCTTTAGAATCAGAGTCAAAAATATCAAATTTATTTGCAGCAGTGCCATCTATAGTTAAAATGTCAGATACTTTTAAGAATTGCTTTCCAGCAGTAGATCTATTTCCAAGTGTTTCATAATATTCAGAACCAGTTTCATCGTATTTAAACTCTCCTTTAGAATGTTTTACTTGTCTACCATCTTCTGTATCATGTACTCCGTCAGAATCCCAAGTAGCTAATACTAAATTTAGGTCTGGAGACAATGCATTCTTCACTCTAGTAAAGAAATTATTATCATTAGGGGTAAATTCCTCAAAAGTCTTTGTCTCTGTATTATATACCGGTCTAGTTTGTCCTCTTTCTGCTGGGGTAAGATTAGACCCTGTTTCCCCAAACAAAGAAGTTACACCAACAGTTCTTCTTCCTGGATTACTAATTTTAAGCATTCCGAACTTAGGGCTTCTTCTTGGAAGATTTGGGTTTACCTCCATATTTAAGGGTGAATAGATAGCATCATTAATAACACTACGATCCACTTGAGTATTTATGAAATCGTGATATGTTCTAAGAACGCTATCATAAAACTAATTGTATTTAATTTCATTAAAATCTCCTTTATCATTTGTGAAGGCTTCCTAAACTTTAGTTTTATTTTTATAATACTCTCTTGATTGAAGACCAGTATTATCTTTAGTTAAACCCGCAGAAATGAAATCAGGAATACCTTTATCCCCATTAAACAGTAAAGAAGCAAACCAGTCGTTTGTTTTATTGTTTGCCATTATTGTAAATCATTGTCTGTTGTTGGTCCTAATGCCTGCTTATTCTTAGCAGCAATAACATTAGATAATATATTATCTACATAACCATGGGACTTTGGTACCATAGCCATTTTACTTTTAGAATAAACAGAAATTATATCTTCTGTCATTGGTATATATATAGTACCAGAAACAATTTTCTTACCTCTTAAGCCATCTCCCCAACTTACATGGTCATCTATTAATTTTTGGAGTATACCATTTCTTACATCACGACCTTCTGGATCGTCAGTAACTATGTATTTACTATTAGTATTAAGATGTTTTACATTTTCGGAAGATGTAAAGCCACTGAAAATTAAGAAAGGAGCAACAATATCATAGTCAATACTAGAAGGATCTACTTCAAACATTGTATAATATTGTCCCAATTTTGCATTGTCATAAATAGCTTTTTTCTCAGTGTCAGATAAACCTTTGTCTGGTGAAGTTGCCTTTTTAATCTCTGCTATTTTTGTTAAAACTTCTAAGTCTGGAACTTTATGTCCGTTCTAATTTTTATAAGGCATAAATACAGTCATAAATCCATCTTGGTTGTCATATACTACTTTCTGGAAATCAGCTTCTGTTAGTCTCTAATCACCCATATAAACAGCACCATTATCTACTAAACCAGTTAATTGAGTGCTTGTTAATAGATTCTATAGAGTCATAGATTCATTAATAGGTTGGTTATCTTTCTTAGTAGCTGGAGTTTGATAAAAGAGACCTTCTACAGTATATGGGTAGTTTAAACCTAAATTCAATTCCCAAGTTCTAGGTACACCTCTACCAGATACAATTAAAGCAGCTTGTTCGAGATTTTGAGGAGTACCACTAGATTCACCAGTTTTAGCAGCAGGTTTATTAGCGCTTGCTTCGTAGTTTACTTTAGTCTCTTCTGAAGATTTAATTGTACTACCTATCATACTTTGGATTAACTCTATTGCTCCTCTTTCAGGGTCTTCACCCATTGCAGCAGAGGAGGCTCTTAAAAAGTTTTTCATATTCTATGGAAGCATAGTATATATGTAATTCAAAGCTTCTTGTATTTGTGCAGAGGAGTCCGTTTTAGACTAAGAAACTTTATAATTACCTTCTTGAGTAGAACCAGATAAAAGAGCTTCAATCCCTTCTGCAATGTTTTTTTGCTTTTTGTTTACATACCCTTCTTGAGTAAATTTACTCTAACCAATCTTAGCAGTTAATCCTAAAATATAATCTGTAATTTTCTTAGGACCAACCCCATTTCCAACTACAGAAGCTATAGAAGTATTAAATGCTAATCCTGGGTCTGTTTGTCTCATTTGGACTAATTCAGAATTAGTCAAAGGTCTTAATATATCTAAATTATCTTTTAACTCACTAGCAGAAACCTAGTCAATTTTCTAGGTTTCTGTATCAAAAACAATAATCTATCCAGTAGTAGTTAAAGCAATTTCCCCTAAACCGTCATTAGAATCAGCTCTTGTAATAGCCTTATCAATGCTGTCTTTGTTTTGGATTAACTTGTTAATATACATATACTGTTCAGCCATAAGCTGACTTGCAGATCCGGGATTTTTTCTGATGTTATCACTAATTGCACTAAGCTAACTTAGGTAAGCCTCTACATCAGACGACATTCCTTTCTCTAAAATAAGCTTTACAACTTCCTTAGAGAGAAGTTGGTCTTCTCCACCAACATTCTATTCACTGCTGAATGGAGAAGATCCACTTTTCTATTGTCTTGATGTAGGGGGGTTAGGTGTAAAAGATAACATCCCACCCGACTATAACTATTTAATTTTCATTACTTTAATTTTAAATCAGGAGCTTTTTTATACATTTCTTTAAGCATATTTGTATAAGATTTAGCAAGTTCCCTAATTAGTTTCGCATCATTATTCTTCTCTGCTATTTTAGTTCTATTCATGATTCTCTATAAAGTTCTTCTTGACACATTTCTTTCATGTGTGTCTTGAAGTGCAGCCTTTTCAGCATAAGACAGTTTACCACCAGATTTCATACCCATAACAGAAAACCAATCGTTAAGATCTCTAGTCCAATTATTTCGTTGTAGTAAATCCGATTTCTATTTATAACCAGTGTTAATAAATTCATTAAAGTAGTCAAAATTAGCTTTAGCGTCTTTATCATTAGGATTTTCGTCTAAAAGTTTTTGGTATACAGGTAAATTAGCTTTTGCAGTAGCTAATTCTTCATTAAGCTTAGCCATGCCATTACTATAATCCTAACCACTTAATTGTTGTCTATACTGAGCTAATGCGGTCTTTTTATCGGCTCTATTACCAATTAGATCGTCTCTAACACTAGTAACAAGATCTTTCATTACCGTGTAATTAGCTTTAGTTTTCAGATTGTCTAATTCTATTTGAGCAGCTCTATTTTGGTCTACAATAGCTTTATTAGCTGTAGCCACTTTATTTCTATTTAAAGCATTTTGGTGTATACGTTCTTGTGCCTTTGCACTAGACTCTTTTATAGCTTGAGAGTCTGCTGCATAACCTTTAGCAGAATAATCTCCTGCTTGTGCTTCTGCTTGTAACCTTCCTGCTAAATAAGTCTCAGCATTACTTGTAAAGTTCTATGCAGCTATATTTCTTATTTTTGCAGCTTGATTTTCAAACATAGATCTAGTCTAAAGGTCTCCCATTACAGGACTATAAAGTTCTACAGAATCTACTAATTGTTTCTTCGGAGCTTGTAACTTGTTATTACCTTTAATAGCAATAGCAGCTTGTAAAGCATTTAAACCATGAATCCAAGGAGTTTCAGAAATACCTTTCGGTTCAATAGTATCTTTAGGAGTGTTTGTTTTTAAAACCTATCCAGCAGCGGTACCTGTATTAGCAGGTTGTTCTCCAACAGCAGCGGTACCTGTATTAGCAGGTTGTTCTCCAACAGCAGCGGTACCTGTATTAGCAGGTTGTTCTCCAACAGCAGCGGTACCTGTATTAGCAGGCTAAGCAGCGGCACTTCTAAACAAACCATAGTCAGCATCATCAGGTAAATCTAAAATTAGATCGTTATAAAGTTCTTCACCAAGAATTGTTTTTGCTTCAGCAGCTTTTTGACCCTTAAGACCTTGAGCAGTATATATTCCTAAAGCTTGTAGTTGCTTTTCTTGATCTTCTGTCAGAACATCACGTTTATAAGCAGCTCTAGTCATAGTAAATTCTCCGGGTTTTCCATCAAAACTTGCAGCAGAACCATCGTCCTTAAAAGCTTGTGATCCAGCATATGCATCTACTTCTGTTGGAGCATACAACCCTCGTTTCTTAAAGTATTCACTAGTAGCAGTATTATAAGTATTATATGCTTGTTGAAACTATTTAACACTTTTTGGGTCAGTTATTACTTTACCATCTTTAATAAGATGTTGCCAAACACTTTCTGGTAAATATTTAGTGTAGCCTTCTATTGCTGGAGCTACTAATTGGGCGGTATTACCATACATCCCATTCCCAGAAGCCTTTTGTTTAGCTGCCTTCCATAAGTTTGTACCAAATTGAACAGCAAATGGAGTAGCTGGTATCTAAAATTCTAAGCCATCTGCACCTTTTAAAATTCCGCCTTTAGCATTGTGTCTAGGCCAAGCTACGGGCATTTCAAAAGCATGTGGAGATGAAGCTCCTACAACAGGTTTATTTCCGCCTTTCGCATCGCGTCTAGACGGAGGTAAAGCTTTAAGATCGTATCTAGGCCAAGCTGCGGGCATTTCAAAATCATTATATGGAGGTAAAGCTCTTACAACAGGTTTACTTCTTCTTCTAGCAGCTATTGCTTGATTTTGTCTATAAATAAAATCCGCCTCATCAGCTAACTAAGCTTGTCTTGTTAATTCTCTAAGTCTACCCATACTCTTTCCAGAGGTCTTTTTAGCATCAACTACTTTTTGTTTTTGGGTTGCAGCTGCTACTTTCGCAGTTGCTAGTTTACTATGGTCTATAGCTATAGGTACGGCTGGTGTACTTTTTTGTGTCTTTGCACGAATCTTCTAAACAATATCAGCGTGTTTAGTTACATTATTATTTAGTACTTCTTCTAATTTACTTTTTTGTCCAGAAAGTTTACTATATTGATCGCTTAAAGCAGAAAGTGATTCATAGTCTTTAGCGCTTAAGTTACCTTTTGAAGATTTCGCCCCAAGTTTGGCTATACCTTCATTAAGACCTTTAAGTTCCTTTTCTATTTTTGTGATTTCTTCTTTTTGTGTTTTTATAGCTTGAGCAACTTTCTCTTGTTGTCTTACAGTTGGAGTTTTAGGTTTGACTTCTCCTGTTGCTGTCTTTTTTGGTTTTGGCTTAGGTTCTACTTTAGGTTCTACTTTAGGTTTTACAGTTGAATTAGCAACTCTAGTATTAAATAAATATTTCCCAAAACCAGTAGAGTTTTCTGTATACTTAAACGGAGCATCCGCCGGTGCTTTACCAAACCGATATGCAAGTTGTTTAGAAACCCAATTTCCAGCAGCATCTTTATTAGCTTGTCTCATCTCTTTCGTTTTAACTTTTGCTTTAGATTTCTAATTTTTGAGATTAGCACCTATACTAAGTAAACCAGATAGATTTCTAATATCTTGAGTAGTAAGTTCAGAAAGGGACCTATTTGGATCTTGTAATATAGCTGACATTTTACCTAAAGTCCCTACAGCCTAGGCTCCACCATAAAGACCTGCGATTCTAGCCAATGTTGGGATTACCTTTAAAAGTTTTGGTAATTTAGCACCTAGTTTAACAGTACTACCAACCCCAGGAACTAATGTTAAAGCATCCATCCCTAAATTTAAAGCGAGCGAACCTACGTCTCCCCAATCTAAGCCATCTCTTTTAACTCCAGCACCAAAATTCATTGCAGAACCAACTGCACCAATTCCAGCCCCAGCAACATTTGCACCGGGAACAAACCCAGTAGCAACACCAATTAAATCAGGAAGTAGCGCCCATGCTTCAAGCATATCAGCATCAGACAAAGACACTTCACCAATTTCACCAGTAGATGGTTTTGTAATGTCTGATAATTTTAGGGCATCTCCAGTTAGAGAAGCTTGAGCTGCGGGAGGTCTAGCTTCAGGAGTTTCTTCAACACTGTATTTACTAACCTATGCATCACGTACCCCAGCTAAAGCACCTTTAGCTAATTTTAATATACCTCCTGTAGCCTTTTGTGGAACTGCAGGGGTAAAATTTCTAATAGCATCTGTTGTTTTAGTATTATTTTTGCCTTTGGGATTCATTTTTCCTAAGTTAAATTTTTCTTGTGTCTTGATATCTGTGAAAATAACATCGCCATTTTCTTTAGTAAATTTTCCAAAATGAACTTTCCCTTCCCTATCTAGATATCTTGAATCAAAAGGGGACTTACTTGGATTGGTTACTTTAGCTGCAGACTCTATAGACTAGCCTTCATCATAAATATCTGAGATGTTATTCAACCTCCTAAGTGACTTGATAAGTTTTGAGTGCCCCTTACTTAGTCTAATAGTATTACCAACCCCAGGAATTAATGTTAAAGCATCCATCCCTAAATTTAAAGCGAGCGAACCTACGTCTCCCCAATCTAAGCCATCTCTTTTAACTCCAGCACCAAAATTCATTGCAGAACCAACTGCACCAATTACAGCCCCAGCAACATTTGCACCGGGAACAAACCCAGCAACAAGAGATATTGAATTAGGAAGTAGCGCCAATGCTTCAAGCATATCAGCAGTAGATGGTTTTGTAGTGTCTGGTAATTTTATGTCATCTCCAGCAGCTAATTTTAATATACCACCTGTAGCCTTTCGTTGGACTGTAAGATTTTTAGTAACTCCTGTAGTAGGATCATACTCATAGACAACAGAGAAAGTAGTTGGATTTAGCCAGAAATACCTATTATCATCTCTTCGTACAAGAATTAAGTTACTATCAGATTTGTTTGTTATATTTTTACCGTTCTGAATTACATATCTTACTTTAGCTTTTGGCACATCAGTAAAGCCTTTCACCATAACTTGTCTATCTGTTACTTTAATATTATTAAGATTTCCAGTACCACCAGCAACCCTTTGTTGTTGAACTGTAGGGGTAAGCTTTCTAATAGCATCTGTAGAGACAACCTTTTGTGGAACTGGAGGGGTAAGTTTTCTAATAGCTTCTTCAGCCTTTGCAACCTTTTGTTGCTCTTCAAGGGTAATAACCCTTTGCTGCTCTGCAGGAGTAAGCCTTCTAGTAACTTCTGTAGCTTTTTGTCCAACTGGAGTCTGGTGTCCAAAATACTTTCTAACAGTTCCTACAACCGCTTGTTGAACTATAGGGTGGTACTTTTTAACAACTCCTGCAGCCCTTTGTTGAA
>BTIF01000038.1:0-1052 GCA_036245315.1 Endomicrobiia bacterium | reverse complement strand
TAATGGGACAGGATTTTGAAAGATGAATAAAAAGACTTTTTTACCGAAACAGGATGCAATTGAAAGAAAATGGCACTTGATAGATGCCGACGGAAAAATTTTAGGAAGACTTGCAGTTAAAATATCGGAACTTTTAAGAGGGAAAAATAAAGTTTTCTATACAAATCATATAGACTGTGGGGATTTTGTAGTTGTTACAAATGCAAGCAAAATTGTTCTTACTGGTAAAAAGCTAGATCAGAAAACGTATTTTACATATTCTGGTTACCCTGGTGGTGTAAAATTGACTCCTTATTCTGTTTTAATGACTACCAAACCTGAAAAAGCTTTGATTGCTGCGGTTAAGGGAATGCTTCCAAAGAATAAACTTGCAAATAAGCAGATTACAAGACTTAAAGTTTTTAAGAGTGATGAACATAAACATAATGCACAAATTGCGGTGCCAGTACCAGTAAAGTAGAGAGGGGAAAAGTGAATAATGTTTCTTATATGACTGCAGGACGTAGAAAAAATGCAGTTGCTAGAGTAAAAGTTTCAGAAGGTGATGGGAAAATATTAGTCAATGGAAAGACTTTGGATGAGTATTTTGGCGGATTGGAAAGACTTAAGAAAATAGTCTTAAAACCTTTTAATGTTTGGGACGATACGAAGAATTATGATTTTTATATTAGAGTTAATGGTGGAGGAGTGAGTGGCCAAGCAGGTGCTATATGCCACGGGTTAGCAAGAACAATTTTAAAACTTAATGAATTGTCAAAAGCAGTATTAAAGAAAGAAGGTCTTCTAACAAGGGATTCCAGAATGGTAGAAAGAAAGAAACCTGGTAGACCTAAGGCAAGAAAACGCTTCCAATTCTCAAAACGTTAGTTATAAGTTATGTTGAATTATATATGATTAAATTAGATTTTAAAAAGTGTAAACTTATTATTTATTTGTCAAATTTTAAATATTATAATAATAAAAAAATAAAAAGTATGGCATCTTTAGGTGTGAATAACATCTTAACATTGTCATAAAGATTTAATACGATAGTGTGAGTTATGGTATTTTAT
>BTIF01000037.1:0-1618 GCA_036245315.1 Endomicrobiia bacterium | reverse complement strand
CAGTTACATGGTAAAATAAGAAAAGTTAAAGGTGTTTTGTCTATATCTTTAAGTTTACAAAAAAGCAGAATAAAAGATTTTATAGTTCCTTTTGTAAATAGACAATAAGTTGCTGTTGCAGATAAAGTGAATGTGATCTCATTTAAAGCTCTTACTGAAACTATTAAGTTTGCTAAAAGTACATTGCATAGTGAATTTATGCTTATAATGTTAAATAAATGTTTTGATGATCCCGTTGATGTGAACTATATGATTTATCTGATGCATAAAAGAGCCCTTGAAATTGCAAAATTGCAGTAGCGGGTAAGTCATATCATAATAATGTTGAGCCCTTTCCCAGGAGCAGGAAAAACTATGATAGCTAAAGAGAAAAAACATTTTAATATTGTTTACATATATAACAAATTTTGCACAGTGTTTCACAGGAAAAAGTTCATTTCAAAAAGATTCTAAAAACTACAGAATAATTTAATGGATTTATCTTTACAAACTATTTTTTATTATTTCCGGTATATATTCTTCAATACCTATTGCCATGATATGAACACCATCAGCAAAAGAGCGAAATTCCTTAATAGTCTCAGCACAAATTTTTATACCTTCAACTAAAGGATCAGTGGCAGAATTTATTCTATCTTGAATTTTTTCAGGTATATTTACACCCGGAAGCGATTGCATAAACTGCATAAATTTTCTAGATTTAATAAGAATTAGTCCGGGCAAAACCTTTACTTTTAAATGTTTTACTTTGTCAAAAAAAAATTTGTACTCTAACACATCAAAAACCGCTTGCGTTTGAAAAAATTCAGTTCCAGCTTTAATCTTTTTTTCAAACATTAAAGCCTGTAAATCGCTCGGTTTAATCGAAGGATTTACAACTGCCCCGACACAGAATTTCGGATTACCATTCAATTTTTTTCCTGCTAAATCCACACCACTTTCTAAAAGCCTTGCAGTCTTTATAAGTTGTATAGTGTCTAAGTCATAACCTGCTTTTGAGCTACTATATTCACCAACAATTGGATGATCACCACTTAAAAGCAAGACATTTTTTATACCCAAAACATTAGCACTTAACAATTCGGATTGTAAGGCAATTCTATTTCTATCTCTTGTCGTAATCTGTAAAATAGGCTCTATTGATTGTTCTAATAGTTTCTTACTCATCGCAAGAGAACTTACTCTCATAGAAGCTCTCTGATTATCCGTAACATTCACAGCGTCAAGATTTGACAAACAACTAGCTCTACGTAAAAAAGAAGAAGTATCCACTCCTCTTGGAGGGAATAATTCTGCTGTTATTAAAAATTTATTTGATTTTAATTTTTCTTTGAAGTTCAAATTTTTTATCTCTCACACTTAAAAACTACTTTCTAGGTTCTACATACTTATTAACGAATTCTTCCAACTTTCCACTATTTTTGAGTCTTTCATAAATTAAAACCCACACACAGTCTTTTGTCTTAATCACTTCGCACTTACCGTTAAAAAAACTACCACATGGACCATTAACAAATCCCTTAGAACAGCCCAGCGTCTTACTTTTACTATTGAAAGATCCCTTTAATTTATCGTTACATTTTTTTTCTGTCATTGATTATCTTCTTCATTTTTTATT
>BTIF01000036.1:0-1597 GCA_036245315.1 Endomicrobiia bacterium | reverse complement strand
CTGAAGAGATAAAGACAGACAAAAGCATTTTATGAAGACATTTCCGGAAACGTCTCCTGTAAAATCAGTTAGCAAGTTCTTCTAAATGGTTAAGGCAACGTGCCTGCTGTTTTTCCAACAAATCTGTTTGGTTCCATACATTGAGTGAGCATTTCTACATCCGTATAGTAAACAATAAATATCCATTGTCCGAATTGGCGGGGAAAATAACAGGTTGTGCGATGGAGGTACACAGAATTATGGGGAATGGATTTCAAGAAGTTGTATATCAGCGATGTTTGGCTATTGAAATGGCAACACAAGGCATAGGGTGCAACCTTAGACAGACACACTTCAAAGACCTTAAAAACGCTTTTTCGTGAAATTTTCACACAAAATTTGATTTTTATCCTCGTTTTATTTGACAGGTGGTAAAATAGCACTATATTTGCGTGAAATTTTCACGAGTATGCTAATAAGATTCGCAATAAAGAATTTGTTTTCTTTTCAGGAAGAAACAGAATTCAATTTACTTCCAAGTAAAGCAAAAAGATTATCTCACCACAAATACACCAAAGGTGGGATTGAGATTTTAAAATTGTCGGCACTTTATGGGGCAAACGGTTCTGGAAAATCTAATTTGATTCGCTCCATATCATTGTTGAAAAGGATGGTTTTAAAAGGTGCTATTCCTAATTCTTTGACAAGTCAAAAGTTTAAACTATCCGAATCATCGCAAGCAGAGCCTGTTGAATTAGCAATTGAATTTTTTGCCAACAATGCGATTTACTATTATTCCATTGCTATTAATGACGGTATAGTAGTTGACGAATATTTTAGTTCAAATAATGCACAGCAGGAAGATGAAATGATTTTTCATAGAAAATATGAAAAAGGCAAGACATCAGTTTCTTTTTTTAAAGAGTTTGAAGACATTAAAGAAAATTTGACGTTAAAGAAAATAATAGAAACAGACTTGCTAAAACCCAATCAACCACTTTTTAGTCTTTTAAACTCTATAAGCAACACCGCATTTATTTACATTAAAGAGGCTTATAGTTGGTTTGAACACGGATTAACTGTTATTTATCCAGAAACAAAAGCAACGGACTTGGTGTTGGAAATAGAATCTAAAGACGGCTTTAAAGAATTTGCCAATGAACTTATATGTTCTTTCAATACAGGAATCACAAACTTGAAAGTAGATGTTAAAAGTGTAGAGGAATTTTTTGGAAAGGACAATCAGAAAAAAGTAGATGAAATAAAAGCAGAACTAAAGAACAACCCCGAAAAGAAAATTGGACTAACGACAAATGCAACAACTTCAGAAGAAGTTGTTGTCGTGAATGACGGTGGGAAAATTTTAGCAAAACAACTTTTATTTGAACACAAAGGCGACAAGAACCAAAGCGTAGAGTTTCGGTTTGACGAAGAATCAGACGGAACAAGAAGGCTTTTAGAATACTTACCTGCATTCAGCAGTGTGATACAAAATTCGCCAACATTCATAATTGACGAAATTGAAAGAAGTATTCACCCTTTAATTATCAAAGAAATCGTCAGCAAGTTTAGTAAAGACGAATCTACCAAAGGACAATTAATTTTTTCAACTCACGTC
>BTIF01000035.1:0-1743 GCA_036245315.1 Endomicrobiia bacterium | reverse complement strand
ACAATTGTTTTGATACATTGTTTAAGAACAGAATCAAAACAATTAAAGGCACACAACAAATCTTGGAAAGTAGCAATATGTTAAATCTTAGCACTGTATATGCAAGAGAACTTCTTGATTATATTGCTAATTTGATCGAAAACAGCATTGATGAGTTTTCAAAAGCTCTCATTGCTAAATTTCTAACCTTGCCAAGAGTAACGCATCGTAAAGGCTGCTCTAAAATGCTACCTGAAACTTATAAAATTATGAGGGCTAAAGAATTATTCCTCGTAAATCTATCTCATAAGCTTAACTGGCCATATTACCGGGTAGGTAACAGATATGATTTTATCGGTTTCAGAAATTGGAGAAAGAAGTACAATCAAGACTTAGAGTCCGTAAGATTCAGTACTAAAAATGTACCTTCTTCTCAAGAAGAGTTTATTTCTTGGTATGAAAAACTCCCAGCATTAGCACGTGCAAGAACAGACAGCAAACTAAAGGACGATTTTCGTTTAGAATATATTACTAAATGGAAAGAAGAAAAGGCTTTCGCGCAGCAGAAAGTAAGAGAAGGAGACTTGTCTTATGCAAAAGCTGCTAAAGTTAATGTTGGTGCAACATCTTTTAAGGATCTCTATAAAGAGATTACACAAGGAAACGTAGACAAATTGAAACTTGAAGCTTTTTTTGAGAAAGTAAAGATACCCGAAGACTTCTTTGTAATAATGGATGATTCAGGTTCTATGAGAGGAGGGCCTTTTGGCTTTGCAACGTTTTTAGCTACTACTGTGTTATTGAAAACTCAATCGAGAATTGTGGGCCATTTTAGTGATACTGGAAGATTCTACGATTATAGTAATGAAATAGACACAAATAAAAGTGTTTATGATAATTACTCATCGTTCCTACAAAAAGCCTTTAACCGGCTAGAAGGAAGATCTACGAGGCCAGAATCTATTATGAAATCACTCAAGAAAATCAAAGATATCACTCCTGAAATCTTTGAAGAAGTGAAAAAACACAAGATTTGGATTATTGTATCTGATGGAGACTTTAATTCTTTTGCTACTGAAGAAGCAAGTATTAAAGAGTTCTTCAGAAAAGCCGAGAAATTACTTGGTTTTACGCCTAAATTGATTCTTATCAATGTAGGTTATAAAACTCACGAGAAGTTTCCAGAATCAAATCTTGCTGTTATAGAAGATCCGAATCTCATTGAGCAGTTATTAACTAACTTCAATGAAGAAGATTGTTTTGATGTAACTTATCCCCTCAAAGCCTGTTATGAAAGTAACAGGTACTTTGAGGTAAGATGGTGTTTTTAAATTCCTTAGCTCTTTACAATTAATTTTGTAAAGAGCTTTTTTGCTATGAAAGAGAAAATACATCACATAAATACTATAAAAGTTTTGAAGAAGTTACTACAGAAAGGTGATTCTATTATTAGAATCCACACGTTTAGAATAAACGATCTTTCGCGTAATACAGAAGCAAAAAAGTTTTGTAGTACAGAAACAATTGAAAATATTGATGCTGACTATGTGTATATAAAAACAAAGAAGCTTACGGACTTTCGTCACGTTTTACCATTGAAATACGTAAAGTTTGATTCTAACTCAACACCATACTTCCATGATGAGAATTTATACTGATGGTGCATATTCTCGACAGAGAGATCAGGGAGGAGCTGCTTATGTTATTTTAAAAGACGATAAGGAGCTTATCAGCGGATGTAAAGCATATCAGAGAACTACATCT
>BTIF01000034.1:0-2064 GCA_036245315.1 Endomicrobiia bacterium | reverse complement strand
TCTTTGCTCCTTAACTTTATGATGATCTAACTTAACTTATAATTTTATTATACGCTAGCCAAATCTCAAAGTCAATAGTCAAATTATCTAGCTCATAGCTGCCACTCCAATTCCAGTGTTTGAATCAGTGCTAATCGGAATAAATTTAAGTTTCTTAGAAAGCGTTAATTCATTTGAAATATTAGCTTTTGTCATCGTGAATTCATCTTCGTAGCCTGATAAAATTTAGTCCCATCTGGGTCATATCCTGCGAGGCCTTCGTTTGCATTTAGTCTTATGATGCTTCCGTTATTACAAAAAACCTCGATTCCGTCTTTGTCTAGATCGCAAATAAGTTTGTTTGAAGAATCGTAAACTTCAATTCTTCCGTTTATGTGAGTATTACCGCCACTATCTTTTATCATGCTTTGGATTTTTTCTGCAAATCTTGCACCACTGGCATTTGATTCAAATCTGCAGGCTTTTACTTTGTGTTTGTTTAAAATACTTGTTACGATGCCATCAAGAATCCCTAAGTCTCCGTTATTACAGACACAGTCTTCAATGTAGTAATCATGGCCAAAAACATAAGCTATAGGCAAAAATAGATAGTCACCACCTATGTCTTTACAATCGCAGATGCTTATTATTGAATCTGGTTCTTCATCAGGGAGTTCAAAATATCTTCTAAGCTCTGATTCTCTGAAAAGTATACCTTCTCTTTCGAAAGGTTCATTCATGTATAAAGCCGAGAAACTTGCTTCATCTAGCTGGCGTTTCATGTCTAAAAAATATTTTTTATCAAACCCTAATTTGAAATCATAATTGAAATTGCTTTCTCCTGTCTCATTAATTGCTGGAATGCTTATAAATTTAACGTTTTCTTTGTCTGCATATTCTATTTCGAGTTTTCCTATTACATCATGAACTGTCCATCTTGTAGCGATGTGAAGTTCTTTTGAACTCATCTTTTTTCTTGATTTTAAATCATTTGTATATTTGACCCATAAGCTCTCCATTCTTTCTCGGTTTAAAGCTTCTTCTATGCCACTGCAAAGGTCATCACAGTACAAAATACCCTCACATCGTGCAGCACCTGTTAAACTGGCATTTATCGCTCTACAAGTTAAAGAACTAAATCTTCTTATTTCGTTTAAATCTATGGTTTCATCTTTGGCATTTGTGATAATTCTTATGTTGTTTGGGAACACATCTTTCCAGAGATATTCAGGGTTTGAAATTATACCCAAAACTCCATCGTAAAAGCTTCTTGTGAGTGTCCCACTGTGTGCACTTACAAGATTCGGAGCATTAGGATTTTTACCCATAACCCAGCTTAAAAGAAATATTCCAAGTGTACTTTTGCCTGTTCCAGGAGGCATACTGATACTTAAAAGTTCTAGGCCGCCATCAACGAGAGAATTCATATCATTAGCAATGCTTTTCAGAACTTTTCTTCTTGGAAAATAGAACTGTTTACTACTTTCTCTTTGAAATTCTATGTATTGGCAATATGAATCAAAATTTATTCTGCTTTCGAACAAAAGAATCGTTTTAATTAATTGCATAATTTCTTCAATTTCATAGATTGAAATTTTTTTATTTTCTTCTTTTTTATTTAAACTTTCACATTTTTTTATTATTTCATTTCTTAATTTTTTACTGTATTCAAGAACATTTTTGTCTTTGCAAAAGTTGCCTTCACTTTCGTTTAAAAGCATAGAATAATAATCAAAATATTCATTAATCCAACCAGTTTTTACTTTCCTCCAGATTATATTTTCTAGATAGTGTCTACACAAAATTTGACATTCTTAAATCAATGAAATAAACTTAAAAACTATAGACCTCTTCGGAAATTGGATTTTTATGTCTAAATATGGTTTAATAATATCGGTGATGAAAATTGATAAGATATGAAAAAGCTATGAGATTACAAGATGCAGATTTTAAGCAATTAATAGACCTCTTCGGAAATTGGGTTTTTATGTCTAAATATGGTTTAATAATATCGGTGATGAAAATTGACAAGATATGAAAAAGCTATGAGATTACAAGATGCAGATTTTAAGCAATTAATAGGTG
>BTIF01000033.1:0-2392 GCA_036245315.1 Endomicrobiia bacterium | reverse complement strand
AAGTCTATTGACGAATCTTTGAATATTGCTGCAGCGGAGCTAAATGCAAAAGCCGATATACATTATCTTGATTCTGAAGATGATGATTTAATTGAAAAATTAAAAAACTGTAATGCTATTTTAGTTCCAGGTGGATTTGGTAACAGAGGTATAGAAGGCAAAATAAAGTCAATAACTTATGCGAGAGAAAATAAAATTCCTTTCCTCGGTATATGTTTAGGAATGCAGTGTTGTGTCATAGAAGTTTCAAGAAATTTAGCGAAACTTGAAGATGCAAACTCTACTGAATTTGATGAAAACACAAAATATCCTGTTATAAAAATTCTTGATGAGCAAAAAAAAATCAAGTATAGAGGCGGAACAATGAGACTTGGAAACTATAAATCTGAAATAAAAAAAGACACTATAGCATATAATTTATACAAAAATGTAGAAATTGAAGAAAGACATAGGCATAGATATGAAATGAATCCTGAATTTATAGACGTATTGGAAAAGGTTGGACTCCTAGTTAGTGCATATCATAAAGGAATACTTCCTGAGATTGTTGAAATTAAGAATCACCCGTTTTTTATAGGTGTCCAATTCCATCCTGAATTTGCTTCAAGACCCATGAAATCCCATCCAATTTTTAAAGGTTTTATTAGGGCAACTTTAAAAGAAAATCTATAAATTAACTACGCCTCTCCTTTTCCTGAAGAGGCGTAGTTAAATAGTAGAGATAATAGTCGATTAATTAAAATCTGAAATGAGTTCTCATACCGTAAATGAATAGATTCTCTTTGGCCTCGCCTTTAGGATGTGCAACATACTGTAATACCGGAGAGATGGCAAGGTTGTCGTTTATCGCAAGTTTGTAATACAACTCTATTTGCGTCTCTGGGTGTCGTTTATTATCACTAGTATATTCTTTTTTATATATTTGCCCTGTTGCTAACCCTATTGTATCGTTTGTCCTTGACCATGACGAACCTTTAATCTGTGTTCCGACACTCCAAAGTACGGAAAGGTCTTTATATCCAAATCTAGTAAACACACCAACTTGTTTGTTTATTTCGCGATCTAAACTTACACCTATTCCTCTAGGTTTGTCTTTTTCTGGAGTATTACCGTTATCCATCCACCCATAGACTCTATAATTCTCTTTTTTGGAAGGTTTATAGTTTATCTGTAAAATGTTAAATCCTTTACTATCAAATTTGTCATTCATATAACTAAAATAACCATAATCAATATCAAATTTGTCAAGTGTGTAATTTGCTCTTAAACCTAATGATCTATCACCAAGATTTTCAATTGTTTTATTGGAGACAAATGATCCTGTTAAAAACTGAGTAGATGTATCGTCTGCATAAATATTTTTGTCAAAATATTTACTAATACCAAATTTACCGAGGTCTATATTAAATCTATCGCATAAAAATGATTCGTGATGGTATATAACTTCGACATATAAATCTTTTGAACTAGCATCTTTGTTTATAGTTGCATATGATGCTGTAGCCAAATGGTCATCACCAACTTTCCCATTGCCACCTTTAAGATTTACTGTGATTTTAGCGTTGTCCCCAAGCTCTTTTGTAATTCCTAAACTTGTTGTATACGTATTGTAAATCCCGTTGTACTCGTTTCCAATATTTGCTGTTTGCAAAATAAACGTGCCCTTTGCGGAAATATTAGTTTGTAATTTTTCTGCAAAGTCATCTGATGCAAATACCACCACTTTACTAGTACTTATAGTGGTTGTTAATACTATCGCTAACCATAATAAAATCAGTATGCCTTTTTTCATCTTTCCTCTCTTTGTGACATATCGTCACCAAAATCTAAACAAAAATTTATAATCCCTACAATCACAAACTACATGATATTATACAAAATATACGGCATATACGATACGGCCAAAACATGAAACGTTGAATGTAATCTAATTAGAACATAAATTTTTTGAAAAATTAGAATCAGAAATTCTAAACATTTTCTCTACCGTAACTTCTTTCGATTTTTGCTGGCGTAAACTCTGACCAGAGCTTCCTAACTTCTCTTATTAAAAAGAACAATCGCAGAAAGGCCAAAAAGAATAATTCGTGATTCCAGACCGGCAAAAATGAAAGACAAGGAAATAGAAAATGTTTGCAAGGCAGTAGCTATGAAATTTACAGACAATGCAAAACAATAATGGGTGGGAATTATTATGAATTTAAAAGATCTTGAAAAAAGAGTGATAATTGTAGTAGTACTTGAACATATAAAGGAATAAAAGGCAATACTAAGGAGTTGATGTTATAGATTTATATTTACAAAAATACTCAAGAGAGATTAACATGGGAACATAGAAATGAAGAAACAATCAAGAAAAAAGTAGGATATTATAAAGTTTGGAATGCAAAAA
>BTIF01000032.1:0-2790 GCA_036245315.1 Endomicrobiia bacterium | reverse complement strand
AAAAAAAATTAAGGAGCGGAAGATGGGAAATGTAGTTGTGATTATTATAACCGCTTTTATAGCTTTGATTGTTGGGTATATTTTGCGATTCGCTTATGCGAGGTTAAGTGCAAAATCAATAGATCAGGTTTCAGAGAGGATTATAAAAGAAGCTAAGCTAATAGCGGAGACTAAGTCAAAAGAAGATCTTTTAGAGGCGAAGTTAATAATTGCTAAGGAGAGAAAAGATTTTGAGCAAGAAATAAAGGAGAAAAGGCAGTCTATTCAAAGTACAGAAAATCGATTAGATCAACGTGAAGAAAATTTATATCGCAAAACAGATGCGGCTGATAAGAAAGAGAAGGATTTAATAATAAAAGAAAAAAATCTTTCTTCAAAAGAGCAATCGCTTTCTACAAAATTTTGGAAATTGATAAAATAAAAGAGGAACAAAAAAAAGTTCTTGAAAAAATTTCAGTAATGACAAGGGAAGAAGCAAAGAAAACTCTTATAAATGAAATGGAAGAGGAAGCAAAACAAGATGCGGTGATACTATTACAAAAACTTGAACAAGAAACCCGTGAGAATGCTGACAAAAAGTCCAAAGAAATTCTTTCTGTTGCAATACAGCGAGTTGCTGCAGATTATACGGCGGACGTTACCACATCAACTATTCATATTCTGAATGATGAAGTAAAGGGAAGGATTATAGGAAGGGAAGGTAGGAATATAAGAGCTTTTGAGCACGCGACAGGTGTTGATTTGATAGTTGATGATACTCCAGAAGCGATAACCATTTCGTCTTTTGATGGTGTAAGAAGGCAAATAGCAAAAATTGCTTTAGAAAGACTAATTGCCGATGGTAGGATTCATCCTGCAAGGATTGAGGAAGTTGTCGAAAAAGTAAAAAAGGAAATGAATCAACATATTAAGGAGACCGGAGAGCAAGCTACAATAGATGCTGGGATTCCTGGACTCAATTCTGAAGTTATTAAACTGCTTGGAAAATTGAAATATAGAACTTCATACGGACAAAATCAACTGCAACACACATTGGAAGTTGTATGGCTTGCAGGATCTATAGCTGGCGAGTTAGGTCTTGATGTAATGTTTTGTAAAAAAGCGGCATTATTGCATGACATAGGTAAAGCTGTTGATCATGAAGTTGAGGGTACTCATCATCAAATTTCAGCTGATATAGCTAAGAAATGTGGTGAATCTACAAAGATGCTGAATGCAATTTTGTCGCACCATGAAGGTTTTGAAACTCCAACGAGTCCTGAAGCTTTTGTTATAGCTGTTGCAGATATAATTTCAGCATCAAGGCCAGGTGCGAGAAGAGAGTCGATAGAACACTATCTCAAACGTCTAGAAAAACTCGAAAAAATCGCGAAAGATTTTAGGGGTGTTTCAATGGCTTATGCAATACAAGCCGGAAGAGAGGTGAGGATACTTGTAGAATCTGAATATGTTGATGATAAACAGGCACAACTTTTAGCGTATGATGTAGCTAAGAAAGTAGAACAGGAATTGGAATATCCAGGACAAATTAAAATTACTGTAATTCGTGAGACTAGAGCACAAGTTTTAGCAAAATGAGCTTCAATTGCAAACTGATATAAGAAGCTGATTGTAAAATATATTTATATGTTTTGTGTTTATCTCCTCTGTAATTTTTACTTTATTTTACTGAAAATAAAGGATATAAGTGTTGAGATACGTAAAGTCTAGTTTTAAAATGATAGTGATGAAAGTCCATTATCATATTGTATGGATGATGGGCGAAATTTCTAGTTTTAAGTTCCTTATTATAATAGATACAAATGCAAAGATAAAAGTAGTGATGTTTAGGAATGAATACAAATGTTAGTTTATCTTTCAACACCAGAAGAGCGGGAAATTAAGTTCTTATGTGTTAGATATGGCAGTTATCGAATTATTGTAAATCATACGAGACAGTGTGGTAAAGGTGAGTTTTATGAAGCTTATGTGAAATTAAAAAAGAAGTTGGAAGTTGAAGGTATTTTTAAGGGAGAATTTTAAAAAGCCTATACCAACCAACTATCATAAGTAAAGTTGTTACTTCACAAGATGATGTTGTGCTATTTTGAAAGTAATGGACAATTTAAATGCGAATGTAGAAGTTTTAATATATCACAATCCGATCCGGTAAGAGTTCAAGGAGAAGAAGCTTAAAAGGACTCAAAGAGTGTTAGTGTTGGCGATAATATCAAAATAAAATTTGCTTCAGGTAGTTTAAAAAGTGCCGAGGTAAAAAACTATGAGTAAGAAACGATTAGATTTTCAAGAATCTTTAGCAAGACTTGAGGTAATAGTTTTTGAGATAGAAAAGCTAGTCTTGATTTAGATAAAAATTTAGTTTTATTCGCGAAAAGGAAGTAGAGTTGTGAAATTATAACTTACTCTGGGAAAATAGAATCTTTTAAGGAACAAGATTTTGAAGAAAAATATTGAATTTGAAGAATATTTATCTAGAAAAATTGAATATGTGAATTTGATGTTAGAAAAAGTCTTGCCTAAGGATAATTCTACTGTTTCAAAAGGTATGCGTTATAGTGTTTTAGCTGGCGGGAAAAGATTACGCCCTGTGCTTGTTATTTTAGCAGCTGAATTTTTTGGGGCGAAGGCAAGAGATGTGATTCACGCAGCTTGTGCTGTTGAGTATGTGCATACTTATTCTTTAGTTCATGATGACTTGCCTGCTATGGATAATGATGACTTACGTAGAGGAGTTCCTACAAATCATAAGAAATTTGGTGAAGCTTCTGCTATTTTGTGTGGTGATGCATT
>BTIF01000031.1:0-2837 GCA_036245315.1 Endomicrobiia bacterium | reverse complement strand
GTCTGTCTTTTTCTTTTGTAGATACAATGGATATTTGCTAAGATCAAAGCAAATCAAGGAGGTAATTAGAATGAAAAAGAGTTTAATAGCCTTAGCATTAGTGTTTGTATTAGGGATTGGGAGTGTAGGGTCTGCTTATGCATACGATATTCCTCTTAACGATTTTTTTAGAGGGAACCCATTCCCATCAAATTCTTTTGTTCATGGGGCTTATAGGGAAGGGCAAATGTTTGGAATAATGCTTGGAGTAGTAGGTACTACCACTGCTTTTGTTGTTGGTAAGGTTGTGCCTAAGGTCATATCTAAAGTTAAGGAAGTGGTTGGCCCTTATTTGAGTTCTCAACCTGAGAGTAAAGGTGAGATAGCGTTTCATTTAACTGGTTTTGCTATAACTTGTATTCTTGCACCCTATTATGCACTGCATGCTTTTGGGGCGGGGGATTAATATAAATTAAAAGGAGAAAAAAAATGACAAAGAAATTGTTAGCGTTAGGATTAGCATTAGGATTAGGAGCAGGAAATGTAATGGCATTATACGATAATTCCACTACTCAACCCACTTGTCCTGCCCCTGTAAGAGAAGTTAATGCTTCAGAGATGGTAGACATACTTAAAGGCCAATGTGCAACTGCAACTGAAATGGAATTCCTCTTGGCAAATGAGAGGATTGTTTGTCTTTTGAAAGCTGGGAAAATAGACTATAAGGAAGCAATTAGATTGGGAAAAGCGGCTATAAAAAAATTTGATTCAACTTCTAAAGAATGTAATCAAATAGTTCTTTTTAAGAATGCAACAAAAAAATAATCCACCAAATTAAACTCTTAGGAGACGTAGTAAAAGATGGCAAAATGCCAAATAACACCTCAGCAAAAAAAAGTTGATAAACTGTTTTAGAGTGTTCTTTGGTTCATAACGAAGGGTTAAAGATCTTCATGGGTGGACCGGAATATCCACATGAGTATTATCTTGTAAACGAAGCTCACTGCAAGAAGGTAGGATGATCCTGCATCTTGAACTGATCCAAATACCTTTGTTATAATCCAGCTGTGAGAGATTGGTTGCACGAATAAGAGCTTTTGCACACTTTGAATATATAGATTGAGACATTTAATTTGGGGGTGGGGGAGATGAAGATTATAAGACAAGTTGTCTGTTTGAGTTTGTTGGTGTTCTTCCTTTCTGTAGCGGGAGCGGTGCCGTCTCCTGAACCAACGCCAAGAAGAAGGCCAGCTGTACAACCAACGATAAGACCTGAATTTTTAAATAATAGCTATTATCAACGCACTGCAACTGGTAGACCAAAGGTTACACAATTACCAGTTTCGACTAAATCATCCCCATCAAATCCAAGACCAAAGGTTACACAATTACCAGTTTCGACTAAATCATCCCCATCAAATCCAAGACCAAAGGTTAGAGAAGTGTCGGATCCTGATATCCTTACCCTTGGTGCAGTTTGTGGTGACACTCTTGACAAAGAAATACAATGTTACAAGATAGGTGGGAGAGGTGACGGGAAGTGCAATGAGTTAAAGAGGGAACGCCAAGTGTGTCTTGCTAAGTACGACAGTTTTTTTCAAGAATAACTATTCGTTGGAATGGGGGGGTAAAAATGCTCAAAAATTTATTAGTATTGTTTTCGCTATCGGTCTTTGGATTGTCATCGGTTTGTGTTGCTAGTGACGAGAAACTATTAGACCTTTGTGCGAAAGATTTAACTGAAGAACGGGAATGTGTTCAAACAGAGGGAAGAAATAGCAACAGGTGTAAGGCTTTAAAAGCTAAACGCCAATTATGTCTCAAGTATGACGATAAAATTCCACACAGTGACAATAAGAGTTCTGAAGCAGAACTCTCGAACGTCTGTAGTGGAGCTTCTAAAGCAGAAGCGGATTGTCTCAGTTCCAAAAAACCAGGTGAGGATACAAGCAGTTGCGATAAGAAGACTAGAGAACGTAGAAACTGCAATGATGTTTTGGATGAATTGCAAGGGCAAGGGCAACAGCAAGGCCAGTCATGAAAGGATAGCTCTTCAAAGAAAGAGCAAAGCAATGATGATGATCAGGGAAATACAAATGTAGAGAATAGTCCGCGAAACAGAAACAATCCGCCTCCTGCAGATCCAAAATTTAAAAGAGCTGCTCCTATGGAATGTTGGTAGTTGAGTAAGACGATAAAGTTAGTAGGCAGGCAAGTTATAGATGTAGAGAGAAACTCAAAATCATTAATAAGAACGGCAGGTGATCAAAGCCTGTCGTTTTTCTTTTTGGGATGGTGTCCGCAAAGGCTATTTTGTGGACACGACACTATCGGCATGCACCCTTCTTTAAAATAAAATCCGCAATTATTTGGCTCGCCTTGCTCCCCTCCATTTCTAAATTGTGCGAATATATCAACGTAGTGTTAATGTCCTTATGCCTTGCAAAATCTTTCGCCTCTTGCAAAGAAACGTTGCCAAGTAAGGCAAGAGTAACAGCCGTATGCCTCAAAGAGTGAGCCGTCAAACGTTTACTGTCAAAACCAGCTCCCCTCATCCTATTCTTAACAATCCTTCTAACGTTTCTTGTAGACATTCTTTGGTTTATCATATTCGTTGCCAACCCGGCAAATAGAGGCATGCCTTCTTTTACTTCAACGCATTTTAGATATTCTCTTATCGCCTCGCCAACTTGCTGAGGGATCTTAACAAAACTTGTTTTCTCCTCTTCGCCTTTCCCTTGTACCCTCAAGATCTCGTTGTTTCCGCTTATCGTTAAATCTTCAATATTTGCCCTAACTACCTCTACAGTCCTCAACCCTCCAGTCAACATCAAAAGTATCATGGCATAGTCTCTGAG
>BTIF01000030.1:0-3942 GCA_036245315.1 Endomicrobiia bacterium | reverse complement strand
GATCGGTCAAATTTATTTTGCCAGAACCTACTCCATCTTCTATGCCACCAAGAGTTCCAATCTCAGCTTCCACTGAAACACCTCTTGCATGTGCATATTCTACAACTGAACGAGTTACTTTAACGTTATAGTCATAAGTGGAAGCTGTTTTACCATCTTCTAACAAAGAGCCATCTATCATAACCGATGAAAACCCAAGATTTATTGCTTTAATAACTGATTCTAAGGAGTTACCGTGATCTAAATGCATTGCAACAGGAATATCTGGATTTTCAACAATGGCAGCTTTCATCAAATAACCTAAATATGTGAAATTAGAATATTTTAAAGCACCTCTACTTGCCTGTATTATTACAGGAGACTGAGTTTCTTTGGCAGCAGCCATAATCGCTTGCATTTGTTCCATATTATTAACATTATAAGCACCAACACCATAACCCTTTTTTTTCGCTTCTTCCAAAATTTGCTTTTTTGATACCAACGCCATTTATTCCCTCCCTACTTATTTCACAGTATTAGCACGCCCTAGTAGTAGACTTCTTGTTAGATTTATTACGACTAGCTCTACAACTTTCTTTGATATCTTCTCTATAAATACCTATATTTCTAAATTTTGAATATCTTTCATCTACAATTTCTTTAGAGCTCTTAGATTTGTAATAACGCAAATACTTATTTAAAACAGTCTTTATACTCGTTGCGGTTCTTGGCGGATCATAATGAGCTCCGCCTAGAGGCTCTTTTATAATCTCATCTATAACATTTAAATTCATCAAGTCTTTAGCCGTTATTTTCATGGCTTTTGCGGCCTCAGGAGCTTTAGAACTGTCTCTGAAAAGTATAGCCGCACAACCTTCTGGAGAAATAACAGAATAATAAGCGTTCTCAAGACATAAAATTTTATTGGACACTCCTATTCCTAATGCCCCACCAGAACCACCTTCGCTAATAACAACTGTTATAATAGGAACCTTTAAGCTTGACATATCTCTTAAATTTCTTGCGATAGCCTCAGCTTGCCCTCTTTCCTCAGCTGCAATGCCGGGATATGCACCAGACGTATCTATAAATGTTATTATAGGCTTATTAAATTTCTCAGCAAGGTTCATTACTCGTAACGCTTTTCTATAACCTTCTGGATGTGCCATACCGAAATTTCTACTTATATTTTCTTCAAGAGTTCTACCTTTTTGATGACCAACAACAACAATTGACTCGCCATCAATTGTGGCAATGCCACACAAAATCGCCTGATCATCACCAAAAACTCTGTCACCGCGAAGTTCTAAAAAATCCTTGAAAATAAACCCAACGTAATCTGAAAAGTAAGGTCTTTTAGGATGCCTAGCTATTTGCATTCTCTGCCAAGGCGTTAAAGAACCATAAATTTTTTGCTTTAGTTCATCTCTCGTTTTTTCAAGATCATCAATCTGTTCAGACAAATCTATATTACTACTTTCATAGGATTTTTTTAAATCGTCAATTTTTTTATCGATTTCAACAATAGGTTTCTCAAAATCAAAAGATTTCTCCATGCATCCTCACTTAAAATTTAATAGTATAGCCTATCTTAAATATTCTCTCATTAGAAAATCCCTTGTTAGTTTTATTAGAGCTATTTTTCCAAAAGCAACAATCTCTAATAACGTAGTCTATACTCAAACACTCAGTTAAAGTAAATCTAAAACCAAGATTTAGTCTTGCATTCGGTAAATAATTTATATTGTCATATTCTGCCATCAAGTACACTATTTCTCTATACAAAGGAATTACTGAATTTATAAACCAACAAACTTTATTGTTAAAATTAACACCGACATTAATCATTAAATTTTCAATAAAAAATTCCCTACTTATAACGAGATAAAATCCACGACCTCTCTGTAAATAATTCTTCTCATAAAAGAAAAAACCCTGACAATCATAGCCTATTGCTATTCCAGGATAATCCATATTTCCATCATAAGCTTTGAATTTAACTTGCAAAGCTGGAATTGCAACCTTTAATCCATCACTATTTTTCCCAATAAATCTAGACAATTCCCAAGACAAACCTACATTAAGACGCTTAAAAATACCAAAATTGGCTCTAGAAAGAAGATTACCACCTGAAAGAAATTTGAGGTCAATATCACAAAAATCACAATCTAGCATATCCACAGTAGGTGTATCTATTACGTAGCCTTTATTCGCAAACGACAAAGAACTGAGAGTGAAAATCACTGTTAGCAAACTCAATATTTTTTTTAACATTTATTCTCCAAACATAAAAACAAAATATATCAACGCAACAAAATTTTCATCACAGTATCACCATTATCTAAATATTTTATCTGCACCTTCAATAAGCATCAACTATCCGTATCAAAATTAAAGACCACAATTAGCATAAGAATTTTTCTAACATCTAGGAGTCTTCTTATTTTCTTTATAGAGAATTTCTAAACTTGAGAAGAGGCCTTATTATCCTCACTTTTTTATCTCTCTCATATGTAACGATTAAATACCATTCCTTTCTTACTCAAAAATACAATATTTTAAGAACTTAAAACTACACCAGCACACAAAATTACAACCAAGTCCTCTTTTGAAACTTCTTTTATAACTTCTACAACTTCAGCTTCAAATAGTTTAAAACTGGCTTCGTCTAAATTTTTAAAAATATCAACTATTAATAAGTCAGACTTCTCCTCTATCAAAACATCCGTAACAAAAAACTGCGATTTAATTTTTTGATACAATTTCTCCAATTTTTGATTTACCTGTACCCATAAAACCGGCGAATACCAAGTTCGTTATAGCACTTTTAATCTCTCTTTATATATGTCTATATTCTTTTTCATATCTTCAAGAGAATCACCACCAAATTTCTCTTTCAAAGCTTTTGCTAACTCAATAGCAACTGCAGCTTCCGCTACAATACCTGCCGCTGAAACTGCACATACATCGCTCCTTATAGTATAGCCTCGCTTTAGCAAATTGTTTCGTAACAAGGTTTACAGAGTTTAGTGGTTTACTAAGTGAAGGAATAGCTTTCATGGTACATGTAATAACAAGAGGTTCCCCGTTACTTATACCTCCTTCTATACCACCAGCCATATTTGTATTTCTATAAAATCCTTTTACTTTATTATAAAAAATTTCATCATGCGAAAAAGAACCGAAAAGTGAAGCAAGCTTTGTTCCTGCTCCGAATTCAACACTTTTATAGCCTGAATTGAAATCAAACTCTGTGCAAGACGACTATCAAGCTTTAAATCCCATTGCGTATGACTTCCAAGCCCCACTGGCACATTATTAACTACAATAGTAGTAAATCTTACCCGCCCAGAGTGTCACCTTTTCGTCCAGCCTTTTTTATATCAATTTAATCATCTTCCTACTCACTTTTGCATCAGGACACCTAACATAAGAAGCTTCCGTTTTACCTCGCACGTCACTTTCTTTAATAGATTTAATAGAAGACATATTAGCTAAAACATTTCCTATCTGTACCGTGTAAGACATTATGCTTATTCCAAAAACTCTTAAAAGCAATTTACAAACAGCACCCGTAGCTACCCTTGTCGCAGTCTCTCTTGCTGACGCTCTTTCTAGTATATCCCTAAAATCGCTTACACCATATTTCATAAGTCCCGCCAAATCAGCATGTCCAGGACGAGGTTTTAAAAGAGTTGTTCCATCCAAATCTACAGATCCAGTTGACATTATATGCAACCAATTTTTAAAACCTCTATTTGAAATATACATAGTTATTGGAAAGCCAATTGTCTTTGCATAGCACACACCTGAAAAAATTTCGACACAATCTGTCTCTATGTTAATTCTCTGACTTCTGCCATAGCCTTTTTGTCTCCTTACAAGTTCCAAATTTATATCTTCGGAGTTTACCGTAAGTCCCGCAGGAATTCCTTCAAGAACAACAAGAATTCCTTCTCCATG
>BTIF01000029.1:0-5322 GCA_036245315.1 Endomicrobiia bacterium | reverse complement strand
ATAAAACAGGTAAAAAGTTTAAGGATCAAACTAGGGTATATTCTGAAGTGCAGTTTCAGATATAGAGAATAGTAAGTGAGTCCTACTAAAAAGAGAGGGATAGAAAGGTATGAAGAAAGCGGTATTGATGTTGTCGTTGTTATCGTTAGTTATATTTTATTCCGACCTAGATGCCAGACGTTCGAAATCGAAACAATGTTGTCGAGACTACGCAAAAGAAGCGTTTCGGGAAGAAGTGATTCGGATTACTAATAAATTATTTAAAGAAAAAAAAGAATTGCCTATACTACTAGAAGGACCTTGGCCTGGCGGCGGAGATAGTGGCAACGAAAACGAAGATGGGGACGACGAAGAAGAAGGTAGCGAAGACGAAGAAGGGGACGACGAAGAAGAAGGTAGCGAAGACGAAGAAGGGGACGACGAAGAAGAAGGTAGCGAAGACGAAGAAGGGGACGACGAAGAAGGTGCAGCATCCGGTGGCAACGAAGACGAAGAAGGGGACGACGAAGAAGGTGCAGCATCCGGTGGCAACGAAAACGAAGATGGGGACAAAGACAGACAAGATGCCGAAGCTGAAAAAGCAAGATTAGAAAGCGAGGCCGAAACATATAGAGTAGAAAAAGATTTAAACGATCGCGAAGTTAATAGATTTTCGAGATATGACGATGAGACAAAAATGCTTTTTGATATTGAAGAATCTTTCGATGAAAAAGATGTTGGTCATTCCTTCGCAGATATTCAGGGCAACGTAGACGGACTGGGGGTAGACTACGGCTCAATGACTTTTGATAATGGAATAACAAGAAAATGGATTGGAAGAAGAATTGAGGGTCACCCAAATTTATACAGAAATGATAGAGAAGATTCTGATGGGAAATCATATCGTGTTTACACGAGTTTTGCTTGGGATGAAGAAAGCCAGAGTTACAAATTGGTATCTTATGAAAAATACCTTATAAGCGAAGACGAAGAAGGGGACAACTCAGAAGGTGCGGCATCCGGTGGCAACGAAAACAAAGATAAGAACAACTCAGAAGGTGCGGCATCCGGTGGCAACGAAAACGAAGATAAGAACAACTCAGAAGGTGCAGCATCCGGTGGCAACGAATCAGAAGGTGATAAAAACAAAGACGGCAGTAGCGGAAACGAAAATAACGATAAGTGAAGAAACTATTAATATCCTATCCTTAGTATTTGCAATTAGGAAGGATTTACTCGTGTATGGAGTACACTTTTAATATTATTATGTAGGGAAACCACATAATATTTATTGAGGAAATTAAAGAAATTACTCTTTCCTCTCAGTTGGACTAGAAGAACTTATAGGCTGTTGTATTCAATGCTTGTGTGAATGCCCAATTGGACGGAAATTATAACAAGAAAAAACGACAGGGTTTAAACTCTGTCGTTTTTTCTTTGCTACACCTTCCGACATATCTAATATTTAACCTCAAAGTAAACATTAAACTTACTTCTCTCAAAAAAACACTTATATAATGATTGTTGTTTTATTATGCCGAGTATCTCTTTATTGACAAGAGGGATAGGATAATGTAATATTGCCATAGCGTATATATTACGTGTATATAGCGTTAAATAAGCGTATGCATATATTTTAGCGTAATGTTAACGTTTAATAACCGTGTACGTGTATATGGCAATAATTTAGAGATAGAGTGTAACTTAAAAATGAAAGAAATAATCTCTATAGTAAATCAAAAAGGCGGGTTTGGAAAGACTACTACAGCCCACGTATTAGGAGCTGGGCTAAGTAAAAGAGGATTTAAAATATTGTTTGTAGACCTTAGACGGTCAAGCTAACCTAAGTGAAATAATGCAAGTAGATCAAAACAAAAGCGGGGTGTTAGATTTATTAACTAAGAAAATAGGAATTAAAGAGGTTGTCCAGAAAACTATAAGCGGGGATGATATTATAAGCAGGAGGCGAAGGATCGTTTGAAGCAGACATAACACAAGTGGTAGGCGAGGGTAAGGAATATCGCTTAAAAGAAGCACTAGATGAAATTAAGAGAGAATACGATTACGTTATAATAGACACTCCTCCTGCTTTAAGCACACTTACTATTAACGCCTTAGTTGCCTCAAGTTCTGTAGTTATAGCTTCTCAAGCTGAAAGGCTTAACTTAAGTGGCATAAGTCGCATTGAGAAAGTAATAGAGACAGTGTGCAAGTATTGCAATGAAAATTTAATCGTAAGAGGGATTTTGCTTACAAGGTTTAAAAAAAGGACAAGATTAAACAGAAAAACTGCAAGGGCAATAAGCGAAGCTCAGATGATGCAACAATCAATTTTTGACTATGACTTAAAAAGCAATATAACGAAAATTATAAAGCTTTTGTGGAAGAATTTCTAAAGTAAAAGGATATTAAAGACGATGAAGAAAGGAAATTTTACAGAAGACATACGAAAGAAAATATCCCACCCTGTGGTAGAGGCTTTTATAGGTAAAAAAACTAAAGGAATAAGAAAAGAAAATAGAAGTAGAAGGTTATATATATCTGTAAAACCGTCAATGTTTGCGTTACTACAAAAAGAGGCTCAAGCAAATGAGATAAGTATGAACCAAATACTCAAAGAGCATCAAGAAAAACAAAAATGAGTAAGGTTTCCGCCTTGCAGATTTAAAATGAATAAAAGGAGGGGACCCACAAGTAATGGATAGGACTAAACAAGTTGTTGTTAAAGGTTTAGATGAGATCAATAAGAGCTTAGAAGAAATAGATAAGAATTTGAAAACGCTAGGTGAGATTGTGGAAGGGATGCGCAAGGCTATAAGTGAACTTAAAGATTAGTGGAGTGACCTTTAATGCTTAGATTTTTAAGAGTTTCATATCATTTAAATTGGAGTAAATATTCATTCCATTACCACAAAATACCATTTGTGAAAGTGAAATGATATTATGGAACTATTTTCTAATTCTCAGGGGTAGGCCAGAAGAAATGGGGTCATAGTCAACAAATCTTCTTTAGTTGACGTTGCATTTAAGAGAGAATTTAAAGCAGAAAACAAAGAGAGAAATATTTAAATGAAAAAGATGGCCTTACTTGGAATGTCGCTACTGCTTTTCTATTTTTCTGGTTGTGCTACGTTAGTTAATGTCAATAAATTCACAAACACGGTATATACCCCAGTCACAAATCCAGAAAACATAGAAATATTTCATCGGGATTATGGTGTTGCACCTGATGTGCCATACACTGTGATAGCTGAACTTATTGTAGATTATGTAGATTCAAAAAGTGCGACAGAATTAAGAAAAGAAGCTGCAAAGTTAGGAGCCGATGCCATTATTATTGTAGGACCAGCTGCTGTAGGAACTGAAAAAATTACCACAAGAAATGTAATAAAAAAAGAAAGTGGTTGGAAAGCAATAGCAATAAAATATAAAGAAAAATAATTTTAACACCAATGGTGAAATCTGGGTTCAAAATTTACTAGGAGATAAAAATGAAGAAGCAGACAAAGGCTGGGGCTGAGAAAGAAAAGAATAAGACAAACTGTATCTAAAGTTAAAAAAACTACAACTAAAACAAAGAAAGCTACTATTAGAGGTAAGAAATGAACAGAATATCTTTAGTCGTTTTAACATTATTTTGTTTAGGTGTGTTTTGTGGGTGTTGTCGTTGCTAAAGCATTAGAGGATTTACTTCAATATCCACGTTGGGATAAGAAGTGACATGAAAGCTCTTAAGCAAATTGAAGGCTTTAAGGATTTTAAAAGCTCAGATGAGTTTTTAAAATGGTTAGGTAAGTAACACTCGGGCAATATCACAACCACTTGGATAGATGTCGGGAAAAACGAAAAGTCAAGCAAGAAGAGAAGTTTTTTATTGGGACAACACAGAATGTTACAAAACTCTTCCTACCGTTAGAAGATAAAACTTTTGAAAAATTTATTGAGATAATAAAAAGTTACAAAACCATTAAGACTATTGAACCTTCAAAACTGTGCCCTTAAGTGTGTATTGTTTTCATGTTCCCTAATGACAATTATGGACCATTCCCATCCCAACCTTACACTTGAGTACACACTTTATGCATGTGCATCATAAGCAGGATCAGGGCAAAACAAAACGACAGGCTTTGACACCTGTCGTCTTCTTGTTGTATTTTTAGTAATTTGTGCTAAGGTTTAAGCTCTTCTTTATGAACCAAAAAAACACTCTGAAATAGTCTACGCCGTCCAAAAGATAAGTTGTTAATTGATGGTTACATCTCTCCTAACAAAGTATTTGAAGCAACCTACACGCCTCTTCATTTCCCTCCGCACAGGCCTCTTCTAGCTCTTGACAGCTAATAGCATCTTTAGCATAAGTAGGCGTTAATCCCACTACGGAACTTAGTAAAAACATCATACAAAAAACAACTGTAAGGGTACGTAAAATCTTTTCATGCCTTTTTTACACCTCGCTTTTATAAAATCTCATTACCTACCAATTTCAATTGTATCTCTCATCTTATGCTCACTTGTCGATGGAGATGCATTGTAAATATTTTGAATGCCATTTTTATTTAATTTAATTTTTTTATCTGTTCCGGAAGCCTCAAGATCTATATGTTGTATACCATCGTCTATTACAGTAGTGCCATGATTGCTTGCAGTCCAATCAATAAGCTGCATTCCGCCTTTTTCTATTTTGGAATCCAATATGATACCAGTAACAACTTGTACCCCACCTGATACTTTAGTGTCAAAACTAACACCTCTAACTAGTTGTAATCCCTTTTCTTTCACTATTGTACCTTCAGTGCTTCCACCTTTTCCTACATATTGGAATCCAGAGGCATTTATAGTTGTACCTATTGATTTCCCACCGACATAAACCATCTGTCTTCCGCCCGCGTTAACTGTAACATTTTCTGTCCTTCCACCATTCCATACTATCTGCGTTTCGCCAGCTGAGATTACTTCATTCTTTACTACCTGTCCTTTTACAACCTCTCTTGTACACTTAGCGTAAACAACCTGCGTACTAGAACAAACAAAAATTACCCCAACAGCAAACAAAAAAGAAAACATACTAAAACGTATTTTTTTCATTCCCTTTACCTTCTCCCTTATTATCGTAAATCTATTTCTGATTATAACAAAGAACACGCATACGCTGTAAGGTTCCTCACTCAACCTTGCAGTGAGCTTCGTTTACAAGATAATACTCATGTGGGTATTCTGGTCCACCCATGAAGATCTTTAACCCTTCGTTGTATTTATCAAAGCTGAAGTCCTTAGGTGTAAGCTTGTTTATTACTCTCAGGATGTAGTTGCCTTTCAAGATTGCATCGCGAAGTTTATCCCCTT
>BTIF01000028.1:0-8382 GCA_036245315.1 Endomicrobiia bacterium | reverse complement strand
GTATTATCTTGTAAACGAAGCTCACTGCAAGAAGGTAGGATGATCCTGCATCTTGAACTGATCCAAATACCTTTGTTATAATCCAGCTGTGAGAGATTGGTTGTACGAATAAGAGCTCTCACGCTAAGAGGAAAAGAAAGAAATGAAAAAGCTAGCAATAGCTATGGCATTAATGTTTGCATTAGGTCAACTCCCTGGTTTTGCAATGGACAATAATGGGGGGATGGCTCCTGGAGGCGGTGGAAATCAGGGTGGGGCTTCTGGAAGCGGTGGAAATCAGGGTGGGGCTTCTGGAGGGAATGCCCACTTAAGAGTTCCTGCCGCAGATGCGGTTGCACAAGGTGGTTTGCCTGCAGGGATAATGCCTCCTGCACCTCTAACACCACTTCAACTACTACAACAACCACCACTAGAAAATCCATACGCCGAATACCAGCCTCGGCATAATAATACGGAAGAAGAAGACGAAGAAGAAGCTCCTAGACAAACTCATGGAGGCGGAACAAGAGCGGGTGTAGCTCCGATGATTAATATGGGTGGACCCCGTAGAGATGTGGATGAGGATGGTGATCGTCCAGATGCTACTATGGGACCAAGAGAATACGAAGCACTTGTTACTGAACTTAGAGTTAGAGGTGGCAGAGCTGGAGATTTTCTTACTCGTGCAGAACGAGGTGTAGAAGATGCATTAAATCATGACATTGTGGTAGCAGAAACGGGACGTATGATTTTTTTAGAAAGAGCACCTTTAGAGAGAGGAATAGCAAGAACAGGAAGAATAAGGATTCATGATGTGACAGAGTTTGGAGATAATTTCGGTAGGTATTTCGCAGCTAATGTTACCGGCAATTATTTTCGTAACACCCCGTGGACCTATGAAGAAACAATTGAAATGCTAGAAGCTAGAATAAGGACAGCGTTTCCTATTATATACAGGCTTGGGACCCATATTCATCCAGATACTTTTCTACAAGCATTCCGAGATGGAGCAATGAGAGGGTATAATATAGGGGTTGGAAATACTGGTACTATGGCTGCGGAAGTAAGAAGACAGCTTGCTACTCTTAACCTATATAGATACGCCGCAGATCAAGGAGCACGTAATTATCGAGAAGCGATTATAGCGGTAGAAGACTTGGCACTTATAAGGCAGAGGGGACTAGCAACCCTTCATGAAGCATTTAATGCTCATATGCCAATTAATGTCCTCCGAGAAATGATAGTAACCCCATTTGAGAATGGAATTAGACGTGGGGCTCTTCACCTTGTTGAAGAAAGGGCACCCGGTTTTGCTGAGGAATACGTAAGGGGAACTGCGAATGCTCCTGTTCCTAATGGTAATGGAGTCGTTGAAATACCAGATGGGATGATAGCTAACTGGGCTACAGAGATGTTGGCCGCTGACCGTTTTTTCCCACCTAGGTATCTTCAAAGGCAACTCCGAGAGGTAGTAGGACGGAGAATAGCAGAGATGATGGCAGCAGAAGGGAATTATGATGCGTTATACAGGCGACTAACAGCAACTGGACTAGGAAGAATAGCTATTGTTGTTGCAGGAGTTTACCATTCTACTGGATGTAATGTTCAATAAAATAGGAGGTTGAAAATTATGGTAACAGGTCTTTTGATGTTAAATGCGTTTTTATATGGTCATATAATTGGTAATTTCATTACCAGTTATTTTTTTGGTGGTGTAAACCCTATTAGAGCGTTATTGGGTTAATAGTTGGGAAAGAAACAAAGAAGGAAGCTAAGCTGTAGTATGCGGAGAGGAGGTAAGAATTTTATGACAACAACAACATTAGCTCTTTGGTTGGTAAATAGTTTTTTGTTTGGTCATTTTTTTGGTACTACCATTTTTACTCTTTTTAATTGCGGTGCAAACCCTATTAGAATACTTCTTGGTTCATAAAGAAGCTAAGCCTTGGTACAAATTACTGAAAATACAACAAGAAGACGGCAGGTGATCAAAGCCTGTCGTTTTTCTTTTACATTTGCTAAACTCAGACCAAGATCAAAGCAAATCAAGGAGGTATTAGAATGAAAAAGAGTTTAATAGCCTTAGCATTGGTATTTGCATTAGGATTAGGCAGTGTTAAACCTGCACAAGCAGTTGGTCTTGACTTTTTTTATGTTGGTCTACCTTTGATGATGGGTACGTTATATACGATTAAGACTGTTGTTGAAGGTATCCCCGTGGTCGTATCTAAGGTTAAAAATTACTTTCATGCTCAACCTGAGAGTAAAGGTGGGATAGCGTTTCATTTAACTGGTTTGGCTATGACTTGTGTTCTTGCACCTTATTATGCACTACATGGTTTTGGGACGGGGGATTAATATAAATTAAAAGGAGAAAATAAACCACAAGACTAAACTCTTAGGAAAGGGCAGTTATTGAACCTCTTTTCTGTAAAGGGGATAAACTTCGCGATGCAATCTTGAAAGGCAACTACATCCTGAGAGTAATAAACAAGCTTACACCTAAGGACTTCAGCTTTGATAAATACAACGAAGGGTTAAAGATCTTCATGGGTGGACCGGAATACCCACATGAGTATTATCTTGTAAACGAAGCTCATTGCAATAAGGTAGGATGATCCTGCATCTTGAACTGATCCAAATACCTTTGTTATAATCCAGATGTGAGGAGAGATTGGTTGCACGAATAAGAGCTCTCACGCTAAATTGAGGGAGGAAAAGAAAGAAATGAAAAAGTTATTGTCTATGGTTGTAGCGTTAGGTCTATTTGCAGCACCGGTTGTTTTTGCCAACAATTCGACTTCTGTGGAAAACCCTTTTAGTTACGAAGACTGGATAAAACAAATAAAAGTAATGTGTATATCCGAAGCGGAGAAATCTTATCTTATTGGGGTAGCCCAAGCTAATATTGATCAACAAAATGGGAAAATAACGTCAAATGAATTGAAAGCCCGACTAAACGATCTTGGCAAAAAATTCGATAGAGATCAAAAGAAATGTAACGCTACGGGAAGAGGTTACTGGTTTTTTGGATTTTGAATAGTGCTTTGATTGGCACACACACGCCCTTAGTCGTTACTCTTGTGAGAGATGGTATATTAAACCTAATCCTAGATGGAGGGTAAATAAAAAAAATGAAAAAGCTAGCAATAGCTATGGCATTAATGTTTGCATTAGGTGCAGTACCTAGTTTTGCAGTTAACCCAGCAGAAAGACAAGCACTCATCGATAACGGTGATTCAGACGATATTAATCTTCTTGACCTCATGATGTGACGCTTAGGGACAAGTGTATAAAAGAAGGTGGTGAGGATTGTGATCAATTTGACATCGCTATTAATAATCTTAAGAATCGTATGAAGAAAGAAAAAAAAGAACTTCTTGAAGATAGTGAAGATGAATTTCCAATCTTTGGATTTAGAAATGGAAGAAGATAATGCCCAGGATCCATTGTTGCATGACCAGTTGTCAGATGAAGATGCAGGATGAAAATAAAAAAATAAGGGGTTGCAAATATAAAATATAATTTCTTCATGAAAGAAAGCAACAGACCTAACCCTCTATCGTTTTTTTTAGTTGATGACAAGATATTTTTTATATAAATATAATATTAAGTACAAAGGGAAATAGGACTATGAAGATAAATAAGAGAATACTCATGTTAGTGGTTTGCCTATTTGCATTTTGCCTCTGTTCTTGTGTTCATATGGTAGGACGTAGATCGAGGCCTATAGTTAAATTAGGTGTAAGTCATACTGATGGTAGTGATAAAACAGGTAAAAAGTTTAAGGATCAAACTAAAACTACGGTATATTCTGAAGTGCAGTTTCAGGTATAAGAGAGCTAAGCCCTTAGTACAAATTGCTGAAAATACAACAAGAAGACGACAGGTGGTCAAAGCCTGTCGTTTTTCTTTTGCCCCGATCCTGCTTATGATACACACACATAAATTGTGATTGGGTGTGTGTAGAATGGTCCATAATTGACTTTAGCGAAAATCTTTTTCCACGATTAGTTTTGCTACGTTTAAAACAATTAGGGTTTTTGCATTCCAAACTTTTTAATCCAATTTCAGAATACGCATTACCATTAACGTTCAAACAATAACATACTGAGCAAGGATATCTTGTGATATCGTTCCTATGTTTATGGAAAATAAGAATATGTTCATATTTGATCCGTTTTTATGCCTGTAACTCTGCACTTCTCCTTTGTCCCATATAATATCATCTACAAATGTAAAACCCTCTTCTTCAAAAATTCGTGTAAAATACATACCAAGCGGTATACGTCGGTTTCCCCAAACAGATGTGGTTGTAATGTTGTCGTTATCAAATATATCTCCAACATTAAAAACAAAAACGCGATGATTATCTAAAACTCTATACGCTTCCTTAATAATAAGACGCATATCGTTTAAATAAGCGTTGAGATTTTCCCAATGCGAATACTCGCGAGCATTGTAGTATGGCGGAGAGAAGTCACCATCAAATGAATAGATTCTGATAGCATACCCTTCATAACCCTTAGACAATTTCCCCACACAATCTTTATGCCATCATCTTTGAGTTTGATAAACTCATTAAGTTCTTCATTGTAATCCTTATAGGAGTTTTGGAAATTTTCCTTTACAAAATTAACGTAAATGTTGATCCAATTCCTTATTGTTTCAACGGTATCAAGATTTCTGTTGAGAGGTAATGTTTTTGATAGGAGCTCGTTTAGCTGTTCCTTTGAAAATATAGTTTTAAGATATGGCATACTATTGTTTATAATTGTATTTATGTAAGGACTATTTTTTGTCATAGATAAACATTATAATACAAGTTTAATAACTGATTAAAAACTAATCAGAAAAGGTAATAATGAAAATAAATATAGATTTTAAGGCAGAGGATTTATATCTCAAAAAGGTAAGAAAATATTTCAATACCCATATAAATGAAAGAGTCGCAAAATCGAAACCCGACATATTAGGTGGGAACGATTACCCAATGATAGAAGAAGCGATTGAGAGAGTTTTGCCTAAGCTTTTTACGGAATATAAAAAGGGGAAAAAAAAGATTGAAGAAGTATTCAGAATCAAGAGTCAAGACTGGGAATTTCCCTCAAGTTATGTATGTGAATTGCTTGCTAAAATATTGATAGATTCGCTAAAAAAAGATGGGCATCTCGCAAGAGTACTAGGCGATGCTAAAGCCAAAAAACTTTACGAAGATTCTTTTTCTTGGATTGGAGAAGATATCACTATCTATAACCCAATGGGCATCTTGTCCAACTGTTTAAGACACCTACTTGAAACGAAACACAAACAAGAAAATGTTCAACTACCGCCAGTGGACTATGTTTATAATGGTCTCGTTATCAATGAAATGCATAAAATAGGAAAACATAGTAAACATGAATATAATAGAATGACAAACCATACAAATTTTTCGTTTGACAATATCAGTATTGAAATGACTGGCAGTCTATATAAAGATATTGAAAGGTTACCAAAGGTTTTGATGTATGCATTAAGGGGAATAGTTTTTAAAAATGAACAAAGAACAAGATACCAAAACAAACTAATCAGAACTTCGGAGTTTACTGTTAGAGATTATCTGAGGGATTGTTGTGGCAATTTAAAAAATGTAAAAAGAAATCGCTATAAAGTTGGCAAAAGAATAAAAACTGATATGGATGTTTTAATATCAACTCATGTTGATTTGACAAAATTTCCCTTTAAAAAACCCATTAAATTGGAGTATTGCAAATTTAACATTGTTGAAAGTTGTAGTGTCATAAACGGAAAAGTTGTAGTGGAATTTACGGGAAAATTTGTAGAATATTTAAGTAAATTTGCATATATTATGAAGTTCCCTATGAAAACATTCAGTTTGAGCTACAATGCGTTCTGTCTCGCATACAAATATTACCTTCAAAAACACATAATAGAACATGAAACCGAGAAGCTCAGAAAAAATATTTGGCTTAGTACAGAAAAGGTTATAGAATCTTTAGAATCAATCCCCAAATACGAGGATTTAAAACAAAAAAGATTAAATCAGTTGATTGTAACTCCCATCGAGAAATATCTTGATGATATTGTTAGAGAAGGCATTTTCTCCAGTTGGGAATATTGTGAAGCAAAGGGAGCAAAGCTTCACAATGCAGATGTTACCAAAACATATAATAGCTATAATAAAGCGTATGTAAAGGTTACGTTCCCTAAAGAAGATCAAGTACCGCACTAGTTAATCTGAGATATATAATTAATTTAAAATTTAGTTACTATCTTGTTTGGTAGGGACTTCCTCAAAGAGATCGTATTTTGTGTAATACTTGAAATTTATTTTTTCCCAAGCTTTGTACATTCTGTTTTTAAGTATAACAAGTTCTACTTCTCTTGGATATCTCATCTTTGCTTCATTGATTGCTTTGGATATCTCTCGCTTTACCTTTTTTTCATCGCCTTCGTACACAGTTTTTGGTATTTCTAATTGAAGACCCATAAGCACATCGCATGAATATTCTATAGATCCGCTTTCTTTGAAGCTTTCGAAGCTTACTTCGGTCAAGTAATTGCCTCTGTTAAATGATGAGATTACAATAACGGCCATGTTAAAGTCCCTGCTTATCCTTTTGAGTTCAGTTATGTTTTTATCTATGTTTTGTTTGTCTGTAAATCTTTCACTATAAGGGTAAATTATCTGAAGATAATCGATTATTGCAACACGTGGTAACATTCCTGTTCTTTGGAAGTCATTAAGGTAATCTCTTATTTTCTTTATTCCTATATCGCCTATACCCTCTATTATATGTAGATGTTTCGCGTATTCTGAGTATTTTGTAATAGCTTTCCCAAAAAGTTTTACAGGATCTGTGTCGTTTTTCCATTTTTCTTTATCTGTAATCTCTATTGCAGTTTTAGATTGTGTCGCTCCAGGACTCTCGTCAATTCCAACCATTATCTTACTTAAGCTTTTAGATATTAATTCTTTTATGCTCATCTCAAGACTAAATATTAAGACATCCTCTCCACTAGATGCTATGTTATCGGCAATATTTAAAGCGAAAGTTGTCTTACCAAGACTGCTTATAGCTCCTATTGCATATAATCTTCCTTCTCTAAGCCCTCCACACCCTAAGGCTTTGTCTAGATTATTAAAACCCGTGCTAATTGGCTTTGGCGAAATTTCCATTTCGGATGTAAATTTGAATAGGTTCTTCTCAACGGATGTTTTGTCTATAGACGCTCTAGTCACATCTATTTTAAGGGCTATATATAATTCTTCTTGCATTGATTTATAATAATTAGAGCCGTAAAGATTTTTTAGATTTAAAACTGCGTATTTCCATTTCAAGTCATCTAGAGTTTTCTGTAACTTACGTTTTGTGTCATTATCATGTTGGAAAGCTAAAACTAGTGTTCTATGAATGTGTGTTTTCCCTGTATCTGATTTTAGATAGGTTTTTAGATTCTCGATGTCAGCTTCGCTCTTTATTATCAAAGACATGCTAAGCTCAAGACTTGAAACTTCTTGTTTGTTTGGATTATTTTTGCTTTGGACTTCAAGTTCTATTGCGGTATTTTCATCTGTAAGAAAGATAATTCCTTTTCTGTCTATACTTAACCTAGCCTTTCCATCTACTCTCTTAAAAACTTCATCTATACTCTCGCAACGTTCGCAAATCGCTTGTGTTTGATCTCCCATTTTATCCCCCTTGATTTCTTCGAATGTTAATGATGCTGAAGATATAATTCTTTTGTCTCTTCCATTCTATAAATATGGGCGTAACGAAGTTAGCGCCCGATTTATATGTAAAGAGTGTTAAAGAGTATTAAGGAGTTTTTGTCGACGAGATGAGTACACAAAGTGGGATACCTTAGTACACAAAGTGGGATACCTTTCGTACAATTAATAACACGTTATTAAAATGGATCTACGGGTGGCCAACTTTTTCTAATAAGAACAATGAAAATTTGGCGGTGATATTCACAATACCAAAAAGAATGTACAGTAGATAAAACTTCCGTTAAGCCAAGAGAATTTGTATCATAATCTTGGGGTAGTTCCCAGACGTAATTAATGAATTTTCTATTGGACGCAAACGTAGTGGTACAGTGAAGATAAATTTCAGTAGGATGACGCCAAAGGGAGTGGAATTGGTTAAAAAGAAAATAAAAGAGAGGACACGGTTATCATCATCAGGATGCTAGATTTTCCACCCAGTATACCAGGTTTTCCCCCAGTATACCAAGGTTTCTTAGAAGTTATAGAATAACTTATATATGGCAGTGCATCCCTTCGGGTCTGCACATGCCAGTTTTAACTTCTTAACTGCGATGTAGCTTTATGACAATCCTTGATTCAGACTGCGAGAGACTAACTACCCCTTCATATTTATATCTGGCTTGGGG
>BTIF01000027.1:0-14265 GCA_036245315.1 Endomicrobiia bacterium | reverse complement strand
ACTGGCTATAGTACCACAACCGGATGTATTAGAACCACGAAGGATAGCCATAGAACAACAACGAAGAGAATGTCGCAGAACATGTTTGGGATTAACTGGTGCTTTTGCATATATGGTTGCAACAATTGTCTTTACTATGTGGTTATTTATGAATTATCCTGATCTTTTTAGTGATTTGCCTGGGTCATTTCCAGCTAATAATTAGAAGTCCTATATTAATTTTAAGGAGGATGTAATGGGAATTCTTTCTACTTTTTTTTACACAACTTTGATTGGAACTAATTTGGGTGTTCTTATCGGTAAGGCACTTACCTCTTCTTCTTTTTACTCAGCATTAGAGTACAAGTTTAGTTTGTTTGGGTTTTAACATGGAAGATTTAGATGAAGCATTTAATGAGTTTTTGAAGTAGACCTCTTGCAAGCAGTGAAAAGAATAAGAATGTCTGGGGAGTTTCCCAAATTATAAATGAAGGATTAAAGACGTGAAGAAAGTAATCTTAATTGGTTTGATGTTGACGTTTTTTTTTGGTGGACAGGTTTTTGGGTTGAGCAAACCTGCGGACAAACCGCATAATGGAGGGTCTAAAATAAAATTGATTGGTGGTTGGGATGGTGGGGGAAAATTGCGTGGTGGTTGGGCGAGTACAAGAAGATTGCGTGGTTGAGGTAGATAGTTGGTGAATGATAGTAACCCCATTTGAGAATGGAATTAGACGTTGGGCTCTTCACCTTGTTGAAGAAAGGGCAACCAATTTTGCTGAGGAATACGTAAGGGGAACTGCGAATGCTCCTGTTCCTAATGGTAATGGAGTAGTTGAAATACCAGATGGGATGATAGCTAACTGGACTACAGAGATGTTGGCCGCTGACCGTTTTTTCCCACCTAGGTATCTTCAAAGGCAACTCCGAGAGGTAGTAGGACGGAGAATAGCAGAGATGATGGTAGCAGAAGGGAATTATGATGCGTTATACAGGCGACTAACAGCAACTGGACCTGGACTAGGAAGAAGAGCTATTGTTGGTGGAGCCGTTGTAGGCGGTACGGCCGTAGTAGGTGCAGGAATAGTTGCATTGGCAAGGAATGGAATGTGTAATGTGCAGTAGCAATAATAATATATTATGCCAGGAGGGTTTAATTATGTTTTCTATGTTTTCATATATTTTGTTGGCGGCAAATGGTTTTTTTGTAGGCACTTTTCTCGGTAATGTACTTAGTACTCATGTTTTTTTTCCATCACAATGCTACAAAATGTTTGCGGGGTTTTAACATATAAGAATCCTTCGATGAGTTTTTGAAGTAGACCTCTTGCAAGCAGTGAAGTGAATAAGAATGTCTGGGGAGTTTTTCACAGTAGTAAGTAGACATCATTAGCAAAGAACGGCAGGTGATCAAAGCCTGTCGTTTTTCTTTTTGGGATGGTGTCCGCAAAGGCTATTTTGTGGACACGACCTATGTTAAAGTGTGATGAAAATGGTCCATAATTGTCTTTAGGGAACATGGAAATATACTGCAAAAACAGAAAGAAAAACTATCGCACAAACCATAAAATTTAGTATCATTGAAAGAAGAATACACAAGTTATGAGCAAGTAGTAGTTCCAGTGATAAAGATCTGATTAAAAGGGTATTAGAATAAAACTAAAAGGAGTAACAACATGTCTTGGATGGAAATTATTGGACTTTCTATTTACAATCTTGCAGAGAAATTGCCTTACAATTGGTTAATGCATCACATTGTTGAAGCATTGCAGTACACCCATGTTATATACCATCCCAGTGCAGATGGTGGAAGGGAGTTTGGTGCAGATCTTATAACAGGATTACTTTGTGTAGCAGAGAATGCTGTGCAAACAATGTTTGGAAATTAAGGAGATGAAAGTGAAGAAAATTGCAATAGCTATGGCATTAGTGTTTACATTAGGTACAATGGCTCCTACTCATGCAATTCATGGAATAGGCCAAAGAGATGAAATGGGAAGAGCAGTTTTTAATTCATGGTTGTCTGGTACAGTAATTTCTGTTGTTGGTCTTTCATGGTATGGACTTAAGGAGGTAGGGAAATTAGCTGAGAAAGGGTTAAACTATCTTAATAAGCTTGGTGATAATCCCGATTTTCAGGAGTTCCAGAAAGCTCTCAAACATGCAGCTTATGTTCCTTTGTTTGCTTTTGGTGTAGCTTTCCCTTTTGCAGTTTGGATTGGAATAACTGATGGAATCAAAGGTTTTAATCCATAATTAAACAATAAAAAAAGAGTATGAGGAATTTTTACAGACCAGATCTCTGATAGTAAGGAAAGGAAGAAGAACCACCACATAAGCTCTAAAAGTTTAGTATCATTACTAATATCAGGTTGAGGTGCAATCCCTTAGGCAATAGAGGGGTTTGCACCCTTTTTTTATATACATGGAGAGGATATTGGAATGGGTGATCTTAAGGATATCAAGGGGTTTAAGGATTTTGCAAATTCCGATGAATTCTCGAAATGGCTAGCCGGACTCTCGCATAAGACAATTGATGAGAACGCAACTAAAATTCACAACTATCTCAACTCGAAAAAATGGGATCAAAGCATGTTGTTGGACAAACGCGATGTTATAAAAATGTTTCAGCCACTGGAAGATAAAACTTTTGAAGAATTTTTTGAGATAATAAAAAGTTACAAAACCATTAAGACTATTGAACCTTCAAAACTTGATCTGATTGAATACATCAAGACGAGGGAAGATTGGCCTGGTGATGCTAGGAAGAGGTTTGAGGAATGTTTTAATGAAGGGTGAACAAAAAACTTTTTGGGATGGAGATGAAGAGAAAAAGAAACAGTACTCTTCAGCCAATGAACATCCCTCGATAAAATTCATTTTGCACCATCTAATTAAAAAAGAATTGGAACTTCTGGATTTTATGGAAAAGAATTTTTATATGATGAGAACACCCCCATACACAATTAAAATGGAAGATGAACTCAAAAATTTATGCAAAAAAATAAGAAAGATTTCTGGAGAAATTCGTTATTTTGCTCAAGCCATTATTGATGCGAAAGAGAAAACTGGAGAAAGGTTCAAAGAATATGAAGGTGGAGATGTAGTTGAAGATTCTGAAGCAAGAGAATGTACAAAAACAAAAATAGAAAGTAAAGAGAAGGATCAAGATGAGATTGAATACCATGAGGAAGAGCCTGAACCCGAAGAGAATTTTAAAACCCTTGAAGAGTTTGAAGCGTTTTTAGAGAGGAAGAAAAACAATGGAAGATAAAGATGCAAAAGAATATATAAAAGCTCATCCAGAGATCTATTTCCAGAAAGCAAGAAGAAGTGGCTATGTATGCCCTCTGTGTCAGAATGGGGAAGGGAAAGATGGAACTGGGATAGAAGAAATAAAGGGGAGAGAAGGACTGTATAAATGTTTTAAGTGCAATTTTAGTGGGGATGTTTTAGCATTTATAGCTAAGCAAAATAACCTTGACATTAAATCTGACTTCCAAAAGGTAATGGATATTGCATGTGGCATTTATGGAATAAGCAAAGACAATAATGATGGGAGATATAAAGTGAAACATGATGATGCAAAAGACAAGAAAGTGGCAAAACAACCTGAACCTGACTATACAAAATACTTTGAAGAGCAAGCTAAACATATATCTGAAATCGATTACTTGACCAATAGAGGAGTACAAGAGAAGTTCAATGTAGGCTATTGTAAAGAATGGAGACCTCCAGGCCACCCCTGTCGTTTTTTTTCTTTTACAGACTCCTACCCTTCTTGAATTCCCCGAATCCTTTTGCTAAGCTCGAAGCAAATAAAGGAGGATTAGCTTTGATGTTAAGCTTATTCTGTTCAGTAGCATCTGCAGGGACGTTTAGTAAAAGCTCTGAACATGGATGCAAACAGGGGTATATGGTTAAAAACTGAATCTAACAGGTTATTTGAACTATCATTTTCACATTTATGAAAAAGCAGAACGTGGAGTTTGCTTATCCTTCCTTCTCTCCTGAGGCAAAACTTTAATTAATGAACCAGTACTTTTATTGTATTGGTTCATTTTTTTATGGAATAACACTTGACGTAATTACCAGGTGAGCGATGGGTCTAAAAACTTGTCACTCTTTTTTTTCTATTGACAAGACAATGGAGAACTGCTATAAGTATATGCATATTGTGTACGCATATGTATACGTGTACAAGATAAGTATTTGTATAAATGTTGATATATATGTATAGTATATGAGGGTAGAATGAAAGAGATAGTAGCGATAGTAAATCAAAAGGGCGGAACGGGTAAAACCACAACAACACATGCTTTAGGAGCGGGGCTAATAAGAAAAGGATATAGGGTTTTACTTATAGATATGGATGGACAGGCAAATCTTACAGATACTATGCAAGCTGATCAAAGTAACGGTAGGATACTAGACTTGTTAATGAAGAGAGTAGGGATTAAAGAGATTGTGCAAAAGACTGCAGCAGGGGATATTCTAGCTGGGAGCGAAGATTTATTCCAAGCTGATGTGGATGTGACAGGTCATGACAAGGAGTATCGTTTAAGGGAAGCTCTAAGTGAAGTTAAGCAAGATTACGATTACGTTATTATAGATACGTCTCATGTGTTGGGTATATTGGCTATTAATGCGTTAATAGCGTCCAACTCGGTTATCATCGCATCTCATGCCGAAGGATATAACTTGACTGGAGCCAAGCGACTTGGAGAGATAATAATAGACGTTAACAAACATGATAATAAGGACTTGATAATAAGAGGTATATTGCTGACGAGATTTAAGGAGAGAACAAGGTTAAATAAGGATTTGTTGAAAGTAATAGAGGAACTTGCAAAGGAGCTCGACACGAAGCTTTATAAGACAACGATAAGGGAAGCGGTGGCAATAAGCGAAGGTCAGATAAAACATTTGTCGATCTTTGATTACGCCCCAAATAGCAACGTAGCAAAGGATTACGAAGCGTTCGTAGAGGAATTTTTGCAAACGAATAACGGAGGATAGTAATGGGTAAGAGTTTTGTAGAAGATGGGCTAAGCAAGATACAGAGACACCCTGTGGTAGAAAGGCTTAGTACAGATAGAGAAGAGAAGGATCAAAGGATACCCAACTTCCCAGATGTGCAGGGAAAGCCGGCAAGAGAGACAAAAGACAGGCGGTTTCAATTGATGCTAAGATCGTCTACTTACAAGATTTTAGAGAGAGAAGCAAAAGCTAAGGAAATAAGCGTGAATGAGACAATCAATCAGATATTGGATATTTACATATCCGCCAAAAATGCTATAGGAAGTAAGAAATAATCTCCATAGCGTTGAGAGGGTAAGTTAATTGCAATATTCCAAAACCCTTGCCTTTGGAAAGGGGAACGTTCAACGAGGAATTATTCAAACGGTTCATATTAGAGGGGGAAAAAATGAACAAAGTAACATTGTATGTCTTAACATTGTTGAGTATAGCAACGCTTTACGGTTGTTGCTGCTGAGTTAACCCAAATAAAAAAACGATGAAGATCTTAAAAGCATTAGGGACCACGGAAACAATACATATTTGAGGTACAATTTTGGAGGAGTTTAAATGGACAAAAGACCTAAGATATCTTTTGATGAAATCATCAATGAAACTTGTGATTCTTTCTTCAAAAAACATGAAGATCTTACTAAGAGTAGGGAGGAATTTTGGGGATCAATTGATGGAACCATTAAGAAAGCTTATGACTCTTTACTTAAAGAATATGAAGATTTTGTTAAGAGTAAGGATTTTTTAGAATCAGAGGAATGGCAAGATTTTTACAAAAAAATCCATTATACTGTTCAATCTCAATAGCAATGGAGATCCTGGTGCCATTACTCAAGTCTGAGGGTTCTCTAGAAAGAGAACTTGGGAAGGACATGGCAAATGCTCTTTTTGATGATGCTATCCCTTCACCCAATACAGTTTCCTAAAGGGATCTTACATCTCCGCTTAAAGTGGCTCATTGAGAATCATTACAAAATGTAGCCAAAGGCTCTCTCAGAATGGATGGCAGCAACAAGAGAAAATGAATATTATGAAATTCTACAGACTAGATCTCCAAATAGTCCACCAATAGTAAGAAGATGAAGAAGAACAAACACACAAGCTCTAAAAGTTTAGTATCATTCTAGATATCAGGTTGGGGTGCAATGCCTTATGCAATAGAGGGTTTTGCACCTCTTTTTATATACATGGAGAGTTGTTGGAATGGGTGATCTTAAGGATATCAAGGGGTTTAAGGATTTTGAAAGTGGTCGTTGTTGAATTATTTGGGTAAAAGTTAAAATAGAGTGAAAAACATTGGAGAGAAGTTTTATGTCGATTAATTATTCTATGGCTGGCAAAAAAGCCACAAAGTATATAACCGAATTGATTGACGGAAAAACTTTAACAGGTTCACAAGCCGGCAAAGTTTTAATATACGATTTAATCAACTCAAGGACAAGAAAAGAGAACACATTTGAAGATAAACAGAAATGGGCCAAGATATACGAAAAAATACACAAAGATGCAGCGAAGTGGACTAGGCAAGAATTACAAAATTATAAAGCGTATCAGAACTTACAAAGTTGGATTTTGAGAACATATCCTGAAGCCTTAGGCAGAAATGATATATCTCAATCATATATTGAGCATTTTGGAGATATAACTTCCACGATATACAACGCTGAAAAAATAGCCTACCTGGTAGAAGACGTTTTAAAAAATAGTCCTGAACAGAAAAGAATTGAGCAGGAAAGAGCCGAGCAAAAGTTAAGAAGCAATGATGGAGAAATTGGGACCAAAGATAACAAATTTCCGAAGGAAGTAAAAATATGGACGAATATTTATGCCCAACACTATGCACCCCGCACGCCATTAGAGCATTTTAGGCTACTAACTCTTGATAGATACACAGATTGGCGTGAAAATTCAGACCAGCATTATATTGTAGGAACGTTGGAGAAGATTTATAAAAAAAGATTAAAGGAAAATTATTATTACTTGCAGGGATATAATAAATCTCTAGAAATAATTGCAAAATGCATAGACATCCTAGAATTAAATGCTATAGGTTTTGAGTTAGATTTTTTTGACCAGTTTAATGATTGTATCAGCGAGCTAAGAGAAGCTATAGCCAAGTCCAACTTATCCAAAGAAGACAGGCATAGAAAACAAAAAGCAATAGACGATATATTTTCCCCGATCAATTTTAAAGTGTTTAAAACGCCAGGAAGCAAAATACAAAAAGCTTGTCGCTTGTTAGACAAAGGAACAGCTTTTGCAGATGGCGATTATGAGTTTATTGACTTATTTACACAGACGGATATTTTTGATGATGAATAAAACTAAAAAACTAGACAAAGTCATACGACCTAGTGGAAAACCTTCTATTTCTCATATTCAAAAAGAACAAGAATTGACATTATTTAATACCCCTGCAAGTAATGCTTTGGTTGGGAAAAAAAAATTTATATATTACGATGAGGCAACAAAAACAGGGGAATATGAAATTAATGATGGTAAATGCTACATTGAAGATGTATCTCATGTCAAATTCGCGAAAGATTTTCCATTAAAGTATTTCACAGTTATCGCCAATGAATTTACAAAAATAAATCCACGAGGTAGTGAACTATATAAAACAGAAATTAACATAAAAATAAGACAACTTCAAGAAGATTTAGGCTTCAAAAGTTATAGTACTACGAAGCGACTTTCAACAAAGTGGAATAAAATACTGTTCTCCCTTTGGGTATGCCATCAAAAAGTTATAACTTTCCTCGACAAAAAGAAGAAAAAGGAACTTTCCCTCAACACAAAAACAAGAATATTAGAAAGTATATCTGAAATTAAACAAGGAGTTTTTAGTGTAAAATTCACAGAAACTTTCGCTAAGTATTTTGGTGCGGGACATTTAACAACAATCCCTAAAGCAATCATATGCAAACGGTCAAATGTGGCGATGGAAATATTCTACAAGCTTTGTATATATGCAAGAATAAATGAAAATAAAAAAAAAACCTGCAATGCTAACGGCAAATATATATTATCGGTTAAAAGTATTCTAGAAAGTGTACAAAGCATACCAAGCTACAGTGAAATAATAAAGAGCAGTGACCGACATCCTGGCATAAGGATTATAAAACCATTTGAAGCTGGACTTGAGGAATTAAAAAATGAATGGTTTCTTGAATGGGAATATTGCAATTCAAAAGGCATAGCAATGACAGACAATCAACTTAAAACTGAAGGACAAGAGTTAAGAAGATGGGGTGTCTTTAAGGATTTATACATCAAATACAGATTGCTTAAGCATGAAGACAAGTCTGAAACAATAAAACTTAGTACAAAAAACTGATCCTAAAAACCCACAAAAGTGGTCCTAAAAACCCACAAAAGTGGTCCTAAAAACCCACAAAAGTGGTCCTAAAAACCCACAAGCTCAGACGAAAAAAAACCCCTAATTATATAATAATATAATGATATAACTGTTTCTGCTTGTCTTTTATAACAAGCAGACAATATATAATGTAATTAGAAGCTAAAGACAAACCGGGGGAAAAATAGTGCTCTTTTTTCTTCGGTCTGGGTCTTTGTTGAAGTTATTATACCAACGATAAGGAGAAGATTATGGAAGAGATAAAAAAGGTGTCGGAAAATGAATGGGCGACTACTGTCGCAGAAATAAAAGCAGAACAGGCAACAGGATTAGAAGTGAATATGGAATATGAAATATATAGGACTGCAGAGGAAGCTATGAAGAGCCAGAAATTTTATACGCATGCAGAGACTAGTGAAGCTCTAAAACATACCTTCTACAGCCAAACCGCTTTGATTATCACAGATATAGTACAACTCGCAAAATCTCTCCATCCAGGTATTAAGCTAATAGTAGAAAATCATGAAAACATCAAGCTTTTAGAAAAATCAGAAAAAATCCACACACTTCCCAAACCGCTTATTTTAGTTTTTGATAATCTAGACCTAAAGGTAGCTTTGAAAAATATCTTGAATGATTTAAATGTGCCTTTTATAGAAGCTAACTACGATGCAGTAAAACGAAATGGAGATATCTCTAAGTCTATAGGACAGCTCATAAAGCAAGCTTTTGAGTACAAGGAAATAAAGGAAGAAATAGAAGAAATGAGCTGTTTATCAGATTTAAACAAACGCCTAAAAGATATGGAAAGAAATGCTAAGGCCTCTACTATTGACACAGGATTTAAAGATTTTAATGATGTACTAGGAGGCGGATTAAAAGGTGGAAGGCTTTATGTAATAGGAGCTATAAGTAGTCTTGGAAAAACTACATTTGTCTTACAAACGGTTGACAATGTAGCTAAAAACGGACACCCAGTTTTGTTTTTTTCCCTTGAAATGAGCAAATCTGAGCTTATATCAAAAAGTTTAAGTAGAGAAAGTTTCGAGTTCTGCAAAAAAAACAGTAAGGATTATAAGTTTACCAAAACAGCATCGGAGATTTTTGAAAAAAGCAATGAGTTCACAGAACAACAAATAGAAGTGTTTTCAAAAGCAAGAGAAGAATACGCAAAATATGCTGACAACATCTATATCAGCGAAGGAATAGGAGATATCGGTGTTAAGCGAATAAGAGAAACTATAGATGATTTTATACTGTGTAAAAAGGCCAATCCTGTAGTAGTTGTAGATTACATGCAGATATTATCGTCATACAACGATCGTTTTTCAGATAAGCAAAACATGGACAAGAATATAACTGAGTTAAAAAGAATTTGTAGGGATTACAATATACCCGTGATAGCGATATCATCATTTAATAGAGATAATTACTTAAATGAAGTGAGTTTTGAGAGTTTTAAAGAAAGCGGGGGGATAGAATACAGCGTAGACGTATTAATAGGATTACAGCTTAAAATTAATAGGACAAATTGTACTGACAACAACGCAAAGATAAACGAAAAAAGAGAAGAAATAAATAGAGCAAAAAACAGGTATCCTAGAGAAGTAGAGTTGGTAATTTTAAAAAATAGGATGTACAAAGCTTGGAGTAAAGTAGATTTTAACTATTATCCTAAGAATGATTTTTTTAAGTGTATGGGAGTAGTTGCAGAAAATTAAAAGTAAGTGGAACACATCTGTGGAGAGATAAAAAGAGAATAAGACTTATTTTCAAATTTTAAGAAAGATGAAAAGAAGCACACACAACCCCAAATAGCCAGTTTTAAGTCGACAAAACAGTCAAAAGTCACTAAAAATCCCCCCCCTAATACTATGTTTTTCCCCACTCTACTTATATACTTATTCTTTATGTGGGTGAGCCAGTTACAAGGCTCACCCATTCTTTTAAAGACAAACTACATCCACTGGAAAGAAGAATTTGCAGAACCCATTCAATAGAACCGTGCATCTTGAATTAGATCTGAAGAACATGAACTTGAACATGAAAGAGAATTAATCTTTTCCCTGTCAAGTAAAAAGGATACTACATACAAATGTGGCGCACCAGTAGAGTCTGAGTTTGTGGATCTATCTTGAGAAGAGGAATATGGTATAATATATTGACGACAAAATGACCAGAGGGGATAGTATAATGCCTGGAGGGAAAAGGTTCTCAAGTGAGTATCAGCCTAGCACAGAAAACAAGGTTAAGGGCAGGAAACTAGCTACACTCAGGAAACAGTTACTCTTTGAAGCCTTAGATCTTGATAATGTAGATGCATCTGTATGGGATCAAACAGTTTCTAATCTGAGAAAGGAATTTTTGAAGGAGAACAATATCCAGACAGTTTTGTACATAATAGACAAACTAGCTCCAAGAGAAATTGTAGCTAGGGATCAAGGAACAACAGAACCCTTGCAGCTCATTCTATCTAAATATGAAGCTGATCTTTAACTCTCTGCCCCCCCTCCCCCCTTCTATATCAAACTCAAAATATCGCATAATTAGGCCCTTCCTGTAGGTTTAAGTGGCATTCTAGATTACTTTATCCAACCCTAAACTAACCTTGCTCAATGAACTTAATATTTCTTTTGCTATAATCTGATATATCAAGGGCATGCCACTAATGACATAACTTTGATTTTTTCATTTACTCCAGCATGTATCTCTTGATGTGTGCTGGAGATCTCCTCTTGATTTTGATTTTATCTAAATAACTTTGTGTGCTAAATGTTTGGTGTACAGCAGATAGATAGAAATTAAAAGTAGAGCAATTAATTTGTTTGTTGACAAATAAAATGTGACTTATGTACAATTCGGTGTAGACAAAACGGGAATAGGAGTTTCCGTATTTTAAATTAGGAAGGAGAACATGTAATGAAGAAGTTGTTTTTAACACTTGCAGTATGTTTTGCTTTTGTAGCAGTTAGCAGTGTTGGATTCTTCCCACAATCATCTGTTTATGCAAATGATGAAAACAAGGGTTCTGTTTATGCAAATGATGAGAACAAGAATGAGGAGAGCGTAGTTTGTTTTGACGAGAATGGGGACTGTGATACGTGTCGTCGAACTGGTGATCCGGATGCATGTAGGAGGTGTGCGGCACGTGAGAGGGGTGAGCTTTAAGAAGAGACTCTGACTCAGAATCATCTTCTATACTTTAAATCTTAGTTAGACTTGATTTAAGCAAGCTGTTGTTCTATTCTGAACAACAGCTTGCTTCTTTTTATTTTACCTGTATTCAAAATTTATAAATATTTTTTTTGGTTATGCCTGAAAAATGACATAAAGCTTTCTTTATTAACTCCTTTCTCAAACTTCAAAGCGGTCTCACAAAACTTCTGGTCAATTTTGTAAAGTTTATTCCCTGTTTGTGCCTCTTTTATCCGTGCCTGTGCTATCCCTTTTCGTGATTGTTCAAGCTTAAGAAGTAACTTAGCTCGTTTAATTTTCTGTTTGGCGACTTCAATATTTGTAGCATAAATATGATCGTATGAATCATTAGTGTTTTTTCTTATCTCATCTACTATCTCGCCTGTCTCAATGATATTTTTAAGAATTTTTATTTTCAATTCCATTTTTTTTATTTTTGCCTGTTTAATTTTAATTGTAGCCTCACTAACCTTAACACGAGCCTTGTCACATTTAATTAGAGCCTCTATTATTTCAAGAGGGATTTTGGGAGTTTTTCCAGCTTTAATTTCAGCTTTTATGAGTTCGATATTAGCCTTATCTATGTCAAAATTAATTTTATCGATCTTGACTATGTTTTCAAATACATTGGCAAGGAGCGTGAATTGCTCAATCTCAGTCTTTTTCTTTTCAATTTTGGCTTTCAAACAAGGCAAGCCACAAAATCCTTCATTGTGTTCTAGACTTAAAATTTTATCATCAATGGTTGCCATCTTTTGTTTAAGAGGCTTAAGTTGTTCATTGTAAAGAGACGTGTTTTTATTTTCAATTTTTCCCCGTTCAGCTTTAAGAGCGTTGATCCTTTTCTCAATATCATTTATCTTTGCGTTATAATTTATTGCCATTGAATGTATACTAAAAGCACAACATACTACAACCGCCAAAAGTAGTTTCTTCATTTAATCCTCCTGAAATTTATAATATTTAACATATAATATAAGTACTATATCAAATAATTTAACTTGTATTAATTATGCGACGATAGGACTTTTTTGTCACACCTAAGGATTTTAATAAAATGAAGAAAACTGTATTAGCATTAGTATTGGCTTGTTCACTTGGGATAGGGAGTGCATTTGGTCATGATATTCATGGTCGCCCATTAGAAAGAGTTACTCCACAGGGATGTATAAAGGTAATGCTTTTTCTTATGGCACCAAAGATACTTAATGAACTTGGCAAATTGGTCAAGGCAATAAGTACAGATGTGGTAAATGCTTGGTAATTAGGAGATAAATAAAATAGAGGGGTTTTGATTTGCCCCTCTATTTACATCTAATATGAAAAAGATTCTAGTTGTTATCTTATAAATAGGAAATAAAAGATCAGGGGGTTATTCTGTATCTCTCCCTAGAGTTTAACAATGTCTTAGAAGCATTAAGGCACTAGATTGAAGTAGAAAGTTTCGATTAATGAACCTGAGGTAATGTTTCAATTGGGGATACAACAAGAAGACGACAGGTGATCAAAGCCTGTCGTTTTTCTTTTACATTTGCTAAACTCAGACCAAGCTCAAACAAAACAAGGAGGTATTAGAATGAAAAAGATTGTAGGAATGATGTTGTCCTTATTTCTTTTAGCTGGAGTGTGCTCTGCTTCAAGTGTTCAGGATCTTCGCTGGCTTAACAAAAAGATTGCCAAGTACATCCAAATCGTAAAAGAATGCGAGAAGAAGCTCCAGGAGTACATTAACAACGACAAAGAAATCTATGAACAAATGGCTAAGGAAAGAGGTTGGTCTCAAGAAAAGCTTCAAAGAAAATTAAATGCAGAGATGAGAAAGTGCATAAAATACTCTGGGGTTGAACAAGCTAAAGGAAGGTTGAATTCTTTGATAGCAGACAGGGAATTTTTACTCGAGGAACTATGGTAGGGCAAAAAGGAACAGGAGTGTTTAAATGAAAAAGAGTTTAATATCCTTAGCATTAGTGTTTGCATTAGGTATTGGAGTAGTAGGATCAGCAAATGCAGTTCCCCTATGGGAAGAATCTATGTTTCAGAGACAAACTTCACAGCCACTGTCAAGACCTATGAGTACTCCTCAGTTAATACTATGGTGTGGTTTCCACTTTCTAGGCCCCTCAATATCCGTGAGTTTATGGGAAGCATATTATCGTATATTCCATCCAGGTTTACCAATACATGAGAGATGGTATCTTAAACATGGCGGAGGAAGTTATCATCATCCACGCCCTTAGTAGTTACTCTTGTGAGAGATGGTATCTTACCCAGTCTTCAATTTACTGACAGAAAGGGAAGAATACATGAATATGCAGATAAAAGGGGTAAGTTTTTTACAACCGCAGCTGTATTTATTGCCAGATCAACTGAGCTTGATTACAATTTAATACCTAATAATCCCGAGATAAAAGTCTTCGGCGAGGACGATCCAAAGGATCCAACAAAGATGATTTTCAGGCTTAAGCACAGGAGAAACTTTTGATTTCCGTACCCTATTTAAGAAATGTGTAGCGAATTTCCTTCGACTTATTACAGGCAGTGCATCCCTTCGGGTCTGCACATGCCAGTTTTAACCTCTTAACTGCGATGTAGCTTTATGACAATCCTTGATTCAGACTGCGAGAGACTAACTACCCCTTCATATTTATATCTGGCTTGGGGCCATATAAATATTCGGGTAGTCTCTCTTGTCACATGTAGGT
>BTIF01000026.1:0-15099 GCA_036245315.1 Endomicrobiia bacterium | reverse complement strand
TACACTCCCAATCCCTAATACAAACACTAATGCTAAGGCTATTAAACTCTTTTTCATTCTAATTACCTCCTTGATTTGCTTTGATCTTAGCAAATATCCATTGTATCTACAAAAGAAAAAGACAGACTCAAAAACCTGTCCTTTCTTATTGTTCCAATTGCTGTAATTTATAATTTATAATTTACTTTTCAGTTTATCTTATCTGGCATTTCTTCTAATTTCTCTATTCAACTGAGAAATAAATGCTTCTGTATCACATGCTCTCTGATTTCTTTGATATTCTGCCACCAATTTCGCAAACCTCTTATTATATTCTTCTTGTGATAGGTTTTGTTTATTTAAATTAGCAAGTCCTTTTTCATAAATTCTTCTTGCTTCATCATTACAACTTGTAGACCTTCCTTGAGGGTAATGGCTGGTAGCATTAAAAGCATCAGCACCAAATACACTTCCAAGACCTAAGAACAGAACTGCCATCAACACAGCAAGTGATTTTCTCATTTGCATCTCCTTAATTGTAATAAATATTACATCACATGAACATTAATCTTCCACATCTGGATTATAACAAAGGTATTTGATTTAAATCAAGAAGGAGATACTCCAGCACACATCAAGAGATACATGCTGGAGTAAATGAAAAAATCAAAGTTATGTCATTAGTGGCATGCCCTTGATATATCAGATTATAGCAGATGAATTGTTAGATTTAATGACAATCAGGTTTTTTATATCCACTTATAGCATCAGCTATTGACTGGAGCAACTCATGATAAATGTTTCGTCTCTCACTTTCAACATGTGCTTTAGCTAATTTGATACAGGTATGAAAACCCTTTTCATTTCTCATTCTTGCAAAGAGTGGAAAAGTGGTATTAAAATTGTCCTTACCCCATAGCCTTTCTCTTTCATCAACATATTCTTTTACTCTGTTCATAAAGGTTTCCTTCTCAGAAGGATTAAGATCCCCTATAACCTCATATATTGAAACAAATTGTTCCAGAGTTTCAAGGAATTCCCATCTTTTTGGACAAATACATTTAGACATACTTCACCTCCTAAGAGATATTTCTTTATATATTTAGATTATAGCAAATGAAATATTAAGTTCATTGAATAAGGTTAGTTTGGGGTTGGATAAAGTAATCTAGAATGCCACTTAAACCTACAGGAAGGGCCTAATTATGCGATATTTTGAGTTTGGAACCCAGATTTTTACCAGAGAGTTAAAGATCAGCTTCATATTTAGATAGAATAAGTTGCAGGGGTTCTGTTGTTCCTTGATCCCTAGCTACAATTTCTCTTGGAGCTAGTTTGTCTATTATGTACAGAACTGTCTGGATATTGTTCTCTTTCAAGAATTCTTTTCTCAGATTAGAAACTGTTTGATCCCATACAGATGCATCTACATTGTCAAGATCTAAGGCTTCAAAGAGTAACTGTTTCCTGAGTGTAGCCAGTTTCCTACCTTGACGTAGATATTATAGTTGCAGGTATCACATCCATCAACAAACTGCAACCCCTTTTCTTCTATTATGGTTTTCCACGCCACTCCGCCATCACTAACATATTGAAACCCAAAAGCCTTTATTTTTGTACCAAGTAGCCTTACCGTCATCATACACCAACTGTCTGCCACCTCTTTCAACCGTCACATTTTCTGTTTCCCCACCATGCCACACTATTTGTGTTTCCCCAGCTGAGATTACTTCATTCTTTACTACCTTGCCTTTGGTAACTTCTTTAGTACATTTTGCATAAGCAAACTACATGCTAGAAAAACCAAAAATTACTCCAACAAGAAACAAAAAAGAAAACATATTAAAATACAACTTTTTATCAATAAAATAAAAATGACGGAAGAATATAGTCACTATAGACCATCACCTTCTCCACATTGCTCTTATTAGACCCAAATCAAGAGGCTGTAGCTGAATCTATCTAATCTGCATCTGTTCGCGTGGCGAGGCCGACTTTGTGCCAACATAAGCATCAGAAGTCAATTCTAAGGCCTCTGTATCTGTTCCCGATTACCAATACTAAGAAAATCTTCTCAGTTAAATACTTGCTTAGATATCTAGTTTCTTTCTTTTCTCTCAAATTGTTATATGTGAAACCACCAACCATCACTACTGCAGTAACAAAAGAAATGACATACGATGTTTTTATCCAAAATTTTGGGATGGCTTCCAACTTCGTCTCAAATATATTTGAAATAAGGACAATGATAAGGACAATTGATAAAAGTTTTTTTATGTGTTGCCTCTTCTCCTTCAAATTTTTCCCTTCTAAGTTTTTTTAGTTTTTGGTCAAAGTCTGAATTCATAATTATATTCTGTAGAACATATGAGCTTTCAAACTTTCTGCCTAAAACTTTTGAATGGAACTCTAATTCCAATCACCTTGACCTCTGCTGTTGAGAGCATAAATAACCCTAAAATACTACATACAGCTAATACTTTCTTTAACACTTTTAATCCTCCATCTTAGTATGTCATATGCAACAAATCTTGTAAAACTCAATCTTCCACATCCGGATTACAACAAAGGCATTTGATTTAAATCAAGGAGGGAGGCACTCTCCAGCACATATCAAAGAAATATGTAAGATATATGCTGTGGAGTAAATGAAGAAAAATCAAAGTTATGTCCTTAGTAGCATGCCCTTGATATATCAGATTATAGCAGATGAATTGTTAGGTTTAATGACAATCGGGTTTTTATATCCACTTGTGGCATCAACTACTGATTGAAGCTGATCATAAGAAACCTCTCCTTTCCCATCTTCAACATGTGCTTTAGTTAATTTGATACAGCAACAGAGATCATTTGATGTTAACGTGCGGACTTAGGACCATAGAGGTTATGCGAGCAGATTGTCTAGATCTAACTACTTTAGGAGACAGCGAAATCTTATACGTGCAGGGTAAAGGTTGTCAAGAGAAGAGCGAATTCATGAGGATTACTAATCAAGTAGGGATGGCTATAAGAGATTACTTGAAGGAAGCCAAGATTATAGTTAAAGAACAAGAACCTCTATTTATAAGTTTAGGAGACAATAGAAGAGGGAAGAGATTAACAAGCAACAGCATAAGCAGGATAGTAAAGTCTAGATTAAGACGAGCTGGTTACGACAGCCAAAGGATTACGGCTCACTCTTTGAGACACACGGCGGTGACTATAGCGTTACTTTTAGGAGCTACGATGCAAGAGACGCAAAGGTTTGCAAGGCATAAGGATGGTAAATACCACATTGATATATTCGCATAACTTAGAGCGTGTAAATAGTAGAACTGAGCAACTAATAAGCGATGCTGTTTTAAGATGCGAAAAAGGATTCCCATTTCCATGCTAACAAACTACGGTTAGTTAACATGGAAATTTAACTGCATTTTAGATTAATTCAAACTTAAAACTAGGGAGAAATATTTAAATGAAAAAGATGTTTTTGCTTGGAATGTCGCTACTGCTTTTTTGTTTTTCTGGTTGTGCTACGTTGTTTAATGGTACGAGGCAATCGATAAATGTGAAATCTTTTACTCCTGATAGTAGAATTTATATTAATGGTAATTATGAAGGAAGTGATGCAGTTTCTAGAAAACTTAAGCGTAATCAAAGTCATAGTATTGTTGTGAAGAAAGTAGGTTATAAAACAGAAGCAATAAATATAGATAACCACATACAAGCTGGGTGGATTGTGTTTGACGTATTATTTTGCTGGCCAGGAGCTCTTTTAGATGTACTAACAGGTGCTTGGAATTCATTAGATAGAACCAACATAGTTGTAGATCTTCAAAAAGAGGAAATTTTAAAATAATAAATCTTATATAACACAGGAATTATTCATTGTAAACAACTAGCTAGCATCATAATGCTAGTAGATGCATTTTATATGGAAGCGGGGCTAAATTTACTAGGAGATCTAAATGAACAAGCAAACAAAGGGCACGGCAGGAAAAGCAAAGAAAATAAGTGTGGTAAAGAAAAGCATAGCTTCACCTAAGGTTAAGAAAACTACAGTGAAAACAAATAAAGTAAAGACTATAGGTAAAACAAAGAAGACTATTAGAGGTAAGAAGAAATGAACAGAATATCTTTATCCCTTTTAGCATTGTTTTGCTTGAGTGTGCTTTATGGGTGTTGTCGCTGCTAACTTCCATAGAATGTCTCAGGGTAAGGTATTATTTAAACAAAAATTTTGAAGGGGAAGATAATTGAATGGGAAAGATATTTTTATCTGCAACATTGTTACTATTTCTTTGTTTTTCCGGTTGTACTACTATTGCCGTTAATAAGTTTACAAATAAAAGATTTGTTCCAATAGAAAACAGAGAGGATGTAGAAATATACTCTTTTGTACACAACGTAAAAAAACCATTTATCGAACTAGCTGAGATAACCATATCTAAGAAAAGGGTGCCAAAACTCAAAGAAAAAGCTAGGAAATTAGGAGCTGATGCTGTTATTATTGTTGGTCCTGATACTTCTTATACCTATTACTTGTGGGATATATATATGTCAAACACTGGTTGGAGAGCAATAGCGATAAAATACATTTAGTTTCTGATGGAAGGAGGTTTCAAAATGGAAAAAGATACCTCAAGTAAACCTGAAGAAGAAATAAGCAAGGAAAACCCTGAACTTTTGTGCCATTATTATTATCCGCTTGATATTGAAGAAACACTTGAGAGTTTTCACGAAAAAAATGGGGAGGGAATAAATAAGAAAGGCGTTGTATATCTTACAACTGCCGAGAAAGCAAAGGAACTGTTTAAAAAAAGTGAGAAAAGTAAAAGAGACGACCCAATTAGATATTCTGTGTCAATTATTGTTGAGGAAAATTCCTTAAGAGACTTCGAAAATAAATTAGATACTCAAATAATAGAAAAGAAAATGAGGTATAAACTCAACAATGTAACTTTTCTAGTTCGTTGTCTTGGTGAAGAAGAAGAAAACTTATTTAAAAAAATCCTTGAAGAAAGAAGTTTGTCGCACATGTTACCTGGCATTAAAGCACAACCTGAAGAGACCAAAGAAACGCAGACAGAAAATGAAAACATGATAAAAGATGAGGTGTCGGAAAGTAAAAAATAACCAGTAATTACATAGCCAATATGCAAGTATCAAAAAACATCGACTCTTGGTTTAATGATATAAAAAACAAATCTATAGATGCAGTCGTTAGTACTGGATTTACTAACCTTGATATCGCTCTTGGTGGAGGGTTGAGAACAAAAAGACTATACGCTATTGGAGGAGTAACAGGTATTGGAAAAACTACATTCGTGATGAATATAGCGGACAACATAGCGTCGTCTGGTCAAGATGTTTTAATTTTTAGTTTGGAAATGAGTATTACCAAACATAGAAAATTAGAGAGGAACAAATGAGAAAACTACGCAAATTATTACTTTTATTTCTTATCTTAGGATTATCATTAAGTTATGGCGAATGTAAAAAAAGAAGTTGATGATGAATACATTGTTCATCCTGAAAGGAGATGGTGGACATATTACTCAGAAGATGGAGAATATTGTTGTGAATGTGAAGCGATTTGGAGTGAAGAAAACAAAGGGAAACCAAAACATGAGACGTATGGCGAACGAGATGAAAATGGAGTATTTACTTGTACAGAAACATGTGAAGATGGGTATAAAATGGTATATAGACTTACACCTATCGAGGAAAACAGTAAGGATATAGAAAATAAAACAACCAGCTAGGGATTAGTTGCCATTGAAATTTAAACATAAGAGGTTGGCGAATAGAATGATTAAAACGTTTTTATCTTTATTTGCGGTTTGTTTATTCGTATGCGTATGTGTTGCGTCTGAACATATGCGTGTGAATAAGTTTTTAGCAGAAGCAAAATACGAAGTTGAGTTTCCAACTAATCCCAAAGACATACAAGTATTCCATCACACCAATCTTATAAATAGACCTTGTAGAGAAATACCCGAAATTAAAACGCCTTATACAAGAAGCGAACGAAAACTAGAGGGATATATATCTAAATTACAAGAGGAAGCCTCAAGATTAGGAGCAGACGCTATTATTGTTACAGAGAAAGTGAGATGAGATTAGGCAACAAACTAATCGACAATGTTCTTGGAAGTACGGGCTTTAGCGTAGAGGGGCATCTGTTTAGAAGGGGCGGAGCAAAGGTAAATCAAAGTAGCGGATCTTTCCACAACACCACTCCAAACGGCGATTTGAAAGGCACAATAGGGCTTCCTCTCGGGTTCTTGAAAAGAAGGGAAGATACAAGGCTGGAGGCTCAGGCAATAAGATTTACAGATCGTTATGGATATATTGAAACTTTGGGAAAGTGATATAAGCAAGAGAAAAAAACAGAGAGGAAATATAAATGGAAATTGAAAATTTTAATCAGAGAGGCTTTGGAAAGTATAGCGAAGGTGTAAGATGAGAGAACTTAAAAGCAAAAGGCTTAAGATATCGTTAACCCCATCGGTCTACGAAGCTCTAAAACAAGAAGCAAAGAAAAAAGATATAAGCATGAGTAAGATTGTAAATCGATTGATCATATCCCATCAAGTAGAAGAAAAAGGCATGCTCATTCATGTGGAATAAGAGAAATGTTGTTGCATATAAGATATTATAATATATATGCATAGGGGGAAAGATATGAGAACAACGCTAATCATTAACGATAAGTTATTTGAGGAAGCTAAAGAATTGACTGGTTTACCTACAAAAACAGCGGTAATAAACGAGGCGTTAAGACTTGCGACGCAAATCAAAAAAAGAGAAAAACTTATCGAACTAGCGGGGAAAGTAAAGTTATCTTTCGATACCAATATCACAAGAAATAGAAATGAGATATATTGTAGATAGTTGTATTTGGATTGATTTCTTTTCATACAAAAAACACTTTCGTGATTTTAAATACAAAGATGGAACCCTTCATATGTACCGTGGTTACAGTTGATGGAGATTCATACAGTGCAAAAGAGAAAGCGAAGAGGGTTGCCAAGGAATTAGGCGTTGATACCGTTTATGTAGATAATAACCATCGTGGAGGGTACAGGACAAGCATGATAGTGTAAGTGATGAGAGAGGAGGAGCGTAACAAATGAAGAAATTTATTTCAAAAACGCTCAATTGCGTTTGTGGATATGTAATAATCTCAAATGATAGTTTTCTCTTTGGTTTATTAGGGAAAAATGAAAAAATAGGGGAATATATAAAAGAATTCAAAAAAGCTCATTCTTTAGCAAATGGCATAGCTTACACATTAGGGAAATTAAGTTTCTTTTTATGTACTATTAATTTTTGTCTCATGTTTTATGAGTTGTTTACATCTGGGAGTAAATGATAATTGGAACCCTACAGAATTTTCATACCATAATAACGGTAAAGCATTATAATCGCTTTAGGCAAATTGCTTGGAGTAAAAGTAAAAATAGGAGGCAAAGAGTGAACAAAGTAACATTGTATGTCTTGACATTATTGAGTATGGTCGTGCTTTGCGGTTGTTGTTGCTGAGTTAACTTAGATGGAAAGATACAACAGACCTCTTAAAAATATCAAAGGGTTTAAAGATTTTGAAACTGGAGACGAATTTCTTAAGTGGGTACAAACTTTCGACCGCGAGACTATTAAGGGTAAAGAGATAGATTTATTGGACTATCACAACCCTAAATACTTGGAATTTTACGGCTCGAAGGGATGGACATTCGACAACTTTAAGAAGTTTTGGGCATATGTCAACGAGGCCGAATATTATGAGGATGTAAGAGATAAAACTCTAGATCTCAAACCAACAGAACAAGTCAAAGCAGAAGTAGTAAACAAGGGTATGCAAGGGATATCTGTATTGGTAAAAAATGGATCTCTTAAAACCTCAAATCCTGAAAAGTTAGAGAAAACACATGATGAAATTGAAGAGCTTTTAAATAGAAAAGAGAACCAATGGAAGCAAAGAAGTAAAAAGAATATATAGAGAATAGGTTAAGCCAATGGTGAAAGATGAAGAAGTAAAAGAATATATAAAATCTCGCCCAGAGATTTACTTTAAAGAGGCGGGGAGAAAAGGTTACGTATGCCCTCTGTGTCAAAATGGCGAAGGAAAAGATGGAACTGGGATAGAGGAAATAAAGGGGAGAGAAGGACTGTATAAATGTTTTAAGTGCAATTTTAGCGGAGACATCTTTGCGTTTATAGCGAAGGAACACAATCTTGACGCTAAATCCGATTTCCCAAAAGTCATGGAGAAAGCATGTGACATTTATAGAGTAAGCAGAGACAATAAGGAATATAAAGTGGAACATAAGATAAAAAAGGCAACAGAGCTAGTTCAAGTTGAAGTCGATTACACTCAATTCTTTGAAGAAGCGGCCAAACATATATCTGAGACCGATTATTTGACCAATAGAGGAATAAGCAAGGAAGTACAAGAGAAGTTCAATGTAGGCTATTGTAAAGAATGGAGACACCCTAATAACCCGAACATGATACCAAGCGAAAGGATTATCATACCTACAAGCAAGCACAGTTACGTAACAAGAGCGATAGAGGAGCGTAAAGATCAATCTAAAGTAATGAAAACTGGGAAAACGCATCTCTTCAATCCTGAGGTCTTGTCTGAGGACGAACCTATCTTCATTGTCGAAGGGGAGATTGACGCGTTAAGCATTATAGAAGTTGGAGGCAAAGCCGTAGGATTAGGTGGCGTAAGCAACACAGGCTTATTAGAGACAGAGGTTAGAAAAAGAAGACCGAGCAAGCCTTTAATATTGTGTTTGGACAACGACGACGCAGGTAAAGAGGCGAGTAAGAAAATCGAAGGGTTTTTGACTAAACTCGGGATACCGTTTATCAATAAAAGTGAAGAAATACTAACGCCATCTACCAATTCAGAGGTTGAGATTAAAGACCCAAATGAAGCGTTTGTGAAGGATAGAGAATTCTTCAAGACTGCAATTGAAAAAGCAAAATTAGAAACTCTAGAAAAGCCCAAGAAAGAAAGAGAAGAATATATTGAAAATAACAAGAATAGGATTTCAAGCTTTATTTGTTCCTCTTATGAGAAAAGGGACGCTATAGCAACAAAGTTTACAGAATTAGATAACTTTTTAAATGGCGGACTGCATACCGGCTTATATATTTTGGCGGCGGCATCTGGCGCTGGGAAGACTACTCTAGCGTTACAAATAGCAGACAATATAGCTAAAAGCGAACAAGACGTTTTATTCTTCAGCGGAGAAATGACGGGGTGTGAAATATTTGCAAAGAGCGTAAGCAGGATGAGCAAGGAAACGTCCAAAAATAATGATAAAGACGCTTTAACCATGAGAAGTTGTATGAACATTAGGAATATTAAGATTAAGGATAAAGATGGAAATCTTGATAAAGATAAAGTGAAATCTTGTATAGAAAGGTTTGATTTTTTAGCAAATGAATATCTTGATACCATGCAAGAACATATGATAATTCACGATGGGCCACAGGAAATAGGCGATATAAAAAACAAAATAAGTACCCATAAAAGCATAACTAGGAACAGTCCCGTTGTGTTTATCGATTATTTGCAGATAATAAAAGCCGGAGAAAAAATGTCAAAAGATAGGAGATTGCAAGTTGACGAAATAGTAAGCGAACTACGCATAATGTCTGCTCAGTATGAGACCCCTATTTTTGTCATTTCAAGCCTTAATAGATACGCATATGGAAGAAGTAAAGCAGGCGTCCCGACAGACCCCTCAGATGAAAAAGATATACAAATGGCCGACTTGAAAGAAAGCGGTGGAGTAGAATATGGATCCGATGTTATAATGACATTACAAGCTGAAAAAGAAGACGAAAAAGAAGACGATAACGATGACAAAGAGCGGGAGATGAAACTACGCATAATTAAAAATCGGACAGGGAAACGGCACAGAAATAATGAACATATAGAATTAACATTCCACACTTGGTTCAATTATTTTGAGGAAAAAGGAATAGGTGGACAAGGTAACAATAACGATTCTAAATTTGTGGGAGGGAAAGCGGCAAGATGACAATACCTGTGTCACATAAAGTAGCAGATAATATTTTAATAAACAAGCATGACATTAGAATGATGCCTCTTATAGACAGCTTGAAAGAGAAACATATTAAGTTAATAGACAACGAATGGAGAGCTCTTAAGAGATATCCTGTTACATACGACTTCTTTGCTAACATTATAGATAGAAATAAAGACATAATCACAGAAATTATTGAAGATGTATCAAGAGATTACTATGAATTAAGTGTGTCTGAAGGGGCATTTGAAAGATATCTTGGATACTGCGAAAACCACACGAAGAAGCAAAGTTTAAAAAGACAACTTATGGCAGATGTATCTTTTGGTTTTGTCCTCATAAAAAGCAAAAACCTTACGAATATAGAATACAAAGCACCTTTTCGTCTTATGAAGATAGTTATTTCTCAAGATGGTGGAAAGATCTATAAATTTTACTTATTGAAGCAAATATTTTCCGGTTTGATTACTGGTGAATGTTATAAAAATGGAGGGGAAGGGTTTATTCGAATACCAGGTTATTTATACCCTATAACAACGCAGGCGTATAAAGGGATATTAAAATCACATAATCCAATATACAAAACCAACATTCTTGGTATTACAAAAAAGACCCACAAGGGACAGAGATATTCTGAGATGGATAGAGAAGAATTTTTAAAGGAAATCTTCCCAGAATATTATAGAGACGGGAAGTTGAAGGTCTCTCAACCTGCTCTTCAGGGATCTCTATGGACTGCGATACAAGGGGTAAGCAATTTATTACCAACACATGAACTTGTTAACAATTTAGAGATGGGGAAAAATGGCGGAATAGTAAGATTACACTATAAAACCATCTAAAAATCCTACTTTTACCCCCTAATGCTACACTTTTACCCCCTAATGCTACGATTTACCCCCTAATGCTACGATTTACCCCCTAATGCTACGGTCTCTTAATCTTTTAATTGTTTTAATTAGGGTGCCTGAGGCTCGGCTCCCATTAATTTAAAGGCACCACTGAAAAGAGAAAAACTTATGCTCTGGCTCTCAGTAACATCGCAAATTCTGAGATTGGGAAATTGCCCCCTAAGTACGATGAGATATTTTTCCTTTCCAATGGTAAAGATGAGCTACATTTGTGCCAAACCTGTAGGGAATAAGGGTTATTTGACACGCGATGTTGAGGAAGATATAGTATTTAAAATAAACGAAGGAAGAACGAAGAGATGCCAAATGAAAGGATGTTCAGTTCAAGTTACCAGCCAAGTCCAGAGAATAAGAGCAAAGGCCATCGAGTAGCAAACCTAAGGAAGAAGATACTAGCGAAAGCTCTTGGATTGGACGATCCAAGCTCAAATGTTCTCTTAACTATAATCGCTAATATCCGCAATGAATTTTTAAAACCTGACAATATGGAAATGATTCTACATATCCTAGACAAGCTTGCCCCAAAGGAAATGACTGAGAAGCCGCAGATAGAACCCCTACAGATAATCTTTGTCCAACTTTTTATCGTTGCAGTGGTTTTTTCATCATAGCGTCTTACGATATCGCGTAAGAAGGGGCTATTGCGTACGTTCTAGAGCCATTGTGCGTTGTCATTTCTGCTTAGCGATTTCCTTTGTCAACATAGAGATTGTAGATCTAGCCATTACAAGTACGTCTGAAATAGCTAATTTAACCTTTCCAATGTCTGCGGAACGTTCAACGCCTGTCAACCTTTCAACAACGAAATTAAGATCTGAAACCCTGAACATTTTCTCCGCCATGCCTTCCCTTGATCTTTGTGGACGCGAGCCTTGCGTCTCTTCATTTCTAAGACACCCCTCTGGTATAAGTTTCATGTAAGACTCCTTATCTTATAGTAGTATAAATCTCGTCTGTTTTAATTTATGTATGCAACTCTCCGATATCGGCAACCAAGAGCCATTATAAGCCATAATTGTCGAAAACAACCTAGCGTTTTACATTTTGTCCTCTAAGGATTTGATCCCGAAAAACTAGTTTGTTACAATTTTTTATACTCTTTAGGATGGACGCGATTTAATGAAAAAGTTATATTTAAATAAGTTTTCCATTTTGTTTGTAGCTGGAGCGATTTTTGTTTGTTCAAGCATGCAACTTGCTTATGCAAAATGCACTCCTATAGTTAGCAAGGGGCAAGTAGTAAAGAATGAAGTGATTTCAGCTGGAGAGACACAAATGGTATGTAACGGCGGGAAGACAATAAACGTAACGATAGAAGAAGGTGGGCGTCACTATGTGCATGCCAAAGGATCTGCGATTGGCACGAAGATAAATAGCGGAGGATTTCAGGTTGTTAGGTACGATAGTATTGCCAAAAACACTGTTATAAACGGTGGAGTGCAATATATTGACAGCTATGGAGTGGCCACGAATACTAAAATTGATAAAGGATTTCAATTTGTCTGTAAGGGTGGTACGGCAATAAGTACAATAATAAATAAAGCAGGTTCACAACACGTATCTCTTGCGGCAACCGCATCAGATACGATTGTAAATCACGGCGGAGCACAGACGATTATAGGCGGGATAGCAAAAATCACGACGCTTAATAAGGGTTCGTCTCAACACGTTAGATCCTGTGGGGTGGTAATGGACACAACGGTGTGCGATGGTGCGAAACAAACAATAATGGACACATCGTGCTTGACGATTAACACAACTGTATGTAAAGGCGGGACTTTGGAGATGGAAAAGAACGCCGTAACAAAAGGACTGAATATGAAACCAGGCGGTAAGATTGTGAGACGCGACTTGGATATTTATTTCCCTGATGTTCTTGAGGATCCCGTTTTTCGTATGTAGTGAGTGAGGAGACTTAAAGGTAACAGTGGGGTAATATAAGTAACAATACAGCAAGAGTTAAGCGACGGTGTGGATCTTGGAAAGGGATTTACACCATCTTAACAGGTAGACAACTTAATAGACATCCCAAAAGAGCGGCGAGGCTAGAAACTCATCGCTCTTTTTTTATTGTGTCGCTTAGCGTTTCAATTCAATTGTCACTTGACGTAAGCGGAAAATAATGTTATAGTATTACGCAGGGAGCGATCTTAATCGGAGGACGAAATGATAGTCAAGAAAGAAGAGGCAAAAACCAAGAGATTGTATGGATTTACGAAGCCGTCGCTGTATAAGTTTTTGAAGAGGGAAGCAAAAGACAACGGAACGAGCATCAATCACATTCTCAACAAGCTGATAGAAGAGTATCAACTCAAGTTGTCGAAACGCGTTAAAAAGGGCGATTAGCGATGTAATTGTCTATTTGTCGTACCAAGAGCGGTTGACAAATGCGTAGTATGTAGATAGAGTATATGGTACGTACGTTTATACGTATATATAGATGTATGTATATATGTATAGATAACAGGGATAGGGAAGATGAAAGAGATAGTATCAATCGTACATCAGAAAGGCGGATCGGGCAAAACCACAACGGCTCATACGCTAGGTGTGGGTCTACGAAAACGAGGATTTAAGGTCTTGTTCATCGATATGGATGGACAGGCAAGCCTAAGCGTCATAATGCAGGCGGATCAAAACAAAAGCGGACTATTGGCGTTATTGGATAGAAAGGCAAGCGTTAGGGAAATCGTTCAAAAGACGCCTAATGGCGATATCCTAGCTGGGAGCGAAAACTTGTTTCAAGCGGACACATTGATATCTGGCGTAGGCAAGGAGTATCGATTAAAGAAAGCGCTTGAGGATGTAAAAGACGAATACGATTATATTGTTATAGACACGCCTCCAGCTTTAAGCGCGCTAACTGTTAACGCCTTAGTCGCTTCAAATTCAGCAATTATTGCTTCTCAAGCGGAATGGCTCAATCTAAATTGCATAGGAAACATTAATAAGACGATAGAAGCGGTAAGAGAATATTGCAACGAGAAACTTGCCATAAAGGGAATTCTATTGACGCAATTTAGGGAAAGGACAAGATTAAACAAAGCGTTTGCAACAGCGATAAGCAGCGTTGCCGATAAGTTGGGCTCTAAGGTTTTCAAGACGCCCATAAGAGCTTCTATAATCGTAAGCGAGGCTCAAGTTAAGCATGTGACCGTGTTTGACTACGCCCCAACAAGCAATGTAGCTAAGGAATACGAAGCGTTTATAGACGAGTTTTTGCAAACATAGGAGGAGGATATAGGGCAATGAGCGATAACAAACGTTTCTTAGAAGAGTTAACGGATAAAGTGGACGAACAGGTAAAGCTCTCTAAAGGAGGAAGCAACGTTGTAAAATCCTTCTTCACTGACAGGCGGGACGAACAGAACGAGGCTAGAGCAGTCGGCAAGCGTGTGAAAGAGGCAAAGAATATGGCGTTACATATAATGCTTAAGCCTTCGACATATCTTATACTCCAGAAATTATCGGAGAAGGAAGGGACAAGCAAAAACGAAGTGGTCAATAGAATGCTGGATCTATTTGCAGAAAAGATATAGCCCTTTCCCCTCTTTCGATTAGGAGGAGTTTGGCCTAAGAGGAGCGTAAGGTATATTATTGTAAACAAAGGTGAAATCTTTGCAATAGGAAAACTTGTAAAAATCCGAGCGAATAGAAACGAAAATTGCGATAAAAAGCGTATTTGTATATTTGGGATCGATTTTGGCGAACGAAAAAGAGACGGTATCGAATTCGAGATAGACTATCCGCCTGATCTTTGGGTTTATGCGTTCAACGCTCTAGGAGAAAGGTGCCAAGACGCGTTAGAAAAAGCAGACAAGAAATCTGGTCTAATAGTTTGTGTTGTGGGCAAACCTAACGTCAAAAGATATCAATTTTCAGGTGAAGAGCGCGTGTTGGTTAACGTGATTGTTGCGACGTATTTAGATTTCGGAAAGCAAAAGTACCAAGTCAAGCCAATCGGATGATTTTTTTTCTCCGATTAGGTAAATTTTGTTGTTTTGTAGGCTAAACAGTTTCAAGATAAAAGGGCTGGACAGTTTTAAGAGGTAGGGAGGCAGTTAAAAGATGGAAGGCGACGTTGTGTTGTTATTGCCGGAGTTTTCCCAGAGCAATATTGGCTCTTTAGGATTAAAGAGCGAGATATTGTTTAGCAGTTT
>BTIF01000025.1:0-18641 GCA_036245315.1 Endomicrobiia bacterium | reverse complement strand
AAACTGCTAAACAATATCTCGCTCTTTAATCCTAAAGAGCCAATATTGCTCTGGGAAAACTCCGGCAATAACAACACAACGTCGCCTTCCATCTTTTAACTGCCTCCCTACCTCTTAAAACTGTCCAATCGTGAAACTTTCCGAGTTTTTTAAATCTTTCTTAATCCCTTTGTCCTTACTTCATTCTTTAGGATAACCTACTTTTCATCGCCATGTCTTCTTCTATACCTTTCTGAATTTTTTCTCGATATCTCTAGAAAAAAGTTGTGTTCCGGGCACTTCCTCAGGGATAATCTTTATTTCAGAAGCAATTATCTCTAAACTTTTTATCTCCGTTCCATCGTTCCCTTTCTACATGCTAGTCTGAAGTTTCCCTTTTACGAACACAGTCGACCATAACTTCAACTTTTGCTGGCATTTTCTCGCCAATTTATCCCACGAGGTAATTAAAAAGTCTGTAGAATAATACTGCCATATCCTGCTTTCTGAATCTTTTCTCGTTCCTTGTATCGCCACTCTAAAATTGCAAACGTCCTTGCCAGTCTTTTTTGTTTTCCTCAGCATAGGTTCCCTTATGATGTCATTCTTGCGATACTTATTTTGCAAGGTTTCGTTGATCATTATTTTTGCTCCTTTATCTGTCGTAGTGTTCTTTCAATATTTGATTAACCATTCCATTCGTGCTTAACCCTTCCTCTTGGGCTTGATTGCGTATAGCGTGATATATGCTTGGCGGAACAAGCAGATGCAATACCATGCTTCTTATTTCTTTCGGCGATTTTTTTGTCGGCGGCGAATACGACGACTTTTGTTCCTTTTCCTGCGTGCTGCTTATAAACGCCGATCCAGCGGGTTTACTCTTTAGTTGATCTTGCGCTTTCTCCATAAAGTTCTTTGATTTGCTCATTTTTTTAGTTCCCTTTTTCAATTCCTTGTCGTAAGAATTCTTCTACAAACGCTTCAAAATCCTTTGCTATGTTGCTTTTTAAAGCATAATCGAATATCGATTGTTGCATCATCTGAGCTTCGCTTATTACTACCGACTCTCTTATAGTTGTCTCATAAACTATAGTATTCAACTTCTTTGCAAGCGATTCCATTACCGTTGCCGTTTCTTTGTTTAATCTTGTTCTTTCTTTAAATCTTGTAAGCAAAATTCCTCTTATAATCAGGCCGTTGTTACAGTATTTGCGTACAGTTTCTATTATTTTCTCAACGCGACTTATCCCGCTTAAGTTGAGTCTTTCCGCCTGAGAAGCGATAATCGCAGAATTCGACGCGACCAACGCGTTGACGGTTAAAACGCTTAAAGCAGGGGGAGTGTCTATTACGATATAGTCGTATTCGTCCTTAATTTCATCTAACGCTTCTTTTAATCGATACTCCTTGCCCTCGCCTGCCACCGCTATGTCGGCTTCAAACGAATCTTCGCCTCCAGCTATGATGTCGGCTCCGCTTATAGTCTTTTGTACAATCTCTTTAATCCCTATTTTCTTAGTTAATAAATATAATAACCCGTTTTTATTTTGATCTGTTTGCATTAATTCGGTTAGGTTAGCTTGGCCATCCATATCTATAAATAGAATTTTATATCCTCTTTTTTTTAATCCTACTCCCAGCGCTTGCACTGTAGTTGTTTTCCCAGATCCGCCCTTCTGGTTTACTATCGCTATTATTTCTTTCACTCTAGACGCTTCCTTTATTGCCAGCATTTTCATAATGTATATGTTTACATGTTTCTTTTAATAAACATATGTTTATACATCTATTTATACATATATTTATACAAACATATTATGTTTTTGTCAAACGCTTGTACTCGTCGTTTGCAAAAAGAGAGCGACAGAAGTTAAGTTTCTAACCTTGTCGCTCTCTTGGGAGATATCTATTTATTAAGTTGCCTGCTTACTAAGAAACAGCGTAAACCATTCTTAAGATCTACAGCGTTATCTATTAGTTGTTTGTTATATTACTTAGAAGTACACGTGCATTTGCACTCAAAGCCCTTTTCTCTAGAGCGATCAGGAGCGTAATTGCTTGTCCAACTTCCATCTTTATGTTGCTCCCAATCGGGTTTTACAAATAGGAGAGGTCCTTCGCTTTTCTGCAAACAGTCGAAATGATAATTCTTGTTGTCGTATGACATATCCATCGTCATAGTATCAGACGCAAGGTAAGGCGGAGGAACTTCCTTTTCGTTTTCATCCATCCATAGGGCAAACATTTATGTTGCATTTATAACCGTCGTCATATGTTTGCGTACACGTATTTCCATTGCATTCTCTAGGAACTTCCGGAACACCTTCGCCTTGCCATACGCAACGGTAATCTTCTTGGTATTTCTTCCCATCATCGTGGATTTGGTAAACCGTATAATCTAGATCAAGGTTCTTTTCTAAAATTTTACTCGTATCATTAACCTCGTATCCATATTTATTCACATGTAAACACTTATATACTCCATTTTCATCTCGTTCGCTACACACTTACCTTAGTTTCTTTTGCATCGGGCCCTTTCCATTTAGAGTCAATTTAACATGAACTCTTTTTCTCCGGTGGCCTTATCTACAGCTTCATACTCTGAGTGTATATCAGGATGCGCATCCGCAGGTATTATATTGTCTTCAGGAGGCTCCTCGTCTTCAGAATGAGATTTTTTTTTCACATCTGGAAAAGAAAACACAAACATATCGTCATGTCGCTTCTTTTTCTTCTTGTGAAACAATCTGCAGCCGCTAAAAGACACAACGCTTGTCATTGCAAAAATTACTAAAACAAACAAGCTTACTATCTTCTTCATTTGTTAGGCTCCTTTAAAGATTGATCAAACGCTAAAGCTATACAACGCCTCTCTTGCAGTGTTAACTCTCTACCTTCAAGATTTGCTCTTTCTACTATTTTATTAATTAATTTAAGATCTTCAACATTCATAATTAATAGTCCTTATATTGGAACTTTATTCGAGACTGTATTTGCTTATTCTACTTCCCCTCGGTTATCGCTTTCCGCATGCCCTCGACAATTTCACCTAGCGTCTTCAAATTCTTCCCTATTTCCTCCAAGCTTTTATCTATCTCGTCTAAACTTTTAAAAACAACTTGTTTCGTCTTATCCATTTTAATCGTTCCCGCTGTTTTTCCCATTCCGCCTTTTATCTTTCAATTCCAACTTCCAATCGACAATTTCCTCATTATCCATTACTTTTCGTTTCTCCACATATCTTACAATTTCTACAATCGGTCAATTTATAATCTTAAACTCATACTGCGTTAGCCTTTTAATCGCAGATTCACAGTCGCTTTCTCAAGATCGTCCAAAGCGTAAAAGATCTGATCGAATCCACAATCCCTTTCCGTTTTCATATCTTTCAAAGTTTTCCTCATTATCTCTTCGTCGCTACAGAAAGAGTCGAAATAACAACGTTTACGTTTCCCAACAAATGCGAACTCTTCAGCACTTTCAAGTAAGTTCTTCGCGGCTAATTTTATGCCCCAGTTCTCTTGCAAATCTTCTAAAGCGTTTACTGCGTCTTCAAATTTCTTCATTGCAATTTTAAAATCTTTTTCAAATGTATTGCTTTTGTGTTTTTTTGTCTTCTTTACCATCTTCAACACCACCTCTTTTTATAATGTCGGATTACTTTTGTCGAAGAAAAAGAGCGACAAATTTCAAGCCTCGTCGCTCTATAGAGCGATATCTATTTAAGTTGTCCGCTTGCTAAGAAACGGCGTAAATCCACCTGATTAAGATCTGCGCCACTACTTACTCTTGTTATATTGTTGTTTATATTGATTGTCGCTCTTACTGCTTTTTCATGAAGAAAAAAAAACTCTTTCCGACATAAGTCAGAATCAGCTGAATCAAGATTTTTAGCACGACTGTCCACCGCTTGCATTTGCATTTGCGTGATGATGACGATGTTCAATATTTTGTCCTACTACATATCCCGCAACAGCTCCCGCTGCAAATACAAGAACTTTATTTACAGAGCACCCTGTCAAGAAAAACGACAATGTCATAAGTATAATGATTTTTTTCATAATTCTATAGATTACGTTCTTTTATTATTAAAAGTTTTTTCACAAGTATCACAGCTTTTCAAATTCCCGCTCATACTTAATATAAGAGATTTCAGTCGAATTTTTCCGTATTAAAAAATTCGTTTTAATTAAGGATTATTTTTTCGATTTTAATACAAAACATCGGGTCTTTCTTCTCTTTAGAAAGAACATACGACGCACTATAAACATTTCTAATCCCATCTTTATTTAGCTTAAACCTTCTGCCTAGAGTTCCGAAAGAAAAACCATTAATATGTTGTGCGCCGTCATTTATTGTCGTATCTGTACTTGCACCAGAACGACAAATAATTTCCATCCCACCGTTCTCAATCTTCGAAAATAACGTCATACCATCAACAAGCTGTACCCCGCCTGATATTAAAGTCTCAGGAGCTGCCCCGCTAACAATTTGCAATCCTTTTTCTTCTATTATAGTTTGTCCAGCCCATCCTCCGTCTCCTACATACTGGAACCCTAACGCCTTTATTTTTGTGCCAATCGCAGATCCTTTGGCATGCACATAGTGACGCCCACCTTCTTCTATCGTTACGTTTATTGTCTTCCCGCCGTTACATACCATTTGTGTCTCTCCAGCTGAAATCACTTCATTCTTTACTACTTGCCCCTTGCTAACTATAGGAGTGCATTTTGCATAAGCAAGTTGCATGCTTGAACAAACAAAAATCGCTCCAGCTACAAACAAAATGGAAAACTTATTTAAATATAACTTTTTCATTAAATCGCGTCCATCCTAAAGAGTATAAAAAATTGTAACAAACTAGTTTTTCGGGATCAAATCCTTAGAGGACAAAATGTAAAACGCTAGGTTGTTTTCGACAATTATGGCTTATAATGGCTCTTGGTTGCCGATATCGGAGAGTTGCATACATAAATTAAAACAGACGAGATTTATACTACTATAAGATAAGGAGTCTTACATGAAACTTATACCAGAGGGGTGTCTTAGAAATGAAGAGACGCAAGGCTCGCGTCCACAAAGATCAAGGGAAGGCATGGCGGAGAAAATGTTCAGGGTTTCAGATCTTAATTTCGTTGTTGAAAGGTTGACAGGCGTTGAACGTTCCGCAGACATTGGAAAGGTTAAATTAGCTATTTCAGACGTACTTGTAATGGCTAGATCTACAATCTCTATGTTGACAAAGGAAATCGCTAAGCAGAAATGACAACGCACAATGGCTCTAGAACGTACGCAATAGCCCCTTCTTACGCGATATTATGGGCTTTGGGGTGAAAAAAACTACACGATTTGAATTTCAGCTATTGCTCTATAGACGCCAATTCTATATCGAGAATCGAGACTTATTCAATCTCACACTTTTTACTACTGCCAGAAAGTCGTTGTGCTTGAGGCGCGACTTTTTATCGGCCGGATTAACGTTTTAGGATAGACGTCAATTTGCTTAACAACTTCGCCCTATTTTTATTTTTTAATTCGCACTCCCAAATTCGCATCGATCGCCATCCTTTGCCTTTAAGGGTTTCCGACGTTTCCATATCTCTTTTCTTGTTTCTAACGATTTTAGCCGTCCAATAATCGCTATTGTCTTTGGGTTCAAGGTTTCTGCATTTATGTCCGTGCCAAAAACAGCCGTCGACAAATAAAGCCGTTTTATTTTTAACAAACGCAAAATCGGGTTGCCCGTATATTTTATACCCTCTGCGCCACCCGGTTATGCCGTTTTCTTTAAATATCGCAACCAGTTTTAGTTCGGTAGATTTATTTTTTGAAGATCTAACGCTCCTCATAATATCGGAACGTTTCGATTTGCTAAAAATATCGCTCACAACTCGTATTCGTCCAACTTAACGGATTCTAAAACGGGCATAAGTTTTATTATTTTTACCTTTAATTGAACATTGTTGCCGGGATGCTCTATTGCGGTTTTAGGAATATGTTTGCTCAACGCCCCGTTGCCACCCTTTCTTTGAAAAGACACGACGTCGCCTATATTAAAACCGCCTTTTGTAAAATTTATATTGGTAGGCAAACAATTTAAAACTTCTTTCATCGGGTATATTTTGACTATCGACGTTTCCCTGTTGTAAAGGACAAGAATTTCTCTGTCTGCGTTTTTAGAAAAACCCCATTCCAAAAGCCTTTTAGCGTTGTTTTGAAAAAACTCTCCCCATTTTTGTCGATGCAATGGGGGAAACAACGGGTTTTTGGGGTTTTTAGACTTAGTTGCGACAATATTTTCAAGAGCTCGCGCATCGTAGGCGTTAAGCCCAAAATCTTTGCAAAATTTAGAAACGCTCGTTCTTGCCAGTTGATTAAACCCCGCCGCAGTTTTAAAACTTTTTACGCTGACGTCGATATAACGCCCGCAAGCAAAGTTAATTCTAACGTCGGCTTTGCCGCCGTATACGCCGACGCTTTCAGCATTATTAAGATCGCCGCGTATGTTGAAACGAGATTTTATCTTTTCAATCGTAGAAGGTCGAGCGAGCACGCTGTTTTTTATTAAAAACTCCGCGTCTCTTCCAGCGTAAGCGTTCCTATTGTTTTCGTTTGCCGTCACAATACCCTGATGCCGTCGTAGACGCGTCCTATCATTTCGGGAACCACAGCGTTGCCTAGTTGTTGGTAGCCTTGCGTCCCGTCGCTTACGTAATGTTTTGCTGAAAACCCCATGACTTTTTTACACTCCGTTATAGTCAAACGTCTAATCCCTTGCTTCGTTTTATACAACCCCGTTCTCGCGCCGACGCCGCCGCCGTAAGCCGATTGCGTTACGGCGTGTCCTTTGGGACTGTAAATCCTTTCGCCCTGCCCGCCTTTGTTGACTATGCCCACCCTGATTGGTGCCAAACGTTTTTTCACTTCGTTTTCGCGCTTTAATATCCGTATGTCTTTACGTTTGCGGTCTATAAAAAAATCCTTGTCGACTTCCTTTTCTAAAATATCGCCTAAAAAGACTTCCTTCTCGTTTCCTTTCGGCCACTCTAAAGAAGGGTTTGCCAGCTTTTTCATATCTTTTCTTAACGCCACGAAATAAACTCTTTGACGCGCTTGCGGAATCCCAAAATAAGAAGCGTTCAACACGCGTTTATGCAAATCGTACCCAATTTCGCCCAGTTTCGTTTCTATTGTTTTCATAACGTCTCCGCCGTTTATAGTCAGTATATTTTTGACGTTTTCCAAAAGCAATGCGAGCGGCTTGCGATATTTGGCGATCCTATGAATTTCGTAAAACATTTTGCCTCTAGGGTCGGACGATCCCGCGCGTTTGCCGGATATGCTGAAAGCTTGGCAAGGAAAACCCGCGCACAAAATGTCGTGCTTTGGAATTTTGCTCGCTGAAATTTCAGTTATGTCTCCGGCGGGTTTTTCGCCGAAATTCTTCTTATAGGCTTCTTGTGCCCAACGGTCTATGTCGCTCGAAAAAACGCATTCTAAACCTCGTTTTTCCAACGCTACCCTAAATCCGCCTACTCCGCAAAATAAATCTATGAATTTATACATTTTCGTTCTTACAATCCGCACCACGTATTTACAACGTAAAAGACTTGCTTGAAAATATAACATATAAAGAAACAACGTGCATCGGGCAAGCGAATCTTCAAATACGCTTGGCGTTAATCGCGTCTATATCCCGCCGAGGCGGTCTGAGACTAACTCTTCTTTGAATTTAACGGTCATATGCAAACAAATTTTTGTAAGGGGGGGTATAGGGGCGTCTTGTTTGATATGAAAGAACGCATAAACGCGGATTCCCATTCCCACTAAATTTCACAAACATATCTCGTAAACGCACTATTATTTATGTAGTGAATTAATTAAAGGCATGTATAGTAATACTGGAAATGCAGTTAAGTATTAATAATATATTCTAATTAATATCTAGACTCAAGTTTCCACAATAAGCATAGGCAAATAATCTCACACGCATAAGTTTCTACAATGACCATAGAAGGCCTCTAAATTGAATTTTAGGGTGCGATAGTGTGTTTGTGGTAGGGCTCCTATACATGGAGACAAAAGATCGCGTGTTTGGTGCCATAGCGTTCGCTAGAATTGATGTCTCGACGGTAACCGTATGGGGGAAACATGGAGATGCGAAAAAATTTATAATGACACGCGGGTGCTGGAATCGGGAAAACTAAAGATCTAAGCACAAGACACATATAACTACTATAAGGACTAACTACAACAACTTAGAGTAAAAGATATATAACTACACAAAGGCTACTGCTAGCTTTAGATACAAAGAAAGAAAAAGAAATAACGATAAAGGTTAAAGCAGATATTTTTTAACGTAATCTTATCTTTGGGATAGATTACTAAAAATAAACTCCAAAGGTGAAAATACACTAGGACATACAGCACCGTTTCCTGAAGAAATACCGGAAATGGCAATCAAGTTCTTTTCATATCCCTTAGAAATAGTATTAGACCCTTTTGCCGGAAGTTTCACTTCGGTTATTGCGGCGAGACGACTTAACAGGGTTGGAGTTGGGATAGAAGTGAATAAAAAAATGTTTGAAAAAGGCATTAAAAGCAATTTAAAAAACAAGCTAAAAACTTTTGGGAATCTAAAAATAAGGGAATTTGAGTATGAATAATTTTGAAGATAAAAAGAAACTCGTAATTGGACTTTACGGTGAAATGCGACTTGCAATGGAGTTGCACAATTTTGGATGGCAAGTCCACCGTGCCTACCTTGATGAAGGCATCGATTTTACTATTGCAAAATATTGGTGTAGGAAATGTATAAGATATAGCGAACAGTTTATAAGAAAAGGAAAGTATAATGGAAAAGACAAAAAATGCGTAACAAATTTGTGCAAATATTGCAAAGAAACCGAACTTGTAGTTGTTTCTCGTTATCTATAAGTTAAAACATCCAAGGGAATACCAACTGGCAAAGACGATGTAAGAGATTTCAGCTTCCATCCTAAGATTAGATACGATATGGGCAAAGAAGTTTTTTATGTTTGGATTGCCGTTTTTGACAACAAAACGGATAAAACATGTCACTTTTATATGTTAAATACAAAGGATATCAAAAAATTTGACAATATAAACTTGCCAGCCTACCAAATAACAGATAATCAGAGAACCACATTAAGAATCAATAAGAACGGTGTGGTTTTAAGTAAGGGTAAGGACTATGATTACTCTTGTTTCAACGATAGATTCTACAATGATTGGAGTTCCTTAGAGTTAAGATAGCGTTTAAATGCAAGGAAACAACTCAAATTTAACGTATCTTTCTCTCATAGAAGTTTTCCCCTTCCTATTAAGTGTGAAAACAAACTGTTGGAGAAGTTTTTCTTTAACTCTAACTCCGCTACTCCCTCTTACACCTTATCATATATTCAGGTAACAAATCTTTAAATTTGCTCAGTATTAATCGCGTCAATTATCCATGCCAGAGGCGGTCTGAAATTGACCGATTTTTAGGGGGTAAGTGGGTGAAGGTTTTTATGTTCGATTGATATGATATAAGTAAACGTTTGTGTGTTGGTTCACATATTGTACGAACAAACTTGCGAGAGTAATCTTTGCCTTGTCTTTGTCGTTCTTCTTTATGTAGTTATAGGGTAAAAAGGCAACTGCAAAGGAGCCTTTTACCCTCTGTTTCTTAGTAGAAACAGTAGGAGAAGACTTTTTTTGAGGTTGTTCAGACGATGACTAAGGAAAAAATACCCCCGAGTTTTAAGCATTTTCACCCCGAGTTTTAAGCATCTTGTTTTTTCTTGTTTTTAATGATCCTTCGAAATAAAACTTTCTTGGGTAGATTCTCCATTGTCCTTGTTCTGGTTTTTTAGGAAAGTCATTGATCAATCCTAATTTTTTGGTAGTGTAGAATATACAGTCGTATATGTCTCCACGTACCCGTTTAAAAGTTTTGCTGTTTTGAGGGCACTCTACGTTTTTATCAATATATTTTGTTTTTATTAGAGTCTTAACGATTATGCTATCTATATCTCCGAAATTCTCATTCAGTTCTTGCACTTTTATTGCGTAAGGATGTCCATTGTATATTGTTTTGAGAAGTAAAATAAGTTTAGCTGGAGCAGCCTTGATGATTCCATTATTGATTATTTCTTTAATTATCTTTTTTTTACTATATCTAGGGTATTCCTTATCCCAGTATTCTTTCCAAAATTTTTCAGTTTTTTCAGTTTCATTTTTATCTAAGTAAATATAATCTTTAAAAAGTGGATCTATTATAGTCAGATCGATAGTGAGATAATATTTAAGTTTGTTTGATTGTAAAGTCTTTTGTATTTCAAAATCGTAGAGTTTAAAAGTTTTTAGAATCCAGGAACAGCCAGTGTTTTTTGCAAATCTTATTATAAAATCCTGCTTATCAAATAATTCTTTCAACATTTTTTTTATGTCATAGTCTAGGTACCTATTAATTTTCTCTGTTTTTTTCTTGGTTAAAAAATGTTCACAAAGTTCTCTTTGTGAAATCTCCTTTTTTATTCTGCCGGCTGGGATTGATATATTCTCTGTTTTGTTCCACCAGGAACAGCCAAGTGCAATTATTTTGAGATAAAGTGTTAAACTATCGAATGGTAGTTTAGTGAATTCATCAGTAGTTTTTCGTAGTACCATCCCATAAGTTTGTCCATTTTCAGATTTTGCGTTTAAAAATTTATTTCCATAAGTTCTTTTTTTTTGGGGAATTGGTCGTCCTGACAATGTACGACCAATTTCTTTCATCAATGGAATGGCATTTTTTGGTATTTTCTTGTTCTTATAAGAAATATCTTTGTTTTTAGTTTCTTGTAATTGTTCCTTTACGCACATTAGGCAAAGTGTCAGAGTACATAGAGGATTAAGAAACCAACATTGGCTAGCTTCATCAAAGGTATAGAATTCATTGTATAGTTTATTTGTTTTGGTATCCCCAAGTTTTTCTATAAGATACCTATCATCTTTTAATAGATCGATTAGTGTTTCTGTAAGTACAACATATGTAATTGAATATTCTGGTGGGCTACTTTCAGATATGTTTTCTTTTGGGTCAAAAATTTTTTTTGTACTTTTACTTTCTTTAGATTTTTCTTTAAGTTTTTCAAAAACCCTTTTGATTGCCTCTTCTATTACTGGATGTTCTTCACCACCTAATATTGCATAATTCGATTTCTTAGCGGCTTCCTTATCGAAAATAGTATCTATGTATTTTGCTACTTCATTTTCCCTTTTTTTAAATTCTTCTGTATTCATTTTGCTATTTTAGTTGTCTAAAAATTAGTATAACTTTCTCTTTTTCTTAATTGTGGTTCTTTCTTAGAATTGTTTTTTTTCTCGTTCCATTTTTCCATAAAATAGTCAGATTTAACGTAATAATCAAAACAAACTTCTTCGAATACCTTGTACATTCTATTTTTCAGTATAACAAGTTCGACTTTTCTTAGATCGTCGCCCATAGCTTTTTTATTAAATTCCTGTGGATCTTCCTTTGCATTTTCTTTATCTTTCCAAGTTATTCCACCCAATTGAAGCCCCATCATTACATCGCAGGAATATTCTATCCCTCCGCTTTCTTTAAAGCTCTTAAGACTGATTTTTTCATGATAACTATCTCTATTGAACGAAGAAACAACCATAACGGCTATATTAAATTCTACAGCTATTCTTTTAAGTTCCGTTATATTCTTATCGACTATTTGTTTTTCACTAAGATTAAAATTCCCTTTGGGCGAGGCCATTATCTGTAGATAATCTACAACAACGAGCCTTGGCATTTTAGAGTTTGCTTCGGCGAACTCTTCAAGCACCCTTTTTATTGTGTCGAATTTAACCGCGCCTAACTCCATGCCATATATACTTAGATGTTTTCCTAAGGTCGACCTTGCGTATGTTTCCTCCGCCTCGTTCAGTAACGGTTTCAATTGATCTACACGATCCATAAGTTTTTCATCTGCTGTGCAAGTATTCATATTTGGGTATATCGCGCTACATAGTTCTCTAACTGTTGGCAAATCTTTTACTTTTAAGCGTTTATTCTTCTCCACATTATTGTTAGATAAAAATATTTGTCGGGCAAGATTTTTCATCAACATCTCAGATGTACTCATCTCCAAACTAAAGACTAAGACATCGTGACCAGAGGATGCCACATTATCGGCTATATTCATCACAAACGTAGTTTTTCCAACGCTTGTTATTCCTCCAATAGCGTATAATCTCTTTGTTCTTAATCCTCCATCCAATGCGCTGTCAAGATTCCCAAATCCAGTGCCAATGACCGAATCTATGGATTTACTTTTCATTTCTTCAATATGAGAACGAAATATATTTGATACTAGTATGTTATCTATAAGAGGGTTGTTCTTTGTTTGGGAAATTGTCCTATCTTCCAATACGATTGTATTTTTGTATTGCTCTTTCGAACTTTCATCGGGTTTAGATACTTCTTCCCCTTTCAGGATTTTTTTTATACGTTCTTCCAGTTCCTTATCGAGACGATGTGTTGTCATAAATGGAATATTCTTGTTAAGTAAACGATCTCTGAGCGGCCCTTCATTTATTTCCTTAAACCTATCAACGAATTCTCGTAGGTAAGATTTGTCATGAAACAAAATAGCTATGGAATTTTTCTTCTTCTCTCTCAGGTCTTCCTTCCATGCCTTAGGAGTAGTTAAAAATATTCTCCCCCTATCCTCATACGATATTTTATCGCTTATTTCATTGAACCTTTTGAGCGCATCTTTGAGAAAATCAGGACAAAAGTCTAGACACACAATCTTAGCTTCTTGCTCCTTAGCTTCTTTGCTTTTTTCAGCGAGGGATTGATTTTGAACATGATTCGAAGCATTTGTCGTCTTTGCTTTCTCAGGTTTATATGTCATCTTCGTTCTCCTATTGTCATTTCTGAGCGCTGTAAGAAACGGCGCAAATCTCTCTATTGCTTAAAGACTTGCGCCGCAACCTGATTTGTTTTGAGATTATTAACCTCTATTATTACATTCAATCTTACCCAATTACTCTAAAATAGGACGGTCCTCTTCAAATACCATTTGGTATTCGCCTTTTTCCGCATTCCAGGAATCAGCCTGTGACCATTTATAAGTTTTCCCATCAAGGTCATTAATATAATACCTGTTCCAGTACGTATCTGGGGGACCTCCTACAACCTTTCTTTCAATAGATGTTTCTGTCCACCCAGACCCCATTATCCTCTAAAAAAGCTGTATTACATGTCTTTCCTTCATTGTCTACCGATCCGCTGCATTGGTCTTCAAATTCGTCGCCACTATAATCAGGATCAAATCCTTCTTTAACTTCTTTTAATATCTCTGTTTTTGGATCATATTCTGAATATCTAAAAATATCTTTGTCGGCTTCGTTTCTTTCTGTACTTTTTCCATTGGCTTCAATATGCGGCTTAAAGGGATCAGGCGGCTTATCGTCTTCATGATGTTCCTTATCTTCAGGAGGCTCCTCGTCTTCAGAATGAGATTTTTTTTTCACATCTGGAAAAGAAAACACAAACATATCGTCATGTCGCTTCTTTTTCTTCTTGTGAAACAATCTGCAGCCGCTAAAAGACACAACGCTTGTCATTGCAAAAATTACTAAAACAAACAAGCTTACTATCTTCTTCATTTGTTAAGCTCCTTTAAAGATTGATCAAACGCTTTTGCTAAATAGTATCATTTTCACAGCCTTAAATTTCCATGTCCGAGTAGGATAATTTAAGCCAGAACTCTTTGATAAGTTGCCATTCCCTGATGGGACTCTATCTGTCATTGGGGCTCGTACTTCAAGAGGAAAAACCACAGCTCTTGTAAATCTTGCACTGGAAGCTATTGAGAATAACAGAAAATGCATATTCATTAGTCTTGAGATGAGTGGTAGATAGCTATTAAACAAGTTGATGTTGGCAAGGGCTTATAAGTGCACTTACGGAGATGCTGAAAGGGGTGAAAGCGACCGTAAGAAACTTGAAGAGATAGAAAGCAAGGGAGACACACGTAAGATATTGTATGAGACACTGAAAGGGACATCTGAACCTACACCCCAACATTCAGTTCTTGCAAAGTTAGCTAAGGATGCAAGTATCTTTATAGAAAAGCAATGCAACAATGGAGACTTCAAGCTCTTTGACGCTTTGCATCTAAGGCAAGATAAGATCATTGGAATCCTTAAAGAAGCTTCTAAGGGAACCCTTGTCCTTATAGATTATATCCAAAGAATGCCTGATGATGAAGCCGATCGTAGATATGATGGATACATGAGGATGAAGAAGATTATGGCTAATCTTGTAAATGTAACAGTAGAAAAGGAACTTGTAACAATATGTGGAGCTCAGTTTAATAGAGTCGCTGGAAAAGATGATAAAGGCAACGATACTTTTACAGATACTTCCTTTAGAGAAAGTGGCGATATTGAGCAAGATGCCCATAATGCTATTGGTATCGGGTGGGAAAGGGAAGAGAAAAAGGAGCCAAAAATATTCTGTGAAATCTTGAAAGCTAGAGAGAGTGCTGGTGTGGGAAAAAGGTATAATCTAGAGTTTAATGGAGCTTATTCGTTTATGAAAAAAGGGGATAATATCGGGATGGAAGAAGTGGAAAAGGACAATAAAGAAACGGAAACAAAAAAAAGTAAAGTAAAGCCAGGAGCCCCACCGGAACATATGAAAAAACTTATGAATAGAAACAAAAGACAAGGACAATGAATCAAAAAGATTTTGAAAGAAGAAAAGATGAGGTTGCAAAATATGCAGATACACTTTTCAACGAAAAACCTGCTAAGAAGTCAGGCTATGCAATACTTGGCGACAAAAATCATTTAATAATAGAAGAAGCAATCAAAAAAGTTTATGAGGAAATGTGTAAACGTTATAATGAAATTGTAAATAGTAGAGAATTTTTAGAATCAAAGGAAGAACAAGAATCATACAAAAATAATCCGTTAGAATATTCAACTGTTTTGGCTACAGAAATAACAATAGATTTACTAAAAACTGACGGTTATCTTGAAAAAAACTTGGAACCTCTGAAGCTAAAAAACTTTATGATGAATTCTGCTTTTTCGATAACAACAATGATCCACCATATATCTATAATCCATTAAGTACCTTATCAAACTGTTTAAAACTTATAATTGAAAAAGAAAAAAAAGCAGGCAAATACACGAGCACAAGTTTATTACCACCAGGAACGAATCCTACAAAAGAAATTAATTTTAAACGAGAATTTTTTGACACACGCATAAAAAAACAGACAAACAAAAACATTGAAATAGATAAAAACACCTTTTTAAATAGAAAACTTGCAAGTGGATATACATATGGTGAATTGATAGGAAATATTGCCAAAGAATATATTGAAAAGCCAATAGATGATCTACTTTTTGAGGCTCAGATACTTAGCTTTGGGCAAACAGCTCAAAAAGAAATTAAACATACACTAACCCAGGATGAACATTCCACTATAAAGTTCAGAGCTACGAAAGATGATATTTTCAAAAATTTTCTAAGACGAGATACCACTGGAAGATATCGATCTTATGACAAAGCTAAAATACTGAAAGATCTATGGGAAAAACAAGATACGCAAATCATTTTCATGCACAAAGAGGGGGATGAGCTTGTTCTATTTAAACGAAAACTCTATACCTTTGATGAAATAATGTTGTTACCTTGCGGATCTGAATATTATTTTTCGATTAACACATTTGTATTAAGACCAAGATGCAGTTCTAAAGACTATTATGTTCATTTAAACCTAAAGGAATTTAAAAAAATTGATCAATGTCTCAAGGAATATTGGGATCCCCCTAAACATAAAAGAATCATAAAGTATCTTCGATCTAATAAAATTTTTAGAGCTATGCCAACAAAACTTAACATGCTACTAAAGTATAGGTATAATTCTGCACGGAATTTTAAAGATATAAAAAGTGGGTATGAAGGAAATTTCTGTGAAATAAGTGATGAAGATATAGGTAAATTTTTAGGGAATATAGATAATGAAATAGTTAGAATTTTAATGACAAATAACTATATGGGAGACAATCACAAGGATCTCAGAGACAACAAATTATTTAATCAGATGCGAAATTATATAATATGGGCGGCATTTTATTGTGCCAGAAAGCTTGGGTGGATCGTTTCAAATCCCCCAAAAAATAAGAAGGGGAATTGGCGTTTTAACCTAAACAGATACTATTTCACGGGAAAAATACAAAAACGTATAAATCCCAAGAACTGAAATTAAAAACTTGGTGTTAATTATACAGGATAAATTCTCTAAAATTTCACCTTCAAAAAACACAAAAAAACACAAAAAATCATTGATAAATAAGAAAAATTTCAAATAAAACATTGGTGTTAATTATACAGGATAAAACCCTCCTTACTATGTTACTAAAGACATAAAAAGGAAAGAAAGCTTCATTTCATTTTGCTTTCCTTCCTTTCTTCCAGGATGTAGCTTTATGACAATCTTTAATTTAGACTGCGAGAGACTAACTACCCCCTCATATTTATATCTGGCTGGGGGCCATATAAATATTCGGGTAGTTTCTCTTGTCACATGTAGGTAGACAATCCACCCAAATGCTTTTCCCTGCTAGGTAAAGATTAAAGACAGTGTGTTATGAAACCCATCAGGCTGGAACCCCCAAGTGCAAGCCTGAATGGTTTGAATTATATAACAAGTAGAATCTGAGTTTGTGGATCTATCTTGAGAAGAGGAATATGGTATAATATATTGACGACAAAATGACCAGAGGGGATAGTATAATGCCTGGAGGGAAAAGGTTCTCAAGTGAGTATCAGCCTAGCACAGAAAACAAGGTTAAGGGCAGGAAACTAGCTACACTCAGGAAACAGTTACTCTTTGAAGCCTTAGATCTTGATAATGTAGATGCATCTGTATGGGATCAAACAGTTTCTAATCTGAGAAAGGAATTTTTGAAGGAGAACAATATCCAGACAGTTTTGTACATAATAGACAAACTAGCTCCAAGAGAAATTGTAGCTAGGGATCAAGGAACAACAGAACCCTTGCAGCTCATTCTATCTAAATATGAAGCTGATCTTTAACTCTCTGGTATCCCTTTCTATATCAAACTCAAAATATCGCATAATTAGGCCCTTCCTGTAGGTTTAAGTGGCATTCTAGATTGCTTTATCCAACCCCAAACTAACCTTATTCAATGAACTTAATATTTCTTTTGCTATAATCTGATATATCAAGGGCATGCCACTAATGACATAACTTTGGTTTTTTCATTTACTCAAGCATGTATCTCTTGATGTGTGCTGGAGTATCTCCTTCTTGATTTAAATCAAATGTCTTTGTTATAATCTAGATGTGGAAGATTAATGTTCATGTGATGTAATATTTATTACAATTAAGGAGATGCAAATGAGAAAATCACTTGCTGTGTTGATGGCAGTTCTGTTCTTAGGTCTTGGAAATGCATTTGCTACATCCTACGATGATTGTGCCGAAGACGCACTTAACGATTATCACCAAGCAATGAAGGAAAGTTTTGCAAACAACACAGTGGACCCCGCCCATTTTGCGATGTTGGCTGGGAAGTATGCAGGAGCGTTGTTTGACTGTGAAAAGGAAAGGTTATTCAATGCCTACGCATATGGTGTGGTTGGCAATTGTTCATACTATGGGGATGAACGATGAGCTCAGTCATATGATGGATTGTTGGGTGAGTCACCTATTTGGATGGGTTTGCGGTATTAATAGTGTTTGAGTGTTTGATTGAATTGAATAGTTTGTATGAGGTCCTGTATCTTATGAATAAAGGAGAAACTTGAGATGAAAAAGAGCTTTATTGTTTTGATGGGTGTTCTGTTCTTAGGTCTTGGGAATGCATTTGCTATATCCTACGATGATTGTGTCATAAAATCACTTATGGGTTTTCAACGAGAGATGAAGAAAAGTTTTGCGAGTAACACAACCGATCCCGCACATTATGCAAGATTGGCTGCGCAGTATGCAAAAAAAGTTGGCGCTTGCAACGCTGAATTTCTCAGTGGGGTATTTAACGAAACTTTACGTGGTGGGTGTTAGAAGATGATGTTTGCCCAGTTAGCTAGGAGGAGGGGAAGTACTATGAAAAGGGAATTAATGACTTTAGCATTAGTGCTTGTATTAGGGATTGGGAGTGTAGGGTCTGCTTATGCATCATGGAGTTTTAGTTGGAGACAACTCTCACCTGTTCATCCTGCAGAGAAGTGCATCTGTTACCGTGCTACTAGAAACATAGGTGTAACACAGAGATTAGTTGAAGTTGTAGGTGTTTCACGCTTGTTGACATTGCATAGAACTCCCGCTATGAGATAATCGGTGGGGGCAAATTCATCGACAAAGGCCTAGACCCTTTGTTTTTGGGGTAGGTACAATAGCTCTAACTGCACTATTTAAGATAAACTGAAAAGCAAATTATAAATTATAAATCACAGTAATTGTAACAATAAGAAAGGGCAGGCCTTTGGGTCTGTCTTTTTCTTTTGTAGATACAATGGATATTTGCTAAGATCAAAGCAAATCAAGGAGGTAATTAGAATGAAAAAGAGTTTAATAGCCTTAGCATTAGTGTTTGTATTAGGGATTGGGAGTGTA
>BTIF01000024.1:0-78875 GCA_036245315.1 Endomicrobiia bacterium | reverse complement strand
CTCCTTTCCCATCCCTATCACCTCACCTTTTTTTCTACTTACTCCTTACCTCTCATTACACATCACTACCTAATTCACTCACTGCTACATTTATATCCGTACACATTAATTAATTTACAATCATCTATAGCCGAGGACGGGAATTGAACCCGCGACCACCTCCTTACCAAGAAGGTGCTCTACCACTGAGCCACCTCGGCGTATCCTCGTGAGATATACTTCCAACTAAAGCGGGAGACGGGAATCGAACCCGCGTAGCCAGCTTGGAAGGCTGAAGCACTACCATTGTGCTACTCCCGCATACTATAAAAACAGGCACATATTTTATTACTAATTGGGGGCGGATGGATTCGAACCACCGAAGGGCAAGCCCGCCAGATTTACAGTCTGGTGCATTAAACCGCTCTGCCACACCCCCCCCCCCCCCTACTAACACACACCTCCACAAACTTTAATACTCTATAAATTATAATAGCACTTATCTCTTCACATAAGAATATTAACTTTTTCATTATTACACAAAACTCTATTATTTACACATGATAATTATCGTGTACTAGGTATAAAGTATATGGCCAACCAAGCAATATACATCTATATCAATTATATATTATATACAATTATATTATATACTAAAATTATAATATTTTATACACATTCCAATAAACACCTTGATAAATTTAATTATATTATAATACAAAATAGAAAATAGTGTAATATTAAAAAGAAGACATTACTTTACTATTATCAAACAGAGCTAGCATTACAAGTGATAATATTCTTGTTAATTTTTTTCTTTTTGAGTTTTGCATTGCAGTTTCCAGATTAATCTCACTCATCTTGATTGTGTATAATTAAAAATATACAGAAAATTTTTCATAACACATTTTTATGTAAAAAATGTACGCCGATTTAAACTTAACAATGAAATAATGATTTTTGATGTAATTTGTCGTAAAAACTTTATTTAGATTTAAATGGCTAATAGAAAAATGTGTTGAAATAGGAGTTTCAGAAATTATACTCATTAGTGCTAAAAGAAACACAAATATTATTCTTTCAAAAAACAAGTTAAAACGATATGAAAAAATAGCTCACAATGTAGAAGAAACAATATTATAAAAATAAATGAATCCATAGATTTTGGAAGTGTATGTAAAAATGCCATAACAGAAAAAATTATAAACATTTTACTATGGGGAAATAACAACGAAAGTAAAACTTTTATCAATAACATCTTTAATAGGGCTAGAAGGTGGCTTTGAAAATGAAAAAATATCATATATATACTTTTGGCTGTAAAGTAAATCAATATGAATCACAGCTTATTTCTGAGAAATTTAAAAACAACAATTTCATATATACAAAAAATCCTGAGGAAGCAAATATCATTATTTTTAATTCTTGCACCGTAACTGCAAAAGCTGATAAAGAATGTGAATATTTTTTAAGAAAAACAATAAAATTACCTCAAAAACCCAAAATAATATTAACCGGATGTATTATAAAAAACAGAAATAATTATATTAAAAAACTTTTATCTAATCATCGTAATATAGAAATAATAGCAGACAAAAAAAAACTTTTTGTCAATCCTCAAAACCAAACAGTTTCAGGTTTTGATAGACATTCAAGAGCATTTCTGAAAATCCAAGATGGCTGTAATAGTTTTTGTAGTTATTGTATAGTACCATATGTAAGAAATATCTTATGGAGTAAACCCGAAAAAGAAACTATATCTGAAATTGAAAGTCTTGTAAAACATGGCTATTCCGAAATAGTTATGACTGGGATAAACATAGGAAAATATAGAAGCGAATTATCAAAAACAGGACTATCAGGACTTATTGAAAAAATAATAAAAATCCCTTTAAATTTTAGAATACGAATTTCATCTATTGAATTAAATGAGATTGATAATAAATTAATTGAACTTATTAGAGGAAATCCGGAAAAAATATGCCGTCATTTACATATTCCATTACAGTCAGGTAGCGATGAAATATTAAAACAAATGAACAGAAAGTATTCATCAAAAAAGTTTGAAAAAAAAATAAATAAAATAATGCAAATTTTGCCAGATCTCGCACTTACTACAGATATCATCACCGGATTTCCTAACGAAACTAAAGAACATCATAAAACGACATGTGCTATCATAAAAAGAATTTTATTTGCAGGACTACATATATTCAGATATTCTGATAGAGAAGGTACAAAAGCTTCAGCACTTAAAAATAAAGTTCATATAAATGAAATTAAAGACAGATCAAAAGAATTATTTGAAATTGATTCTGAAAAAAGAAAAATATTCTTAAAAAAAAATATAGGTACAAAAAGAAATGCCGTAAAAATTGGGGAACATAAAGCTATTACTGATAATTACATTAAAGTTGAAATACAACAATCTAAAAATAATAATCAAACAATCTACTCTACATCCAAATGCTTAAATACAACTATACACACTAATCACAACCAATACCCACCATCATCTTTAAAAAATGGTATCTTTGAAATAGAGATAACAGAAACTGCTAAAATTTAATAAAATTTACACTTAATATAAAAATCAATAAATCTTACTTAGTTTTATTTAATAAATTACTATTTAAAAAATTGTTCTACAGTATATGCAATATATTTCGCAGTTTTCGGTCGGTCAATACTAAAATTACTATGATGACACGGATACGGAGAGTATGTTCATCCTTAAAAGTATCTATATACAAAGTTGCCATCTAGCAAACTTAAATACTCTGAAAAATCTTAGCCACACATAGAAAGCTTTTCCAATATTTCAACATTGCTTTCTCCGTAAAATTCTTGTGCAGTTTTAATACATTTCTCTGTAATTTCAGAAGTATTAATAAATGATTCTCCTATTTCACCATAATTAGCAACGCATTTTACCTCATGAGTTAATTCTACGATTTTAAATTTTCTCAAAATATTTACCCTTATGAAATTTCTTATTTCATTGTTTAAACTTCTCACTGTAGCATCTAAGGACTTGCATGTGTACTCACAAGATAAAATCTACCATTAGTAGTAACAATTGTAAGAACCCCATGTGCCTATAACCCCAGTTTCTCCTATGTCTTCATGTGACATTTTTAATTCCTAGACTAGAGTTTAGACTCAAAAAATCTGCAGTATCATATTCACTCTCACTAACTTTAGGATTTCTATGTATGTGTCTTCTTATATTGTATCTATGATTCCAGATTCTAAACTCACTTTATTTTACACTCATAAACGCTTAATAGTATAACAAACATTTTCAGCAATATCGCTTGCAATAACACCCGTAGTACCTTTATGTTTTTCGACAAATTCACCAGTAAGTCCATGTACAAAAACTGCAAATTTTACAGCTTCAAATGTATCATCTATAACATTTACAAAAGAAGAAATTATTCCGCTTAAAACGTCACCACTCCCAGCAGTAGCCATTGCAGGAGTACCAGTATTATTTATGTATGTTTTTTCACCGGAAGACACAATAGTATTATTACCTTTAAGAACACAAATAAGAGAGTTTTCTTTAGCAAAATCTGCAACTATTTTCTCTCCATTACTTTTTATTTCAGCACTACCCATACCTAAAAGTCTAGCAAATTCACCCAAATGCGGCGTTATTATAAGTTTAGCTTTTGCACTTCTCAATTCGCTTGAAATATTATTAAAACAAGCAATACCTGAAGCGTCTAAAATAACCGGAATATCAACTGAACAAATAATTTTTTTAATAAAACCGTACATTATATTAAAATCTACTTTTAAACCAGGACCTATAACAATGGACGAAATTTTTCTACAACTAATAAAATCAAAAATTTCTGCTACTGTTTCATACACAAAAAACATTACTTCAGGTTTTGAAATTGAACAAACTTGATTTAAAAAATCATCTTTGACAGCGTAAGTTACCAGTCCCGACCCAGAACGTAACGCCCCTAAACAACACAAAGTACCTGCACCTGGCATAGTTTTAGATCCTGCAATTACTAAAACATGACCATAATTGTATTTATAACTATCAGGATCTCTTTTTAATTTTAAAACACAACTTCTAATTTCCTTTTTTCTCATAAAATGCTCTAGAAAACAATCGCAAATGCAACAACATATTTACTAGTATGAGACAATGAAATATCTATTTTTTTATATCTCTTATTTTTAATATACACATTAGGCTTACCAACTTTATTATTTTTAATTGAGATATCAGTAATCACAAACTTCTTATTTTTAGAGCTTAACGCTTTCCAAATAGCTTCTTTAGCTGCAAAACGAGCAACCAAATGCTGTAAAGAGTTCTTTCTAGCGATTGAATAAGATATTTCCTCATTTGAAAAAATTCTCTCCAAATATTTTTTGTCTTTCATACATTCCGCAAATCTCTCGATTTCCTCAATATCAACACCTATATTCATTTTCGTTTCCTACACTTTTCTCAAAAATAAGAAAGAACAAAACGCAATAAAATTACTCAACTGTAACAGACTTAGCAAGATTTCTTGGCTGATCCACATCACAACCAAGAAGAACTGCAATATAATAAGCTAAAAGCTGCAATGGGACTACTGTTACAAGTGGAGATATAAACTCATTGACTTTAGGCACATAAATTATATAGTCGCTTTTAGTTACAATTTCTTCATCATATTCACTTGCCAAAGCTATAATAGTCCCACCTCTAGACTTAGCTTCTTCTATATTTGAAATCATTTTTTCATAAACTCTACCTTTAATAGCTATTGCAACTATAGGCATAGACTCATCAATTAAAGCTATTGGACCGTGTTTCATTTCACCAGCAGCATAACCTTCAGCATGAATATATGAAACTTCTTTCAATTTTAATGCACCTTCTAGTGCAATAGGATAATTCACATGCCTACCCAAATACAAAAAATCTCTTTTATTTACAAATACTTTTGCAATATCTTGAAGCAACTTGATATTTTTCAAAAACTCGCTGATCTTTAATGGGATTTCCCATAATTCATTTAAATATTCTTTTAACTCTTCCTTTGTAAGTTTTCCTCTTTTATTAGCCCAATCAAATGCAAGCATATAAAGAATAGTAAGTTGACTTGTAAAAGCTTTTGTTGATGCCACACATATTTCAGGACCACAATAGGTGTAAATTACGTGTTCAGCTTCACGACTAACACTTGAACCTACAACATTACATAATGCGAGTGTTCGACAATTTTTACTTTTTGCAAGCTTTAAAGCTGCTAAAGTATCTGCAGTTTCGCCAGATTGTGAAATAATTATAATCAAATTTTTTTCATTTAGGATAGAATTTCCATACCTAAACTCTGAAGCAATATCAACTTCAGTTGGTATCCCTGTAAAATTCTCAAATAAAAATTTAGATACTAACCCCGCATGATATGATGTTCCACAAGCTACAACATGAATGTTTGAGATGTTTTTAATATCTTCGTCTTTGAGTCCAATTCCATCAATATGAATTCTACCCTCATTTGGATAAATTCTATTTTTGAAAGTTTCTTCTATCGTGCGAGGCTGTTCAAATATCTCCTTCAACATAAAATGCCTATAGCCATCTTTCTCAGTTTGAGTGGCATTCCATTGTATGCTCTTTATTTCTCTATTTTTTATATTGCTTCTAATATCCTTTATAATTACTTTCTCTGCTGTAATTTCAGCGATATCTCCATCCTCAAGAAAAATTATATCACGAGTATAAGGAAGCAGAGCTGTAACATCAGATGCTACAAAATTTTCACCTTTACCAATACCTATAACCAAAGGAGCATCCTGCTTTGCACACACTATCTTATTGTATTCGTATTTATATAATACCCCAAACGCATATGAGCCTTTAATTTTCTTTAAAGTTTTTTGAACAGCATGAAACAAACTATCCTTATAATTTCTCTTTATAAGATGAACTATTACTTCGCTATCAGTCTCAGATTCAAATTTCTGACCGTATCTTAAAAGTTCACCTTGCAATTTAACATAATTTTCTATTATACCATTGTGAACAATAACCATACTTTTTGTAGAATCCATATGTGGATGAGCATTTTTTTCAGATGGTTTACCATGTGTCGCCCAACGAGTATGCCCCAGTCCTATGTTTGCAACTATAGGATCTTTCAAAATATCCGATCTGAGATTATAAAGTCTACCCACTTTCTTTCTTACATGTAACTCTTTGTCGACAATGACTGCAATACCAGAAGAGTCATACCCTCTATATTCAAGTTTTCTTAAACCATTGAATATTACATCTACGCTATTTCTCTTTCCTATATATCCAACAATCCCACACATATTTTAATTCTCGCTAATAAGTGTTTTCATATTTTTTACAGCCATTTCAAGATCTGTAAATATAGATTTTGCAATGACTAAAAAGTCTATATTAAATTCATTTACACCGGAAATTCTACAGAATTGTTTTATATTATCATAATCTAGCCCATGTCCAGCATTCACCAAAAACCCCTTTTTTATTGCCACTTGTGAAGTTTCAGAGATTCTTTGCATCTCCTATTCAAATTCAATACTATTTATTATTCCGCTTTCTCTTAAAGAATTTTGCGTATTGTCCTGTGTGTAACTCTAAATACACTTACAGTAATTCCAGCTTTCTTAAGCCTATTAACAATGCTAAAAGTCCATCTTTCTGATTTTTGACATCAAGAACCGCCTTCTGTACTAATCATACGAAATCTGGTCTCACATCCAATATGCTATTTTGACTATTTCTCAACTTGCAATCATATCAAGATTCAATTCCGTGTTAATAGAATTTTTCAAATCGTAAACATCTTTATCTTGAATATGTCGTCTATCTTCTCTCAAATGTACAGTTATACTATCTGCTCCGTTATTCTCACAAACCTCTGCCACTTCAATAAGTGAAGGAAAACCTTCTCTTCTCGTCTACTTATCGTAGCTACATAATCTATATTTACTCCAAGTTTTTTCATTCTATTAAATCCACTCATATTAAATTTCTTACTAAAAGAGATGACCCATTTAATGAATTATTTCATGTTACTTACTAACCAAAACAAAAAAGCAATTCCTAAAGCAAACAACTTAAGGAGCCAATCTTTTCTTATTTTTACATATAATTTTTTCATTTTTATTTTAAGGATTCACCATTACTGCTAATTATTTCTTTTAGTTCTAAAAGTGATATATTCGCTTTTAGCTTCCCCTTATAAGCAACAGATATTTGCCCAGTTTCTTCAGAAACAACGATTGTAACTGCATCCGTCAATTCACTTAAACCAAGTGCCGCTCTATGCCTTGTTCCAAACATTTTTATATTGGTATGACTCAAAGGAAGCAAACATCCAGCAGCTGAAATTTTATTATCAAATATTATTACAGCTCCATCATGCAAAGGAGCAGATTTATTCTTAAAAATTGAAAGCAATAATTCCTTTGAAATATTCGCGTTTAAAGATATTCCTGTCTCCGTAAAGTTTTTCAAACCTACTTTATTCTCTATTGATATAAGTCCACCTGCCATAGACATGCTCAAATCTTTTACAGCTTCTATAATCTCAGTTACATAAGAATCTTCAACTTTGAACCTAAACCCATAAATTTGCCCACCAATTTGAGCCAATACATTCCGGATTTCAACTTGAAATACAACGGAAAAGATGATTACTGCAGCAAGCCAGAAATTTTCCAAAATCCATAATAATGCTTTTAAGCGTAAGAATTTTGCAGTTATCGTAAAAAATAAAATTATAAATATGCCACAGATTATCTGTATCGCCCTAGTTTTTTTAATAACAAGAATGACTCTGTAAAATACTATTGCAAGTACAATAACATCAAAAAAATTAACTATATACTTATTGTAGAAATTTAATAAAAACTTTAAGTATGGCACAATTAATGCACAAATATTACCTATATTTATACATTTAAATAAAGCTTCCATTATAGTCTCTGGAAAATTTCAACTATTTTTAAAACATTTACTGTTTCTTTTACATCATGAACTCTCAGAATATCAGCCCCTGAAAGTGCTGTAAGAAAATTTGCAACAATAAAAGCCGTTTTATCTACATCTCCAATAAGGGTTTTTATAAATTTTTTTCTAGACACTGCACCTACAACTACACCAAGATTTGAAAAAACACTGATATTTTTTATCAATTCAACATTGTGTTCTAAATTCTTTCCAAAACCAGGACCAGGATCAATCGCAATGCACTCTTCAGCTATACCAAAACTAACTGCATAGCTCTTACGCTCCATAAGAAATTTATATACCTCAGATGTACAATTTCCATAACATGGAGACATCTGCATATTTCTAGGAACACCTTTCATATGCATAAGTACTAAACCAACTTTAGTATCCGCAATAAGTTTTGCTAGATTTTCTCTACCTTTTCTCAAAGCAAAAATATCATTTATTATATCTGCACCTTCATCAAGAGCTGCCTTTGCTGTCTCGTACTTATAAGTATCAACAGAAATAGGAACACGAATATCTTTTCTTATTTTTCTCAGAGCAGGAAGTAATCTCTTTATTTCTGTTTTCGCATCAATAGGATCAACCCCTGGTCTAGAAGACTCTGCACCTATATCTATTATCTTGGCCCCAAATTTTTCAAAGTCAATAGCTTGTCTAAGAGCTTTATCAGGATCAGTAAGCCCATCACCTGAAAAAGAATTAGGATCCATATTTACAATACCCATAACAATTGGACTGGATAAGTCAAGATATTTATTACCATACTTAAAAACTTTTTCTTTACTTAATATCTTGTCAAGCTCAAAGGCAACTTTTTTTAACCCAAACGGTTGTAATTTAAGCTTATTTATTAACTTTTTAGTCTGATTTATAGTAGCAAATAAAACTGCATTTGATGTACCGCACTTAAATTTACTAACATACTCACTTATTATAGAATCTGCTCCGACAGAAATAGCTTCTTGTTTCAAAACATTTGCCGCTCTATTATCTATTTTTTCAATAACTATCGGTTTAATAAGTCCCTTTTCTGCAAGTGACTTGCGTACACTAAAGCTACAGCCCGTACTTTTTACAAGTCTTAAAGCATCACTAAGGTTATTAATAATTGCTTTTCTTATAATCATTCAAATTGGACAACAACTTTAAGTTTAATGTCAAGTTTACACTGCTACGAATATATATCTCATAAAAAAAACTAAATATTTCATACCTTCAATAGTGACATCGCCTCAGAACGAGTCCTTAAATCTTTTAGAAATATACCACGCATAGCAGAAGTAACAACCTTTGAGCCAGGTTTCTTAACACCTCTCATAGTCATACATAAATGTTCTGCTTCAACAACAACCATAACTCCATGCGGTTTTACACATTGCATTACGATATCTGCAATCTCTTTTATAAGTCTCTCTTGAAGCTGCAATCTACTTGCAAAAACTTCAATGAGTTTTATAATTTTTGACACACCGATTATCCTGTCTTTTTTAGGTATATACGCTACATTCGCCCGACCAAAAAAAGGAAGCAAATGATGCTCACATATAGAATAAAATGGAATATCTTTAACTAAAATTATTTCTTCATGATTCTCTGTTGAGTAGGGTGCTGGAATAAATTTTGAAGGATCCATCTCATTACCTGATAGAAGTTCCTTATAAAAATCTGCAACTCTTTCAGGAGTATGCTTAATACCTTCTCTCTCCAAATCCTCACCAAAAGATTCAAGTAAAAGCTTTATAGCCTTCTTAGCCTTTTCTCTATTAAAGTTAAACGTTTTCACCTTCTAAAACCTGCTCATCTATAACTTTTTTCTCAACTATATTTTTTTTCCTATCATTCGCATTATTGTTCAAAGTATCTTTAGATAAAGAAGGCAATTCTTCTCCCTTTATTATTTTATCTATATCCTCACCACTCAAGTTTTCCCTTTCCAAAAGATAATCCACAACCTTATTCAAAATGTTCATATTTTCTTTAATAATTTTCGAAGCTCTACTTTTTGCAATATCTATAATACTTTTAACTTCTTCATCTACAAGTTCAGAAATTTTTCCAGAATGTCTTACATCTCTTGAAATATCTCTTCCCAAAAATACCTCTTCCTCTGGGCCTTTTAGAGATATAGGACCTATTTTATCACTCATGCCGAATTCTGTAACCATTTTCATAGCTATATTAGTAGCTTTAGATATATCATCTCGAGCACCTGTAGTAATCTCTGAAAACACAAGCTCCTCAGCAACACGACCACCAATATATATCGCAAGATTATCAGACAACTCAGCTCTAGTAGATAAATACTTATCTACTTCTGGCAGTTGAAGCGTATATCCTAAAGCAACTCCTCGCGGTATTATAGAAACTTTATGAACAGGATCCGCTGTTGGCATAAACTTCGCAACAAGAGCATGCCCTGCTTCATGATAAGCAATAATTTGTCTTTCCTTATCAGACATTAAACGAGACTTTCTCTGAGGACCAGCAATAACCCTGTCTATTGCTTCTTCCATATTTTTCATATTCACAGCTTCTTGATTATTTCTCGCAGCAAGAAGAGCAGCTTCGTTTACAAGATTTGCAAGATCTGCACCAACAAAACCTGGAGTCCTCCTTGCAATAACATTTAAGTTTATATCGCGTCCAAGTTTTACTTTTCGTGAATGCACATTAAGTATTTCTTCTCTATCTTTAAGATCAGGACTTATAACTACCACTTGTCTATCAAATCTTCCAGGTCTTAAAAGTGCAGGATCTAAAACATCCGGTCTATTTGTTGCAGCAATTAAAATCACACCTTCTTTAGTTTCAAAACCATCCATCTCAACAAGAAGTTGATTTAGCGTTTGCTCTCTTTCATCATGTCCACCACCTATACCTGCAAACCTGTACCTACCTACGGCGTCAATTTCATCTATAAACAACAAACATGGTGCAGACTTTCTACCCTGTTCAAACAGATCTCTAACTCTTGAAGCACCAACACCTACAAACATCTCAACAAATTCTGAACCACTTGAAGAAAAAAATGGAACATCAGCTTCACCTGCAACGGCTTTTGCAAGTAGTGTTTTCCCTGTACCAGGTGATCCGAAAAGTAAAACACCTTTAGGAATTTTACCTCCAAGTTTTTTAAATTTTGATGGATTTTTCAAAAATTCTATTATTTCTTCAAGTTCTTCTTTAGCTTCACCGCAGCCTGCAACATCTTTAAAAGTAATTTTTCTTACAACACTATTTTTTCCAGCAAGTTTTGCTTTTGCTTTCCCAAAAGAAATAGCTCGCTTATTCCCACCGCTCATACCTCGCAACATCCAAAACCAAAACAAAAGTATAAGAATTATAGGACCCCAGTTTAATAGCAGAGGACCAATCCAATCATTTTTAGTTGTAGCCGAAAATTCAAGTACTTTATTATCCTCCATATCCTTTATAAGATTAGGATCAGACATAGGAATAGTTTTAAACTTTCTCAAAATTCCATTACTATCTTTAAAACATCCTCTAATAAATTCTGGACCGACTAAAACCTTTGATATATTTCCTGATCTTATATACTGTTTAAACTGAGAGTACTCAAGTTCAAAATCTTGCGGTCTTTGTTTAATAGTATTGAAAATCATAAATATAACAATAAATAACATTATCCAAAAAAACAAAAACCATGGATTTTTCTTTTTCATCTAATAAACTCCTTTAATTTACATATATAAGGCAAACCTCTGAAAAACCCATTATAATCCAACCCATAGCCCACAACAAAATCATCACCCATATTAGCAGCCATTTCTAAACAAATATATTCAACAGGCACATCTTTTTTACGCATACACCTTTTGTCAATCAAAACACACGTCTTAACACTTTTAGGGTTTTTTGAAATAACTTCTTTAATTATAAAATCCAAAGTCATACCAGTCTCAATAATATCATCTAATATAAGTACGTCTCTCCCAGTAACATTTTCTTCAAACTTTGAAAACATTTCTATTTTCCCTGTTGAACTCATACCTAAATATGAACTTAACGAAATAAAATCCATCTTAAATTTTACATTTACTAAATTACGCACCATATCGGCACAAAAAATGAAGCTACCATTCAAAACTCCAATAATCAACACTTCCCTATCTTTATAATCAAATGATATCTGATCTGCAATTTCAATGATTCTTTTCCGTATTAACTTTTCAGAAAAAAGAACATCCATATTAATATCCTCCTTTCTTTAATAAATCCATACTCTTATTCTTAATAAAATAAACTTTCTCAGACGTCATTTTAACAATCCAATCAGAAGATAATTTAAAAGTAGTTCTATCTGATGACAAAATCTTATGCATTATAAAGTTAATGAATGAATTATATTTATGCTGAGGCAATATATTTTTTAGAATTCTAAATTGTATAGCTTTATTATACTGTAAAAACATTGCCAAATCAAGCAAAATTCGATTTTTTCTCAATTTCACACATTCACTCAAGAAACCGATTGAAATTTCATTTAAATACGCATTTTCTCTATTCTGTATGCAACTTAAGTCAAAAATATGTTCCACAAACATAGGATTGATCTTTTCAAAAACAGGTATAAGTGACAATCTTATTTTATTTCTTGTATAAATATCTGAAAAGTTAGACTTATCAACACAAAATTGAAGATTGTGATTCTTAACATATTCTTCTATAAATTTTCTTTTAATCGGAAGTAATGGCCGTATTACTAAAATACCTTTTTTCAGTTCTCTTTTTTGAGGGATGCCTATAAAATTTCCAGTCCCTCTCAAAAGCCACATAAGTACAGTTTCGGCATTATCGTTTGCATTATGTGCAGTAGCGATCTTATTACATTTATACTCCCTGGCAATTTTTTCAAGACTTAGATATCTTAATTCTCTTCCAGCTGTTTCAATTGAAACAGAATGAATTTTTGAATACTTTTTCACATCTATTTTCTCAACAAAACACATAATTCCAAGTTTTACTGACAAATTTTTTACGACATTTGCTTCTTTTAAAGATTCTTTCCTTAAATTGTGATTAAAATTCACTACTAGAAAATCGATATTTATTTTCTTTGCAAGACGCCAAAACATATGCAACATACAAACAGAATCCATCCCTCCTGAAATTGCTAAAACAACTTTATCTTTCGCTATAACAAAATCATTTCGAAAAATGTTTTTATAAAAAATATCCCAAGCTTTCATACTCTAAAGCCTTACAAAGAAATATCCCTCACTGAAAATTTTACAGAAGGAGAAATTAGCATCATGAAATTTCTAATAAACACATTAATTTGTTTGGTTGGATAAATAGCGATATATTTGTTATACCACATTGGGTAAAACCTATCTTTAAATTCTCTCAAAGATAAAAGATTATAATTGAAATGTTCAGCAAACATAAACATTTTCGCAAAATATTTTATTACCCCATCTTCACTTTCTATTGACGGGAAATAAGCAAGCCCTAAATCAAACATTTTATATCCATTTTCTTTAGCCCATAATATATTCTTAAATATCATATAAATAAAAATATTTTTATCACATTTCGCATATCTTACAATTCCAGAAGATACTTCATTTTTGTTTTTAGTTTTTGTAATCACAGAAAATGCATAAATTTCATTATGTTTTTCAACTATTGCAAAATCCATATTTCTCATATAAGACTCGTCATATTTCCCTGGTACAAATTCTCTATCAACATAGTTAACATTTTCTATCCACTCATTGTTTATATGAGAAAATATATTTTTATACATTTCGAAATTTTCAGCTTTCAATACTCTATACCCAAATCCCGCATCTTCAATCTTTTTTTCTATATAACAAAAATACTTAAAACGCTCTGATTCTTTATCAAAAGCTTTTAAAGGAATTTTTGCCTCCTGTCCTATTTTAAAAGTATCAAGTCCTATATCATTATAGATTTGTACATATCTATGATCCACACCTATAAAAGCAAGTCTCGCTGAAGCACTATCTGCAATCTCTTTAAAATTCCACAATAACTCGTTTTTGCTCTTATTATCATGTCCACCAACAGGATCACCTAAAGCAATCCAACTATTTTTTGATTTTGCGTACATAATAAATGCATTTTTTTTATCATTCACAATACAATTTTTATCGCGAGATAGCACATTAAATGAATACGTATAATCCGAAAAATCGATTATATTTTTTATGTCGTCACTCGTAAATAAAACAGTTTTTTTTAAGAAACTCCTTGATATTTGTTCTAAAACAACTATAAAAATTATAATACCCATACCAATACTTGATCTTAAAAATCTCGCAGTATCCGTAGTATTGCCTAATATATCTTCAAACAATACGTTCAAACGCATTAAGTGAAAAACAGTTTGTTTGTTTACGAAAAACCCTATCCATATTGATAAAACAAAAACTACAATAACAGCATTGAACCACCACGTACTAAATGCTGTATTTAAAACTGAAATATTTCTGTAAAAATACTTTTTTGAAGTTAAAAGTGCAATTAATAACACTACAAAACACAAAAGAACAAAATATGATTCGCCAGTAACAACTACAAAAACAATAGCAAAATTTATTAAAATGCACGCGATTTTCCATGCACTTTTAATTCTAAGTTGCAAAGCTCTTGAGATGAAAAGCAATCCCAACGCCACAATACTTAATAGAAAATGTGATAAATCTGCTATCCATATCGGAAGTAAGCTTAGTACGAACTTTAATCGACTCACATTAAAAGGTGTTGATGTTGAAAACATAGCAATCATACTGACAAAAAATGACGAAAACGCAATAACTTGAACTATAAATGAAGAAACAGTTTTACCAAAAATTTTTGTTGTTTTTTTGAATTTTTTTGTGAAAATAATTATCTCAAAAGAAACCAGTAAAACAAGTGCTATCAAGAGCGGGAAAAAATAGAATATTGCTCTATAAGCTAACAATCCACCCATAACCTCCGGACTATTCAAAGAATTTGGAAGTAGTGAAGTAATTGAAGCCTCAAAAATTACTATTCCGCCAGGCGTTTGACTTATAATCCCTAATAGCTGAGATATAAGAAAAATCTTAAGCAAAGCAAAATACGATATACCTCCAATTGGCATAAGAGCATAAAGAACAAAGGAAGCAACAAGCCAATCACATGTAGCAACCAAAATTTGTAAAGAAACAATTTTAATGTTTGGAAAAGTCACAGTCCATTTAAATAATTTTATAGGCTTTGAACGCAATATACTGAATAAAATATATGAAACTAAAGTGACAATAAAAAACAACCCTATTGTTCTAACAGAAAAATTAAAATCAAGAATTCCTTTTAGAGAAACAGGCGCAAAAGCAAAAACAAATCCTCCTACTAATAAAAGTCCAGTCCAAATCGTTGCTGAAGAAAAAAGGGAAACTTTCGCAACATCAGCTATTGAAATATTGTACAACGAATAAAGTCTATAACGTATTGATCCGCCAAAAAGCATTGAACATCCAGTATTATTTCCCAAAATATTGCTTATAAAGCATGTAAATATTATATCCTTGTGTTTCAGCGAAGTTTTTGGATTTATGTATTTAAACGCTATAATATCATATCCACCTAAAATTAGATAATATAGTACTGATAAGAACGAAGCTATTATTATCCTATTAAAAGAAAGAGTTTTTAAGGCGTTTATAATTTCACTATAGCTTATGTTTTTTAATTGATTATGTAGAGATAATAATGCCACAATAAAAAATAAAAAACTTAAACTTACAAAAATATATTTTATAAATCTTTTCACAGAGATAAACCTCTAACCTAAGTAAGAACGTTTAAAATACTAAGAATTAATAAAAACAACTATTTCACACATACAAATATTTAGTATTAGGGATTTATTTTTATTAAAACTAATGTATTGATATATTTGAAATTTGAAAATTACGCTTTTTAAAACATAGCATCTGATTTTGCTCTTCCTATCTCCACAACAATCAAGGCAAAAAAATTGAAAAAATTTTTAATATTGCACTATTGTAATGTAATACTACATAAACCGTTACTTTCATGTAGTTCCACCTTTAGCTCAAAAAGAGAAGAGAGTTTATCACTATTAAAGATTTCAGCACGTCTCCCATCAGCAAATACTTTTCCATCTTTGAAAAATATAAATCTACTAATCTCTGGAATAATGTCAGACACCAAATGAGTCACAAGTATTATTTTGGTTCCGTAAGACGAAATCTTTCTCATTACATTATAAAGTTTTATAAATGACGCTATATCTAAACTATTTGATGGTTCATCTAAAATTAAAACTTTTGGATTATTTACAAGGGCTCTTGCAATCAAAAATCTTCGTGCTTCACCAGATGACATAGTTTCAAGCTTTTTATCTTTTAAATAAGATACTTCCAAAAATTCAATAATATCTGTAGCTTTTTTAGTCATCTCTTTCGTAACAACATGATTATTAAATATACCAACGCTAGAGAAAAAACCAGACAAAACAGCCTCGAAGCCTGTTATCTTATTATGGAAATCATATTGCAATTCGTTTGTTACTATTCCAAGCATACTACGTAAGTCATGTACGTTCCATCGTTTAAATCCAAATAACTTACAGACCGTATTATCTCCAGTATAAGATGGGTAAAATTTACCAGTTAAAAGATTTACAAAAACAGATTTCCCCGAACCGCTTGGACCCATTATCACAACATTTTCATCAGAATTTATTTCAAGATTAATATCATCCAAAATTTTTCTAGCACTACGTATAACAGAAACTTTTTTAAATTCAATGAAACTACTCATACTCATACCTTTTTCAATTATAAAGTATATACCTACAAGTATGAATTTTATAACATATACATAGAAAAATAAAGCATTTTTTCTATGTATATTAATTGTGTATTATTGCTTTAAAATTAAAGTAGGTTAGTAGTACTTGAATAATCTATAAAGACTACTAAAGCTGAGGTGGTGGAATAGGCAGACACGCAGGTCTCAGAAACCTGTCTCTGAAAAGATGGTAGGGGTTCAAATCCCCTCCTCAGCATCAATTCAAAAATCAAATTAAGTTCTGTTAGTTTGCTGGATTTTTGATCAAGATTTCTTAATTCCGAAAAAAATCAAAAACAATTTTGTAAAAGTAGGAATAAAATCATTTTTGTTTCGGCTAGGCCATAACAGAAAACTTTATTAGACTACTCATTATATAATTCGTAAGTAATTATCAAAGTTGGCATATAATGCTAAAATCATTGACAAAGCATTTCAAAAAGTGGCTTACTAACAAAGAAGATAAACGGTTAACAAAATATAGAAAGACATCAAATTTCATAATTAGAATATGTATTTATTGTTTGAAGATAGATTTATCTAAATATCCTGAAGTATTTACTGAAAAAAGCAAAAAGCTTCTAATTTCCAAGAAAGCAATTTTATATTTGGCAAAAATGGAACTGGAAAAACTACCATTGCAGACATTATAAAAGAGCAATTTTTAAATTATTATTATATTCGTGTGGTTTAAAGATTTTGAAGGTGTGATAGAAGAAAATCATCAATTAAACACTATAGTTTTTGGAAGTGGAAACACATGAATACAAGAGCAAATTAAAAAATTGATGGAGGAACTTGCAAACAATAAAGGAACTGAAAAATCTAAAGAAAATTAAAGAAGCAAAATTACTTTTAGAAAAAGACATCAGGGAACATACTGTTAGTAAAATTATTTTCCAAGTTTCCGATCTAGTCGAGCAATTGAAATTCACTAATGAGATATTACAAGCAGAAGTATTATAACGACAAATAAGTGAAGAACTTTAGAAATCATTGAAATCCCTTGATAGTTATTTTAATGATGGAGTTAGTGAATTAGAAGATAGAGAAAAAAGAGCTGATTTTAGTGACGAAAGATGAAAATATAGTTGCAGATAAAATTAACATATCATTAAAATATATGGGTAGTGCTTATTAATTAAAGATGATGAAGAAGACAGTATGAAATTATGGTGGCTATAAATGGTAATATCAGAATAATCACAAAGTTGAGTAAAGGCGAGAAAAATATTATTGCTTTTCTTTATTTTGTTTCTGCTCTTAGAAAACTAGTGATGATAACAATGTAGTGTTTAATGATTTGTGAAATACAAAAACTTTATAAAATATCGATAAAAAAAGATTGCTTTATCCTAACTAACACATAATTGCCACTTTTTTTATATAAATACTCGCGAGTGACAGATTAACGATAAATTTTATAAAAATTACGGCAATTTTCACTTACATATTCAGATAAGGAACTTACCACTGTTAAAAGCATTAAAAATAAAAACTATGATTTCAAGATAAGCTACGAATTATTATTGAAAGAGTTGGAGTTTTTATACGACGAAGACAAACCAAATTTAATGTCAAATAATTTTTGAAGAATATACAAAAACTCACACAAAGTTTAATCGTATAAAATTAGAAGCCTTTTTGGGCAACACTAATATCACAAAATTCTGTAATGTTAATCAACACATTTCTGATAACAAGTTATTTAAAAGAGAAATAAATCAGAAGAATATTTTAATAACTATTGGAAATAATTGAATAATTGTTTAAAGTCTAAATTAGCTTTTTTAATATTAGAATATTTATTGTAAAGAGTCTCCTTTGATTTGGTTAGAATTAGTGACCTTATTCCATATTCCAATGCTATTGAAACTTCAATATAAGCACATAGTTTATCACATACTTCAATTAAGCTTCCATCAACAGCATTGTATTTATTATCATTAAAATTCACTGCATTATAAACTTTTTTTATATCATTACCCTCAATAACTTTATCTGAAAATTCATCCTCTATAAAATACCGAATTTCTAAATGCCAGTTTAACGGAATTAAAGGAAGTATCTTATCATTAATATGTTTCTTTTCATAATGTTTTATTATATCTTCCAGACCAGAAATTGAAGTTTTTACAGGTTTAATAATGTCTTTAGTTAAAATCTCGGGAAGATCATGAAATAACGAAGAATAAAAGTTATTGAATCTTCTTCTATCTGAAATTTTCACCTCCAGTGACAATATGTACGCAAATATCGCAACAGTAAGCATATGCCCTAATACATTCGTCTTTGGGACTCTAAAAGCATGTGACCATCTTTGCTGAAAGCGTAACTGACCACACAAATCTAAAAATCCGTAATACTTTTTATTTATTATTAATTTTTTCATACCAAGCAAATCGTCAAAAGCACTAACACTATGTTCTATTTTTTGCTTTGTTTTTTCTATATCATAAATCATTAAATTCCAAGGATAAATTATGTCAAATTCCCATTTTGTTGATAAACAATGAGCCGCTTTTAGGATTCTCTTTTCATATGTTGCATAATCTGAATCTAAAAGATATTTAGCACACCTTTTGTCAAAATTTTCTTTTAAAGCTGATAAATCAGGACTTAAATTTTTTATGACCCATTTATTTAGCTCTTTCTCTTTCTTTGACATTATTTCATGAAAAATTTCAGGTTTTAAATCTGTAAGCATTATTCTTTGAAAAAATTCGAAAATTCCACCCTCAATGAGTTTTATCCAGTCAATCAACTCGCCGTTTTCTTCTTCAAACTTTGCTATAATATAGGCGATTATCATTTTATGAGCTTGTTTATCAAGTTCATAAAAACTAAGTGGACGTATATGATCGTTCCATCTTAAAATATTTGCCGCAGAAAAAATCCTTAAAATTAAGTCTTTTGTTATCATTATCTTTTTAAATAATATTCTCTTTCATCGGTAGATAATCCTTCAATTGAATACCTTAACATTGTTCTTGGCATAAGCCTAGAATATGAATCTAAAAATAAAATAAGTGACTTTGTATCTATTTTACCTATTTCTCTAAGCATCCAACCTGATGCTTTATGAATTAAGTCATGTTCATGCGACAGAAATAATTTTGACAACTTTAAAGTTTCCGTAAATCTCCTATGTTTTATAAAATAAAGCGTTGCAACTATAGCTGTTCTCTCCTTCCAAAGATTTCCTGATCTCGCATATCTCCATAAATCTTTCAAAGAACCTTCATACCAGTACTGTCCAGGAATACGTGGAGCAGATAAATCAACTAAATCCCAATTATTAATATATTTGAAATTTCTTAAATATATTTGCATTACATTAAGTTTTAAACTATTATTGGCTTTTTTATACATTTCAATTAAAATTATTAATGTGACAGATCTCACCTCATGAATGTTATGCTGTAACAACTTTTCAGCATCTTCTAAAGTAATATCCTTATAATACTTTACTGCTATAGACCTTTGTTTTGGAACTCGAATTCCCCAAAAAATATCTCCTTCACCATACCCTCCTTTCTGGGTTTGAAAAAACTTTGCTTGATACTTTGCAAAAATTTCATCTTTATATATACTTAAATCTTTTAAAACCTCTTCTCTGAAATCTATCTTCATAAATATAACTTTAGTTTAATTCAAAAGTATTTTACTTCAATATCATTTACATAATACGATTCATATATTCCTTCAAATAGCAACCCGTAAAAGATTTTTGAATTTTCATTACATCCTCAGGAGATCCTTCCACCACGACTCTACCACCTCTTTCACCACCATCAGGACCTAAATCAATAAGCCAGTCAGCAGTTTTAATAACATCAAGGTTATGCTCTATAACTAGCACTGTATTACCTAAATACGAAAGTCTATGTAGTATATTAACAAGCTTTTCCACATCAGCAAAATGTAAACCAGTAGTCGGTTCATCAAGAATATACATTGTTCTTCCCGTACCCTTCTTTGAAAGTTCAGTTGCAAGCTTAACTCTTTGTGCCTCACCACCTGAAAGAGTAGTCGCTTGTTGTCCTATTACTATATATCCTAATCCAACATCACTAAGCATTGACAATATCCTTTTAAGTACTGGTATATTTTCAAAAAATTTTACACTTTCTTCAACTGTCATATTTAAAACTTCGTTAATATTTTTACCTTTATATTTTATTTGTAAAGTTTCTTCATTAAATTTCTTCTTTCCACAAACATCACACTCTACATAAACGTCTGGCAAAAACTGCATTTCAATTTTTAAAGTTCCATCGCCTTGACAATTTTCGCATCTTCCACCCTTCAAGTTAAATGAAAACCTTCCAGAACGATAACCTCTAGCTTTTGCTTCTGGAACTTGTGCAAATAAATCTCTTATTATTGAAAAAGCACCAGTATAAGTCACAGGGTTTGACCTCGAAGTTTTTCCTATAGGTGACTGATCAACAATTATAACTTTATCTATATTTTCAATTCCACACATATTTTTAAATTTTCCTGGCTTTTCTTTTGATCCATAAAGACTATACGCAAGATTTTTATATATTATCTCATGTATCAAAGTGGATTTACCACTACCAGACACCCCAGTAACACAAACAAAAACCCCAAGTGGAACACGCACATTTATATCCTTCAAATTAAATTGATTTGCACCCTCAACTATGAGCCACTTGTCTGAAGGTTGCTTCCTCTTCTTAGGAATCTGTATCCGTAAATCACCTCTTAAATACTTTCCAGTTAAAGAGTTTTCAGATCTCAATATTTCTTCCACTTCCCCTTTTGCCACTACATAACCACCATGTACGCCAGCACCTGGACCCAAATCTACTATGTGATCTGCTAGTCTAATTGTGTCCTCATCATGTTCAACAACAATTAAAGAATTACCTAAATTTCTAAGTTTTATTAAAGTTTCTAAAAGTTTACTATTATCTCTTTGATGAAGACCTATAGATGGTTCGTCAAGTACATATAAAACCCCAGTAAGGCCCGAACCTATTTGCGTTGCTAAATGTATTCTCTGAGCTTCCCCACCAGAAAGTGTTCCACTTTCTCTATCCAAACTCAAATATTCTAAGCCTACATTATTCAAAAATTGCAATCTTTCACGTATTTCTTTTAAAATAGCCTTACTAATAATTTTATCTTTATCGTTTAGTACAATTTTATTAAAAAACTTGAGTGTCTTTTCAATAGACATTTTTGTAATATCAGAAATTGATTTTCCATCAATTAAAACCGATAGAGTCTCTTTTTTAAGTCTTTGCCCTTTACAAATCTGGCAAATTTTCTTACACATATATTTATTATAAATCTCTTCCTTTACAAAATCAGATTCTGTTTCCCTGTATCTACGCTGCATATTTGTTATAACACCTTCAAAATCATCATTTCCGTAAAGAAAAATTTCTTGCTGCTTTATCGTAAGTTCTTTCCAAGGAATATTTAAAGATATATTATTTTTTCTTGCTGCTTCAGTTAAAAGTTTCCAATAATATCCACCCCAACTGCTCTTCCACCTATTAGTTCTTGTTGTTATTGGTTCAGTCCATGCAATAATCGCTCCCTGTTTTATAGAACGATTCTTATCTGGTATCACCAAATTCTCATCAATTTCCACCTTATTCCCTAAGCCTCCACATTCTGTGCATGCTCCAAAAGGCGAGTTAAAAGAAAATAATTTCGGCTCAATCTCAGGAAGACTTATTTTACAATTAGTGCAGGAATAATGTTCACTGTAGATAGTCTCCGCAATAAAATTTCCATTTTTTACCACCGCAATAGAGATTGTTCCTTTTGACTCCTTCAAAGCTATCTCAACTGAATTAGCAACTCTTGAACGTATATTTTTATCAAGTTTTATTCTGTCTATTAATATATCTATTGAATGTTTTTTATACCTGTCTAATTTTATATTCTCATCAAGTAAATATATATTTTTGTCAACCCTCACTCTAGAATACCCACTTTTTGCAAGACGTAAAAAAAGTTCTTCATAAGTACCGATTCTTCCTCTTACAAGTGGCGAGAAAATATTAACCATAGTTCCATATGGCATATTCATAACTTCATCTATTATTTGTTGGGCAGATTGATGTTTAACTATTTCTCCGCACTCTGGGCAATGAGTAACACCTATTCTCGCAAACAAAAGCCTCAAATAATCATATATCTCAGTTACCGTTCCTACTGTAGAACGCGGGTTATGCGACGGTTTTCTTTGTTCTATTGAAATTGAAGGAGATAAGCCTTCAATAATATCCACATCAGGTTTTTCTATAAGTTCTAAAAACTGTCTAGCATAAGCAGATAGAGATTCCACATATCGCCTTTGACTTTCGGCATAAATTGTGTCAAAAGCAAGAGAAGATTTCCCAGAACCCGATAGTCCTGTAATAACAACAAGCTTATTCCTAGGTATATCAAGGCTTATATTTTTTAAATTATGTTGACGCGCACCACGGATTTTTATTATATCCATACTTTCTCCACATTAAACAAATTTGATTTAAAATACTCCAAATAAATATCTTAAAAATTACTCTAAAATGCATCACGACAATAAATCGGTATAATGATAGAAGTAACTACATATGTAACTGAAAATTCTTATACGCTTACGTTCCAGATATACATCTACAGTTAACTCTATCTTTAATCCAGATTACTAATCAAAGAAATGCTTTATTTTATTTATATTTATTATTGTGTCTTTAGCATCAGATAAAATGAGAGGATGATCAATATTGAAATGTACACCTCTGCTTTCCTTTCTAAAAATTGCAGAAGTCATAATCATTTCAGATATAAATACTATATTTCTTAACTCAACTCCATCCACAGAAAAATGCATTCTCTTAAAATACCGCTCAATTTCGCCTTTCAAAATACTTATTCTTTTTTGTGCTTTAAAAAGTTTTTTATTTGAACGAGAAATACCTAAATAATTCCATGATATTCGTCTAATTTCTTCCCATTCATGCATAAAAACAGCAGAAGCGGATTCATCAACTACTGAAAAATCGACACTTTTAAATGACTTGACATTAATCTTTGAATATTCCTTCCCTAAAAATTGTAATGAATCTCTATACACTCTTTCAGCATACACAATACACTCAAGCATAGAGTTTGAAGCTAGTCTATTTGCTCCATGCACTCCAGAATATGCAGCTTCTCCCAACGCATAAAGATTCTTAATACTTGTCCTTCCGTTTTCATCTATTGCAATTCCTCCACAGAAAAAATGTGCAGCTGGAATTACCGGAATCATATCTTTTGAAATATCTATGCCACATTCAAGACACTTTGAATATATATTTGGAAATCTTTTCATGAGAAAATTTTTACTTTTTATAGTAACGTCCAAATAAACAAATTTTTCTTTCCTGATTCTCAATTCATTATCTATCGCCCTTGCTACAATATCACGTGGAGCAAGCTCTCTTAAAGGACTGTATTTATCCATAAATGTTTTACCATTTTTTAGTTTTAAAATAGCCCCTTCACCACGAACTGCCTCTGATATTAAAAAAGATCTTGCGTTACTATCATACAAACACGTGGGATGAAATTGCACAAACTCCATATTCGCAATGTCAGCTCCAGCTCTATAAGCCATTGCTATAGCATCACCCGTAGAAACATCAGGATTTGAAGTATACAAATACACCTTACCAGCTCCACCACAAGCTAAAATCGTTAATTTAGCCTCAAAAATTTCCGAGACACCGTTTTCATTATTAAGCGTATATACGCCACAACAAACTCTATCGTCATTTAAAATTAAATCTATTGCCGTATGGTCTTCATATATAGCTACATTCTCGTGTTTCTTTATATTTTTCACCAAAACTCGCTCTATCTCATTTCCTGTAATATCCCCAGCATGAAGAATCCTCCTCTTACTATGTCCACCTTCAAGAGCAAGCTCGAACTCTGAGCCAAAATGACTTTTTCTACTAAATTCAACACCTAGTGTTATAAGTTCTTTTATCCTTTGGGGGCCTTCACGAACCATCCTCTCAACCATTTTCTTATCACAAAGCCCTACCCCAGAGACTATCGTATCATGTATATGTTCTTCAAAAGAGTCAGATTCGTTGATAACACATGCAACGCCCCCCTGAGCCCTCCAAGTAGCAGAATCAAATATTTTTCTTTTAGTTACTAAGCAGACACTACCACTTTTTGATGCCTTTAACGCCAAACTAAGCCCTGCTATACCACTTCCTATAATTAAATAATCTGATTTTTTTATAGTTGTCGACATTTAGCCTGTTTAATCATAATATTATTATCTATAAGTCTTGTACATCCTATCCATATAGCTACTGCAAAAACGACTTTTCTAGTATTTTCATCTGCAAGCGACAGATCATTAAAATCTACAACTTCAGCATAATCAAGTTTACTATCAGGTATTTTTTTAAGTTTGCTTAACACATTTTCTTTCACAAAATTTAAATCTTTTATCTTAAAATCTTTTGACGCTTCTTTTAGAATCTTAGAAATATTTTCACTTGCCTTTCTCTCATCAACACTTAAATAAGAATTTCTACTTGAAATAGCAAGACCACTTTTTTCTCTTACTATAGGACATAGAATAATTTTAGTTCTAAAGTTTAAATCCTTAACCATCTTTTCTATAATTCTAAGTTGTTGAAAATCCTTCATTCCAAAGTAGCTCCTGTCAGCACAAGATATGTTAAAAAGCTTGACTACTACCGTAACAACACCCCTGAAATGATTTGATCTGAATTTACCACATAAAATATCCTGTAAAATCTCCACTTCTACAAAAGTTTTATGATTTGTCAGAAACATATCATTTACTGCTGGCATAAAAACATAATCCACATGATTTCTCTTACAAATCTCTAGATCCTTATTGACAGTTTTTGGATACTTTAAATAATCTTCATTAGGTCCAAATTGCGTAGGATTCACAAAAATCGACACTATAGTAATATCATCACTTTTTTCAGATTTAGCAATTAAAGAAATATGTCCTTCATGTAAAGCACCCATCGTAGGAACAAGACCAATCTCATCACCATTTTTAAAGTGGCCTAAAGCAATTTTTTGCATCTGCAAAGCATTTTTTATAATTCTCATTTATAAACATTACCTTCTTGTGGGAATTTTCCTTCCCTCACCTCATCTATATAATTCTTCACTGCAGTTTTTATTATATTGCTAAGATCTGCATATCTCTTAACAAATTTAGGTGTAAAATCATCAAACATACCAAGCATATCATCGATAACTAACACTTGTCCATCACAATAACGCCCAGCGCCAATACCTATTGTTGGAATCTTCAAGCAATGAGTGACTTCTTTAGCAAGTTGTTCAGGAATAGCCTCCAAAACAACTGCGAATACACCTGCCTCTTCTATCGCTTTAGCATCACTGATTAATTTATTATATTTATCTTCCGTCCTGCCTTGAACTTTAAAACCACCAATTTTATTTATTGCCTGCGGAGTAAGCCCTAAATGTCCAACAACAGGAATTTTTGCATTTGAAATTGCCTTAATTTTATCTACAATTTCAATTCCTCCCTCAACTTTGACTGCTTCCGCCCCACCTTCTTTAATAATCCTAGCTGCATTTTTGACAGCATCTTTAACAGTTATTTCATAGGACATAAACGGCATATCAGTAATAAGCAAGGCACTGTTGTTACCTTTTTTCACTGATTTTGTATGATATATCATATCTTCAACAGTAACAGGGAGAGTATTTTCATATCCTAGTTTTACATTTCCAAGAGAATCTCCAACTAACATAACATCTATATCCTGAGAAGAAACAAGCTTCGCAGTAACATAGTCATAACAGGTAAGCATCGTTATTTTACTGTTAAGTCGTTTTTTCTCTAAAATTGTTAGAACCGTTTTTTTATTCATTTTTTCCTATAGAATTCGCTCATTTTTTGTTTACAACCAACAATTAATTTAATTACTACTGTACTTCATTAGATTACAAACTAGTGTACAATTTTAACCTTTTGATATCTAAGTGTCAATGATTTATCATGCAGAATATCACTTATTTTACATCTTAAAACAGGATGCACAAAATTACCAGCCATTTCACATAATGGAATTAAAACAAATAACCTATTTTGTAACTCTCTATGCGGAATAAATAGATTGAGTTTAGTACCTGGGACAACTTCGATGTTAACAATTTCCCTACCGAAAAAAAGTATATCAATATCAACAACACGAGGTCCCCATTTTATCGTTTTCTCACGACCTGAAATATCTTCTATATGTTTTATGAGTATAAGTAATTCAGTCGAACTTAAATCGGTCTGTGCCTTAGCTACAATATTATAAAAATTTCTTTGTTTAGGTCCGACAGGAGAAGTCTCGTAGAAAGAAGATACTCCCTTAATATCTATAAATTCACTACTTTGTAAAAGAGATAAAGCAAAAATTATATTCTCTGTTCTATCACCTATATTTGACCCTAAACTTAAGTATATATTTTTCATCTTATATTCTCCATACTATTTAATTATATTTTTTACACCGCTAAAATAATAGAATATAAAAAATACTCATTTCTTATCTTGATTTTTTATTAGTTAAGATACAATCTAAAAAATTAATTTACCACTTACAAATCTGTTGTTTTTCATGTTAAGCTGAAAAAAATGGAACATAAAGATTGACTTTTTTACCAAAAATGTATAGAATGGTTCCCATTATTTTGTTGATATCATTGATGGCGGTGTAGCTCAGAGGTAGAGCAGAGGACTCATAAGCCTTTGGTCGTGGGTTCAATTCCCGCCGCCGCCATTTACATAACAGAATTAGTTTGCTTACAGAGTAATGTAAACTTAAAAATAAATATGATATTATAGAGAAACTCTATTCAAAACATTTCATAAACCTATCAAAACAAAAAAAATATAATGTTAAACTTTCAACTATACCAGCCGGTGAAATCTGAAAAAGTATAAAAAGTTTATCACTTTTATATGCAGGCATAAATAGAAAAAGTTGCGTAATAACTTTAGGCAGTGGCGTTATTAGTGATGTTACAGAATTTTTCGCAACGACTTATTATGTGCAGCATAAGTTATATTCAAGTATCTACAAAATCTACTTGCAATAACAAACTCATCAGTCTGAGGTAAAACCGTAATAAATATAAAAGAAAGACGGCAAAGACATTGTTTTAGTATTTTACCAACCTCTTAAAAGTTGACTTACCAAAGCTATAAAGTATGCTTTTATTTTCGACAAAACGTTTTATGACTATTTATCTAATTATGATGAACAGCTGTTCATAGCTAGAACTATTGAAAAAGACGAAAAAGAAACAATTGTCTTGCGAGTTGTCCCAAATTTTGGATACACATTTGCTCATATTACAAACTATAGAAAATTTTTATATGGAGAAGCAGTTGCTATAGGAATTGCTTTTTGCTGTAAAGCTCTCATTGGTATCAAAAACATGTAAACTGGAAACATACAAAAAAATTGATGAATTCTTAAGAAAAGCAGATTCCATTTTGAACGTAAAAAGCGATGAACAACAATTATTGACACTCACTTATGGGGAGAAAAAATAAAAAATCTGTTGATGATTAAATTCATTCCTATAAAAAACATAGACAAAACGGTCAAAATTATGAGTATGCTAGGAAAAAGAGAACCTGCTATTTAGGCAATCATAATACTCAAAAGACACTTTAGTATCTCAACAATTGAAGTTCATATTTCAAATATCTACGCTAGAGAAAAGCTCAGAGACAAATTTTAGGTCTTAGTATTAACGACTACCTTTTAGCATTAAAAAATTATGAGCTGTCAAAATAAATAATGCCTTTAAAATAGAATAAAACATGTAAAATCCAATCCAACATTTATTGTTTGTTGTAATTATCAATAAAATTTCTTTAGCTTTTATACGGCAATAAATCTTACAAATTTTTAAACTCTAATAGTAGCATGCACATATATTTGTGGAAAATGTTTATCAAAAGTTCACAACAATTCAAGTTTTAATATTTTAATAGTAAATAAAAAAGACCTCAGAAAAAAATCTCTAAGGTCTTTTTTGAGTTCTTGATTTTATAAACTAAATCTTTCTTATGTTCGCTGCTTTAGGACCCTTATCTGAGTTTACAACTTCAAACTCAACACTGTCACCCTCCGCTAAGGATTTAAAACCCTCAGACTGAATAGCTGAATAATGCGCAAACACATCTCCCGATCCATCATCATTAGAAATAAATCCATAACCCTTTTGGTCGTTAAACCATTTTACTTTACCTTGTGCCATTGCTACAACTCCTTATTTTTTTCTGTCCGTTTTACGGACAACAATTAAACTACAATTACCCCTTGTGATTGCTAAAGCATTGTAGTAGAATAATTATGTAATGTCAATAACACTTAAGCTACCAATAGAGAAAGGAAATATGAAAGATAAAGTATCAGAGATATTAGATAAATATCAAACAGATAGCATACTTTTTACAAACAACAAAGAAATTTTTTACATTACTGGTGCAGAGTTTGACGGATTTTGGCTTTTATTTTTAAAAAACAAAACATATTTAATATGCCAAAAAATGATTGAAAATCAAGTAAAAGAATATTTCAGTAAACAAGATATATATATCAAATGTACGGACTTATCTTTTCATAAAACTGTTGCAGAAATCTTAAAGCAAAATAAAATAAACACTTTACTAATCGACCTTAAATATATGAATGCAGCAAACTTTATACTAATAAACGAAAGCCTAAATTATAAAAAAATCGACGTTATAAAAAAAATAGGTATTTTAGACGATATTAGACTAGTAAAAAACATAAATGAAATTAAAAATTTAAAGAAAGCTTGTCAAATCGCATCTGAAATATGCAATACAATTAAATATGAATTAAAACCAGGATTAAGCGAACTTGACATCCATTACAGAATACTTGAATTATTCGCCAAAAATCGAGTACTGGAGAGTTTTAGTCCTATAGTTGCCTCTGGAGTAAACTCTGCCAACCCACACCACAAAAGTTCAAATCGCAAAATAGCTAAAAATGACATAATAGTCATAGATATGGGCTGCATATGTAATAATTATTGTTCAGATTTAACACGCACTTATTTTTTAGGGAAGCCAGATAATAGTAATTATAAAAAGGTTTGGAATATCGTAAAAAATTCTCAAAATGTGGTTTTAAAGAAAATAAAATCAGGATTGGCAATATCATGGGCAGATAAAACAGCAAGAAACATTATAGAAGCAGCTGGATATAAAGAAAACTTCATCCATACTACCGGCCACGGAATAGGTATAGAAATCCATGAAACACCTTCATTAGCATTAAATACAAAAGGTGTTTTTTTAACGGACATGGCAGTCACAGTAGAACCTGGTATATATATTGAACGCGAATTTGGTATAAGAATTGAAGATACTATATTAATAAAAGAAAATGGTTGTGAAGTTTTAACTTCGGCAGAGTATTAAATTGGGAGATAAAAATGATATCAACATCAGATTTCAAAAATGGTCTTAATATTTTGGTTGATAGAGAACCTTACCAGATTATCTGGTTTCAAAATCACAAGCCCGGTAAAGGCGGTGCTGTTATGCGCGTAAAACTTAAACACCTTAAAAAAGGAGGCATTATTGAACGCACTTTTAAGTCAGGGGAAAAATTCGAAGCGTTAAACGTTACAAGACGGAAAAAACAATTTTTATATAAAGAAGGTAAAAACTATAACTTTATGGATATGAATACTTATGAACAAATAACAGTTCTTCAAGAAACCTTAGGAGGAACAATAAACTTCCTCAAAGAAAACCTTGAAGTTGACACAATATACCTTGAAAACGAACTTATATGTATAGAACTACCTGTAATTATGGTAATGACAATAGCAGAAGCAGAACATGGAATTAAAGGCGACTCAGTTTCCAACATGACAAAAATAGCTAAACTTGAAACTGGGACTAGTATTCGAGTACCTCTTTTTATTAAAAAAGGTGACAAAATAAAAGTTGATACAAGAACCGGAGAGTATGTGGAAAGAGCATAAGTTATAAGTTTAAAGCTCGATTAAAATAAGTAGCAAAACTACAAAAACTTAACTTAAAATATTATTACATTTTTAAGTATGAGGCTCAGAGGTAAAAATGAATCCGCAAAAAATCAAAGAATTTCTAAAATCAATTAAAGATACAGATATTAAAGAAATGCGATATCAAAGTGATGAAAATTTCTTTTATTTTAAAAAAAGCAATGTGACAACAACCGTAGTCCCACCCATAGAAAACGAGATTGTTATAAAAGAAGAAAAAAAAGAGAGAAAAAAACTTACATTAACTTCTATTAAATCAACAATGGTAGGCACGTTTATCAACGTACAAAACAACAATAAACTTCCACTTGTTAAAGAAGGAGATAATATAATTATCGGACAAAAAATAGGACAAGTTGAAGCAATGAAAATTATTAAAGATGTGTACTCTAATGTCAAAGGTAAAATATTAAAAGTTTTAGTGTCAAATGGCCAAGCGGTTGAATATGGACAAGAATTGTTTTTAGTAGATAACACGGAAGACAATAAATAAGCTAGAATATGTTGATTAATACTTTTTTAATGAAAATTTCAAACTGCAGTTATAAATAGGAGATAGATAACATGTTTGAAAAAATTCTGATTGCCAATAGAGGAGAAATAGCCTGCAGAATTATAAGAACTTGTAGAGAATTAGGTATTAAAACTGTTGCTATACATTCAGAGGTTGATAGAGAGAGCATGCATGTAAAACTTGCCGATAAGGCTATCTGTGTTGGTAACGCGAGTGCCTCCGAAAGCTATCTAAATATTCCAAGCATTATAGCAGCTGCAGAAATCTCAGGAGCAGATGCAATACATCCCGGATATGGATTCTTAGCTGAAAATACTTATTTTGCGGAAGTTTGTGAAACTTGTGGACTCAAATTCGTAGGTCCTTCAAAAAAAGCAATAGAACAGATGGGCGATAAAATTATGGCTATAAAACTTATGAAAAAATCAGGTGTTCCAGTAATTCCTGGTTCAGAAGGACCAGTTAACATTAATGATTCAAGAATTTTCGCTATGGCAAAAAAAATAGGCTATCCTATCATTATTAAGGCGAGTACAGGTGGAGGCGGAAAGGGCATGAGAATAGTTGTATCTGAGGAAACATTGCAAAATTCTATAGTTACAGCACAAACAGAAGCAAAAGCTACTTTTGGAAATTCTGATGTATATATGGAAAAATACATAGAAGAACCACATCATATAGAATTTCAAATACTTGCAGACAAATACGGAAAAACTGCTTATCTCCCAGAAAGAGATTGTTCTATACAAAGACGACACCAGAAACTTCTTGAAGAAAGTCCTTCACCACTAATGAGCGATGCTTTGAGAAAGAAAATGGGTAAAGTAGCAAGAAATGTCGCTTCATCTATAAAATACACTACTGTAGGCACAGTGGAGTTTTTATTAGACAAAAAAGGAAACTTTTATTTTATGGAAATGAATACTAGAATCCAAGTAGAGCATCCAGTTACTGAAATGCTTACAGGAATAGATCTCGTAAAAGAACAAATAAAACTTGCTGCAGGTGAAAAACTTTCAATTGATTCTGAAAAAATCAAAATTTCGGGACATGCCATAGAATGCAGAATAAACGCTGAAGATCCTGATAGAGATTTTATTCCATCACCAGGAAAAATCGGAAAATTATTTTTGCCAGGAGGACATGGAATAAGATTAGACACACATGTTTATTCCGGATATACAATACCACCTTTTTACGACAGCTTAATCGCAAAAGTTATCTCTCTTGGTAAAAATAGAGAAGAAGCTATTATAAAAATGCAAAGAGCATTAGGAGAAGTTGAAATTGAAGGTATTAAAAACACTTCTTCTCTTCATAGTAAAATTATGGCGAATGAAAAATTTCGAAGTGGCAGTGTCAGTACATCTTTTCTTTCAAAACATATTTTTGAAAAACAATAAATAACATAATAATTCCTTAATTTTTAAACATAAAGAATTAAACAGTGACTACAAAAGAACTCATTAAAAATCTCATCAATGATAGTATTGAAGCAAAAAAAGAAATGCTTAAACCTAAGCAGGTTGAGTATATTTATAATGTTGCAAACAAAATTGTTAAAACTTACAAGAACAATAAAAAAACGATTATTTGTGGTAATGGGGGTTCTGCTGCAGATGCTTTACATTTTGCCACTGAAATAGTTGTAAGATTTGAAAAAAACAGAAAAGCCGTTGCTTCTATTGCTTTATCTGAAAACGTGTCAGTAATAACTGCTATTGGCAACGATTTAGGCTATGAATTCACTTTTAGTCGCCAACTGGAAGCTTTTGCCAAAAAGGGTGACGTCTTCATCGCTATATCAACAAGCGGAAATTCGTTGAATATCATAAAAGCTTTGGAAGTAGCAAAAAAGTTAGATGTACTTAAAATAGGCATGACGAATTCTGAAGGTGGAAAAATGAAGGACATGTGTGATTTATGTTACTGTGCTCCATCAAAAATTACGGCTAGAGTTCAGGAATGTCATATACTTTTAATACATATTATTGCGAGAATCATTGAAGAAAAAAATTTTAATTAACTTTCAAAGTTTTAATCGCAGATTCAATAGTTTCCACTCCGATCAAATCTATCTTGCCTTTATACAACAAGTTTTTTAAATTACCACTTGGGATTATTGCTTTTTTAAAACCGAGTTTTTCTGCTTCAAAAATTCGTTCCGCTGCAAGCACTACAGAACGAATTTCACCAGAAAGACCAACTTCTCCAAAAACTATTAAATCTTTGGGACAAATAAAACCTAAACTCGCAGACATTATGGAGCAAGCAACAGACAAATCTGTAGAAGTTTCTTTGATTCTCACGCCACCTGCAATATTTACAAAAACATCTTGCATTCCAAAAGATAGACGTAATCTCTTTTCTAAAACTGCTATAAGGATAGTAACACGGTTCGCATCATAGCCAGAAACCATTCTACGTGGCAATCCAAACACAGTCTTTGAAGTAAGAGCTTGAACTTCTAAAAGAAAAGGTCTTGTTCCTTCAATTGAAACAGTTACAATATTTCCAGCAGCATTTAAGGTGCGTTCCTCTAAAAAAATAAGCGAAGGATTAGAAATTTCAGAAAGACCACATGAATTCATTTCAAAAATCCCAATTTCACTTGTAGGTCCAAACCTATTTTTATAAACCCTTAAAATCCTATATGTGTTCTGACGTTCATTCTCAAAATATAACACAGTGTCAACAATATGCTCTAAAACTCTAGGACCTGCCAAATCACCTTCTTTTGTGATATGACCTAAAAGAAATACAGTGATATTTTTTGATTTTGCAACTCTTAACAACTCCGCTGCTGTCTCACGCACTTGTCCAACTGTGCCGGGAGCACTTGAAAGCTCAGGATGATAAGTTGTCTGAATTGAATCTACAACTAAAAACTTAGGATTTATTTTATCTACAGTAGCTATAATACTTAGAAGATTTGTTTCAGAAACTAAAAAAATATTATCTTTTTTTATTTTAAGACGCTCAGCACGTGATTTAACTTGCGAAATAGACTCTTCTCCAGATACGTAAAGAACTTTATTTTCATTACTCAAAGCACTTGATATATGTAACATCAACGTAGACTTACCGATACCAGGTGCACCACCTAAAAGTATTAAAGAACTAGGAACAATTCCTCCACCCATTACATTATCAAATTCTTTTATTGCGGTCCGATACCTTAAAAAATCTTCAACCGAAATATCATTCAATTTTAAAACTTCAGATGAAAAACCTGTAAGTTGTTTAGATATGAAATACGATTTTTGACTAGACTCTGAAAACTTCTCTTCAGTAAAACTGTTCCATGCCCCGCAAGACGGACATTTGCCAAGCCATTGAACAGAATTGTATCCACATTGTTGGCATAAAAATTTATTTTTTTGCTTTTTCATCCACATAAATTTAAACACATTTTATTGTGCGTTATACATACTCCTCTTTTTCGTTAAGAGCCAATTATAATTAAAGTTTCCTCATTATGAACTTCTCAGAATCAATTCCACAAAGCACATATAGTGACGTCAAAAAATAATCAGAAATTAAAATAAGAACCATTGAAGATAAAATAAAATTTGTGGCTACTTCTTTCCAACAACACCTCCAGCTCAATTTTTTTGCATTAAATACCTTATGACACACAACTATTATAATAATTATCACAAAGAAAAACTATTTTATAAACCCATGAAAATTAATGTCATACCACCACATATTCCAACTATATTAGTAACATAGGAAGCATAAAAAAGCAAGCCAAAAACATTGAAACGGCAAGATACTTTATTGGATATTTGTATCAAGGAGTATATATATAATTAAAACATCAAGCTGATCTTTAACTCTCCATTGCACTGATTTCTGCCGTAATCGTAGCCCATGCAACTCTCCCGTGTTACAATTATGACTATAACAAAAGAACAAGACCTAACTCATTATACAAACATAAACAGGTTCGTTTTTAAATATACCATTTTTCTCTATTATCATATTATTTACAGCTTCTCCAAAGTCTTCATGAGACAATAAAATTAAATAATGTTTCTTATTCACCCTTTTAGAAAAAAGTTCTATCTTTATTTCATTTTCCTTAAACACAACACTTCAATTTTAATTTTCTCTCTTACTAAAGATTTATAACTTCAACCACAAAACTAAAATGTGAAAGTACTCATACTCAATTCCTTAGAACTCTTTTATAAATCTTCACTTTTTCCATTATTACAACATTTTAAATTAACAAGTTTTTTAGTCTTAGACTCTTATTTAAAATAAATTCTTTCAAAAAATTCATATTAATTAATATAACTACTATTTGGATAACAACTTAATTATACTATAACCCTAGGAATACGTGCGGATATATTGCATGTAATTTCATAATTTATAGTATTCCGTATTTTTGCAATTTCGTCAACCTTTATATGTTCTTTACCCTGCGTTCCTATCAAGACCACTTCATCGCCAATTGTAACATCCTTTATTCCAGTCACATCTATCATCGTCATATTCATTGTTATTCTTCCGACAATCGGACAACGTTTTCCGCGTACCAAGACGTCTGCTTTATTAGATAACAATCTATTATAACCATCGTGATAACCAACAGGTATTGTAGCAATAATAGACAGTTTATTCGTAACAAAAGCTCTCCCATAACTCACACAAAACCCAGATGGAACTTTTTTCAAAAACGCTATTCTTGTTTTCCACGATAAAACCGGCTTGACTTTTAGAAATCTTTCTGAAAATTTAAAAGGTGTAAGTCCGTAAAGGCCTAATCCTGGACGCACCATGTCAAGATGCGTACGCTTACTTTTAAATAGTGCCGCTGAATTTGCAACGTGAGCAATGAATTTTAATCCGAGATTTGCACGTGCAAATTTAACAATCTTTGTAAAAATACTAAGTTGTAATTGCGTAAAAAGAGGGTCAGTGTCCGCAACCGCAAAATGAGTATACATGCCAATCATGCTCACTTTGTTACTCTGTGCAATTTTTTGCAATACTGAATATGCAATTTCGGAGAGCGATCCTATTCTTCCCATACCAGTATCTACCTTAAAATGAAAGTCAATTCTTTTATTTAATTTTATCGCTAAATTCTCCAAACTTGTAAACTCCGACATCTTAGAAATTGTAGAGGTTAAAGAATGTGCTATAGCAACCTGAAAATTATCATAAGGGAAAACATTCTCTAGAATCAAGATATTACTTTTTATGCCCGCTTCTCTGAGAATTATACCCTCTTCAAGTGAAGAAACAGCAATCCAAGCCACACCAGCTTCCTGTGCTTCTCTCGCAAGTGCAATAGCACCATGACCATAAGCATCAGATTTTATAACGGCCATAATTTTAGTATCTTTTGCAAGATATTCTTTTATCTTTTTTAAATTGAAATGGAAATCACTTTTATCAATTTCCACCCAGTTTTGTCTAAAAAAAACTGTTTGTTTCATCCTAATTAATTTACTACTTGAGGATGTTTTAACAGATACCTGTTTATTCATTAACAATTATCCTTCTCTTGGAGATTCATCAGAAAATTTCATATACTCACCCTCAAAAACTAAATTTATTTCTCCCGTCGGACCATTTCTTTGTTTCCCCAATATAAGTGTTGCTTTTTTTTGCACTTCGGAATCTTCTCTGTTATAATATCCCTCCCTATAAAGCATTGCAACTATATCGGCATCCTGTTCTATTGCACCAGAATCTCGCAAATCTGAAAGTTGTGGCTTACTGTCTTTCCTTCCTCTATCTTCCGTCCTTCTCGAAAGTTGAGATAAAACAAGAACTGGAACATCCAAATCCTTTGCTAAAGCTTTAAGAGATCTAGAAATATCGGCAACTTCTTGTTGACGAGATTCAAACCTTCTGTTTGAAGAAGCATTTATAAATTGAATATAATCTATTATTATTAAGGCAAGCTGAGGGGTACTTTTTGCTTTAAGTTCCGTTGCAAGTTTTCTTGCTCTAATTCTGAGATCCATAACGCTTATATTAGAATCATCATCAATAAAAATAGGAGCTTCAGCAATTTTTTCTGCGGCAGTCGTAAGTCTTGGCCAATCTGAACTATTATATTGTCCGTTTCTTAACTTGATAGCATTAACTCTGGCTAAAGAAGCAAGGAACCTAAACATTAACGCTTCCTGCTTCATTTCTAATGAAAAAATGGCAACAGGTTTTTTTTTCACTACAGCTACATGTTCTGCAACATTTAAAGCGAATGCAGTTTTCCCCATAGATGGACGCGATGCCAAAATTATAAGTTCAGATGGATAAAATCCAGTAGTTTTAGAATCAAAATCTGCAAAACCAGTAGAAAGTCCTGAAACTTTTCTCGGATCAGAATGCAATTTCTCAAGATTGTCCAACATAGGTCTTATAAGCTTAGAGGCAACTGAAAAACTTTTCTTAACACCTTTACGCTGTGAAATATTGAACAAAACTGTTTGCGATTTATCTAATATTTCTTCGGGAGCATCTTGTTCCTTAAACGAATCTTCAACTATCGTAGTTCCAGCACTAATAAGTTGCCTTAATATCGATTTATCGCGTATAATAGAAGCGTAAGACTCCACATTCGCGGCAGTTTGTACTGAATTAATTAAGTCCGTAAGATAAGACGCCCCTCCCACCTTGTCAAATATCTTCTTTTTTTTAAGAGATTCAGAAACAGTTAATATATCAACCGCTTGATTTAATGAATAAAGCTCATAAATTGTTAAAAAAATTTGTCTATGCTTGTCTTCATAAAAATCGCCCTCGTTTATTATACCTATAACTTTTAAAATAGCCTCTTTCTCTATGAGCATTGCACCCAATACAGCCATTTCCATGTCTATAGACTGAGGAGGAACTTTAAATATATCCGGCATTTTGTTGGAATTAGGATTATTCTTTTTCACTTATCACAGAAAACTTTGTTTTTGCAATAACTTCCGGATGAAGTCTTACAGTTATTTCATAATCACCTATTTCCTTTATACTATTAGAAAGGAAAATGTCATGCTTTTTTATTTCAAAACCATTATTATTAAAAATCTTAACAAGATTTAAAGCAGTTATTGAACCAAAAATTTTACCATTTTCGCCAATTTTAACTTTTACAACGAATTTTGAAGACTCCATTTTAGAGGCAATTTTTCTTGCTTTATCTATAAATTCTTTTCTTTGCTTTTCAAGTTTTACTCTTTCTCTTTCCCAAATTTTAATATTCCGAGCATTTGCTTCCATAGCAAGACTCTTAGGAACAAGATAATTCCTAGCAAAACCAGCCGCAACATTTTTAATTTCACCTTGTCGCCCAACATTAGTAATATCAGATCTTAATATAACTTTCATTTTTCCCCCGATATGCACTCCATATCGTGCTCAATTAAATTTTTTATTCTCCCAAACATAATAAAAAATTTTAATTTACTGTAAAAGGCAAAAGAGCAATCATTCTCGCCCTTTTAATTGACCTATCCAGCTTCCTTTGATGTTTGGCACACGTGCCAGTTATTCGTCCTGAAAGTATTTTACCTTTTTCAGTTGTAAATACGCGAAGCAAACTCACATTTTTATAATCCATTTCAAGTTTATCTGCACAGAAACGACAAACTTTTTTCCTTATTGGACCACCCCTCCTAAATTTTCCGTTTATTAGACGTCCTTGACTATTAATTGAAAGATTTTTAGACCTCATTTGTGATTCAGGTTTCCTTATAAACGTCATCTTTTTCTCCTAATCCGTTAAAACGGTATATCATCATCATCAGAAGCACTATTGAGTTGTCCTGAAAATTCATTTACATTGTCACCACTGGCAGTAACATTAACTACTTTTACATCATCTACTGACTCTTGTCTAATTATAACAAGAAACTGTACTCTTAAAGCCACAACCTCTAAACGACTCCTCTTAACACCATCATTGCCTTCCCATTTATTAGTTTGAAGTCTTCCTTCCACATGTACAGGCATTCCTTTTTTTAAGCGACTTCCACATCTATCAGCTTGATCACCCCAAACAATAATAGGAACAAATGTAGGATCAGCATCTTTCCACTCATCTGTAACAGCATCTTTTATTCTCCTACCGATAGCTATATCAAAAGAACATACTGCCTTCCCAGTACTTGTACGTCTCAATTCAGGTTCTCTAGTAAGTCTGCCAACCATAATAACGATGTTTTGTTCAGGTAATCGGAAATTATTCTGTTGATTGCTCAGTTGACTCATTTTGCTTTACCTCTATTGTTTCTGTCATTGCAGTAGTTAACATCTTGTCATTCTGTTTTATATTAAATTTCTTCACCACAACTTTTTTATTTTCAGCTTTAACTGTAAGGAATCTCATAATTGAATCATTAAATTTAAAAAAAAATTCAAGCGATTTGACTATCAAGCTATTTCCAGCAAACTCAATATAAACATAACTACCTTCATAAAATTTATCAATTGGATAAGCAAGTTTTTTTTTTCCAAGCTGCTGAACTGTTTTAACAACTCCCTTTGAAGTTTCAATAACCTCCAACACTTTCGTAATAACCTCTTCAACTTCTCCAGTTGATAACCTAGGAGAAATAATAAATGTACTTTCATAGTTCATGTTTCACACCTTTTTATGGAATTCTCTCAAGAATTCTAAGAGATTTAGCCTTATACACGTACATAAAGCAAAAATTATAACTCATATTCACTCTATGAAAGATTCATGTTATATAAAATATACAACTTTTTCAATAGAAAATCATTTGAAAATCTTCTTAAAAAAGCTGTCACTTTGAAATTGAGCATTTTTTGGAACTTCACCCATAGACTTTGCATATTCAAAAAGCGCTCGTTTTTGTACATCATTCATAGATTTAGGAACATAAATATTTATCTTAACATAAAGATCTCCCCTGTTTTTTCTTCCAAGCTTTGGAAATCCTTGTTCACGCACTCTCAGAACAGTTCCAGGTTGAGTTGATGAAGGAACTCTTATTTTTACATGTTCTCTCAAAATTGGGACATCATATTCAACCCCTATTGCAGCTTGAGGAAAAGAGATAGAAACTTCCGTATATAAGTCATCACCATTTCTTTTAAACCCAGCAGTTTGCTTCATATGTATTACAACGTATAAATCTCCTGACGGATACCCATTTGAACCTGCATTACCAGAACCTGGTACTTTTAAAGACGTGCCTTCATTAACACCAGCAGGAATTTTTACCGTAACAGTTTTTCTATTTCTTATAGTTCCCTCACCTCTACACTCATAACAAGGTTTATCTATGAAATCTCCTCTACCCTTACATTGTGGACATTCTTGACTGAGTGAGAAAAAACCTTGCGAATATCTTACTTGACCTTTACCTCTGCATTTAGGACATTGTTTCGAAGCAGAACCGTCTTTACTACCAGTTCCATGACAAACTGAACAAACATCCCTTCTTGGTATATTAATTGAAACCTCCGTACCATTCATCGCATCAAGATAAGAAATTTCTAAGTCATAGCGTAAATCCTCTCCACGTTTCTGAGAACTTTCATTGCTACGTTTGCCTCCGAAAATATCCCCGAAAATATCCCCGAAAATATCGCCCACGTTTGAAAAATCACCACTATATTGAGTATATCCTCCCTGGAATGGCCCACTTCCACCATTATTGACAGAATCGTGTCCAAAAGTATCATATTGCTGCTTCTTTTGAGGATCAGATAACACCTCGTAAGCTTCGTTTATTTCTTTAAATTTTTCTTCAGCTTCTTTATTCCCCGGATTTTTATCGGGATGGTATTTTAGAGCCAACTTCCTATAAGCCGATTTAATTTCATCCGAAGAAGCACTTTTACTAATTCCAAGCACTTCATAATAATCACGTTTCATTCTATTTTGTTCCTTAAATACTTACTCTTTTGTTTACTAATTTATCCATCCATCTAACTAAAAAAGCTCTTATCACATTTAAACATTATCATCCTTAATAATTTCAATATTCAGCATCAGAACCAATAATTTCTTTATAATCTTAAACATCTTCATGGCTAAAGATTTAGCTAATAATATCAAACAAAGCAAAAAGCTTACATCTATTTTCGCATTTATTGTATTCTCTCAGTTTAATTGCTTATTTTTTATCTTTGTCATCAACCACTTCTGCATCAACTACTTTTTCTCCAGTATTAGTAGACGTTTGACTTCCATCTTGAGATCCTTGTTGCGAACCACTATCCGTATTTGTATTTTTATTCTGCGAAGCCTTATATATTGCCTCAGCAAGTTTATGAGACGCTTTTGTCAATTCATCTTTGGTTGATCTAATTAACACTACATCGTTGCCTTTTAAAGCCTCTTTTACCGCAGTTAAAGCTTGCTCAACTGAAAGTTTATTATCTGCAGAAATCTTATCGCCATGCTCCTTTAAGTTTTTTTCAACTGAGTATACAAGATTGTCAGCCTCATTTCTCACTTCAATTTCTTCTTTGTGCTTCGCATCCTCAGAAGCATACTGTTCTGCTTCTTTAACATATTTGCTTATATCTTCCTTTGAAAGCTTAGTTGATGAAGATATTTTAATAGATTGTTCTTTACCTGTACCTTTATCCTTTGCAGAAACATGTAAGATACCGTTTGCATCTATGTCAAAAGTAACCTCTATTTGAGGAACACCCCTAGGTGCAGGCGGTATCCCATCAAGCATAAATTTCCCAAGAGACAAGTTATCCTTAGCCATAGGTCTTTCGCCTTGAAGAACATTGATTTCAACACTTGGTTGATTGTCAGCTGCCGTTGAAAATATTTGAGAACGCTTCGCTGGAACTGTAGTGTTTCTATCTATAAGTGCAGTTCTCACACCACCCATAGTCTCAAGTCCAAGCGTAAGCGGAGTAACATCTAAAAGAAGAATATCTTTAACATCCCCAGTTAACACCGCAGCTTGGACCGCCGCTCCAAAACATACACACTCCATAGGGTCTATTCCCCGTTCCACTTTTTTGCCGACATAATTTTCAACAAACTTCTGCACGATAGGCATTCTAGTAGGACCGCCTACTAAAATTATTTTTGTAACTGTTTCGGTTGTAAGCTTCGCATCTTTTATCGCCTGTTCAATAGAAATCCTACATCTTTCAACTATAGGTCTTACCAAATTCTCAAGTGTTGCTCTAGTAAATTTCATCATTAAATGTTTTGGACCTGTCGCATCAGCCGTAATAAACGGAAGATTAATATCAGTTTCTAAAACATTTGAAAGTTCAATTTTCGCCTTTTCAGAAGCTTCTTTTAAACGCTGAACAGCCATTTTATCTTTTCTCAAATCTATGCCGTTTATTTTTTTAAAATCTTCAGCGATATAGTCAATTAAAGCATTATCCATATCAGTTCCGCCAAGTTGAGTATCCCCTGAAGTTGAAAGAACTTCAAAAGTTCCTTCCGCACCCATCTCCATAATTGTCACATCAAGAGTTCCTCCTCCAAGATCAAAAACCAATATTTTCTGTTCTTTACCAACTTTATCTATACCGTAAGCAAGAGACGCAGCTGTGGGCTCGTTTACAAGTCTTACAACTTCAAGACCAGCTATTGCTCCTGCATCTTTTGTGGCCTGCCTTTGATTATCATTGAAATAAGCCGGTACTGTAATAACAGCTTTAGATATTGTCTCACCCAAATAAGCTTCTGCATCTTTTTTTATCTTTTGAAGTATGAAAGCTGAAAGTTGCTGAGGAGTAAATTCTTTGCTGTTTACATTGTACTTATAATCTGTACCCATTTTTCTCTTAAAAGCACTCAAAGTCCCTTCAGGATTTGTAACTGCCTGTCTTCTTGCGGGTTCACCAACTAAAAGTTGTCCATCCTTCGTAAATGCAACATAAGATGGAAATGCTTTGCCTCCCAATGTTGTTCCCTCGGCTGAAGGGATAAGAGTGGTCTTCCCACCTTCCATAACAGCTGCTGCGGAATTTGAAGTTCCTAAATCTATTCCTATAATTTTTGCCATTTGCTGCCTCCAATTTTTTTGTTTTTATTTATAACGAATTTTTCTAATTTTGACTTTACACAACAAAAATAAAACTTACCACAAACCCAACCATTCAAATCAAACTTAGAAAGATAACTAAAAACAACAGTTTAATCCATACTTTTTATATTCTTCGCAACTTTAACTTTTACTGTCCTCATTAATCTTTCGTTTAGTTTATACCCTCTCTGATAAACTTCTAAGATTTTTCCATCTTCTTCTTCACTTTCAACATGATCTAAAGCTTCACACACAGTAGGATCAAATTTTTCACATTGTATTTCTTCAACGCCTTCTTCTTTCAACATTTTTGAAAACTCTTTGTTTATCATTTCAAGCCCAAGCATTATACTCTCCATATTATTCCCAGTTCTTATACTTCGCAAAGCTTGCTGAAAAACATCATAAATATTGATCTGTTTAAGAAGAATTTTTTCCTTTCCCCACTCTAAGTAATCCTTTTTTTCCTTTTCAGAACGTTTTCTGTAATTTTCAAAATCAGCTTTGAGTCTTAAAAGCTGCTCATAAAAATCCTGTGCTTGTTTTTTTTTCTCTTCAACTGATTGTTTTAAAATTTCAAGTTCGGAAATCTTCTCATCTCTTGCTTCATTATAATAACAACTTTGTGTTTTATGCCCATTTGCAACTTTTTTGACTCCATGCTTTTCGTTTTCCAAATTACTCCCCCTTAAAAGTAGTTATCCATCTTGTTTTTTGCTAGGATTATCTGGATATCTCTTTAAAAAATTTGTTTAATACCTCAGAAACATGATTTACAATCGATATCATCTTCTCATATTCCATTCGTTTAGGACCAATAATCCCCAAGACACCAATTGCATGCTCCCCATTATTGTAAACTGCCGTTACCACGCTTAAGTCTTTAAGTTCAGATAGCCTATTTTCAGAGCCTATTTTCACATTTATCCCGCTATTGTCAAAATCTCTATTTATTATTTCAATAAACTTCTCTTTGTACTCTTTAAAATTAACAAACGATTTTATCAAGTCAAAATCATTAAAACCTGAGACTGTAATTCCGTTTGATGCACCATCTATATAAACATCATCTTGTATACTGTAAAAAACATCACTTATTTTTTCAGCAATTTCTAAAATCTTAGCTTCATTCTGCCTAAAATTTCTAATCTCTAAAGCAATTTTTCTGTTAGCTTCAGCAATTGATACTTCTCTTAATTTTTCATTTAAGAAATTCCTAAGTCTGTTCATTTGGTCGTACGTAAGAGACGCTTCTATCTTTTTATGCTTTATCATCCCATTTTTAGTGAGCAAAACAACCAATAGCTCTCTTTTTGAAATTTGCACAAATTCAATACTTTTTACTTGATCACACCGGGTTTTAGGCGTCATAACAAAACCCGTATATTTTGAAAGTCCTGATAAAATACGAGAAGTCTCAGAAAGAAGTGTTTCTATTTCGTTATGTTTTTGCTCATATTCCTTTCTTATTCTCTCCTCCTCCTCAATTGCAAAGTTTTGAAGTTTGACGAGATTATCAACGTAAGATCTATAGCCTCTATCAGTAGGGATCCTGCCTGCAGAAGTATGCGGATGAGTTAAGTATCCATCTTTTTCAAGATCCGCCATTAATTTTCTGACAGCTGCTGGAGAAAGAGAAATATTATATTCCTCTATTAAAACATTAGATCCTACTGGTTTCCCAGTTTTAATATAATGATGTATAATAGTACTTAGTATATGGTTTTTTCTCTTCTCTATAACTTCAAAGGATACATGTCGCATTTCAATCACTCAAAAATTATTTTAAACAACAAAACTTTTATTTATAGCACTCATTGCATTACAGTGCTATCATTGTAGCAGTAATATTAGATTTATGTCAAGACTTTTTATAAATAAACATAACAATTGACAAAATACATAATATATCATAGTATTCACGTATTAACTATTAACGTGCAAGAGTACAGCAAGACATTAACAATGTATGTCTAGCCATATAAATAATTAAGTTAAAAACCAAGAGACGAATTAAAGATGCAAAATAAAATAATAATAGCGGGTTTTGGAGGACAAGGGGTTCTTATAGCAGGAGTTTTAATCGCACAAGCAGCGATAGAAGAAGGATTACATACAACTTGGTTCCCATCTTACGGAGCTGAAATGCGTGGAGGTACGGCAAATTCTACAGTTATAGTGTCAAGCGACGAAATAGGTTCTCCAGTTGTTTCAATCCCAAATATTTTAATAGCATTAAATGAACTATCCTTAAATAAATTTAAACCGAAAATGACTGATGAAGTTGTAACAATCGCCAACTCTTCAATTATATTGCAAGATAATAATCATAATCCAAAATTTTATTCTATACCTATAACCGACATCGCAGACAAAACAATTAAAAACTTAAAAACTGTAAATATGGTTGCAGTAGGATTGCTAGTAAAACTGCTGGAGAAAGATATTTGTAACTCTAAAAATATGAAAGAAAAAGATGAAAAAACTCTCCACTTAGAAAGTGTTTTAAGTGCATGTGAAAAAGTATTTGAGTCAAAACAACAGCTTGTTGAGATTAACAAAAAGGCAATTCACGTAGGATACAATTTTATAAAGTAAAAAATTTCCAAATATTAATTTATTTGCCAATTTAAAGCGTAATACATATCTAATGAGGTTCTTTTATGATAACAATAAGACCAGCTAAAGTTACAGATACAAAAAAAATATATGAAATTATTGAACATTACGCAAATAATAAAAAAATGCTACATAGATCTCTAAATACACTATATGAAGATATTCAAGAATTTGTTGTTTTTGAAGATAAAAGCAAAATAATTGCTTGTGGTGCGTTACATGTTTCATGGGAGGATCTAGCAGAAATAAAAAGCTTAGCAGTGCTAGACGAATATCAAAGGCAAGGACTTGGCAGAAAAATAGTCAATAATCTTCAAGAAAACGCAAAAAATTTAGAAATAAACAAAGTTTTTGTACTGAGTTTTAATCCAGAATTCTTTGTTAAGCTTGGGTATAAAAAAATCCAAAAGGAAGACTTACCACACAAAATATGGCGAGAATGTGTTAATTGTCATTTCTTCCCAAATTGTGGCGAAATAGCATTATCCATTACATTATAACAATAGGAAAGTCTTAGCTATTAAATATATTAATTACTATATCGATAAAAAACAATCTTAAAACTTTGTTTTATGGATTGACAAAAAATTTTGTTTCTTGTTGTAAAATAATCCTTTTCTAGCCGGGATGGTGGAATTGGCAGACACGTGAGACTCAAAATCTCAAGTTGCTTAGGCAATGTGCGGGTTCAAGTCCCGCTCTCGGCATAAGATATCTATTAATTCTAAATGTATAAACTACTTTATGACAATAAACCAATATGTAAAAGTACTAAGGATTTAATATTTTTCAGATTTGCCTAAAATGTAAACTACTACATTCTTAAACATCCAATTTTTTTCTTCTTTAACGTTGTTTACACCCAAATCAACCCGATTCCCTTTTATAAGACCTCCCGTATCACCTGCATAGCCATAACCATACCCTGGAATAAAAAGCCGTGTTTTCAAAGGTATAATTTTTGGATCGACAGCTACTATACCCCTTTGCATTTTATGTCCAAGAAAAGTTACTTTTCCATCTTTCCATGCAAGTGGATCTCCGGGATAATAGGCAGTGGCAATCATCTCCATTTTTCTTGCTTTTGACAAATCATAAATTCTTTCTATTGCATTATTTGAATTAAATAACACAAGACGATAATATTTTTTAGTTCTTATATCCTCATTTACAACATTAGTATTATATAAATCACCATCATGAAAAACCTCTTCAACAGTTTTCATAATATTTTTTTTTACACATTTTTGAAGTTCAACATTCCTCAAGTTCAAATTATATTTCATACTCCAAACTATTTTAAATGGAACATTTACAATAAACTTTCGTTGCTTTTTTGTAACACGCATAATATTCACCTTTTCTGAAGAACCTATAGGCTTTATAGGCTTATTTATATCATGCGATATTATATCTCCACTATTAAGTAAGATATTGTACCCATCTAAAATCATTTTTAAAGATATATTTCTAAAAGGCAGAGTATGAATTGTTTTCCCTACGACAATATATGACCATGCAAGCATAGAATTTATTGATGCCAGACACTTCGATAACGATAAAATACTAAATACTACAAAAAACAATTTTAACAAGTTTATTACAATAAACTTAATTTTCTTCATCACCTAGATAAGGACGGATTCTAAACTGTACGCCAATTTCTTTTGCAATTCTTTCAACTTTTGACGTGGCAAACCCAGGAAATTTTATAGCAGTTATAACAACCTTAGGCATATAGTCTTTTGCTGCCTTAACAAATTTTACAACTTCGCCAAAAGATTCTTCTTCAAACATTGGCTTATTAATCTCATTATGCTCTTTAGAATTTGACCCATTTAAGCTTATTGATATAATATCAACAAGTCCTTTCAGTTCAGGCAGGATATCCCTACCATAATAACGATTTGCAAGACCAGCGGTGTTAACTCTCACTTTCCCACCATTATCTTTTATCCATCTTGAAATTTTTTTCACTGCCTCAATATTAATTAAACAGTCTCCATATCCGCAGAAAACCACTTCGTCATACTTTTTAGGATCTCTTATAGTATCTATGACTTCTTTATAAGACGGCTCTACATCAAGCTTTAAATCATTTCCTTCAAACTTGTTATCCCACTTGCGTTTTATACAGTACGGACAGGACATCATACACCTATTAGTTATATTTAAATATAGATTATTTTCATAAACATAAGAAATTGTATTCATATATAAATCCTTTCAATAAAACTCTGTCACCGCATTATATTATTTTTTGACAATCCATGCTAAAACACACTTTTGCATACTAATTATTATTCTACTTAATATATACTAAATAATTTCAGAACATTTTGCGTAGTCATTTGCACCACGTCACTAAATGACATTTTTTTTATCTTCGCAATTTCTCTTAAAATTTCAATTATATAAGACGGTTCATTTCTTTTTCCTCTATATTTTTGAGGAGCAAGATAAGGGCAATCAGTCTCACATAACAAATTACTTATATCAGTTTCAAAAACAATCTGTTTTAAATTATTAGATTTATTGTACGTCAAAATACCACCAATTCCAAGTAAAAATCCAGATTTAATAAATATTTTAGCTTGTTCTAGATTCCCAGAAAAACAGTGTACTACGCCTCTTGAAGCAAATTTATATTCTTCTATAACATCAATCATATCCTCATATGCATCACGACAGTGAATAATAATGGGTTTATTATATTTATTAGCAATATTAATTTGTTTTATAAATAATTCTTTTTGAAAATTAATATTTTCTATTGAAGAATCATAATGATAATCCAAACCTATTTCGCCAACAGCTATACATTTTTTATTCTGAACTAAAATTTTTAGTTTATCGAAATCTTCATGAATTGTTTTCAACACATTATTAGGATGAATCCCAAACGATGCAAAAATGTTATCTCTTTTTAAAAGCTCTAAAGCTTTACTCCAATAATTACTCTCACAAGCTACCTCAAAAATTATTTCTACACCAAAATTAAAAGCGTTTTGTATAACAACTTCCCTATCAATGTCAAACTTCACATCTGTTATATGAGCATGTGTATCAATTATCATTTTATAATTTAATTATAATCTGCATTTAATCATCTAAATAAATATTAAAAAACATTCAGCAACGTTTATTTAAATATAAGAGTTTTAATGACAAAAAGTTTTCGTTTATAGTTAATAACCACACACAATCTATTTTTCAATCCTCGGAAACAAAATTTCCATTGCATTTAATTTTATCTGCGTAGCTGAAAATCCATTTTCTGGAATTATCATGTCAGCAAAATATTTTTTTGCAACTTCGTTTATATTCCTTATACCACCCATCATATCCCATATTTTTTCAGACAATGTCGGCATAAATGGTAGCAAGTAGATTGCAATAATATATATTGCCTGCAAATAAGAACTAATACAAGAGGAAAGTTTTCCTATATTTACTTTAACAAGCTTCCATGGAGAATCAATTTCAATTTGCTTATTTACAAGTGTAATCGCATTTTGTAGAACTTCGGCAGCTTTATGAAATTGCATATTATCTATACTGTCAGCAAAATTTTCTTTGAGAATCACCGCTACTTCTTTTGCCAACTGTAAATTAATCGTGTTTTGCGGTACTTGAAAATTAAAATATTTCTCAATCATTTTTATAGTTCTCGAAACTAAATTCCCAAGATTGTTCGCTAAATCAGTGTTGTATTTTGACGTTAAGTCTCGCCACGAAATGTTACCGTCAGGACCAAATGGTATAAGAGTTACCGTAAGATATCTTGCAGCGTCAACACCATACTTATCAACAAGTTCACTAGGAGATATAACATTACCCAAAGATTTTGACATTTTATCTCCATTTATAGTAAAAAATCCATGCGAATATATTTTCTTAGGAAGCGGAAGTTTAACGGCCATCAAAATCGCAGGCCAAATTATTGAATGAAACCATAAAATGTCTTTTGCCATTAAATGTATATCAGCCGGCCAGTATTTTTGAAACTTTGCCTCGTCTGCCATATAACCTACTCCGGTTATATAGTTTATCAACGCATCAACCCAAACATATACTGTTTGCTTACTATCAAAAGGAAGCGGAATCCCCCATTCTACAGCTGTCCTTGAAAAACTTATGTCTTCAAGACCCAATTTTAATTTCCCTATAATCTCGTTTCTTCTCTCCTCTGGCTGTATTTCTATATACTCTTTGTGATTTGGATCAGATATCCTTTCTAAAAGTTCAGTCTGGAAAGACGACAATCTAAAAAAATAATTTTCTTCGGACTGAATTACTGGACTCGTTTTATGAAACGGACAATTTCCACCTTCATCTAAATCCTTCTGAGAGTAAAATTTTTCACACTCTAAGCAATATAATCCTTCGTATTTTTCCTTAAATATAAAATCCCTTTCAAATAAAATCTTTATTATTCTCTCAACAGAAATAAGATGTTTTTGCTCTGTAGTGCGTATAAATTCTGTATAAGAAATGTTTAAAAGTTTCCATACTTCTTTAAATTTAGCACTCATTTCGTCACATAAATCCTGCGGAGTTTTATTTTTTTTACTTGCGACTGCAGCAATTTTTGCACCATGCTCATCAGTCCCTGTAAGAAAAAAAACATCAAAACCATTTAATCTTTTCCATCTAGCAATAATATCGGAAGCTAAAGTCGTATAAGAATGCCCTATATGAGGAACATCATTCGCGTAATAAATAGGAGTCGTAATATAAAATTTCATTTATTCTCCACTAGTCCTACAACCACATACAGATACCCTTAAAAATTTCCATAAAGCTCTATCAACTAAATCTTACTTTTATATTTTTATATTCTTAATTTGATTTATAGTAAACATTTTAAGCGTTTTATTGCCAAAATCAACAATTACTATTTCCTTTACACAATCTATCGCTACAAGTTTGGCTTTACCATCCGGTGTAAAAACAGTTTTTCCTATTTCAGGCAGACTTCTCTTTATATCTTTATAAGTTTTATTTTCATAAGCTATGCAACACATAAGTCTACCACAAAGTCCAGAAAGTTTTGTCGTATTTAAATATAAATCTTGTTCTTTAGCCATATCCATGGTTACAGAATCAAAATCCTTTAAAAAACTCTGACAGCACAAAATCCGCCCACACGTTCCAATCCCGCCAAATATTTTTGATTCATCCCTCACACCTATCTGAACCATTTGTATTCTAGTTTTCAAAGTATATCCAAGATCTTTAATAAGTTTCCTAAAATCAACTCTTGTCTCAGAAGTATAATACACGAATAGTTTTGAACAGTCAAAAACATATTGAACACATGTCAATTTCATATCGAGATTATAATCTTGAACTTTTCTCAATACTATACTTCGAACTTTTAAACTTTTTATATTATTTTCAATAAACTTTTTTTTGTCGTCATCCGTCATTTTTCTTAAAACTTTATTTGTAATATTCTCATCTTTCAATACACCTTCAACTTCCCCGTAAACTGTTCCAGCCTCAACTCCATGTTCAGTTTCAACTATAACCTTATCATTCGATCTTAAACTAAAACACCCACTATCAGCATATACCTTATCTTTAATGTTCCTTAGCATTACCACAACAATCATAAGAAAATAGCACTCCCCATACTATCAAAATACCGTATAACTTATTCTATATTCTAAAATTAATATAAAATACAACTTACTAAATAATATTTTTAACATATTTATTAAATACACGCTATGTATTCTCATATTTAAAACAACTCATTAAATCCAGTAAATTAAAAAACAAATTATCTAGAACTGTCTGAGCATTTACATTTCTAATAAGTAGCGTCTTTGAAGCAATTAATAGTTTAACTGCAGGAGCAATTGCCTTTGGATGGACTTTAAAGTCTTTTTTCGCTTCAAATATCATAGCATTGACACATTCTAAAGCAGCACTCTTCATAACAATACTCCTAGACAACTCTAAAATATCAGAAATATAAAAACTCTGAGTTTTAAATTTAAACCATAAAGAAAATTCATCTTTTTTATTTTCATCGGCAAGTTTTTTTGCATCTCCTATGGATCCATCACTCAAAGAAACTATCCTTTGAACTTCTGCAGTATGTATTGAATAATTTGATATAAGCCAATTTGAAATTTCACTTGCCTCTAAAGGTTGAAAAAACATGATTTGCGACCGTGAACTTATCGTTTGAGGGATTGTCTCTTTATGCCTTGCAATTAAAATTATAACTGTATTCTCAGGCGGATCTTCAACTGTTTTAAGTAACGAGTTCGATGCCGCAATATTCATTTTTTCAGCGGGTTCTATAATGAAAAATTTCCATTTTCCTTCGTACATTCTTGTTAAAATCTTTTTTTGCATGTATCTAATAGTTTCTATTTTCAGTATCTTTTGTTTTTCTAAATCGCTTTTTTCAAGTTCGGCTTGTTTAGTGAAATCTATAAAATGTATATCTGGATGAATATTTTTTGCTATCTTCTCACAAGAGATACATTTTTCACAAACACCCACATCAGTTTTAGTAAAATCATTTACACTACAATTCATAATTTTGGCAAATTCAATAGCAGTAAAGCGCTTTCCTATACCATCAATCCCAATAAACATATAAGCCTGTGCGATTTTACCACTTTTTATTTGAGTTGAAATTATTCTTTTTACTTTCTCCTGACCTAATATTTTTTTAAACACTTACAAAATCCTATCTACAATATCTTTTATCAGAATATGCGTTTTCTCAGCTGTTTCTTGCGTTTTAACAACTTTTATTCTTTTAGAATATTTTTTCGCTTGCTCTAGATACCCTATCCTTACATCCTCATGGAATCGTATAGATTTTCTCTCAATCCTATCACCATCATATCCATAAGCTCCTCCATTTAACTTCTTTGCCTTACTCAAACCATTAAAAGGTATCACATCAAGATACAACGTTAAAGCTGGTTTTAACCCAATTGAAGCAATTAAGTTTAATTTATTTATAAGTTTTAAATTCAACTTTCTTCCATAGCCTTGATATGCAATAGTAGCATCTGTGAACCTATCACAAACTACTATTTTCCCCATTTTTAAGGCGGGATTAATAAGTTTCTCAATATGTTGAGCTCTTGCAGCTTCAAAGAGAAAAAGTTCACTTAAGGGAACAATATCTGATTTTGGATCTAAAATAATATCTCTTATATTTTCTGCCAAAACAGAACCACCGGGTTCTCTAGTCAAAAGCACCTCAAAACCCTTTTTCTCAAGGTATTCACTTAAAAGTTGAGATTGCGTAGTTTTACCAGAACCTTCACCACCCTCAATAGTAATAAAAATATTTTCTTTTACAATCATCTATTATATAGCCTTGTTTAGATTATAACATTTTATTATAATACACAAAATTAAAAAAATAGAAGGAGCATCTTGATAAATGAATATTTACACTTTTCTAATATTTTCTTTTATTGTCTACGTATATTCCGTACAGACAATAGCAAATCTGCTTAATATTAAAAATCTCTCAACCAACATCCCACCAGAATTTGAAGGATATTACGATAAAGAAAAATATGCAAAATCGCAAAAATACTTAAAAGTAAACACAAAGTTTTCTATATTTTCATCAACATTCTTTTTAGCAGTTCAAATTATCTTTATAATTTCAGGTGGATTTAATTACTTAAACACAATGGCAGTTTCTTTTGGCCTTGGACCAATATTAACCGGACTTATTTTTGCAGGCACGCTTTTTTTTGCTTTTGAAATGTTAGAAATACCTTTTTCAATCTATTCTGTATTCGTAATAGAAGAAAAATTTGGATTTAACAAAATGAATATAAAAACTTTCATCACAGACTTGCTGAAATCCTGGGTTATAAACACTATAATAGGGTCCGTTATTTTCGCCGTAATATTATGGGTTTTTATAAATGCTTGCAAATATGCTTGGCTATACGCTTTTACAATCATCGTTATTTTTGAACTTTTTATAACTTTTATTGCCCCAGTAATTATAATGCCTTTGTTCAATAAATATACTCCATTAGAAAATGGGGAACTTAAAGATTCCATTGAAAAATACGCAAAAAAAGAAAATTTTAAAATGAAGGGATTATTTAAAATGGATGGCTCAAAACGTTCTACAAAATCAAATGCGTTTTTCACGGGAATAGGAAAATTCCGTAGGATAGTTTTATTTGACACCCTTATCCAAAAACACAGCGTTGATGAATTGACAAGCATTTTAGCACATGAAATGGGTCACTTTAAGCTTGGACATATATTAAAACATATGATTTCTTCATTTATTTCAATTTTAATTATGTTGTTTATTCTTTCATTTTTCATAAATGAGATATGGCTTTACGATGCTTTCTTAATGAATACACAGCCAATACACGCCGGAATAATATTTTTCTCATTTCTTTACGAACCTATATCGCTAATAATATCCACAATCTCAAGCTACTTCTCAAGAAAACATGAGTATGAAGCAGACGCTTATGCAGTAAAAACTTACGGAAAACCAGAGGCTATGATAAACGCTTTAAAAAAACTTTCAGTTGACAATTTGTCAAATTTATATCCTCATAAATTCAAAGTGTTTTTAGAGTATTCACATCCACCTGTCTTAGAGAGAATTAAAGCAATAAATAAAACTTCCACTTCCCAATAATTTTGAAACTCTACAAAGACATAAATTTATATTTAAATAATTTAATTTTAGTAGAAGTTTGAATATAACATAATACATAGATATATTGTTATGATTAAGTTGTAAACATTGTTTTTTTCTGTATTTAAAAATTCTTTTATAATTGAGATGCGAATGGAGAATTAAAATGGAAAAATTACTTAATGATTTGTTAATGTGTGATGGAATTTCAGGCTACGAAGGAAATGTCGCAAAAATTATGTCCGAAGCTCTTCGTAAAATGTGCGACAACACTGAAATTGACAATTTTGGTAATGTAATAGGGAAATTAGGTAAAGGCAAGAAGAAACTAATGCTCGTGGCACACATGGATGAAATCGGCATGGTCGTAAAACATGTCAATGAAAAAGGATTTATATACTTTATTAAGATCGGTGGCATAAGCGATTCAATTCTCTCAGGGAAAATAGTAAAAATTATAAACAAAAATGGAGAACATATTACCGGCATAATAGGAACAAAACCACCGCATCTGATGAATATGGAAGAATCAAAAAAACTAATTAAATACGATAGTATGTTTATAGATATAGGTTTACATTCAAAAGACGAAGTACTAAATGTTATAGATATCGGAGACCAAATAATTTTTGAGCCTAACGCAGGCATATTAAACGACAACATTTATTACGGGAAAGCCGCAGATAACAGGATAGGTTGCTATGCTATGATAAAAGTTATGGAAAGTCTCGCAAAATCAAAATACCTAGACACTGCTGAGATTTATGCATGTGCCACAGCACAGGAAGAAGTTGGGTTAAAAGGAGGCAAAACCTCGTCTTTTAATATAAATCCTGATTTCGCACTTGTCATAGATACAACCGTAACAGGAGACATACCTGGAATTGAAGAAAAAGTTTCCACACTAAAACTTGGCAAAGGTGTCGCTATAACAATAATAGAAGCTTCTGGAAGGGGAACAATAGTCTCTCAAAAAGTACGCAAACTCATGCTTAGTGTCGCACGTGAAAACATGATCCCACATCAAATAGACGTAATTGACGGTGGCGTGACAGATGGTGCGACAATACATATAAATAGGAAAGGAATACTTACAGGAATTTTAAGCATTCCAACAAGATATATTCATGCTCCAACATCCTTATTCAATATTAAAGATGTAAACTCTGCTGTTGATTTAGCAACAAAAACTATATACAAAGCAGCTGAAGAACTGTGAGAATCTAAACTATAGTTCAAGAGTGGTAATTGTTCAATTATCTGAACTGAAAAATCAGCTATTGGGAAACAATAAATATAATATTATTAAAAATCTCGCAAATTTAAACATTGTTCCTCAAAAACTAACAGCACACACATAGCCCAGATCTTGAATTCTTACAAAAAAACGACATATCAATAATAAAGATCTCATTAAAAAATATGACAAAAAGCATTTTTATGAAAACTTTAACGTTAAAGACGTTTTCTAAAATCTTTTGAAGTTTATAGCAAAGATAAAAATATTTCCAGCTCTTTTAGATTTACTTTTTCACATACCATCCAACGACAACAAGTACAAGATAGGCTATATAATGTAAGATATGTAACAAACAAGACTATAAAAAATTTAATAACTGCGATACTTTTTAGTGATTGAGAGTCGAACTACAACGTAAAAATGTTAAATTTAATCTAAATACATTATACTTTATAACAATAAAAAAAATGGGTGTCAAGAGATTGATTGTGAATACCTATCAAATAAAGATGCAAGAAACTCTATTGTTGGAACCAAAATACATCACTCCCTTCCACAACAATCAAAAATAGTCTAAAATACGTTTTTCTAACACACTATCAAAATAAAACTGAAATTGCTTTAAAAACAACAAAAGGAACACTCATAAGTAAAGGTATTTCAAGTATAAAACTTTTTGCTACTAAAAGAAAACATAGAAATCCTATAACAAATATAATTTAATACTATTAGAAAAATAGCTTATACTTTGATCTAATATATCTAATATAATTATCATAAAAGCATAACCGCACTAATAAGATAAATATCATCATAACTAGAACCTCTGCTCAAATCACTTACTGGAAGTGCAAGACCTTGAATCATTGGACCAATAGCTTGAAATCCACCATACCTCTCTGCGATTTTATAGCCGATATTACTCGCATTTAATTCTGGAAAAATCAAGATATTAGCATTACCAGCAACTAAAGAATCGGGTGCTTTTCTCTTTCCGATACTAGGGACAACTGCAGCATCAAATTGAAGCTCACCGTCAATAATTATATCGCTCCGCCCTGCAAAGTGAGATTTAACAAGTTCTGTCGCCTCCTGAATCTTTAATAAAATTTTATTATTTGCACTTCCTTTTGTTGAGAAAGAAAGCATTGCAACTCTCGCTTGTTTGTCTGGGAAGAGTCTTTTAAAGCTCTCAACTGTTGCAATAGCAATATCTTTTAAACCTGCAGTCTGTGGATCAGGATTTACAGCACAGTCAGCAAATATTATAGTGTCTTTTACAAAACTATGTCCTTCTGGAGGTATCATAAGAAAATATGAAGAAATCATTTTTATATTTTCGGCAGTTCCCACTACGTGAATAGCAGCTCTTAAAACATCTGCAGTCTCATAAATAGCACCACCAACACAGGCATCACAATTTCCACTTTTTAAATACATCATTGAAAAATACAAAGGATTTTTTAAAAGATTCAATACCTCTTCTTTAGTAGTTGTGCCTTTTTTAGTTCTAGCATCAACAAACTCTTTAACTTTCTCTTTATCAAGAATATCTCTGTCAATCTTAATTACTTCAACAATCCCTAAATCAATATTAGCTTCACATGCAACTTTTTCAATCCCCCTTACATCGTTAGTTGGCAAAACGACTGATGCTATACCATCTTTAGTAAGTCTTTGGGCAGCTTTTAAAACTCTTACATCAAGTCCCTCAGGCATAACTATTTTCCCTTTCTTCTTCCTCGCTAGTTCTAAAATATGTTGTCTTATATTCACAAATATATCTCCATGAAAATAAATTAATATCCTTTATAAACCGACTTTTTTAATATTGCGAAGCTAAACAGGTCCGTAGCTCTGAATCATTTTTTAGCTTTACCTTGATTTACTATTGCTTCCATCGCTTTTCTAACAGTATCAGGATCAGAAAGGTAATAATTTTTAATAGGCTTCAAGTTTTCATCAAGCTCATAGACTAGAGGCATTGCAGTAGGTATATTTAAACTTACTATATCGTTATCGCTTATATTATTTAAATACTTCACCAAAGCTCTTAAACTGTTACCATGTGCTACTATAATAATTTTTTTACCTGACTTTATCTGTGGAGAAATCTCTTCTTTCCAGTATGGAACAACTCTAAATACGGTATCTTTTAAACATTCTGTCAAAGGTAGTTCACTTTTTAAAATCATTGAATATCTCACATCTTTTCCAGGGCATCTTTCATCATTTTCATTTAATGGCATTGGTGGAGTATCGTAACTTCTTCTCCAAATTTTCACACGATCCTCACCATATTTCGCAGCTATTTCAGCCTTATTTAAACCCTGCAAAGCTCCGTAATGCCTCTCATTTAATTTCCAACTCTTAACCACTGGAATCCAAACCAAATCCATTTTATTAACTATATTCCAAAGAGTTTTTATAGCTCTCTTAAGAACTGAAGTATAAGCCAAATCAAAAGTGAACCCGTCTTTTTTTAACTGTTCGCCAGCTATTAAAGTTTCTTCATTGCCTTTTTCAGATAAATCTACATCCGACCAACCAGTAAATCTGTTCTCTTTATTCCAAACACTTTCGCCATGTCTTACTAAAACGACTCTATACATTGTGTTTACCTCTGAATCTTATTTATAAATTATAATATCAAACTCAAAATTTAACTTTTTTACAATTATCAATTAACAATTAATAAGTTAAGAAACTAAACTGTACTAACATCAATCGCATCATCCTAAATTCATTTTACCGCATAACATTTTTATTAAATAAAAGCCACGATGTAAGGCTTTAACTGAAACCAAAAGCAAACATTTTCTCATATCTAACATTTGTAAATAATACACACTATAAGAATATGTTTGTTAGTAATGTCGGGATAGCCATCATATCAGTCTCCTAAATAATATCTTTTGTTTTTAAAGGAGATTAGCTTTTATTACGACAACGTCTGTATAACAAATTTTAATTATTATATTCACTATAAACAACTATACAAATAATCTTACCATCAATTTTTGATAAAGTAAGTATTAAAATAGGTATTAAGCACACACTTGCGAAAAGTTCAAAAAGCAAATTATTAATGAGAAATTAACAATTTTTAAATTGAGAATTCTAATAAGTTAAAACAAACAATTAAAACCATTTAGCATAAATGCCAAAATACAAATACATATCCACAATGATTATTAAATCAAATACACATTTACTTAAAAACACTTGTAAACACAGTAGTTTTGGCGACATCTTTAATTATAAAGTCTGTGGCCTGTTTTAAAGTTTTACACACAGCAAGTGGCTTTATTTCTTTATCTGTTATAGTAGCTTGCTGTTTTCTTCCGTGACCCGTAAGAACCAATATACCTTTACCACCCATATTAAAACCAAACAAATAATCTCTTACGCTATCTCCGACAGCATAAGATTTCTTAAGATCTATATCAAAATCTTTTGCCACTCTTAGTGCCATACCCGGTTTAGGTTTTCTACAACAACAATTATCAAAATCAGAATGTGGACAATAATAAATGAAGTCTACCTTAGCTCCCTCAGTCTTAAGCAAAGACAAAAGCTTTTTATTTACTTTCATTAAATCTCCTTCGGTAAACATTCCCCTACTGATACCAGATTGATTTGTGGCAATTATTATTTTAAAGCCTACTGTTCGCAACCTGTTTATACTTTGCGCACTAAACGAATAGAGCTTCACCTTTTTGTGAGAATTCAAATAGTTCCTATCAAAAATAATTGTTCCATCTCTATCTAAAAAAACTGCAGGTGCCTTAATATTTTCTGTTCCCATTGCTCCCTTCCGGTCTCAAATTGCGGTTCTACAACAAGCACCACAACTTTTTCTTTAATGTCACAGCTAATATCTTTCAACTTAACTGCATCTTTTGCCGTAATAATAAAAAAAGAATTCTTATCTTTTCGGTTAATTATTCTTTTTATCATATTATGGTTGTAGTCAATATGATCTCTCAGTATTATATCACCTTTTACTCTTATTCCAGACTTTTCAATAGAATTCTTAAAGCCTTTCGCAAAACCTACTGCACTCAAAGAATACACGCTAGATTTTCTTAAAAGTTCAGCATCAAAATTTGTACTTAAATCAACAGTTTTATATTTAAAATTGCCATAACATGTCACAACAGGCTCTTGACCTGATAAAATAAAAACTGACTCTTTCAATTTTTTTAGACTTTCATCAGAAATCATATCTGCATTTGTAATGATTACAATATCGGCTCTTTTTAAAGCCTCTGGTTTTTCTCTTAAAATTCCAGCAGGTATAAGCATTCCATTACCAAAAGGATTCGCCGCATTTATACATACAACATCTAAATCTCTTTTAATACTCCAATGTTGGAAACCATCATCTAAAACATAAATATCGGGTTTTACTTCGCTTTCAAATCTCAAAGCATTTTTATATCTATTAACTCCAACAATCACAGCAGTTTTAGGAACACTCCTTGCAATTAGAAGCGGTTCGTCACCACTATTTGAAGTATCAACTCCAGTACCACCATTGCTTAAAAGCAAAGGAACTTTATTACTCCTATAGTAGCCACGCGTCAAAACTGCAGGTTTTAGATTATTATTTGTCAGTAAATTTAAAATTTCTATCACAATCGGAGTTTTACCAGTCCCACCCCACGTAAGGTTACCCACACTTATAACAGGTTTTGAAAGTCTTTTCGAATTTCTAAAAGTTCTGTCAGCCTTAGATAAAATAGAATAAATCAAAGAAAACGGATACATTATAAACATAAATTTACTTGACATAATAAATATTCGCTCACTTTTTCGCTCTTTGCCCCTTAAAGTTTTACATATTAAAAAATAGCATAAATAAGTTAATGTGAAACTAAAAAAATCTTCTTCAATAATTTCCATTTCTATTTATATTCTAACTTTTTTAGTAAAAACAAAAAATAAACTGACAAATATGGACTATAGACTATAATTTAAAATCTAACTAAAATTTTAACATTAACTATTTTGTTATAATACATATTATAAGTAAAGATATTGACTTTATATCAAACAAGGCAGTCAATATACCGCAATTTAGATGAAAATGAAATTCTACATATTCTCGAAGAGAAAAAAGAATTAAAAAACTTTTTTCACAGACGGAATACATAGAAAATATTTGGGCTATGATGTATCTCTTAGAGCTATTATAGAATTTTTTAACTGCTGTAAATAAAATTCTTTATACTGTGTGTGTGGTCTGATAAAAGATAGTCAACATTTAACACATTATCGTATAATCATAGAATTACCTAGAAAAGTAAAAAGTTACGGTTATAGGTTATAAAACAATAGTTTTACAACCAGGTGCAGATTCTTACTATAGCGTTGACACAACGATAAAAATTATTTCAAACATCAAAGATTCAGATATCTCCGTTACATTGCAGGTTCTTGTATAGAAAATAAAATTAAATCTATTAAACAGATATGTGTGTCAATCTGGAAAGAATTTCACATAAAACAAAAAGAGGTTTAAATGAAGGTACTAATCGGACTAAGCGGGGGAGTCGATTCTGCAATCGCAGCTTATTTGTTAAAAAAGCAAGGCCATGAAGTAACTGGCATAATGATGTCTATATGGGATAACTCTCTTAAAACAACAGAAATTAAAAACTATGACACTTGCTTTGGACCTGAAGATAAAGACATTGAAGCAGCACATAAAATAGCCGATTTTATCAAAATTCCTTTACATATAATAGATTGTCGCGAAGAATACAAAAAATGTGTTCTTGAAAATTTTAGAAATGAGTACAAAGAGGGACGTACGCCAAATCCTTGCATTTTATGCAATACTCATATCAAATTTGGACTGCTTCCTGCCGCAGCAAAAAAAGCCGGGATCATTTTCGAAAAATTTGCCACGGGACATTACGCAAACATAACTTTTGACAACTATCATAATATGTATCAACTCCATAGTGGCACTGATCCAAATAAAGATCAAAGCTATTTCCTATATAGATTTACTCAAAAAACGCTTTCAGAAGTCCTTTTCCCAATTGGCAAATATACAAAAAAGCATATAAGAAGCATTGCGAAGAAAATAGAACTTCCAGTAGCTGAAAAACATGAAAGTCAAGATTTTTATTGTGGAAACTACAACGACATTTTGAGATTCCCAGTAAACCAAGGCAACATTATAGATAAAAAAGGGAAAATTCTTGGCAAACACAACGGAATATGGAATTATACAATAGGAAAACGCAAAGGTCTTGGACTTCCAGGTGGAACGAATAATCCTTTATACGTTATAAACATTTCATATAAACAAAATTCTGTAGTAGTAGGTTTAAAGGAAGACTTATACTCATCATCGCTTATAGCTGAAAAAATATCATGGTGTTCAATTCCTAATCCCAAAAGTCCTATTGAGGCAACCGTAAAAATCCGTCAACAACACAAACCAGCAAAAGCAATTATCACCCCAATAGGAATATTTTCAGTAAAAATTAATTTTTCTGAACCTCAAATATCTATTACTGCAGGACAAAGTGCAGTATTCTATAAAGATAATATCGTCTTAGGTGGTGGAATAATACAAAACAACGAACTAAATTATTAATATCCGCTACTTATTGCTCATCTATTAAAACAGCAAAGTATAATTTTATATTTTATTGGTGCTATTTCTTTTGTAAAAACGTTAAAATATGAAGATACTAAATACCTTTCATACGCTTTTACGCTAATCCACGAATCTTATATAAATATATTTTGTCAATTTCGTAGTTTATATTTCTCAATCTTTTTCAGAAAAACACTCAACGAAGGGCGAGAAATATAATTGGTAAGGTAAGACTCAACACAATCCCATATTTTTTCATCTTCTACTTCATCCATGTAATCAATATCGTTACCAGAACAACTTGAAAGTTTTTTTATAGTATTTTCAATATCTTTACTAACAAAAGTATTTACACGTTTTAAATAATCTGAAAAAGCATAACCAGAAAGCTTTAAAAAACGTAAAATAAAAGCAATAAGAGCACGTTTAGGGTATTTACAGGTTTCAAGTATCTCCCAAATCCTTACTATTAAATTATACTTTCTAAAATTTTCAAGATTGAAAGGAGTGAATTTGTCACTTATTTCTGCAGCATATAAAGCATATAAATTTTTATTTAAATCTATTTTTATTCTTGTATTGTTCTTGATTATACTCGCACCAGTAACTTTAACTCTCATAGCGAGATGAGTGCTAAAAACCAAGAACTCGCTTTCAGTTAAAGGTTCAGTCGCCGATGAAAGCTTCGCTGTAATTTTTTTTGCACCAGGAACAATAGCTTGAACTTTCCCGAATTCATAAGAATATAAAGTTATAAGTTTATCATATTCACCCTGCACTTTTGTATTTAGAACTAGTCCATTTATTATATAGTACATTTATTCAATCCTCATAACTATCTCATAAACTAAAAAATGAGAAAACCACTTTAGACACTGTAAAACAAAAATTTAAATATCTTATCCTGCTTACCAAACATTACAATCTTGTTTACAACATCATAATCCGTATATCCACAAAGATGAAGCACACCGTGAATTATTAAATATGCAAGTTCTTGCTGCCATGTATTACCATATTTTTTCGCTTGTTGTTGAGAGCGTTTTTTAGAAATATAAACATCACCTACAAAAAATTCTGGAATCAATAAAAAAGATATAACATCGGTTACACATTTGATTTTCCTATACTTTACATTGAGACTTCTTATTTCTTCATTACTCACAATTATAAAGTTTATTTGATATTTTTTTATTTTTTCCAACTTTAAAGTAATCAAAGCAGCCTTTTTAAGAATTGGCTCATATCGTTTTGGGAAATTAATGAAATTCACACTCTTATTTTCTATCTTTATACTCAATCCTTGCATGGTAAATACCTATAAGAGTTGAAATTACGCTGTCCCTTATCACTTTTAAATCTCTCAAATTTATAGGGCAATCTGAAAATTGACCGTCAATAAATTTATTATTTATTATCCTCTCAACAACATCTTTTATCCTTAATGCAGTTGGATCTTCAATACTACGACATGCAGCTTCACAAGAATCGGCTATCATAACTATTGCAGATACTATAGTAGTTGGCTTTGAACCCGGATATCTGAAATTTTCTATATCTGTCTCAGGACTTTCTTCTAAAGCCCTATGATAAAAAGCATGAATTGACGTCGTTCCGTGATGCTGTTCAATAATATTGACAATCTCATTATCAATATTATACTTTCTAGACAAAGTAATACCATCTTTAACATGTGAGATTAAAATCAAACTTGACATTGCTGGAGACAGTTTATCATGAGGATTATGGCTAGAAATCTGATTTTCTATGAAATATTGAGGCTTCTTTAGTTTGCCTATGTCGTGATAATAAGCACCTACTCTAGCAAGAAGTGAATTTACATTTATGACATTAGCAGCTTGTTCAGCAATATCAGCAGTCATAATCGAATGGTGGTATGTACCTGGAGCTTCAAGCATAAGTCTTTTAAGTAAAGGATTATTAAAATCAGAAAGTTCAATTAATTTAATGTTTGTCGTTCTAGAAAATAATTTCTCAAATAGAGGTACAAAAACAAGTAGGAGAATAATCGCGAATGCACCATTTAACATGCCATAGAAAAAGTTATATTTAAACTTAGAAATATCATATTTATCAAAAAAATAAAAGATCGCCGCCGTCGTTAGGCTCGCAACGGCAGTCTTAAAACCTACGTTTATAAAGTCAGCTCTTCTCCGTATTTTTTGCAAGTTTGCCATGGCCCAAACACTGCTACAAAGCATAACGAGAAAAATATCAAACTTCATGTCATTTAAAAACGCTACGAACAAGCTTAAAAAAATCGCATATATCATTCCAATCTTTAGTGACAAAAGCATTGCTGACATAAGAGCGAATGCAGAGACCGGAGAGACAAAAGGAGATATGTATTCTTTTGAAACCTGAAAAACAAACATTGAGATAATAAAAAGCAGACACATCAAAACAACAGCATCACTATCTCTTAATATTGCCTTTTCTATGCTTTTAGTCTGAATAATAAAAAAAACCATGCTAATTGTAATAATAACAGTTGCAATTATAGTTTTGTAACTTACGCCAAGTCCTATTACAAACATGCAAAATATCACTATTATAGTGAAGGTTAATGAAACAATAATAGGTACTTTAATTTCTTTTGAAAATAAATTTTTGGGATACCGTATAACAGGACCCTTATGGTACTCTACCCTAAGTTTTCTTGCAAATTTTAAAAGAATCCCCCTTATCAAAAACCTCATCTTCTCTAATAGATTATTCATCTTTTTACACCCTATCATCAATAGCATATAATAGGATAACTATAATCATAAATACTAAAAATTTAGTTAGATTTATTAAATTCATGAGGTAAAGGTAAAGCCTTATCTTGTGATACTTATATTTAATTATATTAAAGTAAAGCTAAACTACAAAAATTAAATATTCACAGATAAATCTGTCTGACTTACATATATATATTCGTTACAATTTAACACTTCATTCATTTTACTGGCAATTTAACTCTTATATTGTCATGTATTAATTTATAAATTTAAAAAAACTTAGTATTTTATGTCACAAAATTACTCGTAAACCTAACTCTTTTAATTGCTTATCACCTACTTGACTTGGAGCATTTGAAAGAATATCCATTCCCTTTTGCGTTTTAGGAAAAGCTATGACTTCTCTTATTGATTCTTCTCCTAAAATTAAAGCACACAATCTATCAAAACCAAGTGCTACGCCTCCGTGCGGAGGCGCTCCATAGCTCAGAGCTTCAAGTAAGAAATTAAATTTTTCTTTTATGGATTCTTTTTCAATATTTAAAACATCAAAAATATTTTTCTGAACGTCACTTTTGTGTATCCTTATTGATCCACCACCAAGTTCAACACCATTTAAAATAATGTCATAAGCTCTCGCTTTCGCCTTATCAGCATTTTCTTTCGTAAGGGAATCTTGTGAACATTTAGGAGCTGTAAAAGGATGATGTAATGCCTGCCACCTATGTTCTTCTTCATTCCATTCCATAAGAGGAAAATCAACAACCCATAGAAAATCAAATCTATTTTTATCTATAAGACCACACTCTTTCCCCACTTTAAGTCTCAACGCCCCTAATCCTTGAACAACTACTTTTTCATCACCAGCAAGAAAAACTACCAAGTCACTGGGCTTGGCATTGAGCTTAGAAACAATCATTCTTATTTCGTCTTCTTTAAAATACTTTGTTATATTTGACTCCGCACTAGTATCGGTAATTTTCATCCATGCCAAACCTTTAGCTCCGTAGTCACCAACAAATTTTGTAAGTCCATCAATTTCAGCTCTAGAATAATCTGCTCCACTCGGAATACATAAACCTCTTACAATTTTTCCATTCAATATAGCTGACGAAAACACGCTAAACTTAACATCCTTAAATTCCTGTGTGAAATCCTTTATCTCCACTTTAAACCTAGTGTCTGGTTTATCAGAACCATATCTTAACATTGCATCAGCATAAGATATCCTTTTAAATGGTATTTTTACTTCAAAATTTAAAAAAACTTTAAAAACTCTTAAAAGCATTCTCTCAACAATATCCATTACATCTTCTTCATCCGCAAACGACATTTCAATATCAACTTGTGTAAATTCAAGTTGCCTATCTGATCGTAAATCCTCATCCCTAAAACATTTAGCAATTTGATAATACTTATCAAAACCGGCAACCATTAAAATCTGCTTAAAAAGCTGCGGAGACTGAGGTAAAGCAAAAAAATCTCCACGTTGAAGTCTTGAGGGAACCAAAAAATCCCTAGCACCTTCAGGAGTAGATTTTGTTAAAAACGGAGTTTCAATTTCTAAAAATCCTTCTTCATTTAAAAAATTTCTTATCTCTCTTGAAATTTTATGACGCATTATAAAATTTTTCTGAAAACTTGGACGACGTAAGTCAAGGTATCTATATTTCAATCTCAGTTCCTCACTAGCACCATTATAATTTGAAATTTCAAAAGGAAGCCAAAGTGAAGTATTCAAAACTTTAAGACTATCAACCACAAGCTCTACCTTCCCAGTAAATATATTAGGATTCATTGTACCATCAGGTCTATATCTAACTATACCCTTAATAAGAATTACATATTCGCTTCGCAGATCTTGAGCTACTTTAAATACTTCTTTATTTTCAGGCTGAAAAACAATTTGCAAAATCCCTTCCCGATCCCTTAAATCAATAAAAATCACGCCACCATGATCTCTACGCGAATGGACCCATCCACATACAGTAACTTCTTCCCCTACATTGCCTTCTCTTACGTTACCACAATAAATACTTCTCTTCATAAACTCTCTTCCTTCCCCACTCTAGATCAAGAAGTTATGCTTATTTATTATGCTGATAAATAACAAAAACTCCATTCTAAATAAAACTCTCTATCATTTACACAAATATATAATAATTTGAAATATATTCATAGCAATAACTGTCTTTGAATCTACTACTTTACCCTTTTTGATCATTTTAATTGCTTCTTTAAAATTTACAATTTCTCTCAAAATAAATTCGTCTTCATCTGTATTTTGTTTTCCTATTTCAAAACTAAAAGCCAAAAAACGTATATAATCTCATTCGAAAAGCATCGGCAAGATAAAATTATAAAAGTCTTTCTAGTTTTTCAGTACTATACTCAGTCTATTCTTCAAATTCTCTAGTTAAACACTCTTAAACACTCAAAAGCTTTTCTCCCTTATTATAATTTTACCAGCGGGAATTTTATAAGTAACTTGATTTAGAGAATACCTATACTGTCTCACTAGGACGATATTCTCTTTATCAATAAAAGGAAGAAGTAATTTATATGTTCTCTTTTTGCAATAGTACAGTTTGAAAGTCTAACTTTCATCACAAAAAAAATCTACTGCGATTCCATGATATATAGTACTCTTTTTTATAACTCTTTCAATTATAATCATAATCACGCTCTCAAAAATTATCAGTTTTCTAAGAAAATACCTTAAAATTACATTTTTCAGACCATTATTTATATTTCATCTTCTTTAAGGCATAGTGTCACTTTTTATCCTAGCATTCTTTCCAATACCAAAAATAAACAGAGACTTACACAGAAAACTCTTTTCAGCCTCTATTTATTTTTATACTATATAATTACACATATACGCGTAAAGTTATAAATTTAAAATACCTTACATATTTTTTATACTCCAAACTCCTCTTTAAGCTCAGATAGATGATTCCTTAAATCCATAGGAATTTTATTCCCAAACCTTGCGTAAAAGTCTTCTATCATTGATATTTCTTTTTTCCAATCTTCCCTATCAATTTTTAATAATCTTTCCATAGTTTCTTTTTTAATATCCAAACCGCTTAAATCTATGGAATTCTCTTGAGGTAACAAACCTATTTCACATTCTTGGGCACCAGTCTTTCCTTCAATTCTATCTAACATCCATTTTATAACCCTAGAATTATCTTTGAAGCCAGGCCACATAAATTTACCATTTTCGTCCTTTCTAAACCAGTTTACCATAAATATTTTAGGAAGTTTTTTTACATTTTTACCAATATTTAACCAATGTTGAAAATAATCTCCCATATTGTATCCACAAAAAGGAAGCATAGCCATAGGATCACGTCTTACATTTCCCAACTGCCCACTTGCGGCTGCAGTCATTTCAGAGCCTATTATAGAGGCAGTAAATACCCCACTGTTCCAATCTTTAGTTTCATAGACAAGCGGAATTGTGTCTTTTCTACGTCCGCCAAAAATTATTCCCGATATAGGAACCCCTTTAGGATTATCATATTCCGATGAAAGTGTAGGGCAGTTATAAATTGAAACTGTAAATCTAGAATTTGGATGAGCTGCAGGCTTATCAGAATTCTTATCATACTTTCGTCCTTGCCAATCGCTTAAATCTGATGGAACATCGTTTGAAACTCCTTCCCACCATGGAGTATTATTAGAATCATCAATAGCTGTATTCGTAAACAGCGTTGGATAAAACTTATTATTTTTAAGAGTTCTAATCATAACAGGATTTGTATTTAGTCCTGTTCCAGGTGCTACACCGAAAAAGCCAGACTCAGGATTAATTGCATAAAGTTGCCCATCTTCCCCAATATTAATCCAAGCTATGTCATCTCCTAATGTCCAAATTTTATAACCCTTAAGCACAGGCTCTAATAAAGTAAGATTGGTTTTTCCACATGCAGACGGAAAAGCTCCAAGAAAATACGTTATTTTCCCTTCAGGAGACTGCACACCCATAATAACCATATGCTCAGCAAGCCAACCTTCTTGATAGCCTAAATAAGAAGCAATTCTTAAAGAATAACATTTCTTTCCAAGTAAAGCATTGCCACCATATCCTGATCCAAAACTCATAGCAAGATTTTCCTGAGGAAAGTGCATAATAAATCTTTTATCAGGATTTACATCACCTACAGAGTGAATCCCTCTAAAAAAGTCAGACGAATTACCTATTCTTTCAATAGCTTGTTTACCTGTTCTTGACATAATTCTCATACTTAGGGCAACGTAAACAGAATCTGTTACTTGGACGCAGTTTTTTGCATATTTTGACTTAGGAGTTCCCATAACAAAAGGAATGACATACATTGTCCTAAATTTCATAGCACATTTAAAAAAACTTATCATTTTTTCTTTCGCTTCCTTGGGATCCATCCAATTATTATTTGGGCCAGCCTGTTCTTTTGAAGTAGTGCATACAAAAGTCAAATGCTCAGTACGTGCAACATCATTAGGATTTGAACGATGATAATACGAATTTGGATATTCATCACCGTTTAATTCTTTTAAAACAACCCTTCCATCCACTTCTGATTTTTGAGCAATACTTACCAATCTTTCTGTTTCCTCTTGCGAACCATCCATAATATAAACGTTATTAGGAGTAAGAAGTTCTCGCATTTCTTGTACAAATAGGTCTAATGACGTTGCCATTTTTTATACACTCACAAATTTTATTGTTCTTGTTGCAAAAACACATTTTTTAAAATTAATCCCAAACTATTTTTTCTTCTTTATCAACTATAATTTTCTTTGTAGCATATATATCTTTTACTATTTCTTGAGGTTTAAACCACAGCTTGATTTCTCTTTCAGCCTCCAGTAGATCAGAGGAACAATGCATAACATTTTCATATACGCCTTTAGTCGTTATTCTTCCATATGCACCTCTAATAGATATAGGATCTGCTTCCTCTGGATTTGTTGCTCCCGTAACTTTCCTAGTCCTGGAAATGGCATCTTCACCCTGATACACAAATGCTAGCATTTTATTCCAAGATTCCCCATATATTTTACCTTGAATATAATCCAGAAGTTCATCAAAAAACGGTTTGTCCTTAAGTTGATAATAATGTATTTCCGCTAACTCTCTACTCACTTTAACTACTTTTGCACCTATTATAGTCATCCTTAATTGGGAAAGTTTATCTAAAATGTTTCCTGTTAGAGATCTCCTAACTCCATCCGGTTTAATAAGAATTAAAAGTTGTTCAGTTACCATTAATTACTCCCTACTTTTTTTAGATATATTTTTTTAAAATCTTTCCACGATTTTAACACATAATTACACATGCCAGAAAGAATATATATAAAAAATAATATAAAGATAGTACTGATAACATTTTGCACAAATATACATATGAAAAGCAGTACTAAAACTGAAAAATTAAATATCTTATAGTGAGAAAATTTTAATTTTTTAAAAGAAGCATATGGAACACTTGAAACCATAAGCAAAGACAAAATTACCATTACGACGGGCATCATACTTAGCAAGAAAGGTATACTTTTAATTAAAATCGGAGATGTCTTAAACGTTAAAGACTCGACAGATAATTCATAACTCAATACAAAAAATACTAAAAATCCTGCCGAAGCTGGCGTCGGTAAACCCATAAAAAAATTGTGTACAATACCGCTTTTAGCCATAACATTAAACTTTGCAAGTCGCAACGCACTACACAAAACAAATAAAACAGCAATTGCCATACCAATTTTATTCAAACTACTTAAAACAAGCTGGTACATCATAATTGAAGGAGCAACCCCAAATGAAACTAAATCACTTAAAGAATCTAATTGAACACCAAAATCGCTTGTCGTATTTGTTATCCTAGCTATTCTTCCATCCATCATATCAAAAGCTATCGCAAGTACAAGAAGCCATGACGCTTTTAAAGAATTCCCGCCCATCACTAATATTATAGACAGACAACCGCAAATTATATTCCCACATGTAAAAAAACTCGCCACACTTCTTTTAAATCTCTTAGCCATAGCATCACTCTTTAATCTTTAATAATTTAGAGTTGCAAAAATTGTTACACCAGCTACAACTTTATCACCCTGCTTTACTCTAATGTTAGCAGTTTTAGGCATATGTAAATCAACCTGAGAACTAAACTTTATCATGCCTATTTTATCGCCACGTTTTAAAGCATCTCCAGATTTTACCCATGAAACGCACCTTCTCGCAAGTATACCTGCTACCTGCTTGACAAAATACTTTCCGCTTTCGTTTTCTATAGTTATGATGTTTTGTTCGTTGACTATATGAGCCTGAGGTTTCATAGCTTTTAAAAATTTCCCAGGCTTATACTCAACATTTACAACTTTTCCAGCAACTGGTGAGCGTTGTAAATGCACATCTAAAACAGATAAGAATACTCTTACAACCTTATCTTTTTCAGTCTCACTTGCCTCCAAAACCACTCCATTACATGGAGAAAGTATTAAGTTATCACCCTCTGTTATCTGTACTTTAGGATCTCTGAAAAAATAAATACAAAATAGCGAAATTAAAATGCATAAAATTCCCATTACAATTGAAACTTTATTTCCGCCCATGCCAAGTACAAGTAATACTAAACCTACAGTAAGCGAAACTCCAATAAATGAATAGCCTTCATTTAAAATTTTCATTACAATTTTGCCATTTATCTTCTTATTTACCAGATAATCCTAACAAAAATTCAGCTTGATGTCAAAATCTACAAAAATTAATTTACATGTAAGAATATAAGGAAGAACATGAAAAATAATACAAATTTATATTTATATATCTGTGCAAAAACAAAGCAACCTTTTCATACCAACACTATATTTAGGATTTCCCAATTTTATAACGATTAATTTTCTCCACAACAGTCGTCTCTATATATTCTTTCTCTACATTGGCCAAAGCTTCTTTTAAGCGATACTCTTTACCTACACCCGCTATCGTCTATGTCCACTTGAAACAACTTGAAACAAATCTTCGCTCCCAGCTAGAATCTCCTGTTGCAGTCTTTTGCACGATCTCTCTAATCCTTACCTTATTGGTTAACAAATCCAACAAGCCACTCTTACCTGGAACCACTCGCATAGTACTGCTTAGATTAGCTTGTCCGTCTAGATCTACAAACAAAACTTTAAACCCTTTCTTGTATAGCCCAGCTCCTAACGCATGAGCTGTAGTAGTCTTGCCAGATACGCCTTTTTGGTTTATAATCGACACTATTTCTTTCATTTTCAGTTATAGACCTCTATGCTGTTAACATATACAGTACATGCACGACACATGTATTATATATGTCCTATGGTATCATTTCTCCAATCTCTTTGTCAATAGGCAAAAAAAAGAGCGACAAGTTTTTAGACCCATCGCTCTACACATATACAATACTTGGTAATTACGTCAGATTGTTGTCTGGGTCAAAAGAACTGTTATCCCATAAAAAAACGAACCAATACAGTAAAGTACTGGTTCATTAATTAAACTTTACTTTTTGATTTACTTGTGGCTCGCAAGGGGCCCCTTCAGAAATCCATTCATTGCTTCGTCTAAGTCTTCCATGTTAAAACACCTACCCCAAAAATACTAAAAAAAATGGTAAGGAAGGTGTGAGCCACCACAACCGAACCACTAAATACATTTACCAGTAAACCATCCTAAATTCGCTCCGATTGCTGCTCCATAAAGAAAACCCAAAAAACAAGCCATTGTAATCCTCCTTTTTTATTCCCACCTATCCTGCGTAAACTAGCCATTAAAAATACCATCAAAGCAGCAAAGAGTGTCATTGCCCCACACTGTGTTGCTGTTGGCGAAAATGCCGTTACTTGCATCTCCTCCGTAAGTCTTATAACTCTATAGGACATCGTTGATGAGAACAGCCCTTAGCAGCAGCCCTTAATGGTTCTCTTTTTGGGATTACTGCTGGGGTTTGTATTGGGGTTGGGCTTGGGGTTGGTGGTGTTGGTACAGCATTAGCATATGCAAAAGAACTTAACAAAAACATACCACATAATAAAACAAATCCAAACTTACACATTTTATTCATATACACACCTCTCCAATATTAAATTCAAAGATTATTATTTCCCTATTTTAACACAATATGTTAGGGTATCATCCACTTTAAAAAGAGCATACGACGTGCTATAAGTATTTTTAATCACATTTTTATTTGGTTCAAGCTTTCTATCACTTATGGATCGAAAAGCATAACCATTAACATGTTGTATACCGTCATTTATTACCGTATCGTAAGTTTTTGCTCCACGACAAATAATTCCCATACCACCGTTCTCAATTTTTGAACCGAATGAAACACCATTAACAAGCTGGACCCCACCGGATATTATAGTTGCAGGTACCACATCCATCAACAAACTGCAACCCCTTTTCTTCTATTATGGTTTTCCACGCCACTCCGCCATCACTAACATATTGAAACCCAAAAGCCTTTATTTTTGTACCAAGTAGCCTTACCGTCATCATACACCAACTGTCTGCCACCTCTTTCAACCGTCACATTTTCTGTTTCCCCACCATGCCACACTATTTGTGTTTCCCCAGCTGAGATTACTTCATTCTTTACTACCTTGCCTTTGGTAACTTCTTTAGTACATTTTGCATAAGCAAACTACATGCTAGAAGAAACAAAAAATACCCCCGACAACAAACAAAAAAGAAAACATACTAAAATGTAACTTTTTCATTCCCATTACCTTTTCTTTATAATATTATCGTAAATTTACTTCTAATCTCATTACACTCGTAGATTGTAACAAAGCAACTCCACTGCAATCAAGATACTCATTGAGACAATCTAAAATACCCCTCAAAGCTACTAGGAGGCCCCAAACGTGCAATATTCTTTAAGTTTGATGGGAAAGATTGGAAACTCTAAAGATCAGCCTCATGCACCGACATGATGAGTTGCAGGGGTTCTGTTGTTCCTTGATCCCTAGCTACAATTTCTCTTGGAGCTAGTTTGTCTATTATGTACAGAACTGTCTGGATATTGTTCTCTTTCAAGAATTCTTTTCTCAGATTAGAAACTGTTTGATCCCATACAGATGCATCTACATTGTCAAGATCTAAGGCTTCAAAGAGTAATTGTTTCCTGAGTGTAGCTAGTTTCTTGCCCTTAACCTTGTTCTCTGTGCTTGGTCTAATAAAATTTTTAGAGCTATGCCAACAAAACTTAACATGCTACTAAAGTATAGGTATAATTCTGCACGGAATTTTAAAGATATAAAAAGTGGGTATGAAGGAAATTTCTGTGAAATAAGTGATGAAGATATAGGTAAATTTTTAGGGAATATAGATAATGAAATAGTTAGAATTTTAATGACAAATAACTATATGGGAGACAATCACAAGGATCTCAGAGACAACAAATTATTTAATCAGATGCGAAATTATATAATATGGGCGGCATTTTATTGTGCCAGAAAGCTTGGGTGGATCGTTTCAAATCCCCCAAAAAATAAGAAGGGGAATTGGCGTTTTAACCTAAACAGATACTATTTCACGGGTATTGATAAATAAAGAAAATCCTACAAAAACAAACTCAAAAAAATAACTTAGAATTCGCAAGATCTGCACCGCTTACTATGTACTAACAACATAGAAGTGTGAAATCGCTTCATTCCATTTCATTTTCATTACGCACTTTCACACTTTTTACACCATGCAAAGAAAAGCGGATGTGTTAAGTTTTTTTCTTGCATAGGGTAAGAGAAGAGTGTACGCGTGTCCCAGAGTTGAAGATAGGCGACTAAGCTAAGGTTAACTGTTCTCTATTTTGAAGCGTCCAATTTTTATGATACACTCGTAAAAAAGGGAGGTTAATTATGCAGAAACCTTTAGAATTAAATATCGAAGAAAAGATGATAGAGAGATTGGAGAGCATAGCGAACGCCACTAAAAGAAGCAAATCTGTTTTAGTAGAAGAAGCGTTAGAAGAATATTTGGAGGATATGGAGCTTGCCTCTAGAGCCGATAAAATATACGAAGACGTTTGTGCTGGAAAGATGGAAACAATTTTCCACGAAGAACTAAAAAGGAAATATGGCATCAAGTAAATATTTGGTGAAATGGACAAAGCACTCCGAAAAACAGTTGGATAAGCTGGACAATTTCATCAAGAATCAGATTGTAAAGTTTTTCGAAAAGGAAAGTCTTTTGCTCTCCCCCCAACGAATTTGGAAAACCTTTGCGAAACAGTTTCTCAGGACTGCATCGTTATCGTATCGGGGACTTTAGAGCGATAGTAAAAATCAAGAACGACGTCTTAGTCATTTTAGTTATCGAAGTTGGGAAACGCGATAAAGTTTACAATAGTTAACCTTCTTCCAAACTCTTATCTAATGGTTTTTTTACTCTTCTCTTTAGATGCTTCTTTTATCACTTAACCTGTTCAAGCTCCATAACCACATTAGTCCTATCTAACGCATTCCATGATCCTGTTATTACATCGAGTATAAGACCAGGCCAACAAAAACAAATTCCTAGTATATCAAAAACAATCCACCCAGTTTGCAACGGTTTTAATAATCAAGATGAAGAGAGAGTAAAACGATGCGGCGGTTTTAGAAACGATCGCGAGGCGTGCTACAGTATTGAAAAAAAGTCAACCCCGATCACGATAATGGTTCTCAAAAGAAAAATAAAAACCTCTTCGCCTCGCAGTTTGGGTATCCAGAACTTTGCTTGGGATATGTAAAAGACGAACAAATATGCTTTGAAAGATATGGCCGAGACAATTGGTATTCTTGCGGAGGTATGCAAAGAGATCGCAAGAAATGTTACGACATTATGGACACATTCATTAATACAAGGAAAAACATTCCCCCTTTGTATAACATCTCTGGGGATATTGAAAAAAAACACGGCATGGACAACTGTAAATGCACGGCTCTTGCCGTTTGGTGTCCTAGCCAGATTGAGAAGGGCAATGGTAGTTGTGAAACCACTTGGCAATGCTGGGAGGATAAAGGCGGAAGCAGATTTATTTGTAACTATACAAAGTTTGAAAGCAAAATCCCTCTAACGGCAGGATGGTATAAAACCGTATGTAAATGTATACTATTTTCTAATACTACTTCCAGTACTTCGCCTCCGGAATCTGAGTCGTCAGCAGATGCTTCTACTTCTACTGGAGATACTTCCAATACTTCCTCCGAGACGTCTCACGATTCTCACGGTTGGGACCCTAATAATCTTCCTCCGTTGAATGCGGAGCAGAAAAAGATACTCGCAAGAGAAGAACTTCGAAGAGACAACAGATGGCATGCAAATGCGTTTTCAGACGGAAGAGAATATTGGTACGACCTATTTCTAGGCGGAATAGTTGAAAAGTCAACTGGACAGCCTGTATTTATGTGGGGTCCAAAAATTTATACTAATGTTGATAAAGAGACTTTTGAAAAAATTGAAAAATCCAAAGCTACTGGGGAAAGGACTTTACCCACTCATACTCCTCGACCTTCTCAGTCGTCTTCATCTGGTAGTGCGGATGGACATAGCAGTAATTTATAGAGGATTAAGCACAAATTATGTAGAAACAGCGACGATTAAGATTAGATAGAATATTGTATCTTCAAAAAGAGCGACAAGTTTTTAGACCCATCGCTCATCTGGTAATTACGTCAAGTGTTATTCCATAAAAAAATGAACCAATACAATAAAGTACCGGTTCATTAATTGCAACTTTACTTTAGGGGGATGATTGGGAAACTCCCCTGCCATTTTCATTCTAGATCAAATGCCTTATGGGAGGAATAATAGGAATAACAAGAGGATCATAATATTTCTTACTAGGCTTAGGCTTAGTGAGATTGTAATAATGCATAACCAATGCAAATGCAAAATCTACAGCACAGATAGCAAAAAGGCCTAGCGGAGGTCCAATATATTCTTCAAATGAAACTGCCCTAACAGGCTTAATACTTCCTAGTGCAAATACTAACACCATAGCTAACGCTATTTTCTTCATTGTATCACCTCTTTAATTTGTTTTGCCACTGGTACGTACTACTGATTTGCCCATACCTGTGTATTCTTCTTTCAATGATACTAAAATTTTATGGTTTGTGCAATAGTTTTTCTTTCTGTTTTTGCAATATATTTTCATGTTCCCTAATGACAATTATGGACCATTCCCACCCCAACCTTACACCTGAGTACACACTTTAAAAAGAATATGGTATGCATAAGCAGACCCTACACTCCCAATCCCTAATCCAAGTACTAATACTAAAGCTAACAATTTCTTCTTCATTTACTTCCTCCTTGTGACATTATTTATTATGGATTAAAACCTTTGATTCCATCAGTTATTCCAATCCAAACTGCAAAAGGGAAAGCTACACCAAAAGCAAACAAAGGAACATAAGCTGCATGTTTGAGAGCTTCCTGGAACTCCTGAAAATTGGGATTATCACCAAGCTTATTAAGATAGTTTAACCCTTTCTCAGCTAATTTCCCTACCTCCTTAAGTCCATACCATGAAAGACCAACAACAGAAATTACTGTACCAGACAACCATGAATTAAAAACTGCTCTTCCCATTTCATCTCTTTGACCTATTCCATGAATTGCATGAGTAGGAGCCATTGTGCCTAATGTAAACACTAATGCCATAGCTACCGCTATCTTTTTCATTTATTCCCACCTCATCATTAGCAAAATTATCTTCTCTACTTTCTATTGGGATTGTAACAAAGGTATTCAAATCAAATCAAGATTAGGAGGCACTCCAGCATACACCAAGAGATATATGCTGGAGCAAATGAAGAAACTATGTCTTTAGTAGCATCTCCTTGATACATATTAGATTATAGCAAATGGGATATTGAACTTGTTGAGTAAAGTTAACTTAAGGGGGGCCTGGTTATGTGATCAGGAATACCATTAAAGCTACGATAAGACCTCTATTATGCGATATTGTTTTGGTAGTTAGGGATTTTGTGTGAGCAGTGTGGGTGCTGTTTTGTATGGATATCCCTAACCCTCTCTTGAATTTCACAAATCATTTTGATAGACTCAGATTGAGGTCAAACAAATCAAGGAGGAGTTTAAATGAAAAAGAGCTTAATAGCATTAGCACTAGTGTTTGCATTGGGAGTAGGATCTGTAAATGCTTATTCTTTAGGGACTGATAGAAGATCTATTGCTAAACCTAAAGCAACAACTTGGACAGAAGTTATTAAAAACGTCATTATGGACTATGCTGGAAAAATAAAAACAGGAGCAGGGATCTACAGGTATATTGCATGAAGATGAAATGGGAATTTATTGATCAACGTCTTTGTCTTTGAACTATATCTGAAGAAGAGTATGTTGTTGGTGAGAGCACTATTTTCTTTACTGAAAGATAATTAAAAACAAACAGGGGATCTAGCATAATCTCCTCAAGTCTAGAAGCTTGTAGTTTTTTTAGTCGTGCAAATTGTGAGGATAAAATGGTAAGATTATGGGAACGAAG
>BTIF01000023.1:0-100048 GCA_036245315.1 Endomicrobiia bacterium | reverse complement strand
ATTGATATATTAGATTGATTAAAATTTTTTCTGAAAAATAGGATTGAAATTTATGGTAAATGAAAAAACAGTGGCAACTCAGCGCATAAGAATTAAGTTGCGTGCATATGATCATAAAATGTTGGATGATTCATTAGCAAAAATTGTGGACTCGGCAAGGCGTACAGGGGCGGCTATAACAGGGCCTGTACTTTTGCCTACTAAGATAAGAAAGTATACTGTTAATAGGAGTGTTCATATTGATAAGAAGTCACGAGAACAATTCGAAATGAGAATACATAAAAGACTAGTGGATATTCGCGAACCTTCTTCAAAAACTGTCGATGAGCTTATGAAACTTGATTTGCCGGCAGGCGTCTATATTGAAATTAAAATGTAATTTTAAAAATATCTGAATTGTAGAGAGAAGAATAAATATGTTAAAGTCAATAATCGGTAAAAAAATAGGTATGACTCAAGTTTTTAATTCTAAAGGTAATCTTATTCCAGTGACGGTGATAAAGGCTGGTCCTTGTGTTGTTACAGGATTGCGGACAGTTGGAAAAGATGGATATCTAGCTGTTCAGCTTGGGTTTGGGGAAACATTGGAAAAGAGTCTTCTTAAACCTCAAGTAGGTTTTTTTAAGAAAAATAATATTTCACCTAAAAAGATTGTCAGAGAATTTCGGGTTGCTGATGTATCTGCATTTTCTATCGGACAAGAGATAAAAGCTAATGTGTTTAAGGTCGGTGATTATGTTGATGTCTCTGCACTTACGAAAGGTAAGGGTTATGCAGGAGTTATTAAAAGACATAATTTTGGCATGCAGCCTGTTTCTCATGGTCAGTCTGATAGAACTCGTGCCAGAGGTTCAAGCGGCAGTGGCGGTCCTCAAAAGGTTTTTAAGGGAATGAAAATGTCTGGACATTTAGGTAATGAATATGTTACAATAAAAAAGTTACTTATTGTAAATATTGATGTTGAGAAAAATATAATGCTTATAAAAGGTTCTGTTCCCGCTGTTAAAAGTGGAACGTTACTTATAAGTAAATGCTCTCAAAAAGGTTCCTGTTGTGTAGCAGGAAGTGAAAGCAGAGGTCAAATCTAAAGTTAATAAAAATAGTAGTGATGTATATAGATACTAAAAATTTAAGTTAAATATAATTTTTAGATATTAACTGCAAGAGCAAGATGTTCTTGAAACTGATGTTTAGATTGTTGTGATATTAATAAGTGCATTTATTAAAAGCTGAATAATAATTTTAATAATCTATTTTAAGGTACGAGATCAAAAGAGAGAAAGTAAAATGGAGACAGTGGTTTATAATTCAAAAGGTCAGGAAAAGGATAAAATAGAGCTTCCCGCTTTTTTTAATACGGAAGTTTCCAGTGTTCTTTTACATGAAGTTACGACAGCGTATTTAAGCAATCAAAGATCTGGTACGCACAAAACAAAAACTAGAGGAGAAGTGTCTTTTTCGGGTGCTAAACCGTGGAGACAAAAAGGTACAGGCAATGCACGGGCAGGGCAGAAAAATTCTCCATTATGGAGAAAAGGTGGTATAATTTTTGGACCACAACCTAGGAATTATTATATAAAAATGTCAAAACAAAAGAAGAAACTCTCCTTGAATATGGCACTATCTGTTCAATTTAAAAATGGAAATATAATTGTTGTTGACTCTGTGAGTGTTGACGAAGCCAAAACAAAAAAAGTTGTAGAGTTGATGAGAAATCTTAAAGTTGATGGGAAGAAAATTATTTTTGCAGTTTCCAAAAACACTGATGTAAATTTTAAAATGGCTGTAAGGAACATAGAGAATGTGGTATTAAAGAATATTGAAAATATAAATGCTTATGAAGTTCTTTGGACTGATAAGTTAATTATTACTCCTGATGTTATTGATATGATAAATAAAAGACAATCTGTATAATATTTGAATTTTTTTATTTAGTAAAAGATATGTGCGTGATGGGGGGATAGTAATGAATATTAGAGACATTATTAAGAAACCTATAATTACAGAAAAAGCGACGATTTTAAAAGAGAAAGATAAAAATAAATATACTTTTGTAGTTGACAAGTGTGCAAATAAATTTCAAATAAAGCAAGCCGTTGAAGCTTTATTTAAAGTTAAAGTAAAAAATGTTCATACTGCAAATTATGTAGGTAAGAGTAGAAGAATGGGTAAAAATACTGGTTACAAAAGTGATTGGAAAAAAGCAATAGTAAAAATTGACGAAGGGCAAGAAATTCAGATAATTGATGAAGTTTAAGAAAATATCTGAGAGATTGATTTTACAAAAAAAGATTATTGTTTTTGATATATAATTTATGAGAAGCATGTGATAGCTCAATTAGGTAATGACATATATAAGTGTTAAGTGTCAATTCTGATACAATTAATTGTCTATATAGTCTATATATAAAAATAATGTTCAATGTTCAACAATAGGGAAAAAGTGATGTCAATTAAAACATTTAAACCGTATACACATTCAAGAAGGCAAATGTCAGTTTCGGATTTTTCAGATATTACAAAAACAAATCCTGAAAAATCGCTTACTAAAATAATTAAAAAAAAAGGTGGTCGTAACAATACTGGACAAGTAATGGTTCGCTTTAAAGGAGGTGGCCATAAAAGATTTTATAGAATTATTGATTTTAAGAGAGATAAACTTGATGTTCCAGCAGAAGTGATTGCTATAGAATACGATCCAAATCGTTCAAGCAGGATAGCTCTTTTACAATATAAAGACGGCGAGAAAAGATATATTATTCAGCCGATGGGTGTAAATGTGGGTGATTCTGTTATGTCTGGTCAAAATGCCGAGATAAAACCAGGAAATTCTTTGCCTCTTTTAAACATACCTGTTGGTACATTTATACATAATTTGGAGTTTGTAGCTGGTAGAGGTGGCCAATTAGTCCGCTCTGCTGGAGTTGCTGCTCAGCTTCTTGCTAAAGAGAGAGATTATGCTCATGTGAGAATGCCCTCTGGAGAAATAAGACTTATTAGAGCTGTTTGTTATGCGACAATTGGGCGAGTGGGGAATTTAGATCATGAAAACATCGTAATAGGTTCTGCAGGAAGAAATCGCAACATGGGTAGAAAGCCTCATGTGCGTGGAACAGCAATGAATGCTGTTGACCATCCTCACGGTGGTGGAAGAGGGAGGTCTAAAGGTAGTAACCAGCCTAGGAGTCCTTGGAATCAACCCGCTAAAGGTTTTAAGACGAGATCTAAAAAAGTTTGGGATTGGGTAATAGTAAGTCATCGTAATAAAGATAAGAAATAATCGAAGGAGAAGAAAATATATGAGTCGTTCTACAAAAAAAGGTCCTTATGTAGATGAGAAACTTTTAAAAAAAGTGCAAAGACTTAATGAAACTGGTGAAAAAAAAGTTATTAAGACATGGGCTAGGGCGTGCGTTATAACTCCAGATTTTGTGGGACATACCATGGCGATACATAATGGTAAAAAGTTCCTGTCGATATTTATATCTGAGCAAATGGTGGGTCACAGACTTGGTGAATTTGCCCCTACTAGGATTTTTAAAGGTCATGGGGGGATGACAAGGCAAGAGACTTCGCCGACATAAAGGCAGATTATTATATTACGATACTGTTCTTATAAGTATATATTAGAAAGAGTTTGATTTTGTTTTACATATATTAATGTGTTATGTTATCTATATATATAGTTAAATAAAAAAGGATGCTAATATGGAAGTAAAGGCGATAGCAAAATTTGTTAGATATACTCCAAGGAAAATAAACCAAATTCTTACGCTTATTAAGAATAAGAAGGTTGAAAAAGCATTTGAAATTCTTTCTTTTCTTCCAAAGTCTGCTACCGTGATTGTTAAAAAAGTTTTAAAAAGTGCAATTGCAAATGCAGGCAAAGTTAAAGATTACTCGGATATTAAAGTCAAAGAAGCGTGGGTTGGAAATGGTCCAATATTAAAAAGAGTGATGCCTGGGTCGCGAGGGAAGAGTAGACCTATTAAAAGAAGAACGTCGCACCTTACAATAGTTGTTTCAGATGTTGGTACGGTTAATGGTTCCGAAAAGATGAAGAAAAGTTAGATAAAATGAAATTTAAGCCTTAAGAGTTAAGAGACGGAATAAAAATTTTAGGGATGGTAAGTTAAAATGGGCAATAAAGTACATCCAAATAGCGTAAGATTAGGATATATTAAAGACTGGGAATCTAAGTGGTTTAACTTAAAAGAGATGCCTAATTTTATAGAAGAAGATTGGCGAGTAAGAGTCTATCTTAAAGATAAGCTTAAGCTAGCTTCTGTGTCAAGAATTGGTATTGAAAGGCAGGGGAAGCTCTTGCGTATAAATATTTATACAGCTCGTCCAGGTATCGTGATTGGTAAAGGCGGGCAAGGTATTGAAAACTTGAAAAAAGAACTTGAAATCATGACGTCAAAAAAAACTGTTGTAAACATTATGGAAATTAAAAAGCCTGAAATTGACGCACAACTTGTTGCTGAGAGTATTGCATTTCAATTAGAAAGACAGATTGCCTTTAGAAGAGCAATGAAAAAAACTATTGAACGAGCAATGTCAGCGGGTGCACAGGGGATAAAAGTTATGGTTTCAGGTAGAATTGGTGGTGCGGATATTGCGAGAACTGAATGGCTTAAAGAAGGAAGAATTCCGCTTCAAACTTTTAGAGCAGATATAGATTATGGTTTTGCAGAATCTTACACTACTATGGGACAGATAGGAGTGAAAGTCTGGATATTTAAGAAAGAGCTTTTTAAAAAGACGACTAAGGAATTGTTTGAGGAAGCAAAAGTGATTGATACTTCAAAAGTGGTTACGGAAAATATAAAAAAAGAGTCTAAAATAGAGTCGGAGAAATTTTAGTATTATGAAAAATGATGTAGCATGAAAGTTATGATAATTTAGAGGATTTTATATATGTTGATGCCAAAAAGGGTTAAGTATAGAAAGATGCATAGAGGTAGGATGAAGGGCAGAGCTAAAGGTGGTACTTGTTTGACTTTTGGTAAATATGGTCTTCAAGCTTTAGAGCCTGTGTGGATAAACAGTAATCAAATAGAAGCTGCTCGTATAACGCTTGCAAGGTTTATAAAAAAGGGCGGGAAGATTTGGATTAGGATATTTCCTGACAAACCGGTTACTAAAAAACCTGCTGAAACAAGAATGGGTAAAGGTAAGGGTGATCCGCAGTTTTGGGTTGCTGTGGTAAAGCCAGGAAGGGTAATCTTTGAAATGGAAGGTATTTCAGAGACAGAGGCAAAAAGAGCTCTTACGCTTGCTTCAAACAAACTTCCTATACATACAAAAATTTTAGTCAGAGTTGACATTTGAGGAAGAAATGAAAGATAAAGGTTTGGATGAAATAAAAAATATGACATATGTTGAACTTAAAACGAGGCTTGACGATCTTCAGAATAGGATTTTTAAATTAAAATTTCGTCATTCAGTAACTCCCGTGAAGAATCCTATTGAGATAAGAAAAATAAGAAGAAATATAGCGAGAATTAAAACACTTATCACTCAAAAAGAGTCTAAATAAGATAAAAATAATAGGAAGGAAAGAGCATAATGTCAGAAGAACGTAAAAAACGCAAGCATCGCATTGGGGTAGTTGTAAATGATAAAAGTGAGAAGACCAGACAAATATCTATTGAAAGAACATATCGTCATTCTTTATATGGTCGTGTAATTCGTAGTAAGAGTAAAATTGTCGTACATGATGAAAAGAATGTGTCTCGTGTTGGTGATACGGTGGAAATAATGGAATCTAGGCCACTTTCAAAAACTAAAAGGTGGGTTTTGATTAAGGTTTTAGACCGAAGTGTTGAAAGTTAAAATAAGTTATAAAGGTAGATTAGATCAATGATTCAGGAAAGGACTATTTTGAATGTTGCAGATAATTCAGGGGCAAAAAAGATCCGTTGCTTTAGAGTAACAAAAGGTTTGAAACGTCGCTACGCAAGTATAGGCGATGTAATCCATGCATCGGTACAGGACGCATTACCTCATGCGAATATTAAGAAAGGGGATGTTGTTAAGGCTGTAGTGGTTCGCACAGTAAAAGAAATTCGCAGAGCCGATGGAACTTATATTAAGTTTGATGATAATGCGGCTGTTATTATAAATGATGAAGGTGAGCCGAAAGGAACTCGTATTTTGGGACCGATTGCAAGAGAACTTAGAGAAAAGAATTACCTTAAAATAATTTCTTTGGCACCTGAAGTAATATAGTATAGGTTTATGAAATGACTGATCCTGATAAATTTTTAAGTAAAAAACTAGTTTTAAGCAAAAAAATGAGAATAGGAAATATAAAGAATGCTTAATGTTAAGAAAAAAGATAAGGTATTAATTTTATCTGGAAAAGACAGAGGGAAAAAAGGCAAAATTCTTAAAGTTTTTCCTGATAAATGCAAAGTTATTGTTGAGAATGTGAATTTTGTTAAGAGACATACTAAACCAACCCAGAGAAGTTCTGGAGGAATTTATGATAAAGAAGCTCCTATCAACATGAGTAAAGTTATGCTTGTATGTCCAAAATGTGATCGTGCTTCAAGACCTAAATTTGACAAATTATCGGATGGTAAGAAAGTGAGAGTGTGCCGTAAGTGTTGTGAGATTGTAGTCTAAAAAAACGAAGTGTAAAAATATATGACTATTTATAGTAAGTGAATTTAGATTTTGTGTTTTTTATTTGTTCTCAAAAAAAGGAAAGAGCTAATGAATCAACCTCGTTTAAAAGAATTTTACCAGAAAAGTGTGATGATTAAGCTAAAAGAACACTTTAATTTTAAGAATGTTCATCAGATTCCTAGAGTTGACAAAATTGTCGTAAATATCGGATTGAGTGAAGCAAAGGAGAATATTAAAATTTTGGATATTGCGACTGCGGAGCTTGCTGCTATTACTGGCCAAAAGCCTATGGTTTGCCGTGCTAAAAAATCTATATCAAATTTTAAGTTGCGTCAAGGAATGCCTATAGGTGTTAAGGTAACCCTTAGAAATGCTATGATGTACGAATTTTTAGATAGACTTATTAATATTGCAATACCTCGCATAAGGGATTTCAGAGGCATTGAATCTAATAGTTTTGATGGGCATGGGAATTTTAATTTAGGTCTTTCTGAACAATATATTTTCCCTGAAGTTGATATTGAAAAATCGGATAAAGTCAAAGGGATGAATATTACTATAGTAACAACAGCTGGAAAAGATGAATACGCTAGGGCACTACTTAGATTTCTTGGTATGCCGTTTAAAAAAAGAGATAATATTGATTAATTGACATATAAATAAATTAAAGGTGGAAGTAAAGGATTATTTTATGGCAACAACTTCAGCAGAAGCAAAAATGCACAAAAATCAGAAGTTTTCAACTCGTCATAGAAATAGATGTCGTCTATGTGGTAGACCTCGTGGATATTATAGGGATTTTGGCATTTGCAGAATATGTTTGCGAAAGCTAGCACATAATGGTGAAATACCGGGTTTAACAAAATCAAGCTGGTAATATATATAAATAAAGTAAAGTAAAGTAAAAGAGGTTGACTTAATGATTACAGATCCAATATCAGATATGTTTACACGCATTCGTAATTCAAATGTTAAATTACATGAAAAAGTTGATATTCCTCTTTCAAAATTGAAATTAGAAATTGCAAAAATTTTGAAAAAAGAGGGATATATATCAAATTTTAAAAATATTGAAGATAGTAAGCATGGAATTTTAAGAGTTTATCTAAAGTATTCAGATTCAGATAAAGAAAAGACGGTTCTTAGAGGGATAAGAAGAGTTTCAAAATCGAGTTTGAGAATATACAAAGGTTATGGAGATATGCCTAGGGTCGTCAATGGTTTAGGAGTTGCAATTATTTCTACATCTAAAGGGTTAATGACCGACAAACAAGCTAGAAGAGACAAAATAGGTGGCGAAATAATAGGATACGTTTGGTGATAATAGTAACAAGTAGAAATAATGGAATAGTAGGGGAATTAAAATACGCGAACACGTTGTCTGTGTTTTATAGAAATAATTTTGTAATGCAAATAATTAAACCTTTTATTTTCTCATTTAAATTAATGAATTTAATTTTGATAGAAAGTTATTTGTTGTAAAATGGAAATTTTTGCGAAAATTTTACATTGAGGATTGAAAATGAGTCGCTTAGGTAAAAAACCAATTAATATACCAGAAAATGTGAAAGTTGAGTTTAAAGATAAGGTGCTGGAAGTGACAGGTCCAGGCGGGAAGCTTTCACGAATTATAGATAAAAGTGTAAATGTAAAAATTAATGAAGATAATTTAATTCTTGAAGCTCTTGGAAGTTCGCGCGAACACAATATGCTACATGGTCTTATGAGAGGGCTTGTCGTAAATATGATTGAAGGAGTTACTAATGGTTTTAAAAAACAACTAGAGATGATAGGACTTGGCTATAAAGCAAGTATAGAAGATGGGAGGAATTTGGTTCTAGTCGTTGGTTTTTCGCATTTAGTAACTATTCCGATACCCAACACAGTAAAAATTGCTTCTACTCTTATGGCAGATAAAAATACTTTGATTACCGTAGCAGGAATTGATAAATGTGAAGTTGGGGCATTTGCTGCTAAAATAAGAGCTGTGAAACCCCCTGAACCTTATAAAGGATTTGGTATAAAATATTTAGATGAAAGGATAGTAAGAAAAGCTGGGAAAGCTGCGGCAGGCTCGGGTAAAAAATAGAGGATTAGATGAAAAATTCAATAAAAAGATTTGATTATCGTGTAAAAAGAGTTAGAAATAAAGTTAAGGGAACTCAAGATAGACCACGTTTGAGTGTTTATCGTGGTCATAAACATATTTACGTGCAAATTATTGACGATATTAAAGGTATTACTCTTGCGTCAGTGTCAACGTTATCCCCACAGCTTAAAGAAAAGTTAAGTTTTACAGATGATAATGTGTCGGTCGCAAAATCCATTGGCAATTTAATTGCGAAAAAAGCTATTGAAAAAGGTCTAAAACGTGTTGTTTTTGACCGCAGAGGATATGAATATACTGGCAAAATTAAAGAGCTTGCAGATGCTGCAAGAGAAAATGGCTTAGAATTCTAATGTTGTCTTTATTTTTGTGATAGAAACTAAATAGTGAATTGATAAGATTTAAATATTTGCCTAGAATTAAGGCGTGTAGTTTTGGAGGGAGGATTAGTTGGCTGAACAATTAATAAAGCAACAACAAAGTGATGGTGGTTTAAAGGAGAGTGTTGTCGCTGTCAATAGAGTTGCAAAAGTTGTTAAAGGTGGTAAGAGATTTTCTTTGAATGCTTTAGTAGTTGTAGGTGATAGAGCAGGAAAGGTTGGGTGCGGGGTTGGCAAAGCTAAGGAAGTACAAACTGCGATAAAGAAAGGTAGTGCACATGCTTTTAAGCATATGATTCCTGTTCAACTTAAAGGGAGCACTATTCCTCACGAAGTAATTGGCATTTCAGGAGCTGGGAAGGTTTTATTGAAGCCTGCTGCTCCAGGCACTGGTGTTATTGCATGTGAAGCGGTAAGGGCTGTTCTTGAAGCTGTAGGTGTAAGAGATATTCTTACTAAATCAATACGTTCCTCTAATTCTTTTAATGTAGTTTACGCAACAATTGAAGCTCTTAAAGAGCTTCGTTCAAGAGAAGAAATTGCTAAAATTCGAGAAAAAGAGGTAGCAGAAATATGATAAGTTTGAGTAATTTAAAACCTGCAAAAGGTTCAAAACATAGGAAAAAAATTGTTGGCCGTGGAGTGGGTTCTGGTCATGGACGAACTTCTACTCGTGGTTGTAAAGGACAAAAAGCACGTTCAGGCGATGGATCAAAAAAGATAGGCTTTGAAGGTGGTCAGATGCCTATTTTTAGAAGGATACCCAAAAGAGGTTTTAGTAATAATAAATTTTGTAGAGAATACGAAGTTGTCAATGTTGGAGAATTAGATAAATTTAATTCTGGAACAGAAGTTACTCCTTTGTTTTTAAAAAGAGAAGGTCTTGTTGATAAAGCACGATTTGTAAAAATTTTAGGGGACGGCAAAATTACGAAATCCTTAAGTGTGAGTGCTTCTGCTTTTTCAAAATCTGCGCTCGATAAGATTAAAGCTGTTGGTGGTAAGGTTGAAATTGTTAAGTAATAGTAAGTAATAAAGTCAAAGATTGTATGCGGATAAAAAATAGCGAGAATTTATAGGATATGTTAAAAGATTTTGTCAATATGTTCAAAGTAGAGCAACTTAAGAAGAAAATTTTCTTTACATTGCTTGTGATTATTGCTTATAGAATAGGAAGTGTGATCCCAATTCCAGGCATTAATATAGAAGCGGTAAAATTAATGTTTGTGTCGCAGAAAAATGTTTTTTTAGATTTTTTAAATATGTTTTCAGGTGGTGCTCTTAATAGAATGTCCATTTTTTCTCTGGGTATTATGCCATATATTAATGCATCTATTATAATGAGTCTAATACAGGGTGCCCACGTAATTCCTTATCTGGATAAGCTTGCAAAAGAGGGTGAACACGGCAGGAAAAAACTCTCAAAAATTACAAGGTTAATGACGCTGGTGATTGGTACGATGCATTCTTTCGGTTTGACAATTGCACTGACTAAAATGTCTACACCAACAAGAATGTGTGTAGTTATTGATCCATCATTGTCATGGGTTGTATTAACGATTGTTACTCTTGTTACAGGAACGATTTTGATTATGTGGCTTGGTGAGCAAATTACGGAAAGGGGAATAGGAAATGGAATTTCCATTGTAATTTTTACAGGTATTGTGGAAAGACTTCCACATTCGGTAATAAATATTGTAAGACTTTTAAATATGGAAGAACTTTCAATTTTTTTTGTTTTAATGCTTGCTTCTATTGTTATAGGAGTTTTGATTTTGGTTGTTTTGGTTGAAACTGCACAAAGAAAGATCCCTATCCATTATGCAAAAAAAATTGTTGGTAGAAAAATGTATGGAGGACAGACGTCTTTTTTGCCTATAAAAGTTGATCAATCCGGAGTTATTGCTGTGATATTCTCATTATCCATTTTATCTGCTCCTTTGGCTTTAGCTCAATTTACTCCAAACTGGACAATATGGAATTTCCCTTTGATGAAAAAAATTGAACAATGGTTTACCAACGGTTCTGCAATGTATAGTTTGGTTTATGTATCTTTTATTATTTTCTTTTGTTATTTTTATAATTCAATATCTTTTAATCCTAAAGAATTGGCGGAAAATATGAAGAAGTCGGCTGGTTTCATCCCTGGTATAAGACCAGGTGAACCCACTTCTATATATATACAAAAAGTCTTGGAGAGGATTACTCTTAGTGGTGCAATATTTGTTGCTTTTTTAGCCGTTTTGCCGGACTATTTGAGATCAGTAGCGAAAGCTCCTTTTTTCTTTGGAGGGACGTCATTACTTATTGTAGTAGGCGTTTCATTGGATACTATTGGACAAATAGAATCACATCTTATTATGCACCATTACGAAGGGCTTGTTAAAGATGGTAGAATAAAAGGAAGATGGTTTAACGTAAAATAAAAAACCCAACTATTATGAATTGTATATTTTTAGGTCCGCCAGGTGCAGGTAAAGGAACTCAGGCAAAAAATGTTGTCAAAAATTTCAATATGTTACATTTTTCTACGGGAGATATGCTTAGAAAAGCAAAGAAGTTGTACGAGACTATAAATAAATTCCTTTCGTCAGGTCAGCTTGTACCGGATGAAATAGTTATTGATATTATTAAAAAAAAACTTGAAAGAGATGACATAAAAAAAGGGTTTCTTTTAGATGGATTTCCGAGAAATTTGAGGCAAGCTGAGCAATTGGATTTGATGCTTGAGAGTAAAAATGTGAAAATAGACAAAGTTTTTTTTATAGATATAGGTTTTGATGAAGTAATTAATAGAATAGCTGGAAGAAGGGTTTGCGAATGTGGAGCTAGTTATCATATAGCAATATTGCCTCCGAAAGAAGTTGGAATATGCGATTATTGTGGAGCTGATTTAATTCAAAGAAATGACGATAAAGAAAATGTCGTCAGAGATAGATTTATTGTTTATGAAAAGCAAATTGAGCCTTTAATTAAATATTATAAGAAAACAAAATTACTTATTGTAATAGATGGGTTAAAAGATAAAAAAGATGTATTCAAACAAATAAGCAGTCATATTTTACAATGAAAATATAAGTAGTTTTTAAAAAAGTTTTTAATTTTTGCAATATTTATATATAGTGTGTTATTGGTTGCTTAAAAAATTGTGGGAAACTTTTTCTGTTTTATAAAGAAAAGGGAGGATAAGGTTTGTTTTTTAATAAACAAAATATAGAATTAAAAACAGCAAGAGAAATTGAAAAGATAAGAGTTGCGAGTAAAGCTGTAGGAGAAATATTGCAAAAACTTTACGATGTAATAAGGCCGGGAATAACAACTAAGGATATAGATGTTTTTTCCGAGAAGTATATAAAATCATTGAAAATGATACCAGCGTTTTTAGGAGTTGAAGGTGTAAGTTATCCTTTTCCGTCGTCAGCATGTGTATCAATAAATGATGAAGTGGTGCACGGAATTCCGAGTCCTTCTCGTGTGCTTAAGGATGGAGATATAGTTTCTGTAGATGTTGGAGTAATTTACGAGGGCTATTATGGTGACGCAGCAAGAACGTATGCAGTTGGAAGTGTCTCTAGTATAGCAAATAAGCTTATTAATGTCACTGAGACGTCTTTGAATAAAGGAATTGCAGAAGCATTGTCTGGGAAAAGGCTTGGCGACGTTTCTTATGCAATACAAAAAGCCGTAGAAGATGTCGGGTTTTCAGTTGTGAGAGATTTTGTTGGACATGGGATTGGAAGGTGTTTGCATGAAGGGCCTCAGATTCCAAATTTTGGAAAACCTAATATGGGTATCAGATTGCTTCCAGGTATGGTAATTGCAATAGAACCTATGGTTAATGTTGGAAGCTATGAAGTTTGTGCTACTGATGACGATTGGACTGTTGTTACAAAAGACGGTAGTTTAAGTGCACACTTTGAACATACTATTGCAATAATGGAAAATGGTTGTGAAATCTTAACAAAGGTATAAAATGCTTAAAGAAGACAAAATTATTGTTGAAGGGAAAATTGTAGAATCTCTGCCAAATGCTATGTTTAGAGTGGAAATTGAGGGTAAGCATATGATTTTAGCACATATGTGTGGCAAAATGAGGATGAACTATATAAAAATTCTTCCTGGAGATAAAGTAAAGGTTGAGCTTTCACCTTATGACTTAACAAGAGGTAGAATAACGTATAGAGAAAAATGAAAATCAGTTTATAACCTAAAAAATAAATGAAGTTGGAAATAGTTAATTTATAGTGAGCATAAAATAGATTTAAAGATTTCATATATAGAAATGTAACGGAGTATGAGATGAAAGTTAGAGCATCTGTGAAACCAATTTGTCAAAAATGTAGAATAATAAAACGTGTAGGTGTTTTAAGAGTGACCTGTTCAAATCCGAAGCACAAGCAAAGACAGGGATAGTTAGTTTTTAAAAACAAATATCTTGGTCTATTATTTTTTTATATTCTGATGATTTAAATAAAAGATAGAGGTATGAAATTCGGAGGACAGATAAATGGCTCGTGTGGCTGGAGTGGATTTGCCGAAAAACAAAAGACTTGATATAGCATTAAGATATATTTATGGTATCGGACCTGCTGTATCAAACGAAATTATTGCAGTGCTTTCTTTAGATCCTACTAAGAGAGTTAAGGATTTGACGGAAGAAGAAGTTAATAAAATAAACAACCTTATATCAAAAAACTTAAAAGTTGAAGGGGATCTTAGAAGAGAAATTCAGTCAAACATCAAGCGGCTTATAGAAATAGGAAGTTATAGAGGATCGCGTCACAGAAGAAATCTTCCTGTAAGGGGACAAAGATCTAGAACTAATGCACGCACAGGGCGAGGGAAGAGAAAAACTGTAGGATCTGGCAAGGCTCAGGTGCCTGGTAAAAAAAGATAGGCAAGAAATATAGGTTTGATTTGTAAGAAGAAATAAGATTGACCATATTTTATAATAAGTTAATTTTTGTTTTGAAGTGAGTGTTTTATAATTTTCGGCATGTGTGTGAAGCTTAAATTTAGAGATATGTTTTAAGGTACACGGAGGAAGGTATGGTGGCTGAAGTGAAAAGAGTTAGCGGATCTAAAAAGAAAAGGTATGTCGGTGGGGTAGCAAAAGCTTACATATTGTCAACATTTAATAATACTATTGTTAACATAACGGATGAAAAGGGAAATACTTTAGCTTGGGCATCGGCAGGTGGTTCTGGATTTAAAGGCACCAAAAAAGGGACTCCTTTTGCGGCACAGATGACTGCGGTTGCAGTAGGTAAAGAAGCTTTGGATATGGGCGTAAAGCAGGTTGCAGTTTTTGTAAATGGTCCAGGTCCTGGTAGAGAAACGGCTATAAGAGGTTTGCAGGGTTCAGGTCTTGGCATAGTTGCTATAAAAGACGTTACCCCTGTTCCTCACGATGGATGCCGTCCTCCAAAACTCAGAAGGGTATAATGTAAATTTAAAGATATATAAAATTAGTGTTATTATATTCTTCGTCTCAATATTTGTAAAAAAATTGTTTATTATATAGTCTAGTGAGTTAGTAATATGTATTGTTTTTAGGATTTTCTGCTGTATTAATAAAATAATATTCAATTCTTATAAGTAAAGTTTTGTTTCTCTGAATTTATTTTAAGAGTAAAACTGTTTTTTGTCTTACATCTTGATAGTTTTAGTATTTATTGAATGTTGTTGTAAAGTTGGCAAAGAAATGAAGAATAAAAAATATATAGCAGTTAAGTTAGTTGATCATAAACCTTGGAGGATTATGATAAATGTCACGTTATTTAGGGTCAGTATGTAAATTATGTCGTCGTGAAAAGGAAAAACTTTTTCTTAAAGGTGAAAAATGTTCTACAAATTGTACTCTTGAGAGAAAAAGAGGTAAAAATAATCAGGGTCAGCATGGTTTTACAAAAACTAAAATATCTGATTATGCAAAACACTTGCGCGAAAAGCAGAAAGCACGGAGAGTGTACGGCTTAACTGAAGAACAATTTAGTCATTATTATAAAGTAGCGGAAAAAATGAAAGGCTCTACTGGTGACAACTTGATTAAACTTCTTGAGTTAAGACTTGATAATGTGGTTTATCGTTTGGGACTTGCTTCATCTAAGAAAATGGCAAGGCAGATTGTAAATCATGGAAATGTTTTGGTTAATGAAAAGAAAATAGATGTGCCACGTTATCAATTAAAAGTTGGGGATGTTGTAACAATTCCTGAAAAATATAAAGCAAATGTGGTTATAAAAAAACTTGTTGAAAAAACTACCTCAAATGTTCCTACATGGCTCAGTTTTGATAAAAACAAAGTTGTCGGAACAATTGTAGGTGATCCGCTTGTAGGGGAGATTTCTCATCCTATAAACAGTCAACTTATTGTTGAATACTATTCAAAATAAACTAACAGCCAGAATGCTTGTTAAATGAGGTTATAAATAAATGAAAGCCCCGGATTTAGAAAAATTACGTAAACTCATTTTAGATGAAAAAACTGCTACGAAATTTTATGGTCGTTTTACTGCAGAGCCTTTTGATCGCGGTTATGGTCACACGATAGGTAATTCATTGAGAAGAATTCTCCTTTCAAGTCTTGAAGGAGCAGCTATTACTTCCGTAAAGATTGCGGGAGCTTTGCATGAATTTGCAGTTTTAGAAGGCGTTAAGGAAGATGTCGCTCATATTATTTTAAATTTGAAAAAAATAAGAGTTAAACTTCATTCCACAAAGCCGGAAGTACTTTATTTAAAAGTCAAAAAGAACGGGAAAGTGACTGCAAAAGACATTGAACCTAAGGCAGGCGTTGAGATAATGAATCCTGAACAAGAAATTGCGAATATTGATTCCGGAACACTGCTTGAGATGGAATTAGGAGTTTCTTTGGGAAAAGGGTATGTTCTTGCTGAAGAAATAAAATCAAGCAATAATTATTCTGTTGGGACTATAGCGATTGACTCACTGTTTTCTCCAGTGACAAAGGTCAATTACGAGGTTGAAAATACGCGTGTGGAACAAATTCTTAACTACGATAGACTTGTCATGGAGATATGGACGGATGGAACTATATCTCCTAAAGGTGCTTTGACTCAATCGGCAAATATATTGAAGGAAACTCTCGTCACTTTTATTGAAGGGACAATTGATTCTGGTGATGTTGCTGACAAAGAAGTTTCTGAGAATAAAGACGAGGAGATTTTCAATCAGTCAATAAGTGTTATGAATCTCTCAACTAGAACGTTTAACGGGTTAAAAAATGCTGGCATTGTGATCATAAAGGATATTGTTAAGTTGAATGAAAAAAATATATTGGATTTTGAAAATCTCGGCAAGCGTTCACTTGAAGAAATTAAGGATAATCTTGAAGAGTTGAATTTATCGCTTGGAATGGAAATTGCTAAGGGAGTAGGAGAATGATAAAAACTTATAATGGGAGTAAACTTGGAATTACAAGTTCTCATAAAAAAGCTTTACTTCGCAATTTGGCGACTAATTTGTTTCTCCATGAAAAAATAACGACTACGCTTGCTAAAGCTAAAGAACTTGCAAGTTATTCTGAAAAACTTATAACAAAAGCGAAAAAATCTAATTTAAGTGCTATACGAGTGCTAAATGGTGAAATAAATAATAAAGATGTTGTGAAAAAAGTTTTTGATGTTTTGGTTCCACGATATAAGGAAAGACGCGGTGGTTATACTCAGATTTTTAAATTAGGACTTAGACGTGGCGATAATTCGGAAATTGCCATAATAAAATTACTGAATTAGGTCTTTATTTGGAAATTTAAAATATTGAATTGATTGTAAAAATGCCGTTAGTCAATGTTTTTATGTTAGTTTTTTGGGGTGATAAATGTTCAACTATATTTTGGGATTATTTTCAAACGATATGGGTATAGACCTGGGAACAGCTTCAGTGCTTGTTTTCATTAAGGGTCAGGACATTGTCTTGAGAGAACCTTCTGTTGTAGCTATGGAACGAGATACTAAACGTGTTTTAGCTATTGGTAAAGAAGCAAAAAAAATGTTGGGCAAGACTCCTACGAATATTATTGCTGTAAGGCCTTTGAGAAATGGCGTTATTGCAGATTTTGAAGCGACTGAAAGGATGATAAGATACTTTATAAAAAAAGTTCACAAGAAAAGAACATTACTTCATCCTAGGGTGGTTATAGGCATTCCTTCTGGAATTACCGAAGTTGAAAGGAGGGCTGTTAGAGAATCCGCAGAACAGGCTGGTGCCAGGGAAGTTCATCTTATTGAAGAACCTATGGCAGCAGCTATCGGAGCAGGTGTTCCTATTCAAGAGCCTCAAGGAAGTATGATAGTTGATATAGGTGGAGGTACGACTGAAGTCGCTGTTATATCATTGGGAGGTATGGTCGTTGCAAAGTCACTTGAAGTTGCAGGTGATAAGATGGACGAAGCTTTAGTTCAGTATTTTAGGCGTAAAAGTAATCTTACAATAGGTGAAAATACGGCGGAAGAAGTTAAAATAAGAATAGGTTCTGCATTCCCTCTTGAAAAGGAAATATCAATTGATGTAAAAGGTAGAAACCTTCTTACAGGTCTTCCCAAGACGGTTAGTATTAACTCAGAAGAAGTTAGAACTGCACTGTCGGATCCTATTAAGAAGATAATAGAGGTTATAAGGAACGTTCTTGAAGAAACTCCAGCAGAACTTGCTGCTGATCTTGTTGACCGTGGAATAATATTAAGTGGTGGAGGTTCTCTTATAAAAGGACTTCCTGAACTTCTGTCGCAAGAAACAGAACTTTCTGTGAGACGTGCAGATGATCCGCTTACGTGTGTAGTAAGAGGGACAGGTGCATACCTAGAAGAGTTAGATAATATAAAAAATTCTAAGAAAGAAATATAAATTAACTAATTTCAAATTATTGAATTTTCTGAAAGTTGCTTTGCTGAAGCAAAAGAGTTAATTTATAAATGTGTTTATACTTGTGCTGGGTTTTTATAAAATGTCTCAACGCCGAAAAGCAAAATATGAAAATATAATATTTTTAATTCTTCTTTTAATTAGCTTTTCTTTTATAATTGGAAGGTTTACCTCTACCATAAGGCTTATAAAAAATCTTGTCTATTGTTTTTCTTACTCAAATCTCAGCTTAACAAATTATATTTTTTACCACTCAGAAAATTTTACAAGCAATATTAAATCTATTATTTATATGCGTCATGAAAATATTGCATATAAGCGAAAAAATAGAGAGTTAACTGATAAACTTCGCAATTATAACACTATGGTTAAAGAGTATGATAATTTATTAAAACTTTTAAAATTGACAAAAGTAAAGAATACTATATCTGTGTTTGCTAGAATTTCTATTAGAGATCCAAATAAATGGTATAGATGGTTTATAATAAATAAAGGCCAAAAGGATGGTTTATATAATGAACTTCCAGTATTAATGTTTAATAAGAAAAAGGATACGCTCTGTGCTGTTGGTAGGATAGTAGAAACGTATGGGTCTTCGTCTAAAGTGGCTTTGATAACAAATGCAGTTTATGCTTTGCCGGTGAAAATTAAAGATAAAGGCGTTAATTGTCTTGCTGAAGGATTTGATTCAAATTTCTTGAGAATTACTTATATTCCTTGCGATGCGGATGTTAAAGCGGGCGATGAAGTTGTTGTAAGCGAATTAAGCTCTGTTTTTCAAAAAGACATACCTGTAGGTATTATTACTAATGTATCAGGAAAATCATCTGTAGATTTTAAAACTGCTACGGCTAAAGTTTTTTTTGAGATTGACACTATTTATGAGGCAGTTATTCTTGTTCCTGAAATGAAAATATGAAAAAAATAATTTATTATCTGCTTCTTTATGTTTTTTTTTCTATGATTCAATTTATCTTTGGTAAATATTTAAATGTTTTTGGAATTTTCCCGAACTTTATACTGATTATTATTGTATATCTTGGTGTTTCAAAAAAAATAATAGATGTTCAATTAATGGGTTTTCTATTCGGCTTAACGTGGGATGTTTTTTCAACTGATATTTTCGGCATAAGAGCATTAATGTTTACAGTTATAGGATATCTTATTGGTAAGTTTTTCATATATTTTGATACAAATAAAATCCTTGTTCAGTTTGTAGTTGTCTTTTTTGCAAATGTAGTTTATTGGTTTGGCTTTAGCCTAATTCATTTTATCATTTTTGGAAATGAGATTTATATGACTTCTTTTATTGATATATCTTGTTATATGAAAGTCATCGCAACAGTTTTAATTGCTCCTATAGTGTTTCATGTTTTAGGAGTAGTTAAGTATTAATCGATGTATAGTAAAAATAGAAATAGAGGCGAGATGCGAAGTTTAAACTTGTGGAGTTTTTATGTTAAATTTCTATATGCTTTGTTAAAAAGAGTAAATTCTATGATAATGTTCATCCATTTTAATTGTGAATAAATTTTGTGTGTGAATTTAAGTTTGAGTGGTAATTAAATGGTATGGCAGAAAGAAGATAAGTTTTCCTATGAAATTTTCATTGAAAAATACAAAACGATTTTTATATTTTTTGTATTATTGTTTATTTGCCTTGCTATACGTCTTTTTTACTTGCAAATTGTCAGAGGTGATAGGTATAGAAAAATTTCCGATCAACAGAGAATGCATAATGCGTATGAACGTGCACCAAGAGGGATAATCTATTCTGAAGATAATGCTGTGCTTGTGGAAAATAAATTTGTTTTCGTCGCTTTGTTTTATCCTTTTAAGCAAGGTCAAGTTCCTTCTGATAAAAATATAAAAGAACTTAATAAAATTTTTGGAAAAGATGTAAAGCTTATGATAAATATGAGCTATAAATTTGGTAAGGTTGTAAAGCTCGCGGACAATCTTACTTTAGGAGATATGTTTAAAATAAGGGAAAAGAATTTGAATTTGAAAGGTATTTCAGTCTTGAAAAAATCACGTAGGGTTTACTGTTATCCGGAAGTTACCAGTCATATAACTGGCTACACTGGTGAGATAGGGGCAGATGAGATTGAAAATTTATTGAAACGTGACTACAAAGTAGGTGATTACATTGGCAGAGGAGGAATTGAGCAAGTTTATGACAAATATCTGCGAGGAAAGGATGGCGGATGGCAAATTGAAATGAATGCAATGGGATGTCAGATAAAAGAGTTTATGTATATTCAACCGAAAATTGGTGCAAGTGTTTACTCAACAATAAATTTGAAATTGCAGAAAGTTGCTTACGAAGCATTAAGAGATAGTAGTACAGGCAGAGGGGCTGTAGTGGTGCTTGATACAAAGACAGGTGCTGTAAAAACGCTGGTTTCATGTCCGGGATTTGACGCAAATAAAGTAGGTACTAGAGATTTTAATAAATATTTGAAAGATAAAAAATTGTCACTTTTTAACAGAGCTCTTCAGGCTCTTTATCCTCCTGGTTCTGTGTTTAAAATAATAACTTTTGCGGCAGCTGTAGAATTAATGAATATTAATCCTGAAGAAACGGTTCAATGCAATGGTAGTTTCAAACTAGGCAATAGAAATTACTCTTGTTGGCGTAAACATGGGCACGGTAAAGTAAATCTTTTTTCTGCGATGGTACAATCATGTAATGTTTATTTCTATAAACTTGGTCTTAAACTTGGAGTGAGGAATCTTAAAAAATATGCGAAAAAATTCCATCTTGGAGAAAAAATGGGAATAGATTTGCCAAATGAAAAAAAAGGTTTTATCCCCACTCCTGAATGGAAAAAGTCAAAATTGAAAATGCGATGGCTTCATGGAGATACAGTTATATTCTCAATAGGACAAGGTGCACTTTGGGTAACCCCTCTTCAAATGGCGTGTATGATATCTGCTGTTGCAAACAATGGTATCTGCCACAAGCCTTATATAGTTGATAGGGTTGTAAGTTCAAATATGGATAAAATCTACTCGCATAAATTAGATTTTGAAGAAAGAATAAGTTTGTCGGATGGAGCTTGGGATTTACTTCATAAAGCACTTTTAGAAGTTGTTGAGAGCGGCACAGGAATTAGAAGTAAAATTCCCGGTATAAAAATTGCTGGGAAAACTGGGACAGCTCAAAATTCGCAAGGGGATGACCACGCTTGGTTCGTTTCTTATGCTCCTGCAGACAATCCTGAAATTGCAATAGCAGTTATCATCGAAAATGGTGGTGGAGGTGGGTATAATGCCGTTCCAGTAGGTAGAAAAATTTATGAAGCTTATTTTAATATGAAATCTAAAGAGAGTGTAAAACAGTGATTCAGAGTAAAAATTTTTATCGCCATTTGATTTCAGTTATAGATTTTCAGCTGATTTTTTTAGTTGTAGCTTTAATGTTTATAAGTTTTGCTGCGATATATTCAGCGAGTAGTAATTATGGTATGTCGTTTAAGTATCTTTCAGTCCAATTATTGGCTTTTAGTATAGGATTTTTGGGATTTGTTCTCATTGTGAATTTTAATTATCAATATTATAAATATCTATATAAGTTTATTTATATTTTATCTTTTCTACTTTTATTTTCTGTTCTGATTTTTGGTTCAGTAAAAAGAGGTACAAGAGGATGGTTTGATTTTGGTTTTATTTCTTTTCAGCCTGTTGAGATTGCAAAAATAATGTTTATTTTGTCACTTGCTTCTTTTCTTGATAGAAAATCAAAAGAGACTGGTAAAATTTCTTTTTTAATTTCCGTATTTGCAATGCTTACAGGACATATTATTCTTATAATGATGCAACCTGACTTTTCTTCTACGTTATCTTATTTCCCTGTAACTTTAATTCTCCTTTTTATTATCGGAATTGAACCCTTTTATCTGTTTTGTATAATAATTTTTGGTAGTCTCTCTGTAGGTATACCTCTTTTGGAAACATTTTTAAGTATGCAACTACAATTTTCGCAAAATAAAACGTTTTTAACAAATTTTCTGGTTTCTTTAAAAACTGGTTGGGTTAGTGTTTATGTTGTTGGAGTGATATTATTTTTAATAATTAGTTGTTGGTATTTTTTATGGAAATTGAAAATTAAAATTGCACTTATTTATCCGGTTATTTTATGTGCTTCAATATTGCTTGGATGTCTCTCTTCTTTAGTTGTGGAAAAATCTTTAAAAGACTATCAAAGGAAAAGACTTGTAGTATTTTTAAATCCTAGCTTTGATCCGAGAGATTCGGGATATAATATAATACAGTCCAAAATAGCCATAGGTTCAGGAAAATTTATAGGTAAAGGCTTTAAAAAAGGAACTCAAACTCAGTTAGGCTTTTTACCTGAACAACATACGGATTTTATTTTTTCAGTTATAGCTGAAGAAAAAGGCTGGATCGGAGCGCAAATTACGCTTTTTTTCTATTTTTTTTTTGTTTGGCGGGCTTTTGTAATAGCAAAGGATGCCCGCGATAGATACGGATCGCTTGTGGCGATGGGACTAGCCAATATGTTCATGTTTTATATAGTGATTAATATAAGTATGGTTATGGGCATAATGCCTGCTACAGGTGTGCCATTACCTCTTCTTTCTTACGGTGGTTCGTCAATTTTTTCGTCATTGTGTGCTGTTGGCATTTTGTGTTCTATAAGTATGAGAAAGTATACTCACACTCACTCTTGATACACTTTGTTGGATCAATTAGAGTGATATTAGAAGTTTTTGAAGTGATATATGTAGAAATTATTTTAAATAAGTTAAAATATTGAAATAGAGAGTAAGATTGTATTGGATTTGCAAAAATATATTTAAAAATATAAAATCATATAAAAAGTTGTTGATTATAAAATAAGGAGAAGTAAAGATGAAAAAGTTTGTGTTATTAACAGCGTTTATAGCAGTACTTAGCTTGTCACTGTCAGCTTGTGGAAATGAAAAGAAGAATGCAGAAATTCCCAATGAACCTAATGCAGAACAGCAAGAGTCTGTGCCACAACAAGATGTGACTCATGATCAAGCATCCGATGAAATGCTAGAATCATCAGATCAGGGTCATAATTCGAAGTAACAAAATAAAAAACGGACATTACAATTATAATTAAATCGTTTATTTATGTTGTAAAAAGTTTTTATCTTTTATTAGGATTGAAACTATATGAACAACGGTTCCTCGCTAAAGTGCGAGGACTGTTGTTTTTATCTGTGTAATACAAAAATACAAATGTTGTGTCGGTTCCAAGATAAATATTTAGGATAGTTCTTTTTGCTCTGTGTTATAGAAAATAGACTTTTAAAAGATATGATGCTGATTTATTTAAATTTTTGTAGTCTGTAGCAACGAATTGGTTTGTCTTTTCTTTTGTGCTCGTCAAACTTATGGTTTAAGTTCGATTTATAGTCATATTTATGATACAATATGAGGTTATGTCACTAAATTTGTTTGAGAAGTGAGATTAGTTTATGTCAAAAAAAGATTTGGTGTCAATTTATGATTTAAGAGCAGAAGAGATAAGTGCTTTATTAGGAGAGGCTTTTAAGCTTAAAAGCGAAAAAAAATATCTTGACGTTTTTAAAGGTAGAGCGTTGGGCATGATATTTGAAAAACCTTCAACGCGGACAAGGGTTTCTTTCTCTGCGGCAATAATACAATTGGGCGGTTTGCCTGTTTCACTTGAGCCTGAAAAGCTCCAACGGAAAAGAGGAGAATCTATACACGATACTGCTTTAGTTTTATCAAGTTATTTAAGTGGGCTTGTCATAAGAGCCTTTAGACATTGCGATACGGAAGAATTTGCAAAATATTCCACGATTCCAGTTATAAACGCCCTTTCAGATAGAGAACATCCTTGTCAGAGTTTAACCGATGTCATGACTATTATGGAACTACATAAGGCAAAAACAATTGAGGATTTGAAAAAAATTAAAATTGTTTATATAGGCGATGGTAATAATGTCGCAAATTCGTTGCTTGCTATTTCTGCTGTTTTAGGGCTCAACTTTACCCTTATGTCTCCTCAACAGTATTTGCCTAAAAAGGATATGTTGGATAAAGCTTCTGAATATACTTTGTTAAGTAAGAGTAAGGCGGAGATTAAAATTACAAGTGATATTGATGAGATAAAAGATGCTGATGTAGTATATACGGATGTATGGATTTCTATGGGTTATGAGAGTGAAAAGAAAGACAGAAAAAGAATTTTCATGCCTTATCAAGTAAATAAGGAATTGTTAAAGAAAGCTTCTTCAAGATGTATTGTTCTCCACTGTCTCCCTGCGGTTAGAGGATATGAAATTACCGCAGAAGTTATGGATAAATATAGACATTCAATATTTACGCAAGCTGAAAATAGACTTCATAGCCAAAAAGCTATTTTATTGCACTTTTTGTAGCACAATTTGGTGAAATAAATAGAAAAGTTTTAAATAAACTGATGAACTCAACTCTAGTTTTGCCTCTCAAGTATATCATTAATTACATAGTGTGTTAATCTAATTGAAGATAGTTTGTTTTTTTGTCTCTGTTATTTTTATTTTAGAATTTTTAACTATATTTGAATACCAATCGCTTAAAATAAGATTTATTTTTTCTTGTACGAGATTATTTTTTATCGTTGAAGAGTCTTGTTTAATGGAGTTTTCCAACTCATAATTCCATAGTTTTACAGAAAATGCGAGTATCATTTTTAGCTTGTTTCCACAGATTTGTTTTTTGAGTATAGTCTCGTATTCTTTAGGAGTCATTTGTATAAGCTTTAAGAATGAGTAATATTTCTTTTTATCAAAAGTATTGTTACTTTTAAATATTTCTAAATTCTGCAAACAAGTTTTCAGTTCTTCATCAGTGACTATGATACCGTAAAGTTTTGATTGCTGGTAAAGAATTTCGCTCTCTATTAATAATTTGGTTAGTCTAATTTGTATTTCGTTTAAGTCTTTTGCAGTTAGTTGTTTATTTGTAACCTTTTTTACAGATTGCAGTTGGTTTAACAATGTAAGTGAGTTGAAAATTTTTAGTGGTATTTTTACTCCGTTTACTTTAGCGATGTAATTTTTAGAATAAAATAAATGAGGTATAAAACTGCTTATAAAAGCAGTTATCGTTATAATAAAGATTATGTTCTTATGTTTTCTCAGAAAATTCATCATTTCTTTTACTCCACTATTGTAAATTATACTTAATATTGCGAAAATTTGCCTAAATCATCATAGATTCTAAACTTATATATAAATACAAATATATAATATATAACGAAAGTTAGATGTCAATTTTGTTTGACATAAAAACTTTTTTTTAATATTATAGCAAAAAATGCCGATGTAGCTCAGCTGGTAGAGCAGCGGTTTTGTAAACCGCAGGTCGTAGGTTCAAACCCTATCGTCGGCTATTAGTTATTCATTTGGCTGTAAAATGTCAATTTATAAGTTCGATTATCCAAGCAATTTAAAATAAATAAATAAAGAAAGAAATCATAGATCTTTTTATTAATTTGATAACTGAGCCTTTAAGTGTATGATAAAATACCTTTAATAATTTAGAATAGAAAATTGGAATCTCTGAATATTAAGATGGAAAAAAAAATTCTGTCGTCAAATAAGAAAGCTTATTATAATTATGATATTTTTGAAAAACTGGAGACTGGTGTTATATTATCTGGGTATGAAGTTAAATCATTAAAACAGTCTAAAGTAAGCCTTGTTGACAGCATTGTGAAGTTTTCTAATGGCGAAGCATTTATCGAAAACATGTCTATAGCTCCTTACGAACATATATCTACTCATATTATTGATTATGACTCTAAAAAGAAGCGAAAACTTTTAATGCATAAATCTGAAATCACTAAGATTCATGCGAAAGTTAGAGAGAAAGGATTTACGATTATTCCTTTGGAGATATATATTGGCCTTAGATGTAAAATTAAGATTCTTGTGGGGCTTGCAAAGGGTAAAAAGGTGTACGATAAAAGGGAAGCTATAAAAAAAAGAGATATCACTAGAGAAATAGCTAGAGGATATTGATTATGGCTTACTGATATGTGTGTGCTAAGTCATGAATAAATCTCAAATAATTTCTGTTCAGGCATCAGCGGGTTCGGGTAAAACTTATAGTCTTGCAAATAGATATCTTTATCTTTTACTCAATAGTGATGAAAATATTGGGATAAAGAATATAATAGCCGTGACTTTTACTAATAAAGCGGCTTTGGAGATGAAGTATAGAGTTATAAGTTATCTTAAAAAAGTAGCATTATGTTTAAATACAGGTGATTTTTTTGATAACTTAAAGCTTACAAAAAGTAAACTTGCTGAGAAAAGCAGTGCTGTTTTAAAAAATATCTTTGAATCTTACGATAATTTTAATATAAATACTATAGATAGTTTTAAAAATCACATCCTAAGGTCTTGTGCTATAAATATTGATATTTCTCCAAATTTTACTATAGAGCAGGATTACTCAGACAATCTTTTATTTTCTTTAGAAATTTTTTTGCAAAAAACTCAGATTTCAAAAGACCTGAAAAGTATTGTGTTGCAATACTTATCACAATATCAATATTTGACAAGGAATTCAGACTGGTTTCCTAAGAATAATATATATAATGAAGTTAAAAAAGTATTTGAGAAATTTGGGAATATTGGTAAGGATATTCTATGTGATAAAGGTATTTCTTTTAAAGATGAGATATCTCTGAGAAGCGAGATAATTATTAATAAATTAAAAAATCTTTCCAATCTTATACCAAATCTTCAAATAAAAAAGCACTATTTGGATGCTATTGAAAAAGTTTTAAACTCCGGGGAGAAAATTTTTTCTTCGATGAATATTCCAAAAAAATTTTCACGCAAGGCTATTGAGTATAAAAAGGGATCTGATGTTAACATTGAAGTGAATTTAATTTGGAAAGAGATAAATAAAGAAATTGAATCTTTATGCGACTTTTATATGGAAAACTATTACAATGTTTATTCGGATATATATTCTAGGATTTCATTTGAGTTTAACAAACGAGCGAAGAGAGAAGGCATTGTGTTCTTAAATGAAATTAATAGAAAAACGGTTGACTTTTTTGAAAAAAATGATGCTGTTATGCCTGAGGTGTACTGCAGGTTATCTGAAAAATATAAACATTTTTTAATTGACGAGTTTCAAGATACAAGTCTTGTACAGTGGCTGGGTATTAAGAGATTTTTAGAAGAAAGTCTCTCTGAGGGTGGGACATTTTTTTACGTTGGCGATGTAAAACAGGCAATATATTCTTTCAGAGGTGGAAACACCGAAATTTTTAATATGATGTCCAAAGAATTTTCTATTTTTGACATTGATAAGAAATATCTAGGACGAAATTTTAGAAGCGGTAAAGTGATAGTGGATTTTAACAATGATATTTTTTCAAAAGAAAATATTGAGAGATTTTCAAGAGAAATTTATAAAGACAAATATTTTAAGTGTGATTTTTCAAAATTTATTGAAACTTATTCTTTCTCTAATCAAGATGCGACTAAAGAGCATGATTATGGTTACGTTGAAATATATGTGGTCGATAAAACATGCGAGAACGTTGAAGAAGAAATAAAGCAAAAATTTATTGAATATGTTTTTCAATGCTTGGAGAGATTTAATTCTCAAAACATAACTATTTTATGTAGGACGCACTATGAAATTCTTTCTGTAAGCTTATGGCTTTTTGAGAACGGAATTGAGGTTGAATCGCCGCAGATGCTAAGTTTAAAGAATAATAAGTATATGAAACAAATTGTGTCGCTACTCATGTTTATTGATTCGCCTGTGGACGCCCTATCGTTTTCTTCTTTTATTATTGGAGATGTTTTTAGTAAAGTAGCAGGTGTTGAAAGTTATGAATTTGAGAAGTTTATTTTTGATTGCAATAAGAGAAACAGAGTAGAAACTTTTTACAAGATTTTTAGAGATGAATATGAGAGTTTATGGGATGAATATTTTGAAAGTTTTTTTGTTCAAGCGGGGTTTATACCTGTTTATGAGTTGACACTTGCGATATTTTCAAAATTTAAAATTGTTGAGAATTTTCCTGAAAGTAAGGCGTTTGTAATGTGTTTTTTGGAGCTTGTTAAAGATTTTGAAGTGCAGAACTCTGGAATTAGGAACTTTTTAGAGTATTTTAATAGTTTAGAAGATGATAATAACTCTTTGTACATAAAGAGTGCTTTTGGAAATGGCATAAAAATTATGACGATACATAAAGCCAAAGGACTTCAATTTCCAGTAGTAATAATACCTTTTCTCAGTTTTTCAGATAAATCATTAGAGAAACCGTATTTTGACAATTCAGGTGAGAAAGTCAAATTGTTAAACGTATCGGAAAATATTGCTAGGTTTTCAAAAAAAGCTAAGAAAATATATGAAGAAGAGAAAGTGAATTCATTGTTGTCTGAACTGAATGTACTTTATGTTTCAATGACGAGGGCCGAATATGAATTTTACGCTATAGCTCCTTTTAAATCGGGAACTTCAAATAATATGGTCCCGATGCTTCTTGGGAATAAGAATCTTGTTGTAGGTGATAAACGGATATATAATCTAGAAGATACTGAAGAGAATAAAATCATTTTGGATGTTTCTATAGATGGTTATAAAGATATGCAGGAGTATTTAAAAAATACAAATAAGACGAGTCTTGACATAGAAGGTGTAAAGAAAAAAGGCTCAATTATGCATTACGCTTTATCAAAAATAACATCGTTAAAAAGTAAAGATATAGATGATAGCATTGACTGCGTGCTTGAATTTACTAGAAGAAAATTCCCTTTTGATAATATTGAGTTTGTAAGAGAAAAACTTTATAGCTTATTTGCATCGGAAGAAATTTTAAGTCTGTTTATGCATGATGGTATTATTTACAATGAGAAGGAAGTTGTAAATGTGGATGGGAAAGCTTTTAGAATTGATAAACTAGTGATATATGATAGCGAAGTCGTGATAGCAGATTTTAAAAGTTCAAGTTATGATAAGAAGGGTAATAAAGAGCAGGTGAAAGGATATGTCAATCTTATTTCTGAAATTTATCCCAATAAAAAAATATCAGCTTATATTATAGATATTGAAAAAGTGGTAATTGTAAAATGCGATTAATGAGTTATATGTAAAAAGTATATTATGAGCGATGTTAAAAAGAATAGAATAAATATAGTGATGATATAATAGCAAAGCGATAATTAATCAAAAAATTATGTTATATAGTTCACATAAAATAGTGAGGAGTTTGGAGTAATGAGTGATTAAGAAAATATGGATATTATTTTTATGTGTATGTAGTGTTTATAATACATGTATAGAAAAGAGAAGGGTGAAATATAGAATTAAGATATTTTAAGATATTGTTGTGCTATCGTTTGTTGTTTTGATAGTCGGTGTAAATAAGTATGTTATAGAAGCTCACTCATTCACTCAGTAAGCGAAATGTGTTGTATAGATGGTTTTAATTAAATGGTGAGTAAAATAATAAATTTAGATATTCATGAAAATATAATAGATTTTACGACTGACTATATTCTTAAGTCTGACAAAAATATGGCTCTGATAAGCGGGGGCAAGAGACCTTTTTTGTTTATTAGGAAAAAACTTGCCTTAAAGCGAAAAAAATCTTTTTTCCCTCCAAAATTTTTTACAAATGACGAGTTTATTGAAGGAGTTGTTTTTGATAATTTGGAACTTGTAAAAATTTCAGATATTGAATCAGCATTTATTATATTTAAGATTATTAAGAAAGAAGCGCCTTTATTGTTGAAAAATACAATTTCTTTTACGTCGTTTGTAGATTGGTCTTTTGAAATTTTGTCTTTTATAGAACAGTTAGATGTGGAAAATGTATGTGAAGAAAAACTAAAAACTATAAAAACAAACGCCGAAATAGGCTATGATGTTCCTGAAAGTATTAACGATTTATTGAAAAACATTTTTAGAATAAGAAAAAGTTTTCACAAAATTCTAGATGATACTTCAAGAACTACAAAAGGATATAGTTTTTTAAAAGCTGCACTAATGAATAAGGAATTGTTATCCGGTGATTTTGACGAAATTATATTAATGGCTCCCTTCTATCTTCACAAAACAGAAATTGAAATTTTTAGGAAAATTCATAAAATTGGAAAACTTGTCATATTTACTCAAGGTAATCCAAAAGATTATGAGGTGTTAATGCACATATATTCCGCATTTGGCGAGCCTTTACCAGATGTCAAAAGTGCAAAGAACAATTACAAGCTGAATGTATATTCTGCATTTGACGACCAATCTCAAGGCTCTCTATTGAAAAATCTTACGAAAGATTATTCTAAAGAAGAGATGGATAAAACCGTTATTATTGTTCCAGACTCAAAAATGTTGCAATCTGTGATATCTGAGATATCAACAGTTACAGACTACTATAATGTTTCAATGGGCTATCCTGCAGAAAAGACAGCTGTTTTTTCTCTATTAAAAGCAGTTATAGAAGCACAATTTTCAAGGAAGGAGCAATATTATTACTCAAAAGATATTATGAAGGTTTTGACTAATCCGCTTTTAAAAAATATGAGATTTTTCGGACAAAGTTCAATATCAAGAATTGTTGCCCATAAGATTGAAGAATTTTTAGATATAAATTCAAAAAGTCGTTTGAGCGGTAGAATGTTCATTTCTTTTGAGGAAATTGTCAATGAGAAACAACTTCTTAATAAAATGAGTCTTACGATAACTCAAACTTGGGAATATGTAGCTCCTAAAAGAATAGTGGATATATTAAAAAAAATTTTTTACGATTTTTTTATATCATGGGAAAATATATATACTTTTAGTGATTTATCTGGTATTTTGTTTAATTTTTTAGAAAAAATATATTCTTTAAGTGTTGTTAGTAGCTATCCTTTGAATATTGGAGCTATGGAGTTATTATTATGTTTGGCAAAAGAACTTAAATTCGGTAGAGTATCTAATGCAAAATTTCACAATGAAGAGGTTTTAGATGTTTTTAAGAAGTTAGTAAAAAACAAGAGAATAACTTTGCTCGGTTCACCTTTAAAGGGAATGCAAATATTGGGGTTTTTAGAGTCAAGGAATCTTTTTTTTGAAAATGTGTTTATTGTCGGCATGACAGATTCGGCGATGCCTGCCGTGAAGAAAGAGTATTCTCTTATACCGAAAGATATAATGTTTAGTTTGGGAATTGAGATAGCAAAAAGAGAGTTTGAAATACAAAAATATCATTTTAATAGACTGATTGCAGGTACAAAAAATTTAAATCTTATTTATCCTGATAATGAAAAAGATGAAAGAAGTCGATTTATTGAGTCTATTATTTGGGATAAGCAGTTTGGAAGTGGAAATATTAATGCTGTGAAAATAAATAGATTTGTTTTACCTAAATTTTCTATAAAACTACATGAGAAGCGAAGGTATGTGAAAACTGAAGAGATTAAAGAATATCTTAAAAATATGCCTTATACGTACAGCAAAATCGACGTTTATTTAAATTGTAAACTTAAATTTTATTTTATGTATGTTTTATTGCTTGATGATAACATGAAATTTGGATGGGAACTTTCCAGTAGTGATATAGGAAATTTTATCCATAATTTTTTAAAAGATACATTATATGAAAATCTCAGTTTTGAAAAGATTCAATCTTTAGAATTTGAAAGAGAATATTTAAAAAAACTTGAAAATAGTTTTGATGAGTCTTCTCATTTCAAATTTAGGGAAGATGCTTTTATGATGAAAGAAATCCTAATGCATAAAATGAAAAATGTTTTGTATTATGAAAGGGAAAGATCTTATAAAACCATTTATACATGCGAGAAGAAATATGCTTCAAATATTGAAACTGACCCAGGCATTATTTATAATTTGAATTGCAAGATTGATAGGATAGATACTGATGGCAAAAACTATATGATATTTGATTATAAGACCGGAGCTGTCGCGGATTTCATTATTTCAAAAAAATATTTTGATTTATTGTACAATAGATTTGATAGGCAAAATGTGAAAAAAGCGGTGAAGTCTCTGCAGTTGCCATTGTATAAATATATATTTGAGAAAGAAACAGGATTTACGGTTTCAGAATGTGCAATTTATGGCATAAAAAAAGCGGAAATTATTGGATTCCCAAGTGAAAAAGAAATATATAATAAGTGTATTGATATAGTTAAAGGAATTCTTGATGATATAAATACTTGCGAAAGTTTTGAGTTTGACAGCAAAGATAAAGTTAACTGCGGAATGTGTAAGTATTTTTATATATGCAGATAAGAATAATACAAATTATTACTACTTAAATATAAAGTGTAAAAAATATAAGAGAAATTAAACATGTTGTTTAGCAAAATACATTTTTTAAGAAATTCTTAATCTTCTTAAAACATTCGCTGTCAAAATCATCGAAAATACCTTTACATACCCATCCTTGTCTACAAATGTGGTAGTACAGACTCTTGCGTTCACTTATTTTCATTCAGGCTCGTCTGTCGCTTTTGTTCTTTTTTATATTTGCCCTCAAAACGATAGGAGTTTTTTATATTTTTATACTTTAGAAACTTTTCCACTGTCAGGATTTTTGTGTATATTTTGCAGGATAAAAATCATTAATATTACAAAACTTCATTCTTAGTGCTTAAATTAAATCCCAATTTTTGTTTCTTTTTGGAATAGTAATATTATAGTTTTAAGTCATGTAGAAGTGTTAAATTTGAAAGATAATTAGGGTACTCTTTTTTTTGATTTAAGCCATTAAAATTAAAAACATGTGGTTTAATTTTGAGTAAGTTAATCTAGCTAGGGATGACTACTCTAGCAAAAGTGTTCCACTACACACTTGGGAGGCATGTGATGAGAAAAGAACAACTTAATCTAGTAGATTTATAGGTATCAAGGAGGAATAAAGCCTTCCTTATAAAACGTTTTAAGAAATGATGAAAGATAGTGAAGATTTTACTTATCAAATGGGTGTGAGAAAATTAAATCCTGGATACATTAAAATTTTAATGCATAAAACCATACACACCGTTTAATAAAAGAGAATGGTTAGGTACTCTAAATATTCCCTTTCTTGATTTTATTAACCATCACGGACCATATACGATTTTTCTAGTAAATATTAAGGGTTTTTTGAATCATCACAACAAATGGGAAACCTTTAAGACAAACTCAGTTAGTAGAAAGGATAGTCAGTAGCATATTGAAGGTCATTGGTGGTATAATATGATTGGGATTCATTCAGGAATAACGGTTTTGATATTTCGATAAATTAACAGACAAGTAATTATGAAAGAAAACCTGACAAAGAAGTGGTAAGATGTACTCTAAGGTACTTGGAAGGCTTAAATTTGAAAGATAAAACACATCCCTTTTTATAGAATTCTTGATTGCTTAGTTTTAAAGTCCATTCAATTGAATAGGTGGAATGTCATCAAATATGGAAAAATTTATTATTCTTGTTTCATATACAGCATTATTGTTTCAGAGTTGTTAGTTTGCTAAAAATAAAGGGATCATGGTAACAAATAACGAGTACACAAAAAACAACAGAAGTAACTAAAACAGATGGTTATTCTAACTGAGAACAAGCAGAAGCAAAAGTAGTTGAGGCTGATGCTATGTGAGATTGCTAACACCAAAATAAATAAGAGATACTGTTGGTAAATAGTTCAAGTGCGGGAGCTGAGACCGAACTAAAGCAATAACTGTTATCTCAAATACAATAGGTTGTTTCAGGATAAATACGAAAACTAAATATATATGATATATATGTGAAAGGTGTTATTAGAGATGAGTATAGATAGGGATAGGATGAAAAAGTCAAAAATTATTATGTTTTTGTTTTTTATTTTGATGTTGGGAATTTTTATTGTTACTAATGTTTCAATTGTTAATGGACAAATGACAAATAAAAATCTTTTTAGTATTAAAAGAAACAAGAATGCTAATGTTGTTATGTATGATATCAGATTAGATTCTAACGGTAATATTGATGAGTTAAATCCAATAGATGCTTATTGGATTTTGTATGACGAACAAGGGCAACGTAGCGAAATCAAGGCATTTGAAAAAAAGGCCTATGGATTTATGATAAAATACAATATTGAAGGATATTATGATTTGACTTTAAGGGCTGTTCCAGATAGAAGCATGAAGATTATTTTGTTAAATGGTGAACCTAAAGTTGTAATTAAAATAAATAATGAAGATGCATATCTTTCAACAGTTTTTGTTTTCGCAAGAGACAATTTAATAATCCCTAAGGTTTTGTACTATACTATTACAGGTTTTGACATTAAAACTAGATCGCAGATTACGGAAAAAATAGTTATGCATTAAAACATATAAATATGTAATTTTGTCGTATTCATATTAAGTATGTTTTATTTGGGTTTTTGAGTGTTACTTGATTGGTAATTGTTTCCGACTGATGATTGTGAGACGATTTCTGAGGCGGTTGCAAGAAGATTTTGTTTTTCTAAATCATCGAGTAGCAAAGATGTTAAAGCATTTGAAACTTCTTCTTCTTCAAAAGCTATTCCTGAAACTCCCGCTTGCTTTAAAGAGTTTTCGCTATCAAGAAATCGTGCTCTTACAAATATGCGTGTTTTTGAGTTTAGTATAGATGCAATCGAAACGGTTTCCAGCGTTGCATTTAAATGGGGAATTGTGATAATTAGATAATCTGCACTTTTTATGTCTGCCGCAACTAAGATGTCTCTTTTTGTAGAATTTCCATAAATCACGGCTTGTTTTTGTGAACTTATGCTGTTGACTGTATCAATGTTTATTTCAATAATGACGGGTTTTATATCGTGATTTCTTAGGGTTTGTGTTATTTTTTTGCCAGTAGGTCCATAACCTACAACTATAGCTGTTTTTTGTGATAGATATTCTTTTGTTGGAAGTAAGTTTTTAGCGATAATTTTATTTTTGTTTCCTTTCCTGTCTGCTACAAAGTTTAAAATAGTCCATAATTTTTTTCTAGATTGCAACAATTTCTCTATTTCCGGGATTTTTTTGAATATCAGAGGATTTATGGCTATTGAGACTATAGAACATACGACTATTGTATTATAGACAATGTCATCATTTCCTTTGGAAAAACCTAATCGTCTTGCCTCTTGTGCAAGTATAAGCGAAAATTCTCCTATCTGTGATAATCCTACAGCAATTGTAAGAGCTGTTCTTGCAGAATATCCTAATATTGAGACCGTAAATATTGCAGTTAAAGGTTTAATAAGTAAAATTATTGTAAAGCACGTGCATATAAGTGTAGTGTTTTCAAGTGTAAATTTTAGGTTGAGAAGCATTCCAACTGCTAAAAAGAATAAGATGCCAAAGGTATCTTTCAAAGGTAAGATGTCGGCTCCAGCCTGATGACTCACTTTACTTTTGCCTACTATCATGCCACCCAAAAATGCACCTAAGGCGAGTGATGTTTTAAGAACAAAAGCCGCAAGAACTGCTGTTGCAAAGGCTATTACTAAAACTGTGAGTGTAAAAAGTTCCTGAGAGCGTGTTTTTGCGATTTTCGACAAAAGCCATGGAACAAATCGTCCTCCAAATTTCATAATTAAAAGTGACAATATAGTGAGACGGAGTAAGGTAATCCCTATTGGTTTAAATATTCCTACAGCAGCAGAACTTGAATTAGATAGTATTTCTGGAAGGTTTGGAAGAATGACGAGTATAAATATTGTTAAGATGTCTTCTACAACAAGCCATCCAATAGTAGCGTGTCCTTGTATGGTATTAAAAATGTTGTTGTCATTTAAAATTTTTGAAAGTACAACTGTGCTTGCTACAGCAAGTCCCAGTCCTAGGATAAGTCCGGAAATTAAGTCTAGTCCTAATGCTATGCTTACTAGCGTTCCGCAAATAGTTGTAATTGTGCTTTGTATTATTGCCCCTGGAATAGCGACATTTTGAACAGCTATAAGATTATCCACTTTGAAATGCAGGCCTACTCCAAACATTAAAAGAATAATACCGGTTTCAGAAAGCTGCAATGCCAAATCAGAGTTTGCTGCAAAGCTCATGGGAAGTGGGGAAAAAGGACCAATCAAAAAGCCTGCTATAAGGTATCCAATAATAGAAGAAAGACCTAGTTTTTGCGTTATAAAACCAAATATAAGTGCAAAAGTAAATCCTGTAGCAATGATTTCTAATAATTGGTATTCTTGCATTTAAAGCCACGTTAGTATTTATATTTTACTTATTGGGAATTTTGGTCATTTATATTTTAGAGATTTTAAGATTATATATGCTTTTTAATTTTATAATTTTTTGATTGAATAGTTCTATTATGCTTATTTCTGTTCCTAACAATATAATAAATACGATAAAAATAACAGTCTGTTTTCGGAATTTCTACCTATATTGACTTTAATACTAACAAAATAAAATAAAAATACAAAATAATATAAATTGATATCTTAATTTTACATTTAAAATTGTGTTATAATCAAAATCGTAATAAATTGTACGATCTATGGAAAAAATTATCTCAAGTTAATGAAATATTAAGTTTTGTGTAAAAGCCTGCAAAGAGATACAGCAACTGTAAGTTGAATTCACATCTCGTCGATATGTCTCTTGAAATACTCTATCATTTGATTAATGGGAAAAACTTACTTCTTGTGAGATAAATTTGCTCCTGATTTGGAATAGAAAATGCTTTAAAGAATTTTGATCTTTTAGGTTTTACGATTCGGTGCGAACTTGTTCCTACTAATATTGTTAATATTTTAGGTTTATCAGGTATTTTTGTATTTTCAAAAAATAGAAAAGATAATTAACCTTTTGTGATACTAGTGGTGGGACTGCGTTAACTAATCCAGAACATATTTGTTTTAGAATATGGCGAAGAGATGACGGAAGAGATAATCAAATATGTGTAGAAAGTTAAAGAGTATTAAGCCGACTAAATTTGAACTCTTGAAAGAACTATCAAACATAAGTGCTTTTGTGTGTATACGTACAAATTTATAACGTTAATATAAATGACGATAACACAGAGAAGAGCGTTGATAATAGATATATTTCCTATTGTTGAAACAGTACACGATAGATTGAATATTGAAGTTGCAAGAGATTGTCCGGATTGCTGTCATTTTTGTCAAGCTTCAAAATATTATATGTCTTGGAGAAGACAGAAGACACATGAGAAATTATTGAGTCTTCTAGAGGAATATCTGTAAAAGACGGGTTTTGAAGAAGTTACCTTTTCATATTTTAATATGCAGTGATTATAAATATTGAGATAAGTTACGGTATGTTAAGAAGGTTAAAATACCTAATCTTACTTTTTTGTACCTGAAGCGGAAATTGATAGAATGCGTACGTAATTAGTTATAGGTAGTAGTAAATATCTTTCTGAAAACAAGTACAATTATTAGAAACTATTCTTACTGCGAACACTAGGTCTTCCTACAGAAATAGACAATTACTTGAATGAAACTGTTGAAAATTACAAAGCATCTAGTGCTGATATTCAAACTGGAGATGTTAAAGATATACGAGGAGATTGTGTTCCTAGTGCAAGTCTGTTTAATATACAAAGAGCTTTATTAGCTGAAAATTATGTGGAGTCTAAGTTAATTCTTGAATCTGTTGTGCGTTTTAAGACTTTGTTTTTCAAAAGGTGTTCGCATTTATGACAAATAGATTATTTAGAAGATTTTCGAGACATTCGAGACTTCCGATAACGTTTATTGCTGGTTTTAGTCCTAAATTTAAGTTGTTTTACGGGACTGTTTCTTTCTGTAAGTTATGAAAGTTCAAGTGAGTATATAGAACTGTACTTTACTAGGAAAATAAATATTGAATATGTGAAGTCAAGTTTTTCAAAACTTCTGCCTATTGGTTTTAAATTACTTAGTATAAAAAGAGTTTCTTTGAGTTTTCCAAATATAGATATTTTATCTAATGTTGCCGAATAATAAGATAAGCAATGCAAATATTTCGCAAAAAAAGCTAAATGAGTTTTTATCTCAAAGTTCAATCATATTAGAAAAAGCAAAAAACAAAATTGTTGAGATTGATGTCAAACTCTTAATAAGATATTTTAAGAATGAGAATGATGTTTTAAAGTTACAGCTTCGTTTTAGCAATATTGGGTATATTAAACCTGAAATGAAATGGTTTTGAAGAAATTATTAGGGAAAAATCAAGGAAATATATGACCCTGAATATTGGAAAGATTTGTAGATATAGTTTTTATACAAGGAAAGATCTTTTTGTAAAATTTATTTAAATATTTGTGTCAGAAGTATAGTCTGTTCTGTAAAGATAAGAAACTGATAGAGAGAAAAATGTGAAAAAGAAAATGATAATTGTAGTTAATAAATCAATTAAAGAAACAAAAGTCGCTGTGCTTGAAAACGATAAACTTTTTGATTTGTTTATTGAGAGAAAAGAGTCTAAAAAGATATTGAATAATATTTACAAAGGTAGAGTACAAAACATTGTCCCCGCACTGGGTTCTGCTTTTGTGGATATTGGGTTTAGTAAGAGTGCATATCTTAGCGTTGATGATATAGTGGTGCAATGTGATGAAAATAATGAAAAAAATATTGAAAATATGATTAAATTGGGGCAAGATATCATAGTGCAGGTCTATAAAGAACAGATAAATAATAAAGGTCCTAAGGTGACAATGAATATTTCACTTCCTGGAAGGCTTTTAGTATATATGCCCTTTGGCAATCATGTGGGAATATCTAAAAAGATTAAGAATAAACAGGAATGCAAGAGATTAAAAGATATAGTCAATGAAGCGAAAAAAGATGTAGCTGGTGGCATAATAATAAGGACTGAAGCTGAGAAAATTAAAGATACGGAAATTAAAAATGAAGTTAGATATTTAACAAGACTTTGGGTGTCTATAGTTGAAAAGTTCAAAAACACGAAACCGACTAATCTTATTCATGAAGATTTGGGCATAGTGTTTCAGATAGTAAGAGATTATTTTTCGGATGACGTTACGCTTATGTATGTAGATTCACGAAAAGAGTTCAATGATGTTGTAGATTTTGTAAAAATTGTGATACCTGAATTCATTGATAAAATTGTGTTTTACAATTCTAAAACGCCTATATTCAAAGCATATGGCATTGAAGGGGAAATAAATAAGTTATGCTCAAATAAAGTAGGTCTGAACTCAGGGGGTTATATTATTATTCAAGAGGCGGAATCTCTTTGTGCAATAGATGTTAATAGCGGAAAATTTACGTCAAAATTTACTCAAGAGGAAACTGCCGTTCTTACTAATCTTGAGGCTTCAGATGAAATTGCAAGACAATTAAGACTTAGGAATATAGGTGGTATAATTGTTATTGATTTTATAGATATGAAAAAAGCTGCAAATAAGCGAAAAGTTTTGAATAGTCTTCGTAAAGCTACTATGAATGATAAGGCTAAAATAAAAGTATGGCCTATCACTAAGCTTGGTCTTATAGAAATGACAAGAGAGAGGAAAAAAAGGTCATTGTTTTCTCTTTTAAGCGATACTTGTCCTGTCTGCCAAGGATTAGGCTTTGTATTTCAAAGAAAATAAATCGTTAGTTAATTTTTGCGATGAAATAAACAAAATTAAAGTTTTCTATGTATGGAATAATGTATGTATAATAAACGTGTCTTGATATTTAAGTGTAGAATTATTGTACCCTCATTTTTGCTTATAAGCAAAAATGAGGGTACAATACAATGTCAAAGAGAAGTACTTAACACTAAAATAAGTATGACAAATATTTCATGTTCCTAAATATTTTTTTAAAGTTTTACGAACTGCTCCATTTCCGACAAGCATTTCTTTAAAGTATTTTTCTATTTTTTCGCCAAGTTTTGCTGTATAAAGATTTACACCAAATATTTTTTCATTTGATAAAATTGCTACTAATTTTCCGTCTGATGAATTTGGTTGGCCTATTTTTACATCTTTTAAAGAAGCTTGTAAGTATGGCATAAGCGGGTCAGGGCTTAGAGTTAAAGGGTTGTTGTTGTCATCTCGACCTGTAAGATATCTGCACCAACCGGCTATTGTTAATGGTATAAATACAAGCGAGTTTATGTCAAGATCTGAACGTTTTAAATAGAGTTTGATTGTTTCTCCAAAGCGTATGCCAAGTTTTTGAGATGTATCTGTTGCAATGCGTTGTGGAGTATCTGGTATATTGGGGTTTGGAAAACGTACGCTTATAACTTCATTTATGAAGTCAAAGGGTTTGATAATACCGGGGTCAACTACGACTGGCATGCCTTCATCATAACCTATTTTTGAAATTAATTTAACAAGGTCTTTATCCTTCATTTCGTCGGAGATAGAAGTAAACCCTAATATGCAACCGAATATTGCAAGTGCAGAATGTAAAGGATTTAAGCAAGTACATACCTTCATCTTTTCTACTTTATCTACGGTATTTTTATCACAAAAGTAAACTCCCGCTTTTTCAAGTGCTGGACGTCCATTTGGGAAAATATCCTCAATTACAAGATACTGTGCTTCTTCTGTATTGACAAATGGAGCAATAACAGAATTTTTAGATGTTTTTATAATTTGAGTGCTAGTAAAACCCATTTTATCAAGTCGCTGTTTTACTTTTTGAGAAGGGTATGGCGTAATTTTATCAATCATACTCCATGGGAAAGAAACTTTTTTGTCATCTGAAAGATAGTCAATAAATCCTTGATTTAAATGTTTACGCGACTTCCATTCATTTGCAATGGTTATAACTGCGACTTTTAGTCTGTCTCCATTATGAGAAAAATTATCGGTACTTACGAGTGCTATTGGAGTTTCATTACTTTTATAGCGTTCATACAATAAAGCGGTTAATTTGGTCATAGCACTTGTAGGTTTAACTATTCCTTCATCAAATTCTTTTAATATATTTGTCTTAAATGAGCCATCTATTGTTCTGAGATCATAGCCTTTTTCTGTAATTGATAATGTTACTATTTGTAAAGAAGGTGCAGTAAATATGGTTTTTAGTCGTTCCCATGCGACTTTGTCTGTACTGTCAGCTGCTATACTCTCAGTAATGCTTGAAATTATGTGGAGTTTTATGTTCCCGTCTGTACACATAGTAACCTGTAAACTAAGATTATCATAAGGCTTGTATGCTTTTTCAATGATTTCATAATCAAAAGGTTCAACGACAATTACTCCTTTGTTAGATAATTTTTGTTCAATGAGTTTTTGTGCGATAGCACAATGGAAGCCTTTAAAGAGATTACCAGATCCAAAATGAATCCATGTTGGGGCGTCAAAAGTTCTTTGATAAAGCTCTGAATCTTCAATATCTGCGACGTGAATATTGTTTCTTTCAAAGTTTATTTTATTCTCTCTGACATATTTCTTGCTTTTTAGTTCTAACATAAAGAACACCTTTGGTTATTTTTATTTTGTTTGTCTAAAGTATCTAAAATACCGAGAATATACATAATACCTAAAGCTCTGTCATAAAGACCATAACCGGGACGCAATCCGGGACGAGATTCTTCGTTCCAAATATGTCTTCCATGGTCTGGACGAACATAATATTTAAATCCTAATTTGTGAAATGTGCGGACAATTTCTACAATATCTAAGGAACCATCGCAGGAACGATGCGAACTTTCTATAAAATCACCGTTTTCAAAACGCTTTACGTTTCTAATATGAGCAAAAAATATCTTATCGTGATAAGTTTTTATCAGATCAATAACATCGTTTTTATCTGATGAACCCAGCGAACCAGTGCACAAAGTGATACCGTTTGACGGACTATTGACTAGATTTAGGTATCTTTGGATGTTTTCTTTAGAAATTATAAGTCTTGGAAGACCGAAAATGCTCCATGGCGGGTCATCAGGGTGAATGGCCATTTTTATGCCGTTTTCTTCTGCAACTGGAATAATTTCTTTTAAGAAATATTTTGCGTTTTCAAAAAGATTTTCTATAGTAAATCCTTCATAAGCTTTAAACAATTCTCTTATTTTTGAGAGTCGTTCCGGCTCCCAGCCTGGCATTGATAATAGTCCTTTTTGTTTTGAAAAATTGTCTAAAAATTCATAAGGATTGAGAGTGTCAATTTTTGCCTTTTCATAAAAAAGTGCTGTTGAACCATCAGAAAGAGCTTTATACAAGTCTGTTCTTGTCCAATCGAAAACAGGCATAAAATTATAACATACAACTTTTACACCAGCTTCCCCTAAATTGCGTAGAGTATTTTTGTAATTTTCAATATATTTACTACGTGATGGAAGTCCTAGTTTTATATCTTCATGTACGTTTACGCTTTCAACTACTTCGTTGCTAAAACCTGCCTTGGAAAGACAAATTTTGACTTGATTGATTTTGTCAATTTCCCAATAGTCGCCTGCCGGTACATCATGGAGTGCCCATACTATTCCCTTAACTCCAGGTATTTGTCTTATGAAATTTAAGGGAATTGTATCAAGTTTTTCTCCATACCATCTAAACATAATTTGCATATAGGAATTCCTCCTTAAATTGCTAACTATACTTAAACTAAACTCTGCATATAAGGTTACCTTTAAAATCTTAAATTGTGCATAATTCTTCTTTTAAAAACTGACTGTTTATGGTACGTTATATACATAATAGTTGTGTTGATAAACTTTTAATTTTGTAGTGAATCTCTAGTTATCTTTGAACTCGTCCAGAGGTATCTCCACTTACCAGTTTCAATACTTCATCTACTGATACTTGATTATAATCTCCCTCTATACTGTGTTTTAAGCAACTTGCAGCAACAGCAAATTCTAATGCGTCTCTAGATGAAAAATCGTTAATGAGAGAATAAATTAGTCCAGACCCGAAAGAATCTCCTCCGCCTACTCTGTCAACTATATGTATTAAATATTCTTTGCTAAAATAAAATTCTTTTCCATCGTAAAGTATAGCAGCCCAACGATTATCGTTTGCCGAAATTGAGCTTCGTAAAGTTATAGCGACTTTTGAAAAATTGAATCTATCTGTTACTATTTTAGCGACTTCTTTGTAGTCTTCGTGGTTAACTTTGCCTGACGCTATATCGCTGTGTTTTGCTTTGATTCCGAATACGTCGTCTATGTCTTCTTCGTTTGCTATGCAAATATCAACGAATTTACAAATCTCTCCCATAACTTTCCCAGCTTTTTCTTTAGACCATAGCTTTTTTCTGAAATTTAAATCGCAGCTTATAGTGATTCCCTTTCCCTTTGCAACTTTACAAGCTTGAAGGCAAATTTTTGCTGTTTTATCGCTTAATGCTGGAGTTATTCCAGTGAAATGAAACCACTGGGTTTTTTCAAAAATTTTATCCCAGTCAAAGTCTATTTCTTCCGCTTCAGCTATGGCGGAATATTTCCTGTCGTATATTACTTTTGATGGTCTTTGACTCGCACCTTTTTCAAGAAAATATATTCCTATTCTTTCACCGCCTCTTGCAATAAATGAAGTGTCAACGCCACACTCTCTTAAAGAATTTACTCCAGCCTGCCCTATTTCATGTTTGGGTATCTTACTGATAAAACGCGCATCTAATCCAAAGTTTGCTAGTGACACTGCAACGTTTGCTTCTCCTCCGCCGTATGTCGCTCCGTAATTTTTTGCCTGTAAAAAGCGGTAATATCCATCAGGGGCAAGTCTCAACATCAGCTCTCCGAAAGTTACAACTCTCTTTGACATATCGATATTCTCCTTATACTTCATTATTTAAATGAAATTTTGAAAAATTCATATTCGATCTGAAAACTTATAAATCTGTTATAGGTTTAAATTTAGGAACAAGCGATTTCATTATGCACCATGCTAGAACATAAGCAAGAGAGCAAAAAGTAAACATTATAGTATATCCTGTTTCAGTGTGTCCGAGCGATTTGTAATAATCGAATAACCAGCCAGCAGTTTTTGAAGTTACAAGACCACCAAAACCGCCTGCCATACCGCCGATTCCAGTGACGGAAGCCACGACTTTTTTAGGGAACATATCGGATACTGTGGTGAATATATTTGCCGACCATGCTTGATGTGCAGATGCTCCGATTCCTATTAGGACAATAGAATACCAATAGCTTATTGAACCTAAGGGTTGTGCTAGAAGGACTACGAGAGGGAAGATTGCTATGACAATCATGGCTACCATACGTGCGGAATAAATATTCATACCTTTGTTAATGAAGTAAGTAGGGAACCATCCTCCGCTTATGCTACCTACCATAGTCATACTATATAAGACTGCCAAAGGTAGCATTACCTCTGTTCCCGTTATATTATATTTGGTTTTAAGGTAAGCTGGTAACCAGAATAGAAAAAACCACCAGACTCCGTCAGTCAAAAATTTACCTATGGCAAAAGACCATGTTTGCTTATATCCAAGAAGACGGAACCATTTGATTTTATCTTCACTGTCTTCTTCGTTATTTTTCTTTGCGAGAGTTTGCTCTTCTTCGTCGCTTAATATATATTTGTATTCAATTTCACCTATTCTTCCTTTTTCTAAGAAATTTTTAGGACTATCATAGTAACGTTTCCAAAATATCAACCATAAAAATCCTGCAGCACCTACTATGATAAATGCACTTTCCCAACCAAAATATCTCGCTAGAAATGGCACGCTAAGTGGAGCGGCAATAGCTCCTATATTAGATCCAGAATTGAAGATCCCAGTTGCAAAAGAACGTTCTTTTTTGGGAAACCATTCTGCTGTAGTCTTAATAGCTGCTGGAAAATTCCCCGCTTCGCCTACGCCTAGAACAAAACGTGCGAATATGAAGCCTATTACAGATATTGGTATTAAAATGCCAAGTTTAGAGAGCAAAGGTGAAATTGTACTCCCTATCTGAATAGCAAAAGCGTGTATTATAGCACCTAATGACCACAACACCAGGGACCATGTATATCCTTTTCTGGTACCTAGCCAATCTATAAATCTTCCTGCGAAAAGCAATGCTATTGCATAAGAAATCTGAAATACCGAAGTGATGTTAGCATAATCGCTATTAGTCCAATGAAATTGTTCAGATAAATATGGTTGTAACAGACTTAATACTTGTCTGTCTAAATAGTTTATAGTAGTGGCAAAGAAAAGCAATGCACATATAGTCCATCTGTAACTGCCTATTTTTTGACTAGCTTTTGAAACAGCTTCATTATGTACCATACACAATCCTCCTTATTTCAAAAAATCCGAATTAAGTTAAATATCAAATTTAAAATAACGAACGGCGTTATCGTAAGATATGTCTTCAATTATTCTGGATAGTATTTTGATATCGTATGGATATTCTCCATTTTCAACCCATCCACCTATTAAATTGCATAGGATACGTCTGAAATATTCGTGTCTTGCATAAGATAAGAAACTGCGTGAATCAGTTAGCATGCCAACAAAATTGCTTAAAATTCCCAAGTTTGCAAGGGAAGTGAGTTGATCTATCATGCCGACTTTATGATCGTTGAACCACCAGGCAGATCCTTGTTGTATCTTACTTAATGCTGGAGCAATTTGAAAGCATCCTAATATTGTTCCTATGATAGCGTTATCGTTGGGGTTTAAACTAAATATTATTGTTTTGGGAAGTTGTTCAGTGGAATTGAGAGCATTGAGGAAGTCTGCAATCTGAGCACTAGGAGCAAAATTGTTTATGCAGTCATATCCCATGTCTGGCCCAAATTTGTCAAATACTAATGTGTTATTATTGCGTTTGCAACCGTAATGTAGTTCCATAACAAGGTCATTACTGTGATATTCTCGTCCGGCAAATATCATAAAAGCGGTTTTATATTTTGACTCTTCCTCTCTGGTAAGTGTATTTCCTTTTAACTTTTTCTCAAATATCATTTCTACTTCTTCTTCGGAAGCGGGAACATATGTAATATATTCTATGGCGTGATCCGTTGCACGACAGCCCAGAGATATAAAAAATCTAAGTCTTTTCTTAAAGGCTTTTTTAAAGTCTGCAAAGGAAGTTATATTAATGTTGCTTGCTCTTGAAAGTTGGTTTATGTAATCTATGAAAATAGGTTGTTCTATGTTTAGTGCCTTATCAGGTCGCCAAGCTGGAACAATTTGTACATCAAAAGATTTGTCTTCTTTAATCTTTTGATGCCACTCAAGAGTGTCTACAGGATCGTCTGTAGTGCATATTACTTTAACTCCTGATTGTTTTATTATTCCACGGACAGACATAGACTTTTCTTTTAATTTTCTGTTGCATAGTTCCCATACTTCTTGTGCGGTTTCGCTGTTTAAGACACCTTCGTAATCAAAATATCTTCTAAGTTCAAGATGACTCCAATGGTAAATAGGATTTCCTATTGCTCTTTCAAGTGTTTCTGCCCATTTTTGAAATTTTTCTCTAGCCGGTGCATTGCCTGTAATGTATTTTTCTTCTATTCCATTAGAACGCATCTGACGCCACTTATAATGGTCGCCATCTAACCATATTTGGTTTATGTTTTCAAATTGCATGTCTTGAGCTATCTCTTTAGGACTGAGGTGACAGTGATAATCTACTATAGGTTTTTTTGATGCATGTTTGTGAAAGAGCTCCTTTGATGTTTCTGTAGAAAGTAAAAAATCTTTGTCAATAAAGTTTTTCATAATTTCCCTCCATTAATTAAATTATAAACGTATTGAACAGACAACAATTTAATAAACAGTATTTCAAGTAGTTTAAGTTTACCTTATTTATTTTTTTGCAATAGATGTACAGCGAAACCATTTATCTCCTTTTCTAAATATATAAATTTCAGGTTATTGCTTGCGTCGTATTTAGCAGTTTTGTAGTTGAGGTTAACTCCTATTTTTGTTAAATGATATACGGCCCTTTCAACACTGTTAGTAGCTATTGCAAGATGTCCGTTTGTACCATGACAAGGCGGCTTCATAATTTCTAGACGCTCACTTGCAAAGATGGAAGAAGAAGCTTCTCTTTTTGTAAAACCGAAAATACTTGCAAATAAGTCGGCTGTTTCATTTACTTGTGACTCGTCTTTTGAGTTGATGCATGTGTGTACCAATTCAAAACCTAGAATTGCTGATATAACTTCTTTTGAGAGTTTTGTGATGCTTGCAAAATCCTCTCTATTAATTAGTTCTTTGCTTGTTATCCAGCTTCCCCCACAAGCAATTACTTTTTTGAAACTTAAATATGAACTTATGTTTTTTAGATTAATGCCACCCGTTGGTATAAAGTTTATGTTGGGATACGGAGCTGATAGGGATTTTATCATATTTATTCCACCTATGTTTTCAGCTGGAAAAAACTTTACAGTGTCAAGACCTAGTTCTAAAGCTGTTTCTATATTGCTTGCAGTTGAGCACCCGGGGATTATGGTTATATCCTTTTCAATACAATATTTTACTATTTTAGGATTTAGTCCGGGACTTACTATAAATTTTGCTCCTGCATAAATTGCTTCGTCAACTTGTTGTATTGTTAAGACTGTTCCAGCTCCGACTAATATTTGAGGAAGTTCTTGAGAAATGGCTTTGATGGATTCTTTTGCTACTTTTGTTCTAAATGTTATTTCGGCACAGTTAATACCGCCTACTTCAAGTGCTTTTGCAATTGGTATGGCATGGTTTACATTATCTAAAACGATAACAGGAACAATGCCAATCTTCGCAATTTTTTTTAATGATCCATTCATTGTTTTCTCCTCTTTTTTGTTTATATTGGATATGTCTTTAATTTTTAAAATATTGAGTTAAGGAGTGAGAGTATAGGTTATTCTATCATAAATATATACAACTATGAAATTAAAAACCTTCTTCTTTTTCGAGATTTAACAAAGTGGCTTCGTCACTGTGTTTTTTAGGAGCAGTTCCACATATAAATGCATCCAAAAATGTATCTGAGGGGCTGTTTGATGCGAGGAGTCCAGTCTTTTGGTCAATTAATGCCCATTCAATGTTTTCTGGCTCTGAAAAGTTCACCACAGGTTTTCCTTCAAGAGCCTTTTTCATAAATTGTGTCCATATTGGACATGCAATTACTCCTCCAGTAGCTTTTTCGCCGAGAGATATTGAACTATCATCATAACCTACCCATACTCCAGCGACTAGTTGTGGTGTATATCCTATGAACCATGCGTCGCTTAAATTGTTTGTCGTCCCGGTTTTCCCAGCACAGGGTCTTCCCAAATTTTTTGCATTCCAACCGCTTCCTTTTTCAATAACAGATTTCAACATATTGGTTATAATAAAACAATTTTGAGCAGAGAGGACTTCTTTTTGCTGAGGGATGTTTTGTTCTAAAATTTTTCCGTTTCTATCGGTTATTTTTGTAATAATATAAGGAGTTGCTTTAATGCCGCCTGAAGCTAAAGTTGCAAACGCCGAAACCATTTCTTGTAAAGTTACCTCACTTGATCCTAAAGCGAGTGAGAAAGAATTTGCAAGTGGTGTTGTTATACCTAGATTCCTTGCGGTTTGTATAACTTTTGCTGGAGTTATTTTAATAATTGTTTCAACAGCACAGGTGTTGATAGACAAAGCGAGAGCTGTTCTCAAAGTTACATGTCCTCTATATTTTTTATCATAATTTGTAGGCACCCAAATTTTGCTTGTGTTGATTAAATCTTTTTCGGATACGGTTTCTGCTATATTTTCAAGTGTTATTAAATCTCTTGATACTAAATCCCATGAACTTCCCTTATTAATAAAGATCATTGGTTTGTCGTCAAGAATGGTTGCAGGTGTAAACCCTGCCTCAATTGCCACTATATATATAAATGGCTTAAAAGATGAACCTGGTTGGCGTTTTGCTTGAGTTACTCTGTTAAATTGCGATTCTTTGAAGTTGCGACCGCATACTATTGCTCTTATTGCTCCATTTTTAGGGTCTATGGCTATTAGGGCTCCTTGTACTTTTTGGAATTTTTGCTTTGTTTTTTCAAAGGTGCTTAGTTTGCTTTCATCAAATTTTGTAAGTGCTTCTTCAATTGCCTTTTCAGCTGCTATCTGAGCATTTATGTCAAGCGTTGTATAAATTGAAAGTCCCTCTTTAAATAAAGCGTCTGTGCCATACTTTGGTTCAACTATTGCTCTTAATAGTTCTAGAAAATACCGAAGCGAATCTCTCTTTAAAGCGTTTTTTTTTGAAGGTAACATGGTTGAGCGTGCTTTTTGTTCCTGCTTTTTTGTAATATAATTCAGTTTTCTCATCTTTAATAAAACGAGATTTCTTCTTGCAAGAGCTGATTTTTCATTTTTGAAAGGATTATAATAGTTTGGAGATTTTGGAATTGCAGCTAGCATTGCACATTCTTCAAGACTTAAATCCTGTACGTTTTTGTTAAAATAAGTTTGTGCCGCAGTTTGAACTCCGTAAGCACTATTACCAAAATATATTTGGTTCATATAAAACTGTAGGATTTCGTATTTTGAATAGTTTTTTTCAAGCTGTATCGTCAATAATATTTCTTTAATTTTTCTAATTAATGTTTTATCGCTGGTTAAGAATATGGTTTTTGCAAGTTGCTGTGTTATTGTGGACCCTCCTTCTACGATTTTGCCTTTCAGCAATATCTTTAGAAAAGCACGCGTAATTCCTTTTACTGATATTCCCGAATGTTTAAAAAAATCCTTATCTTCTATAGCTATAAAAGCGTTTTGAAGATTAATCGGTGTTTCTTTTATTGGCGTAAAAACTCGTCTTTCAGTAAAGAGTTCCTCTATTAAATTGTTGTCTTTATCGTAAATTTTGGTTGATAATTTAGGAATATAGTTGCCGAATTGTTGTATGGATGGTAAGTTGTCTATCAAATTTGTTACGGCTTTGCCTGCCGTGATTATGAATGTAAATATTAGAACAATTATTATAAAAATTGAAAAATTTAAAAAAGATTTTTTTTTCAGTTTTTTCCGTTTCATAACTACAGGAATTATATTTTAAAATGAAGTTCGTGTCAAAGTAAATAGCTTTATATTAAACAGTTGTATACTTATGAGTTATGTTGACGGTTCAATAATAATTAAATTTGGTTTGCTTTTATTGCTTTCTGTGATAGAATAAAAAAAGTATAGTAGTAAAAGCGGTTGTTTTTTGAGAATAAAAAACGATTAACAATATGGCAAGCAATAAATTATCCTGCCCTGGGCAGCGAGAAGGTCAAATGATACTGTAGCGTAGATTGGAGTATATGTTTACTTATACTTTTTTTTGTATACATATAAGCAACAATAAAATGGGCAGTAATAAAGATAATCATGATGTCCATCCCTCTTCCCTCTAGTGCTGAACCTGTTTCTATAGTTACTGATAAAACTGATAAAGTATAGGAAAGATAATAATTGTGAGAATAAATGGATTAGTAGATGGTGTTCTTGGTGATGGGCAATCAGAGGAAGAGTATAAAGAAACTTTACAAGGGCAAGACTTACAAACTGACACGATGATCAATGTTGGGGTAGAGAAAAGGTCAAGATCTAAAAAAAAGAAGATGATAAGAGGAGCTACATCAATCATAATGGTAACGTAGAAGAATCACCTAGTGTTACGGGATTAATTAGTCTAAGAACGATTTGTACGAGTTATACAAATGGGATTGAAACTAGAAAGTGATGAGGAAAAGAGATTGGAAGTAGCATCATTAAAAGATCATCTGCTTGGATTGAATTTAATTAGAGTAAGCTCCAGAGGTAGACTTGAGACTCAATTGTAAACTTTGGATATCAAACTCTAAATAAGTATGTGTTGTTTTGTCTCAATCTTAAAACTTTATCTAAATGCATTATGCATTTGAAATATCCGGGTTAATTATGTGACTGACATGTATCATGTATAATGTAGAAGATATTATAGAGTGGATTGATACGTGTTTTTATTATAAATAACGATACAGAATTTGAGGATTCCTATTTGGATTTATTGACGATATAATCTAATGTGCTAAAACAAAACTTTGTATCCGTAGACCTTTTACTTTTAAGAGAAAGGGAAAAAATATGAGAAGAGTCAGAGTGAGACAGAGAGTTATGAAAGAAGGAAGAATCAAGATGTAAATGAGAATATAGCATTATAAAGAGGAGGAGTAGAATTTATTAAGACTAAACTAGAGATTTAAAGAAAGTATTGAGATAATCTTGTGATATAAAGTTATATAAAATTTAGAAATCAGTAAACAAAATAAATAAGCAGAATGGACAATTTTTGCTTACTAAGTATATAAGTAGGTGAGTTATGACAAATCTTAACGATGAAAAGCAAGTGAAAAGGAGCCTAAAGGAGAAAGTCGGTGTTTTAATTAAGGCATATTTTGTTACAGGGTTAATTGTCATTATACCTCTTTGGCTTACATTTTTTGTGGTAACTATTATTTTTAAGTGGGTAAGTAGTTTTGCCTTGCCTGTTATTAATTATTTTGTTGCTGATACACTTTTGGCTCATGTTATAGCGAGGATTTTGAGTTTTTTTATTTCAGTTTTAAGTATAATTATTTTGGGATTTATTACAAACAGAGTTTTTGGGAAGAATGCTTTAAATTCTATAGAAAAACTCATTGAAAAATTACCTTTACTAGGAACAGTTCATTCTACGGCAAAACAATTTGTAAATTTTATACTTGGTAAAGATAGCACAAGGAATTTTAAGAAAGTTGTTTTTATTCCTTATCCAAATAAAGAAACCTACAGCGTAGCTTTTTTGACGAGTGAGCAAATAATTAATGGTGAAAAATATCTTTGTGCTTTTATGCCTACGACTCCAAATCCTACAACAGGTTTCTTATTCCTGACTAAAGAGAAAGGTATAATTTATACTAATTATAGTGTAGAACAGGCTTTTCAGTTTATTATTTCAATAGGAGTAATAAATATGGATGAAATAATGGCAAAGAAGTGAGCTTAATTAGAAAATAGAGAGATTTAGAAATGAATTATAAAAATTATAAAGCCCCACGTGGTACGCATGACATTTTTGGAACAAGCGTTGAGAAAATGAATTTACTGGAACAAAGGGCAAGAGTTATTTTTAAAAAATACGGATTTGAAGAATTGAGAACTCCGATATTTGAGGATGCCTCTCTTTTTATGCGTTCCGTTGGACAAATAACTGATATAGTAGAAAAAGAAATGTATATTTTTGAGGATAAAAAAGGGAGGAGACTTGCTTTACGTCCAGAAGGGACTGCATCTATAGTAAGAGCTTTTATTGAGCATAGGTTTGATGTTATGATGCCGGTGGCTAAATTTTTCTACATGGGTGAAATGTTTCGCTATGAAAGGCCACAAGCTGGTCGGTATAGGCAATTTCATCAAGTAGGAGTTGAATTTTTTGGGGTCTCATCTCCTGTTGCAGACGCGGAAATTATCTTGCTAGCCTGTGACTTACTTAGTTCTGTTGGTATAAATAAAATAAATGTGCGTTTAAATTCTTTAGGTTGCCGAAATTGCAGACCTGCTTTTAGAGAAGAATTAGCTAAATATTTAACTTCTATAGGGGGTTTATGCGAGGATTGTTTAAAGAGACTCGAAAAAAATCCTTTGAGAGTTCTTGATTGTAAGATAGATTCGCATAAATTTACTTATATCCCTGAAATGTCAAATTATTTGTGCAACGAATGTAAAAGTGATTTTAATTTATTGAGGTCTTTACTTGATAGTGTGGAATGCGATTATGAAGTTGACAATAAAATTGTAAGGGGATTGGACTACTATACAAAAACAGTTTTTGAAATTTGTTGCTCAGATTATCTTTCTTCTAATGTAGCAGTCGCGGAGTCTGAAGGTTTTGTAGGTTCACGCTTTGTGGATACAAGTCGCCCTATCGTACTCGCAGCAGGCGGAAGATACGATAATCTTGTTGAAGAACTAGGAGGGTCAAGCATTCCAGCCGTTGGATTTGCCTTCGGGGCCGAAAGAGTTTTAATCGTCGCACAAGGTAACTCAATGCTTTTAAATAAGCTTAAAGAATTAGTTGAAGTATTTTTTAAAGTGCAAAAAGACTCAATGCCTCTTACTGAGAAGGAGACAAGTGATTTATTCAATGAAGTTTTAATTTATGTGAAAAAGAAGTTATCGCTTGATAAATTTGTTGTGTATAACAACGTGAAGGATTATAAGGATTATGATGAAGTTGCTGAGCAAAACTCAACGCTTTCCTATAAACTTAAAGAAGTTTTAATGACTGCACAAGACTCAATGGTTCTCAATAAAGAGGAAATAGATAATTTGTTTAGAATGGTTTTAAATTGTTCAGGAGGATTGTCGCTTGATAAATTTATTGTGTGTAGTAAGGACTATAATTATAATAAGATTGCTGAGCAAAACTCAATGTTTTTTAATAAATTTAAAGAAGTTTTAAAAAAAGTTTTAATGGCTGTGCAAGATTCGACGCTTTTTAATAGTTTTCAAGAGGAAGAGATTTATATAGCAATTGCCGATCAAGAACTTTTCAAAGAAGCTTTTTCTTTTGCAGTAAAAATTAGGAGAGATGGATTAAAAAATAATAAAAATGTTTCTGTTTTTGGCCCAATTAATGGCAAAAGCTTGACATGGCAACTGAAATTTGCAGATAAGGTAGGATATCGTAAAGTGATAATTTTTGCTAAGACTGAATTTAGAAAAGGTAAAGTTTTAGTAAAGAATATGAAAGACAAAGTACAAACAGGAGTTTTTATGAATGAACTTTAAAATCTGAAGTCTAAAATGTATACCTTGTTGAATAACTTCTAATAGAGAGAGGATCAATAAATGAAAAGAGTGTTAGTGTAATTATAAGTTTATTGATGTTGGTAGGATGTAGAGTAGTAGAAAGTATGAGAAGTTTTTATTTGATTTTACTTCAATTGTATGAAGTAAAAAGTATAAATAAAAACTTAGGTCTTTTTGCCTTCTATCGCTTTATTTAAAGTTAAAAAATTAATTCTCTCTTATTCGTTACTTTTTTACTTAAATTACAAAATACTAAATACATAAGAGACTATAAATTTTAATTTTCAAAGTTCCACCTATAGAAACTTCTGTTTGTACTCAATTTTTCTTTGAATCATTACACCATAATTGTAAATTGAGTAGTAATGGTAACGATTTATCTCTCTTTATTCTATGCTATATCAAAAAATCTCTTTAATTTTGTAAACATTATCTTTGAAATAGAATTTCTTTAAAAACTTCCCTATAATATTCTTCAGAAGAATATAAAAATATTAATGGAACATTATTCCAGATAAATGCTACAATACCACTTCTAATCCCAACTAACCTTATAGAAAATTGTACAAAAAAATGGAATCAAATAAACATCAGCAACCATTCTTATAAATATGATTAGTCTTACTAAAAAACTCACCATCGCTTATGCAATGCAATTATATTTTTTCCTATTTTATGTCTGTCTCAAATTGTATTAGATCTCTTCTCTATTGTTTGGAGTAGGATTAAAAAGAGTAGAACTAAATAGTAGTGGTAATAAAGTCATTACAAACATTATAAACTGAATCTCATATCCTATAGTTATTATTATAACACCTTTGAAATCTTCAAATCTTTCAGATTTATAACAAGCTACTTTATTAGCACACACAATAATAACTCGCCTCACATTTGCTTACAAATATCGCTATTATCTTTTGCCGTTCGATGTTATGATTTGATTTAGGCTAAGAAAACATATTCAACGTCAATTAATATAAAGTGTTTTATTACATATCATATATATTATAATACAATAGATTCTTTAAGGTATTTTTGCATATTTATAATGATTTTTAAACATACTTTGATAAATACTTTTTGCAAAATTTAATAACTTTTCATGTGATAAGCAATTACTTCTCCCATCTTTATAAAGTTTATCTGTTTCTTCTTTAATTTTTATTATAGATGGATCATTTTTATCTAATTTTTCTTGTGAATCTCTGAGCTTTGGAAGATGTGTATTGTACCAATATGTTATTCCTGCTAGTCCGGCTCTGTCAGTAATAGCAACTTCTGGCGGTCTATCCAAAATAGCTTGAGTGTCAAACACGTTGTATATTTCTTGTTCTTTAAGTAATCCATCAGCGTGTATTCCAGCTTTTGTTATATTGAAGTTTGATCCAACGAAAGGTTGATTTGGCGGAATATATCGTATTTAAGTTCATCTTTAAAGTATTGTGCGCTATTTCAGTAATGGTGGCCAAATCCATTCCGTTTGTTGTTCCTCTTAAAGCAGTATATTCTATAGCGAGTGCTTCAACTGGAGTATTACCTGTTCTTTCTCCTATACCTAAAAGAGTCCCATTAATTTCGGAACATCCATAAAGCCACGTGCTTGTAGAGTTTGTTAGAGCTCTGTAGAAATCGTTATGCCCATGCCATTCAATATACTTTGATGGAACTCCTGCATGATGTGTTAAACCATATATTATTCCATTGATATTTCTTGGCATTGAAGCTCCTGGATAACTTACGGCGAATCCTAAAGTGTCACAGGCTCTTATTTTTATTGGAATTTCAGCTTCCTGAGAAAGTTTCATAAGTTCAACTGCAAATGGAACGACAAAACCGTAAAAATCTGCTCTTGTTATATCTTCAAAGTGACAGCGTGGTATAATGCCTTCGGACAGAGCAGCTTTAACTATATCCAAATACATATTCATAGCTTCCTTGCGTGTCTTCTTCAACTTTAAAAAGATGTGATAATCTGAACATGACGTTAAAATGCCTGTTTCTTTGAGTCCAATTTCTTTTACAAGTTTAAAATCACTTTTTGTGGCTCTTATCCACGCGGTAATCTGAGGAAAATCGTAGCTTAGTTCTTTACATTTATCTACGGCTTTTCTGTCCTTTTCGGAGTAAGGGAAAAACTCAGATTGCTTTATCATTCCATTTGGTCAACCAAGTTTGTGAAGATATTTATACAGCTGGACTATTTGCTTTACTGTAAAAGGATTTATCACCTGTTGGCCATCGCGAAATGTAGTGTCTGTAATCCATATTTGATCAGGTGGGTTCATAGGAACGACTTCATTATTGAAGGAAATTTTTGGGATTTCAGTATATGGAAACGTTTCTCTAAAAAGATTGGGTTTATTTACTTCTTGAAGCTCAAAAGGATATTCTTCTTCAGACTCAAGTCTATTTGTGCGTTTATTAAGAGTAAGCATTTTAAGTATCTCCTGTAATTTAGTACTCATTGTATAACAGCATAATACACTACAATTAATTATTTGCATATAATTAACCGTTTAATAATAACATAAAATTCAATTAATAAAAAAACAAACTCACACGCAACAAAGTTTCAAAAGTACGTGAATAAACGACAGTTGATGTTTATGATTGCTTTATTTATTATGAGGACAGAGGACATAGACTTAATCTTTTAAGATTGTCGTTAATCTATCAATGCCCCTTTTAATATTTTCAATAGAAGTTGCATAAGAAAGTCTTATATACCCTTCAGCTCCGAAAGCTGAACCTGGAACAACTGCAATTTTAGCTATGTCTAATAGGTAATCTGCAAATTCTATGTCTGTGTTAATAAATCTTTCTTTAAAAGCCTTTCCCAAAAGAGATTTAATATTGGGAAAAACGTAAAATGTTCCTTCTGGTTTTCTACATGTAATTCCCTTTATGTTATTGAGTCTTTCCACTATGTAATTTCTTCTTTTTTCAAATTCTTGTCTCATATGTTCAACGTAATCTTGAGTACCGTTTAATGCCTCTACAGAAGCTTTGATTGAAATTGATGAAGCGTTTGACGTTGACTGGCTTTGTACTTTTGCCATTGCGGAGATAATATTTTTAGGTCCTGCTGTGTAACCTATTCTCCAGCCTGTCATTGAATAAGCTTTTGAAACACCATTTACTAAAATGACAAGTTCTTTTGCTTCTTGGCAAACTTCTGCAATAGATGTGAATTTAAAATTGTCATATGTAAGTTTTTCATATATATCGTCTGAAATTATGAGGACTTTGTTTTTTACACATATTCTAGCTATAGCTTTTAGTTCATCAGCGGTATATGTAGTACCTGTAGGATTTGAAGGGGAATTTACTATGATGGCTTTTGTTTTTGAAGTTAAAGCTCTTTCTATTTCTTCTGAAGTTACTTTAAAATCGGTTTTATCGTTTGTTTGGATTATTACAGGTTTCCCTCCCGCAAGTATAACCATATCTGTATAGGAAACCCAGAAAGGTGCTGGGATTATAACTTCGTCTCCATAGTCAATTATTGATTGAAAAATGTTATAAATAGAGTGTTTGGCTCCACACGAAACTATAATCTCTTCATGAGAATATGTAAGGTTATTATCTCTTTTGAGTTTGTTTATAATCGCATTTTTTAACTCTGGAGTACCGGCAACTGGGCAGTACTTTGTAAAGCCTGAGTTTATTGCCGAAATGGCCGCTTCTTTTATGTTAATTGGTGTATCAAAATCAGGTTCGCCTACTCCGAAGTTAATAACATCTACTCCTTGTTGTTTAAGTGCTTTTGCTTTTGCGTCTATTTTTAGCGTAGTAGATAGCTTTATTAATTGTACTCTTTTTGAAATTTGCATTTTATTTCCTCTGTTTGCAAAAAAGCATTATCTACTTTTGATATGACATGACAATTGATTGAAAGCTTTAAAATACTCTGTTATTTGACAAAAATTTTTAAATTTAATATTACTACAAGTTAAAGGGGTATGTCAAATGTATGCGATTGTTAAGACATGTGGGAAGCAGTATAAAGTAGAAAAAGGCTCTAATTTAGTGGTGGATAGGATTAATGAGACACAAAAAGATCAAGAAATTGTCCTTAAAGAGGTGCTTATGCTTTCAGATGGACAGAAAACATTAATTGGGAAACCTATGGTTGAGGGTGTAAGTGTAACAGCAAGAGTCATATCTCAGAAAAGGGCACCTAAAATTTTAGTATTTAAAAAGAAACCTAAAAAGGGATATAAAAAACTTCAAGGACATCGTCAGTATTTAACGGAGTTAGAAATTACGAGAATTAATGTTTAAAAAGGAGCCTTAGGGAGGTATTGAAATGGCACATGTCAAAGCGCAAGGTTCATCTACTAATGGACGGGATTCTCATGGTCAGAGATTAGGGGTGAAAATATATGGTAATCAAAGGGCCTCTGCAGGTGCAATTATAGTTAGACAGAGAGGGACAAAGTATCACCCCGGGATAAATGTGGGAATCGGCAAAGATGATACTATTTTTGCAAAAATTAGTGGTATCGTTAAATTTGTTAGAAAATCTGGCGATAGATGTTATATAAATGTGGAACAATAAAGTCTAAGATTATACATATATTGATATTGCATAAATGTTTATAGATAAAGTCACTATTTTTCTTATGGCGGGTTGTGGAGGCGATGGGTGTGTTTCATTTAGGAGGGAAAAATATGTTCCTTACGGAGGACCTGACGGCGGTAATGGTGGCAGGGGTGGGGATATTTATTTTGAATGTGATACCCATAAAACTACTTTATTAGATTTATCTTACACACCAAAATTTAAAGCAGAAGATGGACGGAATGGCTTATCTAATAATAAGTTCGGTAGATCTGGGAAAGATTTAATACTGAAAATTCCTTTGGGCACTTTGGTTTTTAAGAATGGAAAGTTTTGTTCTGACTTGAAAACAGCAAACGAAAAAATTTTAGTTGTTAAGGGTGGTAGAGGTGGCAGAGGGAATGCTTCTTTTAAAACATCGAGATGTACAGCCCCTAGAATATCTGAAAAAGGCGAGCCTGGTGAAAGTACAGAAGTAAATCTTGAGCTTCTTTTAATTGCACAAGTTGGACTTGTAGGTCTTCCCAATTCTGGGAAATCTACTCTTTTATCACAGATTTCAGCTGCAAAGCCTAAGATAGCAGATTATCCTTTTACAACTTTAACTCCTAATTTAGGTGTTGTTGATTATAAGGGTAAAAATTTTGTAGTTGCTGATATCCCTGGAATAATTGAAGGGGCTCATATAGGTAGAGGGCTTGGATTTGAGTTTTTAAGACATATAAGACGTACAAATATTCTTGTGTATATTATAGATGCAAGTACTACTGACGGCAGTGATCCTTATGTAAGCTATAAAGTACTTAATGGTGAATTAAAAAAGTATTCAAAATATCTTGTAAAAAAACATGTCATAATAGTATTAAACAAAATTGATTTACCTAACTGTCAAGAACATATCAAGAAATTTAGAAAATATTTAAGAAATAAAAAAATATTTGAAATTTCTGCTGCAACTGGACAGGGTGTCGATAAGTTAATTATGGAAATGGTAAAGATGCTTGAAAAACCGCTTGCTTTTAAATTTGAAGGAGAAATAGAGGATGTTTCTGTTAAGAAATATATTTATCAGCCTGATTTTCAAGTTAATATTGAGAATGGTGTTTTTATAGTTACTGGTGATAAGATTGAAACGTTTACAAAAATGACGAAATTTAACGAAGAAGAAGCATTGAGGCGTTATCAAAACATAATTAAAAAAATGGGTTTAGAAGTTGAGCTTGAAAAAATGGGTGCCAAGTCTGGTGATACAGTTAAAATTGGCGATTTTGAGTTTATTTTTAATAAATAATTTAGTGATTTGAATTTTAAATTTTATATTTTGATTATTTTAAAATTTGCATAAGCTTAAAGCAGAAATTCTTATTCTTTAGTTGAAAATCTGTATTCTATTTCTCCGGGTGCTATCACATTTAATTCACTGCGTACCATTCTTTCTAAATGTGATGGTTCATTTTCAAGATAATATATTCGTTCTTTTATTAATTTATTTTGTTTTTTTGCATTTTTAATATTTTCATTTAATTTTTTTTGTTCAAAAAAACGCCTTATAAGAGTTTTATTGCCTTCGTTAAGAGTTAAAATCAGTAAAATGCCACTAAAGATTATATAGCGGATTTTAATCTTTTTCATTATATATTTCATAGTTTATACATTAGTAAAAATGAATTTCTTTTGCTACTTTCGTTATACAGGTTTTAGTAATTATTGTTGAACTTGTATTGCTTTTATGTGAAAAGATAAAAATTTACAAAAAATCACCTAACCGGAAAGCATTTCAAAAAACTTAACTGAAAATTTCTTTGCAAGTAAACTATTATTTGATATTACTTCAACTTTTACATCGCCGTTTTCTATGTCAGTTATAAAAATACCTACTTCCGTTGAAGCCAAACAACAATCAAAACTCTTTGAGAAATTGAAGGCAACTATATATCCATTTTTAAAACTTTTATGTGTGACTGTTGCTTTAATTTTTTCTAATATATATAAGCTTTTAATAAAACAAGTTTCCTTAGATGTTGTAAAAACTGTATTAAATACTCCAACTTTTTCATTTTCAAATTTTCCAACAGAGAAACCTAATAGTTGGTTTGGGTAGTTTAAAATTAAACATGATGTTAAGAATGAAATTGATATAGTTAAAATTAATATAAGAAAAAGTCGTATCTTCATTGTTAAATTTGATGTGCCATAATAGAATATGAACAGACAGCGAAGTTTAAAGCATTAGAATAGGCTAAAAGTGGCTTTAAGACACACCATGTGTGTATAAACAGTTCTTCTATAACATCTAGATCTTTAGGTTTTATTTTATAAATCTTTGATTCTGATTTCTTAGACATAATAATGTATACTTCTTGTTTTGAGATAAACTGATAAATTCTGTCTGAAAATATTGACTTACCTACTCTATTCACATCTTTAATGATTATAAGGGGTTTCATTTTCTTCGTTTTTCTTTTAAGCTTTAAGTTGTTCTGATAACTTTCTTTTTTCATTTCTATATATTCTGCATACTACTTACTACTAGATTCCTAGCAGTCTTGCTAGTTTTAATGCTCCTATTCTGTTCCTATGTTATGTATACTGCTCTCACTAATACTGTATGTGTTGATCCTACTTGGTTCAGCACTAGAGGGAAGAGGGATGGACATCATGATTATCTTTATTACTGCCCATTTTATTGTTGCTTATATGTATACAAAAAAAGTATAAGTAAACATATACTCCAAAATATGAATATAAACAAACATTAAGAAATCAAATCCTTGCTATACATACAATCTTCAACAATCTATGATTCATTTTACCCATTCCCTTTCTTTTATAATTTTACTACTTCTTCAACATATCCATATATTTCTGTCAATATATAAATATATATATAATAACATGTATTTTTGTTGGATAATTGAATTACTCTTATTCATGTCTACATATTATTCATCATTTCATCTACCATCTCAATTATTACTTTTTTTCATAATTCCTCAAGATTATAATAAATCATTTTTACTTAGTAAATAAAGGATGTAAAGAGAAGTTGTTATTTGTTTAAAGTGAAATATTTAATTATAATAGTGACTTGAAACTTAAATGTATAAATAATAACTTGTAAAAAATATCTATGTTTTTTAAGTATTCTGGTTTAGCGTGAGCGTTTAAAGTTTTTTTGCATATTTGGTCGTACATTAAGATGGGGATGTTTATAATTGAAAATATATTTATTTTGATAGTTATGGACTTTCTTTAGTTTTAAAATAAATAATAAATCATTTTGAAAAATAATATAATTAATAATGAATGAAATTGTTAGAGAATTAAATCGCTTAAAAAAAGAAATGAATGCTGCAATTTTAGCTCATGTTTACCAACTGCCTGAAATTCATGATATAGCGGATTTTGTTGGCGATTCTTTAGATTTGAGTAGGAAAGCCTTTCAAGTAAAAGCGAATATAATTGTTTTTTGTGGTGTTTATTTTATGGCGGAGATTGCAGCGATATTAAATCCTAATAAAAAAGTTCTAATTCCAGATATAAATGCTGATTGTCCTATGGCAGATATGATAACAGTTGAAAAGTTAAGAGAGTTTAAATCACAATGTAAAAATCCGATAGTTGTAGCTTATGTGAATACTTCTGCTGCAGTGAAAGCTGAAAGTGACATATGCTGTACATCTTCAAATGCAATAGATGTTGTAAAGAGTATTGAAAGCGATAGAGAAATAATTTTTATTCCTGATAGAAATTTAGGTAGTTATGTACAAAAAAAGTCTGGTATGGGAATGAAAATATGGAATGGGTTTTGTCCTACGCACAATAATTTTATTTTGCCAGAATATATTTTAAAAGCTAGGAGAGAGCATCCATATGCTGAAATTTTAGTACATCCGGAGTGCCGTCCAGAGGTCATATCTTTAGCAGATCATATTATGTCAACAGGTATTATGTGCAGATATGTTAAAGAAAGTTCTGCAAAGGAATTTATCATAGGAACGGAAAACGGGATTTTGTATAAACTTGAAAAAGACAACCCGAATAAGAACTTTTACTCAGCATCGTCTCTTGCAATCTGTCCTAATATGAAAAAAAATACCTTGGCAAAAGTCAAAGATGTACTTGTAAATATGAAGAATTTAATTTCTGTGCCAGAGAATATAAGAGAAAAAGCCTACTATCCAGTTTTGAAGATGTTGAAAGTTGTACAAGGACAAACAGCTTCCAAGTAAAGATTATATTATGGAAATTGGCAGCATTTTATCAAAGGAAAATTGATGAAAGCAATAAGAAGAGTGTTTTTTTGAATATCTTGTCTTGTTAATAAGCTGTTATTTTTGCATTGTCGCAGCTATTGATAATGTTGAACATTTATCAAGGAACTGAAGTTGACAAGATTGAAATTCTTATTATTGAAAAAAATAGAAACAGGATAGATTTTCCTGAAAGACGTAGGTAAGCTTTAAAGGGATTCAAAGAAACTTTTAAATTTAAGAGCAAGAGTGAGAGGGAAATAGAAATTTAAAGATCAACTCTAATTTGTAAATATGAAGTTATATATAAAGCTACTGACTTATCATTGCTTGGACAGTGTCTTAAAGTAATCCAAACTGCTGTGCTGTATATTAAAACCCCGCTTTCAACACTTAAAGATAAAACTTGTAGTTATTATTGTGTTGCCAGATGAGAGAGAAGAAATATTCTATGTCGATTAATGATTTTCCATGGTTTTAAATAAATTAAGAAAAATTCAATATAACTTACTTGAAAAGAAAGGATAAAAGGCTGTGAGGTGTTTGATAAACTTTTAAAGACATTAGCTAAATTATTCAGTATTGCAAGTATATATGGGAATCACGTGTTGAAGGATGCAGATATCTCAATTGATAAAAGATAATTGAGGAAAATATTGAGTATCAAGAAAAATGTAAAAGAGAGGTGTAAAGTAATAGAGATTTTTATGTAAAACAAATGATATTAGCTGAAAGTAGTGTGAAATTAAAAAACTTAGAGGATAGATTGGAAATTATAAACAAAAAATAAGCTAATGAAGATATACATACTATTTTTATGAACTAAGTCCCCGTGTATATACTTAAAGAGAAAAGAGTTTGTCATGATGAATTTGCGTTGCCTAGGAATGGGAATAAGGTACGATTTATAGTTAAGGATAGAGTACTTGTCAATAAAATAAAAAATATTAAACTAAAACTTACAAAAATAAAATTAGTTTTAAATAGAGAGGTAGTAAGGGTCGTTTTAAAAGAAATGAAGTTGTTGTATTGGCAAAAAACTCTTATGCATTGTAATATATATTATACTAAAACTTTTAAAAGCTTGGAAAGCTATATAAAGATACTGTCATGGAAGAAAAAATTGGTGATGATAATTTGATAGTAGATTAGTAGAATATGCTTGATGTGGGTTTTTGTCATTATGTTTTTATATGATTGAAATAGAGAGATGAGAATTTAATAAGTCTGGATCAGATACATAAACTAAGTCTCTCTAAAGTGATTATTTGTTGTGACTTAGCTTTAATTGTATAATATGAATTAAACCTGTGAGTAGTATGAAAAATAATTCTTTTTAATCTTTATCTAAGAGCTTTTTGTATAGTTCTAATATAAGAAGCAGCTTCCATAGCATCTTTAGCATAAGCATCTGCTCTGATTTCTTTTGCAAACTTTTCCGTAACTGCAGCACCGCCTATAATAATTTTTGTTGGAATATGACTCATATCTCTTAATTTTATAATCGTTTCCATTTCAGGCATTGTGGTTGTCATAAGAGCTGAGAGCCCAATTGCTAGAGGATTAATTTCATTAGCTTTGTCTATTATTTCCTGAGAATCAACATTTATACCCATATCTATAACCTCAAAACCATAACTCTCAAGCACTGCTCCTACTATATTTTTGCCTATATCATGCATGTCACCTTTGACTGTTGCCATTATAATTTTCCAAATGGAAGATGTTTCTTCTCTTTTTAAAGTGGTCTTTATTGTACTAAAAGCTGCTTGAGCTGCTTGAGCGGACATAATTATCTGCGGTAAAAAATATTCTTTTGCAGCAAACTTTTCTCCAACTATATTTAAGGCCTTTAAAACATTATCATTTACTGTTTTAAAAGGGTTATCGTAAGATTCAATAATTTTATCTAAGATATCAATTACAGATTCTTTGTTTCCGTTTAAGACTGAAAAATAAAGCTGGTTGTCTAGAGAGAGTTTTTTTGTTTCAGTTTTTGGTAAAGCTTGTTTTGCAAAAGAATTAAAAGCTTCCATATACTTAATTGCACCTTTGTCTTTGTCCTCAAGTAAGTTTTTGGCTAATGGGTCGTCAATATCCCATTTTGCGTATGGATTGACAATTGCAAAATCAAGTCCAGCATCTACAGCCATTTTTAAGAAAGTTGAGTTGATTGTTTGTCTTGAAGGAAGACCAAAAGATACATTCGAAACTCCTAAAACAAGTTTGCAGTCAGGATATATTTTTTTTGATTCTTTCATTGCTTTTAGCGTTTCCTGTATTTGTTCGGGCGAAGAGCTTACAGATAAAACAAGGTAATCAAAAATAATGTTTTTTCTTTCAAAGTTGTAGTGGTCTGCAAAATTTAAAATCTTTTTGGCTATATTTAATCTTTCTTGTGCTGTTTTAGGTATTCCATTGTCATCTGTTGTTAATGCGATAAGTGCTGTACCATAGCGTTTTGCGATAGGTAATATGGCGTTAAGCTTTGCTTGCTCAGCGTTTACGGAATTTATGATAGGTCTGCCAGCACAATTTTTAACTCCTTGTTCTAAAGCGCTGATATTACTTGAATCTATACATAAAGGAACTGTAACTATTTCTTGTAATTGATTGACAGCGTTTACAAGGAGCTTTACTTCATCAACTCCTGGAACCCCCATATTTACGTCTAATAAGTTTGCACTGGACCGAACTTGTAAACGTGCTTCGTCTTTTATGGTTGAAAAATTGTTTTTAGCTAATTCTTCCTGAAACTTTTTTCTATTAGTTGGGTTTATTCTTTCGCCTATAAAAACAGGTCTTTTAATTTCATTTATGTCTATGGCTTTTATTCTTGTTGAAAGGAAGTATTTGTTTTTTATACTGCGCATTTTGGGAGTTTTGTTTCTAAGTTCGTTAGATAGAGATTTTATAAATTCAGGAGTTGTTCCACAGCAGCCACCAAATATGTTAGTGCCATATGAGTAGGCTTTTAGGCTTGCTTCTATAAATTCTTCTTTTGTTTCTGGAAATTTTGTCTCATGGTTGATTAATTCTGGAATTCCGGCATTAGGCTTAAAGGATACAGGCAGGTTTGTATTTTCACACAAAACTTTTACAAGTTCTGCCAGCTCCATAGATCCTATAGAGCAGTTTACTCCAATTGCATCAACGCCTAAACTTTCTGCCATTGCGATAAAACTTTTTAAGTCTGTCCCAGTAACTGCTGTTCCATCTGCAGAAAAAGTCATAGTGACGATAATCGCACCCTCAAAGTTATCTTTCGCTGCGAGAATTGCTGCCTTAGTTTCTTTTATTTCAGTCATTGTTTCAATGATTATAATGTCTGCTCCGTGTTTTTGTAGAAGAGATGACTGTAATGCGAAAGCCTTATAAGCATCATCAAAGGATAATGTGCCTAACGGTTCAATATACTCGCCAGTTGAAGATATATCACCAGCAACAATAGTATTCGGAGAAATTTTTCTTGTTAAATCAATTCCTGATTTTATTATATCTTCGGCTTTATCTAGGAGTTTGTGTTGTTTTAGTGTTATGGAATTTGCTCCAAATGTATTTGTGAGAACTATGTCTGCCCCTGCATTTATGTAAGAGGAATAAATTTCAGAGACTCTTTCAGGGAATTTAATGTTTAATTCTTCTGGGATTGTAACGTCGTCGAGGTATTTCTTCTTTTGAAGTTCAGTTCCCATTGCTCCGCTCATAATTAGCACTCGATTCTTAAGCATGTTTAAAAAATTTGATTTATTCATTTAACATCCTGATTTATACACACTCGTCTATCGTTTGTATGATTAGAGTGTAAGATTTTACTGATCTAGAAAATGATTTTAAAATTAATGCATTGTTTAAATTATATACTGTTTAGCAGTTTAGTATTTGATACTTCTTCTTTGTTTCTATTTTGTTCATAAACATTTTTGACTATTGCATTAGCTAAGTTAACTTTTTGATTCCTATCAAAGCTGAAACAGACTTTTCTGGCTTCATATGACAAAATTTATTTAAAGTGATTCCTACACGTGTTGTCCCAATCCAATTTAAGAATTGCTTATTGGCTTCAAGTGGCCAATCACCATAACCAGGGGAGTATCTTCTCATCACTATATTGTCATTTTTTTCTTCGTAAGCTCTAATTTGTGCGTTGGCAAGAGTTATGGTTTCCTCTGCAGCCACAGAGCCTGCTGCATCTAATATTAAAGCGTCAAAAATCCCTCTTTTTTTTAAGCAGTCATCTCTTTTTTTTTCCAATGCGTCACCTATAGTTACGACAATTCCGTATGCTTTGAAACAATTTTTTAAGAGTGTTGCGATATTATTGCTTTTAATTTTATATCCATTTTCAAATGAGACTAAGTCTTTATGTAATGTTATGTTCTCAACCGCGATTACCGATTTAGGCTTAATGAGTTTTTGAGCTAAGCTTAAATTTTCTATTATTGAACTAATAATTTTTATGTCAAGTCTAGTTTTATTGTGTGAATATCCCAATCTTGCAAGTAATTTATCGTAAGGTATTTCTACGTTTGAAACATTTACCATAATCAGATATTCTACAAAAATTATTTATACAAGTAAAAAAGAAGTATATTACAATAAACAAAAACGTAAAAGTGAAACAGAGGATTTCTTTAAGAGACTAAACTGAATTTAGTTTATAATAAAAATAATCAGTATATTAAAAACTTTGATTACATATCTAGAAAATTATAAAATTAATTAGCTTTGACAATAAGGGAATGAGAAATTTTTCTTGGTTTAAACCTGCTATTGTACATAATTATAAAATGTGTGATTGTTTAAAAATATTGTTGTTATTGTAATAGTGCTTTTATTATGTTTCCAAAAGAAGGAGGGGAATAAAACTATAGAAAGAGTTTTACAGAGCAGAGCATAAAAAAGTGCTGATCTATCTTGGTATCTTTTTAGAAAATTTTTATTTGAATATGAGTTCATAATTTTAGCGTTTTACAGTTTTTCTTATAACTAATTTGTTGTTTTAAATCGTCTTTTTAATTGACAGCTGAAATTATCTTTTTATACAATAGAAACTCGTAAATGTAAGAGGTTTTAATGATAATATTAACTGGTGGTGCGGGTTTTATAGGTAGTTGTTTCTTATGGAAATTAAATCAGGAAGGCATAAAAGATATTTTAGTTGTTGATCATCTCGGAAATGATGAAAAATGGAAAAATTTAACGTGCAAAACTTATTACGATTATATGCAAAAAGACGATTTTTTGGATTCTGTAATAAGGAAAAAGATGCTCAAACCACAAATCATTGTGCATCTTGGAGCGTGTAGCTCTACGAATATTACTGATGCGGGTTATTACATAAAAAATAATTACAATTATTCTAAAATTCTTGCCTCATGGGCTTTTGAAGTAGGAATTCCTTTTATTTACGCTTCGTCTGCTGCAACTTATGGGGGAGGTGAATTTGGTTGTGATGACGACATATCAAAAATAAAAGATTTATCTCCTTTAAATATGTACGGCTTTTCAAAGCATATGTTTGACTTGTGGCTTTTGAATAATAATCATCTCAATAAAGTTACGGGTATAAAGTTTTTCAATGTCTTTGGTCCTAATGAATATCATAAAGGCGATATGCGCAGCGTGATTTGTAAAAATTACAGTGCTGTATTTGACGATGGGCTTATTAGGTTATTTAAATCTTACGACAAAAATTATGCTAATGGGAAACAAGCTAGAGATTTTGTATATATCAAAGATGTTGTAGATGCTATGTATTTTCTGTTTAAAAACCATTCAAAAACGGGTATTTTTAATTTGGGTTCTGGAAAATCCAATACATGGAATGATGTAGCTAAGTCTATGTTTTTAGTAGCTGGCAAGAAGAGAAATATAGAATATGTTGAAATGCCTGATTGTCTAAAACTTAAATATCAGTATTTTACGAAAGCGAAGATAAATAAACTTATAGATGCAGGATATACCAAGCCTTTTATGAAGCTTGAAGATTCCATCAAGGATTATTGTATTTATTTGAAGGATAAATCTTACTTATAAATAATTTGTTAATATGGGGCAGATAAAACTTTTAGAATTTGTATCTTTATTCAAGGAACAGACTATTCTAGTTATAGGTGATGTGATGGTTGACAAGTTTATTTGGGGAAAGGCAAGAAGAATTTCTCCAGAAGCTCCTGTTCCGGTTGTGGAGATTACAGAGGAAACTGAAAGTCTTGGAGGAGCTGCCAATGTTGCAAATAATATAACTGCTTTAGGTGGAAAGGCATTTATTGTAAGCGTGATAGGTAAAGATGTTACCGGTAACTCTTTAATAAAAATGCTTTTAAAAGAAGGGATAAATTCAGATTATTTGGTCTATGATTCTCAAAGACCGACAATTTTGAAAACAAGGATCATAGCTGCAAATCAACAAATTGTTAGGATGGATAAGGAGAAAAAAGGGTTTTTTGATTGTAAAATTGAATCTAAAATTATAGAAAATATAGAAAAACTTATAACTAAAGTAAATGCTGTTGTGATTTCTGACTATGGTAAAGGAGTTATAAGTCCAAAGATTCTCAGAAGAACAATCTATCTTGCGAGGAAACATGGAATTTGTATTACAGTGGATCCTAAAATATATAATTTCAAGAAATATAAGAAAGTTACGGTAGTAACTCCAAACGAAAATGAAGCTATTGAAGGAATGAATGCAAAAAATGTAAAAACTGATGAGGATATAGTTATACTTGGTGTAAAAATTCTTGAAACTCTAAGTTCAGATGCAGTTCTTATTACACGCAGTGAGAAAGGCATGATACTTATTCAGTCTAAAAATAAAAATACAAATATCCCCACAAGAGCAAAAGAAGTCTTTGATGTTACTGGTGCAGGTGATACTGTTATATCTGTTATGACTTTAGCGTTAGCTGCAAAAGCGGATTTAATAAATTCTGCTGAAATTGCAAATTTTGCTGCTGGATTGGTTATTGGTAAACTTGGAACTGCAACAATAAATCAACACGAGTTGATAAAGACAATAATGGATTTCTACAGAAAATGAAAGTAGCTGTAATTATACCATCGAGGTATGGATCAAGGAGATTCCCTGGTAAGCCATTAATTTTAATAAAAGAGAAACCGCTTATACAGCATACTCTAGAGCAGGTTAAAAAATGTAAGAAAGTTGATTTTATGGCGGTTGTAACTGATGATGAGCGTATTTACAATGTTGTTAAAAAGCTAGGATTTAGCGTATTTATGACGCCTGAAACATGTAAAAGTGGTACGGATAGAATAGCTTTTGCTGCTTCAAAGTTTTTAAAAAGTTACGATATTTTTGTTAATGTACAAGGCGATGAGCCTTTGATAGATACTAAACTTATAGATGAGTTGGCAGTTTTACTTAAAAAAGATAAGTCTCTTGAGTATGTAACGGCTGCTTTTCAGATAGTTGAAAAAGAAGTTATAGAAAGTCCTAATAATGTTAAAGTTGTTTTTGATAAATATGGGTATGCACTGTATTTTTCAAGGTTTGCAATACCTTATAATAGAGATAATACTAATGTTAGATATTACAAACATATTGGAGTGTATGGGTACAAGAAAAAATTTTTGTTAGATTTTTCAAAGAATAGTGTGTCATTTTTAGAAAAAGCTGAAAATCTTGAGCAGCTAAGAGCTTTAGAAAATGGAAAAAAAATAAAAGTTATTGTGGCAAAATGCGATTCTATAGGAATTGATACACCTGGTGATATTTTAAAAGTTGAGAAATATCTATAATTACTTTTATAAGTTTATGATGCTTACTTTCAAAAAAAGACGAATTAAAAATGTGCAATAAACAGGTAAAAGTCGGAGAAAATAAAGACATTACTCTTTCAAATGATAGGTCTATTGTTATTATAGCGGGACCGTGCGTAATTGAGAGTGAAAAACATGCTTTAAGTTTAGCTTTAAGTTTGAAAGAAATAACATCGGAGCTTGAGATCCCTTTCATTTTTAAAACCTCCTACGATAAAGCGAACCGTTCGTTGGATTGTTCTTATAGAGGACCAGGTATTGAAGAAGGTCTTGAAATTCTTAATAAAATTAAAAGAGAATTAAGTTTAACTGTTATTACGGATGTTCACACTGAAATTCAAGTTCCGAAAGTTGCACGGGTTGTAGATTTACTTCAAGTTCCTGCGTTTTTGTCACGTCAAACAGATTTAATAAAAGCATGTGCTCTTACTGGTAAGCCTGTTAATATTAAAAAGGGTCAATTTCTATCTCCTGACGATATGTTTAATGTGGTTAAGAAGGCTGAGAATTGCGGTGGTAAGGATTTATTGCTTACTGAGAGAGGAGTTTCTTTTGGGTATCATAATCTTGTGGTAGATTTTAGAGGATTAGAAATAATGAAACAAACAGGCTATCCTGTTGTTTTTGACGCTACACATAGCATTCAGCTTCCTAGTAGTCGTGGAGCGTGTAGTGGCGGGAATAGAGAATTTGTTTCGCCTCTTTCAAAAGCAGCTGCGGCTCTTGGAATTGCTGCATTGTTTTTGGAAGTTCATGACAATCCTAATGAAGCACTTTCAGATGGAGCAAATAGTGTTGACTTAAAATATTTTAAGCAAATACTTAAATATGTAAAAGTTATAGATAGGTCGGTAAAAGAGTATGGGAAAGATGTTGTATTGTGAAGTTTTTAAAAAGATGTCTTAAGTAATTTAAGATAAATCATAGTTTGCTTTAGCGTTAAAAACTTATGATATATGTCACAGTAACTTTTTCAAGGTTCTGATGTTTTTAATTTGAATAGAGTAAGATCCATCTTATGTATTGTTTCTAAATTTAAACGTTATAAGCATAGAGATATGGTAAATGAATTATGAAAATTGAAAGAGATATTATAGATAAAGCAGAAAAAATTAAACTTTTAGCCTCTGATATAGATGGTGTTTTAACACGTGGTGAAATAATAATTTTAAATAACTGTGAAGAAATAAAGATATGGAATGTTAAAGATGGAATGGGCTATAGTGAGCTTTTTAAAACGCAGCCTAGAATTAAGACTGCGTGGATAACTGGTAGACAATCCCTTCAAGTTGAAAAGCGTGCAAAAGATATGAGTATTGACTATCTTGTAGAGGCTTGTATGAATAAAATGTTAGCTTTGAAAAAGATATTAGAAAAAAATGGATTTAATGCCTCTGAAGTGGCGTATATTGGTGATGATATAGTGGATATATCTGTACTAAAAGCAGTAGGGTTGTCAATATGTCCAATAGATGCATGTGAAGAGGTAAAAAAACATGTTGATTGTGTTTCAGTTTTTAAAGGTGGTGAAGGTGTTGTGAGAGAAGTGATAGAACTTATTATGAAGGCTAAAGGTGAATGGGAAAAAGCTTTGAGTAGTTATGAACAATAAATGAGATTTATATTGTGGTTTGTCAGTATTTATCCGTTAAGATGAATATTTGTTTTAAAAACATAATTTTGTAAAAAACTTTATGTGAGTAGTGGGGCTTTATATTATGAAGTTACAAAGAATTTTAAATAGTTGAAAGTGTTTTGTAAATAGCAAAGAATGAATTTATTATTTATTTTTCTCACCTTCGGCTCTGGAGAGGTATGTTTTATAAAAATTATAACATATTGTCGGTAGTAGTAATGTTTTCTATTTTTTTATTCCCAGGTTGTAAGTCTGAAAGAGCTATCGTTGAGAAAAGTCCGCCTACTTATGATCAAAAGGTGAAAGAATTTGTAGTAACGCGACTCTATAAAGGAAAAGTTAATATGATTGTGTGTGGGAAATTTGCTGTTATAGATGCTAAAAATATTGCTTATTTGAACAATCCTGTAATAAAGTTTTATGATGAAGGCAAGTGTGTTTCAAATCTAATTGCTGAAAGTGTCAGAGTAAATATGGAAACATATGATGTTAAATGTAGTGGTAAGTGTATTGTGAATACTATAAACAGTGAAAACTTGCAAACTACAAATTTAGTGTATAATGCTAAAAACCATTTAATTTACAGTAATAATAATGTTAAGTTTACAAAAACTGGTGAGACGGTGTATGGTAGAGGTTTCGAGTCAGATATATGGCTAAATAATATCGTTATTAAAAACCAGAGAATTTTAATTGATTAAATTAAGTAAAATATTTTTTATTGCCTTTTTTATATGTGGGGCTTTCGTCTTTTGTTTTGTTGATTGTGTCTTGGGTAAGGTTATTATAACAGGAGAGAGAATGGAAATAAAAAATAAAGGAGAAGCTACAATTTTAAAAGGGAATTCAAAGGTTATTAGTGATTTGAATACAATAACAGCTAATAATGTAATTTATAATAAAAGTAAATCTATTATTTCGGCTTACGGCGATGTTAAATTTTTTTCAAATTTGAAAAACAATAAAACGATTGAAGGTTATGGAAATTTTGCACACTATGATATGAATAAAAAAAAGGGAAAAATCTGGGGAGATACTATATTAAAATTAAAGCATTTTATGAATAATTCAAATTCACCTATCACTTTACGTGCTCAGGAAGTTTATATTGACGATAATCTGAAAACTTTGAAGGCTTATAACAATGTTGAGATTGTAACTTCTTACGGTAAGGTTTGTTCAGATAATGCTGTTTTTTCTCAAAAAGAGAATCTATGTACAGTTTTTGAAAAAGATAAGAAAAGGCCAGTTGCTAATATTTTTCACGATGGGAGAAAGGGTATTTGTGAAGCAGATAAAATGGTTTTTTATGATTCAAATGACAAAAAAAGAGTAGTTGTAAGTGGTTTAGTTGAAGTAAAAATTGAAATGGAAGATAAAAGAAGTGATACTTAGAACTGAAAATTTATACAAAAAATATAAGTATAAAATGGCTGTATGCGGTGTGAGCATAAGTGTGAAACAAGGTGAAATAGTGGGTTTACTTGGTCCTAATGGTGCAGGGAAGTCTACAACTTTTTATATGGCTGTTGGTCTTATAAAACCTTATGGTGGTAGTGTTTATATTGATGATATTGAAATAACTGCTTGGCCTATGTATAGGAGAGCTAGAATCGGGATAGGATACCTTTCACAGGAGCCATCGATATTCAGTAAACTCACTGTCGAAGATAATCTCACTGCTATTGCTCAAGAAATCATAGCCTCAAAATCTCAGAGAAAAGAGAGAGTTGAACTTTTACTTGAAGATTTTGGTCTCACAAAACTGCGTAAGCAATTAAGCATCACATTATCCGGAGGAGAAAAAAGGCGGCTCGAAATTGCTAGAGCTTTAATAGTGGATCCTAAGTTTTTGCTTTTAGATGAGCCGTTTGTTGGTATTGATCCTATAACAGTTGATGATATACAAAGAGTTATTAAAAAATTAAAAGTAATAGGATTAGGTATTCTTATTACGGATCATAACGTCAGAGAAACTCTCGAGATTATAGACAGAGCATATGTAATTCACGAAGGTAGAATTCTAATTGAAGGGAATGCAAAAGAGTTACTTGAAAATTCAGAGGCTAAAAAAGTATATTTAGGTGATAATTTTAAAATGTAGTGAACGTATTTACAATGTTGTTAAGAAGCTATGGATTGTTGTAAAACGAGTTTTGTGTATTTTGTAAATGAAAAAGTCAGTACTTATTACGTAAAAGGATGGATAAATGAGAATTGATATTACGTCTATGCGTCTGAAAGTAGACTGATCCCATTGATTCTTAATGTACGAAAAATTGCAAAAGTTGACAGGTTTTGTAATACTAATTATTATGTATTGGCACACGTTATTTTGTCAGTTGAGAAAGTAATAATTTTGTACGCAGATAAACTTTCTTTCGTAATTTCGTATCAAAGAGACATTCTTGCGATTTATACTCTTCAATAGATCTGACCGTAGATAAACTTAAAAAGCAAAAGAAAGTTTAGAAAGTTCACAGAAAGGATAATTTAAAAGTTTCAAGAGACAAAAGGCATAACATCGAAGAAATATCTTCTTGTAATAATATTAAAAATTCAAGAGAGAAAATTTCAGAAATAAGATGTTTTGATTTAGAGTCATAAACACTAGAGGAAGCAATTGACAATATGGATAATCTTGCTTATAAGTTTAAAGGTTTATATGTTTAAAGATGGCATATTATGACAGAGTGAGTGTTATTTACCGCAATAAAAATTGAAAATTGGGCAATAGTTATTTTAAAGCCAAATTAAATATAAAACACCAGAGGTGAGAGAAATGAAAATTATGGATTTTTTGGATCAAGATTCGGTTATTATTGATTTAAAAGCATCGGATAAAAAGTTGGCAATTGTTGAACTTGTAGAGATTTTAAAAATTGAGAAGAAAGTCAAAAAAACTGATGAAGTTATTGACGTTGTATTGGAAAGAGAAAAACTAGGTTCAACAGGAATTGGACAAGGAGTTGCGATACCACATGGGAAAATTGATGCTTTACGAGAACAGATAGGAGTTCTTGGGGTTTCACAAAAAGGAATAGAATTCAATTCTCTTGACGGTGAACCGGTTCATATAATTTTTCTTTTGGTGGGACCTGTTGATGTGGTAGGACAACATTTAAAAGCGTTGTCTAGAATTTCAAGGCTTTTTAAGGATAAATTTCTAAGGCAAGCCATACGGAATGCAAATACGGCAGAGGAAGTTGTAAAAATAATACAACAAGAGGATAATTATTAGTATATCTATTAATGTGGGCACGCTTATTGGTGAAAAGAGTGAAGATTTTAAGCTTATGCTTTTGATGGGACATGCTGATCTCAACAAAAAAATTGAGACTTCTGATGTCAACAGGCCGGGTCTTGCGTTTGCTGGTTTCTTTAAACATTTTCCATATGAGCGTATACAGATTATTGGAATGAGTGAGTATTTATATTTAGAAAATCTAGATTATGATAATCAGGTAAAAATATTATACAAGATTTTCTCTCATAAGACTGCTGTGTGTTGTATTTTAACAAAGGGGCTCAAGCCCAATAATGCAATTTTAAGTGTATTTTCTGATTTAGATGTTCCACTTTTAAAAACGGAATTGGGAACTTCTTCGTTTATTGTTGATTTAATTTATTATTTAGATGGGAAGCTTGCTCCATCAGTTAAAATACACGGGGTTATGACGAGTATTTATGGTTTGGGTGTTTTGATTTTAGGTAAGTCTGCAATAGGTAAATCCGAATGTGCTCTTGAGCTTTTAAAGAGAGGGCATAAACTTGTCGCTGACGACATTGTGGTTCTAAAGAAACGCTCTGAATGCACCTTGAGTGGAAGTGGTTTAGAAATTACGAAACACCTTATAGAAGTGAGAGGCATAGGGGTAATAAACGTTAAGGATATTTTTGGCATAGGAAGCATTTTGGATGAGACCTATATAGAGCTTGTTGTTAGACTCGAGACATGGGAATTGGAAAAGGAGTATGAAAGATTTGGAGTTAATGAATATTATTCTGAATTCTTATGTGTAAGAATCCCTGAAATTACAATTCCTGTGGGACCTGGAAGAAATCTTGCTGTACTTGTTGAAACGGCGAGCTTAAATCAAAGGCTTAAAAGTAAAGGATGTTTTACGGCAAGAGATTTAGATTGTAAATTAAAAAAAGAAATTAATAACGAAGAATATAATAAAAGCTGAAAGATATAAAATGCCATAACAATAGTGATATGTATAGTAATAGTTATGTATATATGCTTTTAGCCTCTTTTTTGTTGTCTTTATTAAAAAGTTTTAAATAAAAAAGTACCATACGTACTTTGGAATAATGATGATGAAACTATATATAATTTCAGGAATGTCAGGTTCAGGTAAAAGTCAAGCTCTCAAGATTTTTGAAGATTTTGGCTTTTTTTGTGTTGATAATATACCTATCCAAGTAGTTCTAGATTTTGTAGGTATATGTCTTAAAAATACTTATAGTAAATATGAAAATATAGCAATAAGCATAGATTCACGTGCAGGAGAATCTCTTGCTTGCTTTGAAGATTTACTTATTGCTTTAAGAGAGAAAAATGTAAAATGTAAGATCATTTTTTTCAATGCTTCTGATTCAGTCCTAGTAAGACGTTATTCTGAAACTCGTCATCGTCATCCTTTAGGGGAATCGTTACTTGAAGGAATAATGCTTGAGAGAAAAGTTATAGATGGAATTTTAAAGTTTGCAGATGAGATGGTAGATACTACAGATATTAATGTTTTTGAACTTAAGGGATTAATCTCTGTACTTATAGGTCAATGCAGAGAGCAATATTTGAATATTTTTATTCTTTCTTTTGGGTATAAATATGGTATACCAAATGATGCTGATATAGTTTATGACGTGCGTTTTTTAGCGAATCCAAATTATGTACATGAATTAAAATTTAAAACTGGTAGGGATGAGACTGTTAAAGATTATATAGAAAAACAAAAAGAATTCAAGATTTTTTTTGATATATTTTCAAAGCTTATAGATACGACTCTCCCATCATATGTTAAAGAAGGTAAAAGTCATTTAACTATAGCAGTAGGGTGTACAGGTGGGAAACATAGATCAGTTTTTACAGCTATAAAGCTTGAGGAATTTTTTAAGAATAAAAAATATAAAGTTAGACTTAAGCACAGAGATATTCTTATATCGTAATATCTAATCTAAATAAAAAATTAGCGGTAATATAATAATGAAAAATCTGAAAATTGTTGCTCTTGGTGGTGGAAGTGGATTATCAACTCTTTTAAGAGGTCTTAAAAAGTATAACAAATTTATTACTGCTGTAGTGAATGTGGCAGATGACGGAGGAAGTTCTGGTAAACTGAGAACTGAATTTGGAGTTTTACCGCCGGGAGATATAAGAAATTGTTTAGTCGCTCTTTCTGAAGAGGAAAGTTTGATGTCAAGACTTTTCCAGTATAGATTCCCAGCTAGAGGAACTTTGTCCGGGCATTCTTTTGGGAATCTCTTTTTAACGGCGATGTCTTCGATTTTAGGTAGTTTTGATAGTGCTATAGCGAATTGTGGCGAAGTTCTTGCTATAAGAGGAAGAGTTTTGCCTGTCACTCTTTCTTCAATTGTGCTTGAAGCTGAGCTTAAAAGTGGGAAAAAGATAAAAGGAGAAAGCAAAATTTCAGAAGTAGAAGAAAAAATTAAACGTATAGGTTTAAGTCCTATTAGTCCACCTGCTACTCCCGATGTAATTGATGTTTTAAAAAATGCAGATATAATAATTTTAGGTCCTGGATCTCTATATACTTCAATAATAGTTAATTTGCTAGTTGATGGAATTGTTGATGCGATAAAGGTGTCAAAAGCTTACAAAATATATGTTTGTAATATTATGACACAACCTGGTGAAACAAAAAACTATAAACTTTCAGATCATGTGGTAGCTATAGAGGAACATTCTTATGATGGGATACTTGATTGTGTGGTAGCGAATGAAGGTACAGTTCCAGAAAACCTTGTGAAAAGATATGAGAAATATGGGGCTTGCCAAGTTGAAAATGATAAGATATGTACTAGAATTGTAAAAGGAAGTTTGTTTTCTGACGAGATTTATGCAAGACATGATACTGATAAACTTGCGAAAGTTTTGGTTGAAATAATAACATCAGAATTAAAATGTGAGGAGTGAAAGGAAAGTTTTGTCTTCATTTTGGGGGATTCTGAAATATGGTCAAGATTATCGTTGTTGCTCATGGAGAGTTAGCACAGGGGCTGGTAAATTCTGTAGAAGCTATTGTTGGGGAACAATCGAATTTATACGTTGTTAAAAGAGAGATCGGTGATAGTTTGGTGCATATGAGGGAAAAAGTTAATAATCTCTTAGAAGAGGTAAATGATGATGACGGAAGTCTTATACTTACTGATATAGTGGGAGGAACACCTTGTAATGCTTCGGCTCCTATATGTATGTCATTCAATATAGAGATCCTTTCCGGCGTTAATCTTCCAATGATATTATCTGCAATATTTTCAAGTAAAAAAAGAGATATAACTATTTCAGATTTGGCGGAAAAAGTTCTATTTGACGGACAGAAAAGCATGATAAATGTTAAAAAAAATTATTTGATGAGATAAATGAAAGGCATAATAAATGTGTTTCTTAACTTTTAAAATAACTGATATTATTTATTTGTTGGTTAATGTTAGTATTAGTATAAATATGTTAATTTCTTATTAATAAGAATAAAAAATGCCTATAGTTTTAGTGAGAATAGATGACAGATTAATACATGGACAAGTAGTGCAAGGATGGTTAAAAGCGATAAATGTTGATGTCGTATTGGATTGCCTCAGATATGGTAGCCCAAGATGAGATTCAGCAGATACTTATGGCTATGACTATGCCTGGCGATGTTAAGCTTGTGATAGAGAATCTTAAAGATGCAACGAGCAAAATTGTGCATGGAGAGACTATGTTGGGAAAAAATGATGATTTTGACAGCAAGTCCTTCAGATGTATTATATATGTTAGATAACGGTACAGATTTTAAATCTGTAAATGTCGGAGGAATGCATTTTAAAAATGGTAAAAAACAGCTTTTGTACAATCTTTATGTAGATGCTGTTGATTTGGAAAATTTATATAGAATATGTAGAAAAGGTGTCGAAATAGAAGGACGCATTTTCCCAAAAGATGAGAAAGTAAATATTATGCATTTGATAGAAAAAGAGTATTTGGCGATTCATAAAATAATAAAATAAGTAAAGTTTATTTTGTTTTACATATTTAGCGATTGCTGATGTATTGTGGAGTTTGAGTAATATTTAGAAAAGCTTATCAATTAAAATTGGAAATAATTCATAAAAAATTCTTAAAAATTCACTTTATTATTTAATTTTAGGTCAAAAAATGTACTTCTTTATTTATTCTATAAACAGGTTTATATGACATCATGTGTAAGTGAAAATACTGTTTTCCTTGCGTTTATTTCAGCTCTATGTAGTGCAGACGTAATAGCTATTGGACAGTTTATGATTTGTCGTCCAATATTTTGTGCTCCTCTTTTAGGTTTTTTTATGGGTGACATAAGTGCAGGACTTTGGATAGGTATGATAGTTGAAATGATTTAGATAAATACGACACCTGTATGTATTGCTGTACCTATTGATGTTTCAGTACTGGGTATTTTGTCTACGTTTTGGATGTGTAAGTATTTTACGGGTTTGCATGAAGCTGCAATTTGGGGCTTAGTCTTGGCTGTGCCATTTGCTTATTTATATAGGTTAATAGATATTTTTGGAAGAGATTTTAACACTAAACTGATGCATTGGATTGATAGAAGAGTGAAAAATGGAGAATATAGGTATATAAATATTGGTGTATCTGTTGGACTATTCTTTTTTATAGCAAAAACATTTTTGTTCTACATATTTTCAATGATTGTTGGTGGATGGATATATAGGTTTATATATCTAGAGCTCCCAACTTTTGTTATCAAAGGTTTTCAGAAAGCTTGGTATTCGTTACCGATATGTGGCTTTGGTATGGTTATGTGTAATTTCAGTAAAATAAGAAGCATTTTTAAACGTTAAATATATATTTTGGTAATGCCTTGGTGTTGGTGATGTGAATAATAATATATTGATTTTAAAATGGTAAAAGTATACTTTTATATATTTATAAAGACTTTTTTTATACAAGCTTTGTGGAATTACGAAAGACTGCAAAATGTTGGTTTTTTATTTATATTAAAACCTTTTTTATGCAAAATCTATTCAGATGAGGGTGGAAGAAAAAAGGCTTTTTTAAGACATATGGGATTTTTTAACACGCATCCTTATATGGCTAGTTTAATAATTGCGATTGTTGCAAATATGGAAAAAGAACTATCCAAATGCGAACGTGGCGAACAAAAATATGATGTGAACTCAGTTAAAAATATTATGGAAGGACCATTGGCTGCAATAGGAGATTCGTTTTTTGGAGGAACATTAAGATATTTCTTAACCCTCGTAAGTATATTTATACTTTTCCTTTTTGTGAGTTTGTTTAGTAATGAATTTGTAACATATAATTTTTGGGTTCCTTTAGTGTTTATTTTTTTTACAATGTTGTTCATATTCCCGTAAGATTTTTGCTTATGTTTATGGGTTTTAAGTTTGATATGGAAAAGAATATTTTTTTATTGTCAAATTTTAAATTTATGTTTCTTAGGAAAGTATTATATTGCAGTGAAGTTGTAGTTATGATCGGTGCATTGATTTTATATTTAAAATTTTTGTTTTTGACTCTGTAAATGCTAGGTTTTTTGGAAATGATGTTTGCGATATTCTTATATATAGTGTTTTATTTGTGCTCTCAATTTTTGTTTCTTGGAAATTTAGTGCGGTTTTTCTGTTTTACAGTACGATATTAGTATGTGTTGGGATTTCCTGCTTAGGAATATAAACGATGAAAGAAAAAATTATTATTGTTTCAAATAAGATGGGCTTGCATGCAAGACCAGCAGCGATGCTTGTGCAGACTACAGTTAAATATAACTCTACGGTTAAAATTCTCAAAGATGATTTTGAAGTTGATGCAAAAAGTATTATGGGCGTTATGGCTTTGGCTGCTGGACATGGGAGTACATTGAAATTTGTTGCTGATGGTCCAGATGAAAGTGAAGTTTTAACTGCGATTAAAGATTTATTTGAATTTATGGCAGATTAAGTTTATCTGTGTTGTGAATTTAATCGAATTGGCATATGGGAGAAAAAATGCCTGCTAAAAGAGACATTATTCTTAAAGGCGTTGCGGCATCGTCAGGAATTGCTATCGGCAAAGTTTTTTTTCTTGAGGATGATGATTTTTCTATCATTCGCAGGGAGGTATCTAGAGATACTATGGAAACTGAAAAAAAGCGCTTAAATAGTGCTATTGAAAAAACTAGAACTGAGCTTAAGGTGGTTTATACTAAGATTGATGAAGTTCTTGGTAAAAATTATGCACGAATAGCTGATGTTCATCTTTTAATTTTGGACGATCCTATTATGAAGAAAGGTGTTTATGAGCTTATAGATAGTGGTGTTAATGCGGAATATGCTGTTTTTAAAGTTATAGATAAGATTGTTCGTTCTTTTGAATTTATAGAGGATGACTATTTTAGAGAAAGAAAAATTGATATTCAAGATATTGGGAAAAAAATTATTGGAAATCTCCTTGGTAAACAAAGAAAAACTCTCGCAAGCTTAGAGGAACATTCGATAGTAGTTTCTCATAATCTGACTCCTGCTGATACTATGACGATAAGAGAAAAATTAGTAAAAGGTTTTGCTACAGATATTGGTGCGAAAACTTCTCATACGGTGATTGTTGCTCAGGGACTTTCCATACCAGCTGTTGTAGGTTTAAAGATAATATCCTCACAGGTAAGAACTGGTGATGTTATTATTATTGACGGTAATAGATGTGAGGTTATATTAAGCCCTACTCCTGAGACTATAGCTAAATATAGGAAAGAGTATACTTTACAGTTTGCAAAGAGAAAAGAGCTTGAGAAGTTAAAAGATTTATCAGCCGAGACAACAGACAACCATAAAGTTTTGATTTTTGCGAATATTGATAATCCTGATGAGATACAGTCAATTTTGAGTAATGGGGCAATGGGAGTTGGTCTTTATAGGACAGAGTTTATATACTTCAACCGCGATACTATGCCAACCGAGAAAGAGCATTTTGAGAATTATTCTAAAGTTATAAAAGTTATGTCTCCCTATCCAACTGTTATAAGAACATTTGATTTGGGGGGTGATAAACTCGTAAAAACGAGTCTTTTAAACGTAGAGCAGGAAAGGAATCCATTTCTAGGCTTAAGAGCTATAAGACTTTCTCTTAAATATCCAGAAATTTTCATTAACCAACTAAGAGGTGTTTTAAGAGCGTCAGCTTATGGAAAAATTAGACTTATGTATCCGATGATATCTGGAATTGAGGAATTATATGAGGCTAATAAAGTTCTCAATAAAGTAAAACAAGATTTAAGAAGAGAGAATATAGAATTTGATGAACAAATGGAAGTTGGTGTGATGATAGAAGTGCCGTCTGCCGCTATGATAATTGATATTATTGCTAAAGAAGTTGATTTTGTTTCAATAGGGACTAACGATTTAATACAGTATACACTTGCTGTTGACAGAGTAAATGAAAATGTTGCAGGTCTTTATGATCCGCTACATCCTGCAATTTTAAGATTTATTAAAAGAATTATAGATGAAAGCCATAGGGCTGGAATAACTGTAAGTATGTGTGGAGAAATGGCAGGCAATCCATATTATATGCCTGTTCTTTTGGGTTTTGGTCTTGATCAGTTTAGTGTACTATCCGTGCAAATTCCAGAGATTAAAAGGGCAATAAGAAGTATTTCTTTTGAAGATGCTAAGAAACTTTCAGAAGAGGTTTTAAGATGTGGTAGTAGAGATTCGATATTGAAAATTATAAACAATATTTACAAGCAATAACACTGATGTTTGTATTTATAGGAATGCTTAATGATGTCTAATATAAGAAATTTTTGCATTATAGCTCATATAGATCATGGGAAGAGTACAATTGCTGATAGACTTCTTGAATATACTGGAACAATTTCTCGAAGAGAAATGAAAGACCAAATTCTTGATGCTATGGAGCTAGAAAGGGAAAGAGGTATAACTATAAAGGCTAAAGCTGTAAGAATGAGTTATGTAACTAAAAATGGTGAAAAATATATATTTAATTTGATTGACACACCGGGACATGTAGACTTTACATATGAAGTATCGAGGGCTCTTGCTGCATGTGAGGGTGCAATTTTAGTAGTTGATGCGACTCAAGGTGTAGAAGCACAAACTCTTGCAAATACTGTGTTAGCAAAAGACGCAAAACTTGAAATTATTCCAGTGATAAATAAGATAGATTTACCTACTGCCAATATTGAAGGTACTTATGAGCAAATAAAAGAAGGATTGGGGATTACCATTCCTCCTATACTTATGAGTGCAAAAGAAGGTATAGGTACAAGCGAGATAGTTGACTCAGTGATATTAAAGATTCCTCCAGCTAAAGTACTAAAAGAGAAACCATTGTCAGCTTTGATTTTTGATTCGTTTTACGATTCTTATCGCGGAGTTGTAGTTATGGTAAGAGTTTTCGATGGAAAAGTCAGAAAGGGTATGAAAATTAAGTTTATGGCGTCTAACGCAGAACATGAAGCACTTGAAGTCGGATATATGAAAATAAAAATGACTGAATTAGATGAACTCTCATCTGGAGAAGTTGGATATATAGTCTCAGGAATAAAAGATATACACGATATAAAAATTGGTGATACGATTACTGAAAGCATAAATCCAACAAAACATCATCATGAAGGATATAAGGAGATAAATCCTTTTGTTTTTGCAGGACTTTATCCCAATAGTGCGTCAGAATATGATAGTTTGAAAATTGCTTTAGAAAAGTTAAGACTTTCAGATTCTTCTCTTGTATTTTCACAAGAAGTTTCTGTTGCTTTGGGTTTTGGATTCAGATGTGGATTTTTAGGATCTTTGCATTTAGATATAGTTAGGGAAAGACTTAAGAGGGAGTTTGGTTTAAATCTTCTAGTCACGGCACCAAACGTTATATATAAAATAAAATCTAAAGGTAAATTTATAACAATAGACAATCCTTCAAAATTTCCGGATGCTTCAGATGTTGATGAAATTTGGGAACCATATGTTAAAACTACAATAATTTGCCCTGTTGGTTTTTTAGGTTCTCTTCTTGATTTGTGTCAGAAAAGAAGAGGGAAACAAGTATTGATGAAATATATAGATGCTAAAACTATAATTTTAAAGTATCATATGCCTCTTGCAGAAATCATTGTTGGCTTTTATGATGCTTTAAAATCAGTTTCAAAAGGTTATGCCTCTTTTGATTATGAGCATATTGATCCGCAGTTAGGTAATTTAGTAAAACTTGAGATTATGATAAATGCGAGAATCGTTGACGCTTTTACGATTATAATCTGTAAAAGTGAGGCACAATCTAGAGCACGTTATCTAACTGAAAAATTGAAGTGCATTATTCCAAAACATATGTTTGAAGTTCCAATACAAGCGATGATAAACAATAGAATAATCGCCAGAGAGACTATATCAGCAGTACGTAAAGATGTTCTTGCGAAGTGTTATGGTGGAGATATAACAAGAAAGCGTAAACTTCTTGAAAAGCAAAAGGAAGGCAAACGTAAAATGAGAATGTTTGGGAAAGTGGAAATACCATCAGAAGCTTTTATTGCGGTATTAAAAATGAATGAATAAATTTGTTTTGTTATGTCTTGTTTGTATAATTGTAAAATTTTATAAATATGAAAATAAGAGTATATTTGTTAATAGCTATAATTAATAGTTATTATAAAATTGGTATACTTCCATTTGTATTCGGAGTTTTTTAAATGTTCGTAGTATGTAGTATAATAAGATATTGAAAATAAAAACTGTTTAAATTATGTATGTAACTATGATAGGAGTTGGTATGTAGCTTATGGAGTTCAAACTTTTTCTTACAGGTTTCGTTTTTTTTATTATAGCTATGTTCATGATTACCATAAAAAGGTATTTTAAAACCCCATTATCACAAAAATGTTTTAAAAAAATCTATTCATGGATTGATACATTTTGGTCTGCTCTCATAATGGCTTCTTTTGTTATGTTCTTTTTTATACAGGCTTTCAAGATCCCGTCTGGCAGTATGAGAAATACTCTTCTTGAAGGTGATCATCTTTTTGTAAATAAATTTATTTATGGTTTCCATGTTCCTTTTGCCAGTAATGGAAAACGATTTGCTGCTTTAAAAAACATTAAAAGGGGCGATATAGTCGTTTTCCAGGCTCCTCCAGAAGCTTCAGGAATTTTTGAAGAAGATGGATGCCAGAAAATAAAAAAAGATTATATAAAAAGATGCGTGGCTATTGCAGGAGATGAGGTTAAGATAAAAGATAAAGTGCTTTTTGTAAATGGTGTACGTGTAGATGGTTCTTATGTGACTTTTAATGATCCTTCTATTTTTCAAAAAATTGATTCATTTAGCGATACGGGAAAATATCAGCGAGTTTGGGAACAAGGCAAATTTGTTTCGATTCCATCGATTTTTATAAGAGATAATTTTGGACCCGTAACTGTTCCTAAGGGGCATTATATGATGATGGGTGATAATAGGGACTTTTCTTTTGATTCGCGGTTTTGGGGACCATTGCCTGACAAGTATGTAAGAGGTAAGGCTTTGTTTCTGTACTGGCCAATTAAACGTTGGAGGATATTATGACTTGGATTGTTTGGCTTGTAATTTCTGTCACACTTATAGTTTTTGAGATGACTATGCAATCATTTTTTTTCTTTTTTTGTTTTTCCGTTGGTTCTGCATTTGCAGCGGTAATATCTTATCTTAATATTTCAGATTGGATTGAATTTGCTGTTTTTATAGTTGTTTCTATTGTATCTATGTATTTTGTGAGACCTTTGTTAAAAAAAGTTTTTAACAAATGTAAGACTATAAATTCTAATGTTGATGCTCTTATTGGAGAAAATGCTGTAGTCATTGAAAGAATAATTCCTTCGAAGTTTGGTTTTGTGAAAGTTTTAGGTGAGATATGGAGGGCTAAGTCGTCAGATATAGAATTTGAAGTAGGGGAAATTGTGAGAATAGAAAATATTAGTGGAACTACACTTATAGTAAAAAAATAAAAAGCGAGTACTCGCTTTTTAATGATAGATGTATGACTTTAATTGTAACATTGCATAATCAATAAATAAAGTTAAATAACTTACAGATGTTAAAAAATGGAGGTTGATATGTTGATGTTTATTCTTGTGGTTATGGTTTTTACGATTATTTTTATAGCGAATTCTATAAAAATAATAAGGCAATATGAAAAGGGGCTTGTTGAAACTCTGGGCAAATATACGGGGACAAGGAATTCTGGAGCAAACGTTATAATTCCAATGTTTCAAAGAATGTTAAGAGTTGATATGAGAGAGCGAGTTATTGATGTACCTCCGCAGAGTGTTATTACTAAAGACAATGTTTCCGTAGTTGTAGATGCTATTATTTATTTCCAGGTTACTGATCCAGTGAAAGTTGTTTATAATATTGAAAATTTTGCACTGGCTGCTTTAAAGCTTGCACAAACAAATTTAAGAAATGTAATTGGTGATATGGAGTTAGATAGCACTCTTACATCTAGGGAAAAAATAAATACCCAGTTGAGAGTTGTTATGGATGAAGCTACTGATAAGTGGGGAGTAAAGGTTACAAGAGTTGAAATACAGAAGATAGATCCCCCTAGGGATATTACAGATGCTATGTCAAAACAAATGAAAGCTGAAAGAGAAAAGAGAGCAAATATTTTAGAAGCAGAGGGTTTAAGGCAAGCGGCAATTCTTAAGGCGGAGGGTGCAAAACAAGCTGTTATTCTTGATGCGGAAGCTGTAAAGGAAAAGCAAGTTTTAGAAGCTATCGGAGAAGCTGAAGCTATAAGAAAAGTTGCAGAAGCTGAAAAGTATAAAATTGAAGTGGTATATAATGCAATACATGAAGGTAAGCCTACTAATGATCTTATTGCCATTAAATATCTTGAGGCGCTTGGAAAAGTTGCTGACGGGAAGGCGACGAAAGTTTTTCTACCATTAGAAACTGCTGGAGTCACAGCTTCACTTGGTGGCATAGCGGAACTTTTTAAAGATACTCCGAAAGTGGAAAAAAAATAGCTTTAGATAAGTAGGTTTTATAAGCATTATTTTATATTATAATGGAGATGCTATTGAGTGGCCTGTATATTCACGTGCCTTTTTGTAGTCAGAAATGTTTTTACTGCAATTTTTTTTCTGTGCAGTATAATGATATTTTAGCAGACAAGTATGTTTATGCTTTGCTAAAACATGCAGTAAAATTTAAAGATAAAAAGATAGGTTCAGTTTATATAGGTGGTGGAACTCCATCAGTTTTGTCTTTAGGACAGTTGAAAAAACTTTTAGAATCGTTATATAAGACTTTTGACTTATCAAGAGTTCTGGAATTTACATTTGAGTTGAACCCAGAGTCAGTTTCAAAAGAAAAATTGCATTTTCTTAGAGAAATTGGAGTGAATAGATTGAGCATAGGACTTCAATCGGTTGATGATATATCTCTAAAATTTTTAGGCAGGATACACGATTTTAAAAATTTTTGCGGTGTCTATGATATGGCGAGAAAAGAAAATTTTTGCAATATAAACATTGATTTAATATACGGTTTGCCAGATCAAACATTAAAAGAGTGGGAACAAATTATAAAAAAAACTTTAGTTTTTGATAGTGAGCATTTGTCTCTTTATCCTTTATCAGTAGAGGAAAATACTCCGTTTTATAGAAGCAATGTTATCATATGTGATAATGTTCAGAGGAATATGTATGACCGAGCGATGGAAATTTTAGCAAATAGAAGATATACTCATTATGAGATTTCAAATTGGTCTAAGCAAAATAGACAGTCTTTTCACAATACGAATTATTGGCGTAATTTTGAATATGTAGGTCTTGGTGCTGGATCTGCAGGATACTTAGAAAGGAGAAGATACAAAAATGTTGAAGATATTAGTGGATATATAGACTTACTGCAAGATGGTTGTAATGTTGAAATTGAAAATGAATATATTGACGATAGAATTTATGATGTGGAAACTATTATATTGGGTTTAAGGCTTTTAGATGAAGGATTAGATTTGAGTTGCTTCAAAAAACCAGAACATTATAATATACTTTTAGAATGTTTAAAAGACAAAACTCTAAAAATAAAAGATGGAAAAGTAAGTCTCGCTAAAAAGTATGTTTTTATTTTTAATCAAATTGCTTCAAAGTTTACCTAGCTAGTAAGAATTCTTGCATGAATTTGTCTTTTCAGTAAGAATACAAAAAAGTCTTATATCTTTATAAATTGTAATGATGTTTAGATAAGTTATATAATCTTACCCTTCTTTATTTAACTTATTTGAAGAAATATAAAATACGGTGGTAATTAGATGTTAAAAAGTATTTTAAGTGCTATTTTTGGCTCTCAAAATGAGAGAGATATAAGAGCTATAAAATCTATAGTAGAAAAAGTAAATACTTTTGAGATTCATATAAAAAAACTTTCAGATTGTGAATTGAAATCAAAAACTTTTGAATTTAGAAAACGTCTTTTTAAAGGAGAAACTCTTGATGATATTTTGCCTGAAGCTTTTGCTTGTGTTAGGGAAGCTTCATTAAGAACAATAGGCTTAAGACATTTTGATGTTCAGATAATAGGCGGATATATTCTCCATAAAGGTAAAATTGCCGAGATGAAAACTGGTGAGGGTAAAACTTTGGTTGCTACTCTTGCAGCATATCTTAATGCTTTACCTCAGATGGGGGTGCACATAGTAACCGTGAACGATTACCTTGCTAAGAGAGATAGAGAGTGGATGGGTGTAATTTATGAAAAATTAGGACTTACAGTTGGCAATGTTGGGCATGAGACAAAAAGTGAAGATAGGAGAAAGGCTTATAACTGCGATGTAACTTATGTGACGAATAACGAACTTGGTTTTGACTATTTAAGAGATAATATGGTTATTACAAAGGAGGATAGAGTTCTTCGTCCTTTGAGTTATGCGATTATAGATGAAGTTGATTCAATTTTAATAGATGAAGCAAGGACACCTCTTATTATTTCTGGTGCAACTGAACAATCAACCGATAAATATTATGTGTCAAATAGAATTGTTTCTAATTTTGTTGGGAGAAAAGTTACCGAAAATGAAGAAATAAAAGCGAAATATGAGGGTGTTGATTTAACGAAGGGTTATGATTATGTTGTAGATGAGAAAAACCATTCAGTTATTTTAACGGAGCAAGGTGTTCAGAAAACTGAAAGAATGTTGGGATTAAAAGATATTTATGATGATTTACAATCTGAATGGGTACATCATATAACGCAAGCTATAAGGGCATGTAATTTATATCATAGAGATGTTGAGTATGTGGTAAAAGATGGCGAAGTTATTATTGTGGATGAATTTACAGGAAGACTTATGCCTGGGAGGAGATGGTCTGATGGACTTCATCAGGCAATTGAAGCAAAAGAAAACTTAAGAATTGCAGATGAAAATCAAACACTTGCGACTATAACGTTTCAAAATTTTTTTAGAATGTATGAGAAAATCGCGGGTATGACTGGAACTGCTTCAACTGAATCTGCTGAATTTTGGGAAATTTATAAGCTTGATGTTGTTGAGGTGCCGACGAACAAACCCATGATAAGAAAAGATTATCCTGATGTTGTATACAGGACTGAAAAAGAGAAATATAGTGCCATAATAGTTGAGGTTGAATCTTTATGGAAAAAGGGGCAACCTGTTCTTGTGGGTACAAGATCAATAGAAAAATCTGAAAAAATTGCGACAATGCTTAGAAGAAAAGGAATTCCTCATCAAATTTTGAATGCTAGGTATCATGAGCTTGAAGCACAAATTATTGCTGGTGCGGGTATTAAAGGTGCGGTTACGATAGCCACGAATATGGCTGGTAGAGGTACAGATATTGTTCTTGGAAAGGGTGACCCAATACAAAATGAAGAAGTTAAAGAATATGGTGGACTTCACATAATAGGTACGGAAAGACATGAATCACGGAGGATAGACAATCAGTTAAGGGGGCGTGCGGGAAGACAGGGTGATCCTGGATCTTCTAGGTTTTTTCTTTCTATGGAAGATGAGCTTATGCGTCTTTTTGGTTCTGATAAAATGTCTACTGTAATGCGAAAGCTTGGATTGAAAGAAGGAGAAGATCTTCAACATCCCTGGATATCAAAAGCTGTAGAGAGTGCACAAAGAAAAGTTGAAGGTATGAATTTTGATATAAGAAAACAGCTTATAGACTTTGATAACGTTATAAATAAACAAAGGGAAGCTATTTATAGGTTAAGAAATGAAATGCTCGATGGTGAAGATATAACAAGTACAATTAAAGACATGATAGATGAATCGGTTAAGGAAAAAGTTTCCTTATGGGCTGTTGGAAAATATTTAGAAGAATGGGATTGGACGAGTATAAAAGTATGGCTACTTAAAACTTTTGGTATTAAGTATGAGATTGGAAATAAAAATGAAATAAGCTTTATGAGTGAAGAGACTGTTCGGTCTAGTATCTTTGAAGAAATTCTTAAAGCTTATGATAGAAGACAAGAACAGCTTACACCGGAAGTTATGTTTAACTTACAAAGGATGATATTTTTGCAAATGATAGATTCTTCATGGAAAGATCATTTATATGAGCTTGATCAGCTAAGGCACGGTATTGGTTATATGGTGTATGCTCAAAAAGATCCAAAGATTGAATATCAGAAAGAGTCTTTTGTTTTGTTTGAATCTATGATGAAAAGAATAAGAGAAAATACAATAGAATATATATTTAAAGTTCAGGTTGATGTAAAACCGCATTTTAAATCGGATAAGGTAAACTTTAATTTTGAGAAAAATATGCTAGATAAACACAACAAATTTAATAAAGATTTGAGCAAGATAAAAATAGGAAGGAATGATTCATGTCCTTGTGGAAGTGGTAAAAAATATAAAAGATGTTGTGGTGTGTCTTAATAAACAATTTGATACATAAAAGTATTTTCAGTTGCTGAAATTTTACATACTGTCGTACATCTTTCTCTAGTTTAAATAATTTCAATCTTGTGCCAATTTAGTTTTATAATTTATATAGTTATTAAATTTAAGATTTAGTGGATTTTTGTTTGTGAATAAAAAAGAGTTTGGCAAAAATCTTCAAGCACATTATATGAAATATGAAGATAAAATTAAATTATAAAAGGATTGTGCTTTGTAGTGTCACAGGGTTTTTGGCTGCATCCGCATTTCCTAAATTAAATTTGTTTTTTTTGGTGTGGATATCTTTTATCCCTATGATTTTTGTGCTAATGAAAACTGGATTAAAACTCTCTTTTTTTTATGGTTTTCTTTCTGGGTTTGTTTTTAATATGTTGGGACTTTACTGGCTTGTTCCAATGCTTCACTTTAGTACTGGTTCTTATGTAAAGTCAATAATTGCATCTTGTGCTTTATGGACTTATCTTGCACTATACTGGGGAATATGGGGCTTATGTCTAAATTTCTTAATTTCAAAGACTATTTTAAAAAATATATTTTACTCAAATATTTCTTTAGCTTTTTTTGCTTCTTGCGTGTGGATTTTACTTGAGTATTTAAGAACATATTTACTTACTGGTTTTCCTTGGATGCTTATTGGTTATTCTCAATTTGAGTTTACTGAAATTATACAAATAGCTGAATTTACCGGGGTGTATGGTGTATCTTTCTTAGTAGTATTTTGTAATCTGTGTCTTTATTTTTGGATTTCAATGGAAAAAGAGAATTTAAAGTGTAATAATTTATATCTATTTATGGTTTTGCTACTTATTATTGGGTTTTCAATATTTGGACTAATAAGAGCTAATAAATTCAGAACTTTAGGGAATCAAGAATTTACTGTTGCTATTGTACAGCCAAATGTAAATCAATATGAAAAATGGGATCCAGATTATATAAGTAGTGTTTTATTTAATCTTAAAAAGTATGCTCTTGAAATCTCTAAGATTAAAGCTGATTTAGTGGTATGGCCTGAAACTATATTTGTAGGCTCTATTAATGAAGATGAGTGTTTATACAATAGTGCAAAGCAAATAACAAATATTGCCGGTGGGTTTAATATTGTTGGTTCTTTTTACACTAATGAGAAAAATAAACGCTTTAATGTTGTTTTAGCCTTTGAAAATGGTAATTGTAGAGCTATACATAAGAAAAATCATCTGGTGGCTTTTGGAGAGTTTATTCCGTTTAAAACTTTATTTTCAAGTTTTTTCGGTGTTTTAAGTCAGATGAGTGATTTGACAAAAGGTGAGGACACTGAAGTTTTTAGTAATAATAAAATAAGTATAGGATCAACTATATGTTCTGAGAATTTTTTACCAGATATTTCAAGAAAATTTGCTCTTTTAGGAGCGAAAGTTTTTACCAATCATACAAATGATGCATGGTTTTTTGATACAGCTGCGCCATATCAGCATTTTATTATGAATGTATTTAGAGCAATTGAAAACCGTAAACATGTTATAGTGTCTGCAAATTCTGGAATTTCTGGGATCATTGAAGCGTCAGGTGTAATTATAGAAAAGACTTTATCGTCAAAAGAAGTTTTGCTTATTGGTAAATTTTTTCAAAATGATTTTAAGACTTTTTATACAAAATATGGTGATTTATTTGTGAACTTATGTGCTATTTTGCTCTTAGGTTTAGTGCTTCTAAGATTAGGTTTTATTTTTAGTGGTAAATTGTAGCATTGGTTATGTATAAAGTTTTATTAATTATAGGTGTTGTGACAATTAAACTTGAAGTTTAAATTTTGCAGTTCATTGATAATTTATGCAATAAATTATAAGGTTTATTAAAATGCTTGAGAAACAAAAAGAAATAATCAATTCGTTAAGGGGGTTCCTTTAATATTGATTTAAAAATTAGTCAAATTAAAAAACTCGAAATTGAAATGTTGAGTTCTAACTTTTGGGACGATAAAAATAGAGCTAAAAAAGTTATGGCGGAACTTGATGTTTTAAAAGGTATTTGTCAATCATGGCATGATTTAAATACCCATGTTAATGATTTGATAGACTTAAAGGAGTTTGCTAGATACGAAAACGATGAAAATCTTTTAGAGGATATTGAAAACGATAGCAGGAAGCTTGAAAAAAATCTATTGGTTTTTGAAACTAAAATGAAACTTGATGACGAACATGACAAGAATGACGCAATTATATCTATACACGCTGGTGCAGGTGGAACAGAATCTTGCGATTGGGCACAGATGTTAACTAGGATGTATTCTAGATGGGCCGAAGATAGAGGTTTTGGAATAGAAGTCGTTGATATTTTAGATGGTGATGAAGTAGGAATAAAAAGTATAACAATGATAATAAAAGGCGATTATGCTTATGGTCTTTTACAATCAGAAATAGGTGTTCATAGACTTATTAGGGTTTCTCCATTTGATTCAAATAAAAGAAGACATACTTCATTCAGTTCAGTTGATGTCATAACTGTAGCGACAGACAACATTGACATAGTTATAGAAGATAAGGATATAAGAATTGATACTTATAGATCTTCCGGAGCGGGAGGTCAACATATAAATAAGACAGATTCAGCAGTAAGAATTACCCATTTACCGACAGGAATAATAGTTCAGTCACAGAATGATCGTTCACAAATAAAAAATAGAATCACTGCTATGAAACTTTTAAAAGCTAGACTTCATGAGCTTGAACGTGAAAAGCAACGTGCTAGCTATGAGAAACATTATAATGAAAAAGGTTCTATAGAGTGGGGTAGTCAAATACGCTCTTATGTTTTTATGCCTTATCAGCTTGTGAAAGATCACAGGACAGGACACGAAACATCGCGTTTGGATTTAATTATGGAAGGGAAGATTGACGAATTTATAAATGCATATTTATCATGGAAACTGAAAAAAAACAATAGTAAAAATTATCCTTTCTGATGAGGCAACGCAAATGAAAAAACTAAACCAGTCCGGATGAACGTGAAGGTTAGCGTCTGCAAGGGAGAGATGATCTTGGCAATGGTTAAGAAAGAAAAAGTGTCGATGTGCGAACTAGATACCACCATGAAAACTATTAATTATGAATGTTGAAGATCTTAAATTAATTAATAAAATAGTAGAAAGAGCAAATCTTGAAGGTAGAGAGTTAACACTGCAAGAGAGGCGTTGTATAGCTTTGGCGTTTGATCAACCTTATGATGATTTTTTTGTCACTTCTATACCTTATACGAAAGTTGCAGATAGAAAACTTCCAAAAGAAGATGAGAAGATTAAAGGGATAGAAGAGGTAAAAAGAGTGAAGAAAGAAAAAAAATTCAACATAAAGCTAGGACATTTTCAGATTTATAACGTAGAAGATGGGATATTATTTGACATTATAGAGAGACACTTGGAGTTCTGAAGATGTGGGCAAACCTAAGCCAAAGCAATGTAGTGGATAGTTAGATAACGAAGGATTGACATGTATAAAAACAGGCGAAGATGGGGGTGATGGGGGTAACAAGAATATAATAATATACTGTACTGCAAGAAGAATTGGAGGCCACACAGATTTATACAATAGTGCTGAGGAACGCAATGGAAAAGTCTGTAAAATTTTTTGGACTACATCTTTGGGGAGAATGCAGAAAGCAATAAACATAAACTAGTATCGAATTTTGAACGTCATATTATGGAGTAAAATGCTCTTTATGAAAAAATTTTAGCTTGGAAGAAATCAAACGCTTCAATAGTTAGCTTGTTTGAATATGGGGTAGCTTTCGTTGTTTTTACTAATTAATTAGTAAAGATAATGAAGTTGAAGAATGGAATAGAATAAAATAAAAGCAATCAATAGGAAGCCCTAATGTAGGATCTTTTTGCAAAAAGCGTATAAGATAGGTGAGAAAGATGAGAGAACTTAGAAACAAAAGACTTAGGATATCGTTAACCTCATCAGTTTATGAAACTCTGAAACAAGAATCAAAAAAAGAAGGATATAAGCAATGAGTAACTTGCTCTTTGATTATCAAAAGAAAAAGCAGGTTTGTGGTAGATTGGAATGAAGATACTACCAATAGAGATACAAACATTTGAGAAATTAAGAAGTAACAATTCGTTATATGTAGACAAAACAAGACAAATACATGAACTAATAAAAATAGAAGCGTATACCTTCTATCAAGACCAAGAAGGTTTGGCAAGTCGTTACTCTTAAAGCACCATAAAAGAATTATTTAAAGGGAACAAATCTATATTTGAAGGGTTATACATATATTACAAATAGGATTGAGATAAATCTTATCCTATCGTTCGTTTGGATTTTTAGCGTAATAGCTTATTCGACAACTGAAGAATTAAAACTTGTGCTTAATAAATTTGTGGAACTAGTAGCTACAAATAACAACATGCTAATATATAACGAAGTTGCATTGCCAATGAAATTTCCCTAATTAATAAAAAAGCTACACGAAAAGGTAGGAAATCAAGCTGTAATATTATTGGTAGACGAATATGATAAACCATTAATAGACAATCTCAACAACAAAAAATATATTCTGAAATAAAAAGAATATTATATGATTTTTATCAAGTAATAAAAGCTGAAGATGCAAACGAGCGATTTGTGTTTTTAACAGGCGTGTCTCTGTGTCTAGGTTTGCAGGGGTGTCCATATTTTCAGGATTAAACTAAACAAGTTAAACGATATAACTATAAATCATAAATATTTGACAATATGCGGGTATATTCAAGAAGAATTGGAAAACAACTTTAAAGAATACATAGAAGACACAAGTAAATATCTAGGAACAAGTTACGAAAAAACTGTTGACGCGATAAAACATTGGTACGGCGGATATTCATGGGATTGGAAGATGTTTGTGTACAATCTTTTTTCAACGCTACTGTTCTTTGATAATAAGGAACCTAAAAGTTATTGGTTCAAAACAGGGACGCCTATATTTTTAATAGATTAAATAAGAAAAGAAAAATAATTTAGTTACTTTTACGAGTACGAGTAATCAAAAAACAAATAACAATTCTTTGGAAGGCGGTGCAACAAGTGATGATATAGAAATAACCGTGCTATTATTCCAAACAGAATATTTAACAGTAAAGGAAAGAGCACAAAAAGAAGATAACACTATACAGTATTCGTTAGACTTTCCGAACATGGAAGTGGAAGTAAGAACGGCGTTTCTGAATAGTTTAATGAAGGAGTATTCTCATAGAGAATTAAGGAAAATAGACGGGATAAATAGAAATATAGCTCTGTAGTTAAAAGAAAAAGAATCGTATTATCATTCGCTGTTTTTATTGACAATGAGATTATGCGAATTTGAAGTTGAAGGAGATACAGGTAAGGGAAGAATAGATGCGTTATTAAAAAAAGATGGAAGGCGACGTTGTGTTGTTATTGCCGGAGTTTTCCCAGAGCAATATTGGCTCTTTAGGATTAAAGAGCGAGATATTGTTTAGCAGTTTCAAAGCTTTTGTAGATGCAAATCCCAGTACGATTAACGCGTATAAAGTATCGATAAGGCAGTTTTTCAAGTGGCTTAAAGACAAAGGCATTGCAAGGCCAAAGAGGGAAGATATAGTTAAGTATAAAGAAGATCTAAAATCTTTGGGCTTGAAACCCACAACGATATCTAATTACGTTATCGCGTTAAAACAGTTCTTCAAGTGGACAGACAGCCAGAAACGTTATCGGAACGTTGCCGAAGGTGTAAAGTTGCCTAAGCTGGAGAGAGGATTTAAGAAAGATTATCTTACCGCAGATCAGGCAAGCAGGTTGCTTGAGACAATAGACAGAACTACCGTTAAGGGTCTCAGAGACTATGCCATGATACTTTTGATGTTGACTGGAGGGTTGAGGACTGTAGAGGTAGTTAGGGCAAATATTGAAGATTTAACGATAAGCGGAAACAACGAGATCTTGAGGGTACAAGGGAAAGAGGAAGAGGGTAGCGTATAAGAATGATTGCATCTTTGTTGTTATCATTTAGTTGACGTTGGAATTTAACACTTGAAAAAAGGGGCATGAGATTTAAATGAAAAAACAGTTTGCAATTGCGTTTCATTATTAGTTTTAGTTTCTTTAGTATTTGCAATGAATGGATGTGCTTTATTGTTTAATGGCGATAAACAATCTGTATTAATAAAATCGTTAACCCCAGACAGTAAAATTTATGTCGATGGAAATAATGACGCAGTTTCTATGAAACTGAAACGTAATCAAGGTCCATAGTAGTATTGTTGTAAAAAAAGAAGGTCGTAGAACGGAATGGAATCAATGAATGTAGAGAACTACTCGCAAGTTGGGTGGATTATATATATTATATATGGCACAATTTGCCTTGCATGTTTATGGCCTTTCCATTTTCTAGCTGATGCATTTACAGAGGCTTGGAACGAATTAGATAGATAGAACTAATGTGATTATAGATCTTTAAAAAGAGGGAGTTGCTAAATGACAAATCTACAATAGAGATAGACTTAAAGATTGTTTGGATTTATAGGAGTTTTATCCGATTGTATATGACGGATGAAATCTGGGTTTCAATTTACATTGTCGCGACTGATATAAGCAAGAATAAGGATTATTCATAGATACTCCTGTAATTGTGTATTTTACAATATAGAAATAGAAGTGTGTTTAAAAGAGGGAGCGAGGCAGTGACAGATAAGTTCAAGAAAAAAAATGACTGAGATATTTAACGAGTTACTCAATGATAGTACGGTAAACTCTTTACAAAATAAGGAAATGGTTGAGAAACAACAGAGAGAGCCGTTGGAGTTTATCTTTATCAAAGAGAAAATGAGCATATAATCTGCAACAAGAACTTGTTGTCCTAGCAAGCACTAACGATTGGTTAAGTTTCTCTTTACCAATTTTAAGGGTATGCTGACCATCGTGAGAACATAAGTAATGACAGATTTAACTTTTCTTATGTCTAAAGGATGTTCTACGTTCGTTGTTTCTTTGACATTTTAGAGGATATGAAAAATATTTTACAATTTTGTTTAGCGTTTATGTTTGTTTGTGGTTTGTCCGCAGTATGTTGTGGTAATACCCTTAAGTCCATACCTAAATCAGAAGAAAGATGGACCAGATGTTATTAACATAGAACGAATGGAGTACGCCTAAGCCCAAATCTATGCCATTGCATTTTTTAACGACTAGTTAGTAAAGAACGAAAGAGAGATGAGAAGCTTAGTGAAAGCGACAATATAAGTAACAGTACGACAAGTAAGCGGTGACATATCTCGGGAAGGGTTTTTTGCATCGTTTCGTTTCTTGATATAAGGAAAGCGGATTTAAAAATGAAGAAGGTGCTGGCATTAATTCTAGTAGGGATGCTTGTTACTAATACGTACGCATTGAATTGGAAGAAATTTGCAACTAGTACAGGAGTGATTGTTGTAGTATTCATTGGTGCGTATTTAGGCGGTTTCTTAGCAATGAATGCTACGCGGGGGGATATGTAAATCTAAATAATAACTTAAAACGAGAACTATTGTTATTGCTCTTTTTGGTTAAGTTCCCACTTAGTAATTTCCATTATGAGTATCTTAGTGGTAGACTGAACCTTTTTCACTTATAATTTAGCACGTAAATAATACGTATATACGTATAAATTTGGTAGAGCTGGTAATAAGGTATATATAGTGATAAATAGATACAGGCTCCGAACTTAAACACGTTGATATTGTGTGCTATAAAATCTCACAGCTGGCACAGATATGTTCAATATTAAGAGCATCTAGGTAATAGGAAAGAGACCGTAAAAAGCGTGTGCGTCAAAATACAAATCGTTTTAAACCGAGATTTAGATTTAGTAAATGTTGTTTCTGAGATAGGTGATGAACTAAAGACAAAAGTGTTTGGAAGTAAGCAGGGGACCAACGCGTGACAATTCGAAAAGCTCAAAGGGTGCAAAAAAGCATATTGCGATATGCTCCTACTCGGACATGGAAATTTAAGGCTGTGAAAATGATACTATTTAGCAAAAGCGTTTGATCAATCTTTAAAGGAGCCTAACAAATGAAGAAGATAGTAAGCTTGTTTGTTTTAGTAATTTTTGCAATGACAAGCGTTGTGTCTTTTAGCGGCTGCAGATTGTTTCACAATTAGACCCAATAATAATGATCAGCACATTTGGATCATGCCACCTTTCAGATTAGAATTTCTCGCCAAGAAGTCAGAAACCTTATCTGAACTCCAACGCAGAAGATTAGAGAATTTAACGAAAAACACTCTTGGAGGTCAGATTAGAAAAATTACATTCTCAATGGCAAAGTTGCTTTTTGAACCATTCCTCAATGGTGGGCAATATTATCATCATCCAGTAAATCTATATGCATCTCTATTTGACTTAGTTTCCAATTCTGAAGAAATCATAACTAAACGCCAAAACTTAAAAGAGCTTTTTAAGGATGGAAAAGAAGATATCAAGGGATCGAAATTTTTAGCAGGATACATCAGATTTATTGATTACTTATACTTGCATGGGGCTGGGGACCCGAAACACTCACAAATAACAGTAGATCTCATGCATCTAGTTTCACAAGTTATTCCAAGTCTATGCTACCATGATAAACATGGGGAAGTGAGGCGTCGCAATATTGATGATGTTTCCAAGTTTGTTTCAATTGCAGCTACAATTGTAGCCCAACTAGATGGCCTGGACTACCAAATATCAGGCCCTATGGAAGTTATTCCAGGACAAACTCCTAAAGCTGTTTTCAAGCTGACACACCCACTAGGAAGCATGAAGCACAATGCATAATTGGCTCTAAACTCAGTTCTCCGGATGAAACTATTACGTAGTATTACGGAGTATTAGGCAGTGCATCCCTTCGGGTCTGCACATGCCAGTTTTAACTTCTTAACTGCGATGTAGCTTTATGACAATCCTTGATTCAGACTGCGAGAGACTAACTACCCCTTCATATTTATATCTGGCTTGGGGCCATATAAATATTCGGGTAGTCTCTCTTGTCACATGTAGGT
>BTIF01000022.1:0-106359 GCA_036245315.1 Endomicrobiia bacterium | reverse complement strand
ACATAAATTTATAGTTTTATTCATCTCGGTAACTTCTGCCAACCCAATTTCACCACACTCTTTCTTTCAAGTAAAATATCCACCTCATGCCTCCTCATATAAAATTAATTTTATTCAATAAATAGCAACGCAACTAAAAACCCTCCTGGAAACCATTTTATAAGTTTTTTCATTTTCAGAAATTTCTTCTTTATCATATAGATAAACACAATTTCGGAATTACTTTATCAAAAAAATATAGTGAAAATATGTTTCTAACTAACAGTTTATTGATTACTTACATTTGAATTATATCAAAAATTTTTAGATATAATATATTCGAAATGAAAGAAATTTTAACTAAAAATTTGAATCTCTCTCAAATAGAAGCTGTTCGTTGTACTGAAGGCCCCTTAATAATTTTTGCTGGTGCAGGAACAGGTAAAACCAAAGTTATCACACACAGAATAGCGTATTTGCTTTCTTTAGGTATACCACCATGGTCAATTTTAGCAGTCACATTTACAAATAAAGCCGCCACTGAGATGAAGAAAAGAGTGACTAATTTAATTTCGCAAGCTTATCAAAATGTATGGATATCCACATTTCATTCTTTTTGTGCATACTTTTTACGTATTGAAGCTTCAAAAACCAATTTAGATCCAAACTTTTTAATATACGACTTTATGGATCAGAAAAATGCAGTTAGAGATTGTATGAAAGAGCTAAATATTGATGAAAAAAAATTTAAAGTTCAAACAATAGTAAATAAAATAAGTCGCGCTAAGGACGATTTAAAATTTCCGTCAGATATGGCATCCGAAGCTAAGCAATTAGATAATCTCTTTGAATATGCAACATCAAAAATTTATGAACTTTACCAAAAAAAAATGAAAGGAGCAGGCGCTCTTGATTTCGGAGATTTAATAATGCAAACTGTTGAAACTTTGCGACAGTTCCCGGCAATACTAAAACACTATCAGGAAAAATTTAAATATATTATGATTGACGAATATCAAGATACAAACCGTGCTCAGTATATACTCATAAGATTGCTTGCAAGAGAACATCGTAACATTTGCGTCGTAGGAGATGATGACCAATCGGTATACTCATGGAGAGGGGCTGACATAAATAATATTCTAAATTTTAAAAAAGATTATCCGAACGCAAAATCAGTAAAACTAGAGCAAAATTATAGATCAACACCAAAAATTTTATCAACAGCTTATAAAGTAGTAAAACATAACAATGCAAGAATAGACAAACAACTATGGACGGCAAATCCAGACAACGGATCAGTAATAATTATAAAAGCTATAAATGAAAACGATGAAGCGACAAAAGTTGTAAATTTAATTTTATTGAACGCATATACATATAAATATAAATTCTCGAATTTCGCAGTTTTTTACAGAACAAACGCTCAGTCACGTACATTTGAAGACGCACTTAGAAGAACAGGGATACCTTATGCTCTCATAGGGACATTGAAATTCTATGATCGTGCTGAAATTAAAGATATAATAGCTTACTTAAAACTTATACATAATCCAAACGACAATGTAAGTTTTAAAAGAATTATCAATATTCCTAGAAGAGGCATAGGCAAAACCTCAATAGAAGTATTTGAAAAATTTGCACTACTAAAAAATGTGTCGTTGTGGAAAGCTATACCTCTAGCATCTCAAGCAGGGTTGACAAAGGGAGCACAAAAAGCTTTGAATTCTTTTGTGCAATTCATTAAAACTTTTTCAGAGCTAAAGAAAAACACTTCCGCTAAAATAATATCTGAAAAAATCATAACCCATTCAGGGTACTTAAAAGAACTTGAAACTGAAAATACACCCGAATCAAAAACAAAAATAGAAAACATACAAGAATTAATTTCCGCCATTAACGACTTTGAAAACCGTTCACCAGATAAGTCACTTACTGGATATCTTACACAGATTGCTTTAACAAGCAATACAGATTCTATTGATGAATCAAAAGATAAAGTCACTTTAATGACTTTACATTTAGCTAAAGGACTGGAATTTGAACATGTTTTTATATGCGGTCTTGAAGAAGGACTATTCCCAATTTGGGAATCCGTCTCTAATAATGAAGAACTAGAAGAAGAAAGAAGACTAATGTATGTTGGAATGACAAGAGCAAAGAAAAACTTGTATTTATGTTGGTCAACGGAAAGAACCGTTTACGGCAAAACGAGATGGAATATACCATCGCGTTTTATTAAAGAAGCAGGATTTACATGCGATTTTATCGGACCAGAGCAAAATTCAAATTTTAAAAGCCCTAATAAAAAATATTTTAGAGACGAGGTAATTCATAAAGGAATCTATAATAATGATTATGAAATAGAAAATGAACCATGCTCTAGCACAAATAAAGATGCGAATCCATATAAAATAGGAAGAATAGTTTTACATCCCACTTTTGGCAGAGGCAAAATTATCGAACAGAGTGGTAGTAGAGAGAATTTAAAACTTATAGTTTTATTTGAAAATGGACAGTGGAAAAAATTACTTGTAAAAATAGCCAATCTTAGATTTATTTAATACGATAAATTCCAAATTCATATTATTCACTCTAATTCGTTATATAAAAACTAAATAATTTTATACAATCACTATATGAGTTTAAAAAAACACTCCGATGTTTCTGAAAAAAACATAAAACTATGACTATTATTACTATTTCTAAAAAATAACTTGAGTTTATACTCAAAAACATAAAACGTGAAAACATCATTCTTTTCGCTTATTGCGAAGGATTAACAGTACAAAACACGGCAACATAATATATAACACAATCAACAAAACCAAGGTTTTCAATGAATAATGAATTTAAAAAAATCATGAAGACAAATCTTCAAATATAATTTTACAAAATTTTGGCATTAATAAATCAAGAAAGATATCATAAACTCTTAAATGAAAATATACAAACTAACAACACACTAATAGAAAAGATTATAAACCAATTAAAAATTTTCTTTTAAAACACCAGATCAGATACCCTATAAAAAAACCTCTGATAGAATTCCCTCAAATTCTTTTTATTTAACTAAATATGAGACTGACATTCTCTTTTAAAAGCTGATACGAAAATTAATAAATTTTACCCGCAAAACGTTTACTACAAATCAAATGCTAAAACTACTTCTTTATTTGGAAGATCAAAACATCATTCCTCATTTCAAATTCAAATTATATTGAAATAAAAGAACCAAAAAATTTAGTGTATTTTACACACGGGAAAACATCCAGTCATTAATTGCAAGCTTAATAAAAGCATTTTTACTTCACACATTTGTAAAGAACTTCTACTTCTACTAATGTGACCACCATAAAAATCTTTCTTTTTAATTACCAAATTATCATATGTATAATTAGGAGATTCTCCCATTTACTTACTAAAGCCTTCATCGCTTTAGCATTTATAAAAAACTGTATCTTTTAACTTTTTTACAAAAACTGTTCATAATTTATTTGCTTCAAAATTCTGCTGTCTTGTTCTGTGATAGTCGTGCCTATTTAGGGTTACCACCAGGAACAAATGTCTCTTATTAACAAATTAAATTTCAAACCTGTATCCATCCCATACATAAAACCCCAGATATTTTAGTTATTTTCATACAACCTATATTTTCTTTTCTTCAGTAGTTTTTTTTCTCCATTTTAGAAACGATGGAGTTTTTTTTGACGGATACATATAATGACAAACTTGTCAATGTTTGTTGCAACGACTTAAAATCAGCAAAGTTTATTTCCTTCACAACTACAGAATCGTTCTTCTTAATTAAAATTATTTATCATGTTTAAATGTTCGTCTCTTTTATAAACGTTTTTTACAGTAAGAATTTGAGCAATTGTTTTACCATACATATTTACAAAAACGGTTAGAACACGCATTCATAACTAAGAGTCACTCAACAGTCATAAACACTTATTTTCACCTCGATGTCTTAGGTTTAAACACTCCTTCTCTCAACATTTGGACACAATTTGTAACCGGCACATTTTCACAATTAAAATTTACGACTTTTCTTTTGGGGCTCCAAGCAAGATTTATATATATCCTGTTTAATAAATCGTCTTTATCGGTAAGAATATTTGTACCTAATTCTTAATTCTATATAACTATTCTCGCACTATTTTAACCTCCTCTAATTGATCCACTAGTTACTATTCGAATTTTAATACTTCTCAGAGCGATTTATAAATGAAAACAAAAATATTTGTGCATTTCTAAGAATTTAATTTGCTTCACAAATTTGCAAAATTATAATAAAATAAACAAATACAACACTGACATAAATAAAGTGAAAAATATTGATATTAAAGATAGAAGGAAATGAAAAAACATTATTTTTAATTCTGTTTATTAGTCTCGCTTTTGGTTGTAATTGGCATGGCAGAGTCTTACTATATATTAATAAATGTAAAAAGCTTTCTTCAGAAGAATTAAGAAAAGCTACAAACTTAACTAAATCTACCTGCAATAAATAAAGCTTAACAATCGTGTTGATGAATAATTTATGTCAAAAGAAGAGTAACAATAACACTTGAGAATAAAAAAAGATAGCGATAATTTGTCAAAAATATTGATAATGCAAAAAACATGTAGTCAAAATTATATTTATTTGATTATTAGTAACAAACAAATAAAACAGGTCTTACTCTAGTCCTGACACATCCATCCCACCCCATCCTTAGTTTCCATAACATGCTGAATTGGACGCAAACATCGGAAATTAGTAGTGACCCACTTTACTTATCTGCTCGTATAAATATATAACATTTTGTCGTATTATCAGGTACAAACTTTATCATTCTCATAGAAACAAAATCAATGCACTAACTAACGCACATCCCTTTATACAATTTTCACTCTAACAAATCTGCAACACTAACTAGGTTTTCGTTTCATAAATGACATTCAAAATTGTAAATTTTAAAACTCATTGCACATACTTACACGTACATTAATTAAATAACTGTCTTACTTTTTTGATGCTTTTTTTTCTTAATACTTGCTCTTCTTTTTCTATCTAGTTTTTAGGCTCTTTCTGTATTAATCCGTTTTATTCATGTCTTAAAGCATCTATAGGATTCAAAAGAGAAGCTCTTCTGGCAGGCCAAACAGCAAAAAATAAACCAACAAATCCAGAAAAAAAGAAGGCAAGCACTACAGAAAAATACGTTACATAGGCTTCAAAATGGAAAAAAGCTTTACAAAGTTTATTTATTATGATCACAGTTCCACCCCAGCCAATCATTATACCTATTAGTCCCCCTATACAACATATAAAAGTAGACTCTATGATAAATTGCAGTAAAATATCAACTCTATTCGCCCCTAAAGCCTTTCTCAACCCTATTTCCTTTGTTCTTTCTGAAACTGAAGCAAACATAATGTTCATTATACCCACACCACCTACAAGCAAACTTATAAAGGCAATAGATCCTACAAGAAATGAAAATATCCGATTAGATGAGAGTATTGTTTTTCGAATCTTTTCCATATTTTTTATCTCTATACAATCTTTTTGATAAAACGGAATCCTGTGTGTAAACAAAAGTCTTTTGATTATAACGTCACTTACTATGTCCATATCTATCCCATCCTCTATCTGCACCATAATAAAATTTAAATCTTTAATCCCAAACAATCTATACATAGCCGTGTTTAAAGGAATTACAACTCTGTCATCTTCATCGTTCCCGTTTTCCGATCCTCTGCTAGGTAAAATACCTATAACTCGAAAATCTACTCCATTTATTTTCAAATAAGTACCTATAGGGTTTAAATTTTCACTGCCATAAATTTTTTTTACTACAGTCTGTCCCAATAATGCCAATTTTCTCTTTTCCTTATCTTCATTTTCCGTAAAAAATCTGCCATCAGGAGGGTAAGAATTTCTTAAATCTACATAATCCGCAGAGACTCCCTCAATTATCGTGTTATAGTTTTCCCCGTTGGCAACAACTTGCGAATAGCCATATACATGTCCCGAGACATTCTTTATGCCTGGAACATTTTTCTTAATATCATCAATATCTTCGTCTTTTAATTTTACAGCTTTCCTTTCCTTGTAATAAACGCCACCTCTATTTGTCGCTCCGGGAATTACAACCAACGTATTTGATCCTAAAATTGAAATTGTTTTCTCAACAGCTTTTTTTGCCCCGCTACCTATGGCAAGCATTGAGATTAAACTTACAACACTCATCGTAACACCCAAAGTTGATAGCATAGATCGCGTCCCATTATATACAATAGCTCTAATAGCTTCAACAAAATAACTTTTAACTCGCAAAAATGAAAACATCTTATGTTTTTTAAACTGTTTTTTTTTATCTGTCTTCTTCTCGCTTAAATTATACTTCACTGGAAGTCTTGTTTCGTCATGCACTATAACTCCATCTTGTATTTTCACATTTCTTGTTGCACAAGCGGCAATTTCAGGTTCGTGCGTTACCATTATCACCGTTATTCCTCTACCATTTAAATCTTTAAGTATTTTTACAATATCTCTTGCTGACTTCGTATCTAAATTACCTGTTGGTTCATCTGCTAAAATTATTGACGGTTTATTTATAAGAGATCTTGCTATCGCGACTCTTTGCTGTTGTCCACCAGATATTTCATTCGGTTTATGACCTAACCGATCAGATAATCCTATCATATCAAGCAATTTTAATGGATTTTCATACGACTCTTTATGTCTCAAACTCGAGTAAATTGTGGGTAAAGAAACATTTTCTTGAATTGTCAGTTTAGATAAAAGATTAAATTGCTGAAAAATAAAGCCCAAATATTGGTTTCTCATAACTGACAACTCTCTATCAAGACAAGCAGAAACTTCTACTCCCATAAGCTTGTAGTAACCTTCAGAAGGTTTATCAAGAAGTCCTATTATATTCAAAAGTGTTGATTTCCCACTTCCAGACTGCCCCATAATAGCAACAAATTCGCCTTGCATAATTTCCAGATTGACGTTATGTAACACTGGAATACCTAAATTCCCTAAATGGTACACTTTATTGACATTTTTAAGCTCTATTACTTTCATAATTGTTTAGCATCCTAGTCTAATTGCACACACATAATTTTACAATAAAAAATAATCACAATATTTGTGAACCTTTGCTTCACTTTTTTACTCCCCAATCTAACTTAAAGCAAAATGTGTCTCGTAAATCATTTCATTTCATTTATATTTCGCAGATTATGATTTGGCTTGGACTTAAATGTAACAACTATTTCTCCAGTATTTAAACCCGAAACTATTTCAGTGAATTTACCATCGCTTAGGCCAGTCTTAACTTCTCTTGTATCAAACACAGGATTTCTTAGATTTCCCTTTTTTACAACAACTATGTTTTTTCGCTCTTTCTCAGAAATAAAATTAACAGGTATTGACAATGCATTTCTCTTATATCGTGCAAGAATCGTTATAGTCACATTCATTCCAGATCTAAACGTATCCATTTTAGTCAAAGGTCTTACTTTTACAGTGTAAAGTGTCACATTATTATCATACTTAGCTTCATAGGATATATGCTCTACTACACCTTCAAATTGTTTTTCTGGATACGCATCTAAACACATAATAAGTTTACTGCCGATTTTAATATATTTTAAATCAACTTCATTTATGTCAACACAAACTATTAAATCATCTGCCATAACTAAAATTTCGTCTTTAAAACTAACAGTCTGCTTGGGTTCCTTACTTCTTCTAATTATGAATCCATTCATAGGTGCTAAAACAGGCGTAACTTCAAAAATAGACCCCCATTTCTTATATTCCTCCAGTCCACTTTCAATCATCACAGCATCCATCATAGATGCTCTTTCAACAGAACTCATCCAAAAGACTATCTGTCCTTTTTTTACTATATCTCCTTCATTTACACAGATTTCTTCAATTCTTCCGTCAAGTGGAGATCTTATCACAACTCTATTTCTGGGACATATAACACCACTCTCTCTAAACACTTCATACAAATCTCTGCTCTTAAGAGTTTCCTCACCATCTATAAATTGCTTTGAAGGTTTAAAAACAATAATCGCAATAAGAAACAACACAACAATTAAACACAAATAAAATATTTTTTTCTTGTTTTTAACCATTATTCTATCTATCCTTTATTTCCAAACATATAAATATTTCCCACATTACTAACTTTAAAGCGACATCCTTTTTAGCTTTCAGAAGTTCTTTTTGTAGACCTATATAACTGTTTTCTATACTATACCAATCTTCATGTCTCGAGAATCCATTCGCATATTTTTTTGACGATATTTCCGCCTTTAATTTTAGAACATTCACATACTGTTCCTTTATATTAACATCCTCCCATGCTCTAATCAGATCATTGTAATATCTTTTAGCTTCGAGCCTTAAAGAATCAAACTTACTTTTTAATTCTCTAGAAGCAATCTCAAGATTATTAGAAGCAATTTTTACATCTGAACTTATTTCCCCGCCAGAAAAAATCGTATAATTCATATTCACTTCCAAATTTTTATTAACTTTACCATCCTTACCAGTGCCATATTGTGAAGAAAAATTAGATAAAGGCCATCTTTTTTGCCCTTTAATTCTTGCTTGCTGTGCTTTATGCCCATCAAAGTTATATTGAGCAGTTAAAAATTCCGGCATCGAAACTATGATGTCACAATAATTCGGTTCACTCGGCAACTTTTTATTATTATAATATATATCAACCCGCTCATCCGTTTCTAAAAGCACAGTATCGTCATTTCTGCCCATAGATTTCAAAAGACGTTCTGAAAATAAAGCTATATTTCTTTTTACTATCTCTAAATCACAATCAATTCCTAATATGTCAAGTTCCACCCTCTTTAAATCGGTAATATCAGTAAGACCGGAATTATATTTCAGTTTTACTATATCTCTATTTTTTTCTGTCCTTTTCCTTATTTCGTATAGCAATTCTCTATTTTCGTATTCAGACATGAGACGTATATATATTTCATTTGACTCATATATAGCCTTAGCCACTGCTCTATTGTACGACGCCTCTTTAATCTTAACTTCAGCAACTTTTTCTCTGATGTAGTTATATCTACTAAATCCATCAAAAATTGTAAAGCTAACATTTAATCCACAAAAATAATCATATTTATTATTTGACAAATGTCTTAAGTATTTCCCCAAAAGACTTACATTTGGGAAAAATCCACTTAAAGCTTTATTGTGTTCCTGTTTAGCATTATCCAATTTAAGCTTTTCAATAGCAATATCAAGATTATTTTTTAAGGTTTCAGTCTCAATTATTTGCCTATTTATTTTCTCTGCGACAACATATGAATATAAACCCGCCATCAACATTAAACATAAAGTAACGAAAATTTTTTTCATAGATAAAACCCACTTTTTACTTATCAATTTGACCTGTATCAACACTTCACAAATCCTCATGAACCTTAACATTGATGATTTACAAAAAATAACAATCAATACAATATATAATCATGTTTTGAGTTTTTCCATCAGGATTTCATTTACAAGTTTCGGATTCGCTTGCCCTTTGGATTTTTTCATGACAAGACCGACAATCACTCCAATCACTTTCTCTTTCCCTGACTTAAATTCCGCAACAGCTTTACTGCTTTCAAAAATAGCCTCCTCACACATTTTTACAATAATTAATTTATCGGAAATTTGTCTAAGGCCCCTTCTTTTTACTATTTTTTCAGGGTTAGATGATTTTTCAAACATTTCGTCAAAAACAGTCTTTGCAATTTTACCTGAAATAGTCCCATCCAAAATAAGAGAAACTAATTTAGCTAAATTTTGACAAGAAATCGGAGATTCTGAAATAGAAATCTTTGAAATGTTAAATTTCGCATTCAATTCAGTAGAAATCCAATTTGCAAGCAATTTAGACGAAGCCTTCTTATCTTTTAAATAATTCAACGTCTCTTCATAATAGTCTGCGATTATTCTTGTAGAAGTTAAATAGCTCGCGGTATACTCCGTTAAACCGTAATCTTTTATAAATCTTGTTTTTCTCGTTCTTGGAAGTTCGGGAATTTCTTTGTACAGTCCTTCAATAAAAGAATCTGTCAACTCAAAAGGCACTAGATCGGGTTCGGGGAAATATCTATAATCTAAAGCCCTTTCTTTGGAACGCATTGATTTTGTCATCTTTTCTTCCGCTTTCCACAACCTTGTCTCCTGTATAATTTTACCACCTGAAGTGAGAACTTTTTTTTGTCTTTCAATCTCATAAGCTATCGCATCTCTTACGCCAGATAGAGAATTTATGTTTTTAATTTCAACTCTTATACCATATTTCTTCTGCTCAAGAGGACGTATGCTTACATTTACATCACAACGCATTTTTCCTTCTTCCATATTACACTCTGAAGTCCCTAAATATTCAACAATATTTTTAAGAGAGCTTAAAAATTCAAAAGCCTCTTCCGGTGAATTAAGTTCTGGTTCAGTAACAAGTTCCATTAAACCTACGCCTGCTCTGTTTAAATCTAGAAGAGAATAATCGAGTTTTTTGCTGCCTATTTCATGCACAAGCTTTCCCGCATCCTCTTCAAGATGAATTCTAGTTATATTTATAATTTTTTCTTTACCTTTGACAACAATTGAAAGTTTCCCTTTAGAGCACAAAGGCAGATCAGACTGCGTTATTTGATAATTTTTAGGAGAATCAGGATAAAAATACTGTTTTCTAGCGAAAATACTTTCTTTATTTATATTAAAGCTCAAGGCCAAACCTGTTTTAATTACAGCTTCGACAGCTTTCTTATTTAATATTGGAATTGTCCCCGGCTGAGATGTACAAATTACGCATGTATTTGAGTTTGGCTCTGAACCAAACTGCGTAGAGCATTCACAAAAAACTTTTGATTTTGTATTAATCTGCATATGAACTTCAAGTCCAACAACAGGCTCATAACTAACCATTATTCAAATATCCCTCTAAAAAATGGCATCTAAACTTCTTTTATTAAAAATTAAAACGACATCAAACATAAAAGACCAAAAAGTAAATTAGACTTACAGCTCTGGATACTCATTTATATCAAAATCAGAAATTTTCTCAAAAGCATTAGCAATTTGGAAAAGCTTTACATCAGAAAATCTTGATCCCATAAAATGCATACCTACCGGCATACTTGAACTTGTAAAACCAGACGGAACAGTAATTCCTGGAAGTCCCGCAATATTTGCAGCTATAAGGAAAATATCGCACTCCTCTAGAAGAATCTCGCCAAACTTCACGGGCATTTGTAAAGTTGCAGGAGAAAATATAAAATCACATTTTCTATAAGCATCGGTTATTTGATTTATAAGCAAAGTTCTTACCTTTTGGGCCTGATTATAACATATATGGTAATTTTTTGCACCTAAAACGTAAGTTCCAAAAAGTATTCTTTTCTTAACTTCATATCCAAGCGACTCTGCTCGTGATTTAGCGTATTCATCATTTAAATTTTTGGTGTTTTGAGATCTATATCCATAGCGAACTCCATCAAAAGTTGCAATATTTGCAGAAACTTCAGCACACATGATAACTTTGTACAAAGCTGGAACATACTTGTAAGACGGAATATCAATTTCTATTATTTCTGCACCTGAAACCCTGAGTTTGTTTACAGCTTTATTAAAATTTTCTGATATTTCAGCATCCATTTTATAGTTAAATAGTTGCTTGGGTATGCCTATTTTAATAGTTCTTAGTATTTTAGGACTACTATCATCAATATAGTTAACATAGTTAATTTGCTCTACAGGTTCACAAACAGAATCTCTATAATCCTTACCTGTCATAACACTCGCAAGTAATGCACTCCCCTTTACATCCTTTGAAAGCGTACCTATCTGATCAAAGGAAGACGCTAAAGCACACACACCATACCTACTTATTAACCCGTAAGAAGGTTTATATCCCACTATTCCACAAAAACTTGCAGGTTGCCTTACTGAACCTCCTGTATCAGAACCCAATGCAAAAGGCACCATACCTGAGCTAACAGCCGCTGCACTACCTCCAGATGATCCACCCGCAATATATTCAATATTCCAAGGATTTGTTGTTTTTCGATAAGCCGATGTTTCCGTAGAGCCACCCATCGCAAATTCATCCATATTTGTCCTACCTATAAAAATTGTGTTCGCCTTTTTAAGTTTCTCTATAACAGTAGCGTCGTATGGAGAAACATAATTTTCAAGATATTTTGAAGCGGAAGTCATACTTTCGCCCTTTATCATAATATTATCTTTAATGCCAATAGGAATACCTTCCAAAAAACCGCATCCCTCACCACTTTTTATTCTTCTATCCGAATACACAGCTTGTTCCAATGATTTTTTTTCATTTAATTTAAGAAATGCTCCTATCTTCGAATCAATTTTTTTTATACGAGCTACGTAGGCTTTGACAACATCTAGACTTTTTATTTTACCAGAACAAACTTGCACACACAGATCGTAAGCTTTAACTTTTAAAATTTCATCCACATTAAAACCACTTTTTCCTCTTAAAATACACTAGCATAATCAATATAAAAATCAGCATTAAACCCACTGCAAAAAACCATACTATTTTTCTCCCAAAAATAGAATATTCTGGGAATAACACATTCATTCCATAATAACTGGATATAACGAGAACTGGCGTTACAATTGTAGCTATTACCGTTAAAAATTTCATAACTTCAGTAAGTTTAACAGTAACACTAGACATGTAAACTTCAAGTAAACTCACAACCATTTGACTTCTTACAACTATAGATTGATTTATTCTCGCACAATGTGTATAAATATCGCGAAAATACACTAAATATTCTCTTGAAATTAAATCGTCATTTGCTCTTGTAAAGTAAAAGTAAGCCGCTTGTTGAGGCTCAGCCACTTTTTTTATTGCAAAAATTACCTTTTTAGTATCAAGAATTTTCTCCATATCTTCATTTTCAGGGTCTGCAAGAATATCATCCTCTAAATCTTCCATTTTATCGTCAATTTTTTCTAAAGTAAGCTCGTAACTAGAAACAACTTTGTCAAAAATATTATAAAGCAAACTCTCTAAACTTTTCATCTCAATCTGAGGTTTAGCTCTCACTTTTTCAAAAATAGTTTCAAGAAAAAAAAGCTCTTCCGTATGTACGGTTACTAAAAAACTTTTACCTATAAAAATATTCAATTCATAAATGCTGTCCTCAAACTCTTGAAAATAGTGCGGTTTCAGCTGTATACCATGCACGGCTCCAAAAACATAATTTTCAAAAGCTTCTATTTTAGGATAATACTGCGGGAAAAGGCAGTCTTCAATTGACATCTCATGGAACTTAAACGACTCCGAAAGAAGTAACATCTCTTCATGGCTTAACTCATTATTTTCCAAATGGATGTCAACCCACATAATATTCGGTTTTTTCTTATAATTCTTTAAAACATTTAAAGCACCATAGTCTGTAATAATTGAACCATTCATTGAATAAACTGCTTTTATCATAACAAAAAACCATCCAGATATTTCTCTTTCTCACTATTCAAATAAGCATGAAAACAATTTATAGTCAGTCATTTAACATACTGCACTTATAATATTTGAAAATATCATCAATAAATATTACTCAATCAAATATAACTTTTTTAACTTTATAAAAAGTCTTTTCTCTCTCAGGGGAAGAATTTAGCATCACGTCAATAACTTCTTTCGGACACGATTTTACAACATCTTCTCTCCAGACATTTCTAAGTTCTGTAACGTGAGTTGTAGGCTTTAAGGCAGTTATATCTGGTTCTTGCAAAATTTCAATATAATCAAACATTTCATTTATATCTTTAAGATATTTTTCTTTTTCGTTTTCCTTAATCTCTATTCTTGCTAGAAAAGCTATAGTTTCAAGTTCTTCTATCAGCATAAACCATCCCTTAACTCTTACTTAGAATTAAATTAACTTTTAAGATTCTACAAAAATCAAAAATTTTTAACAATTACAATAATTAAGATATAATTTTATACTTATTATAATCAAAAATTATATCAACTTTCTTTTAATTGCTTCATAAGACATGAACGTACTTTTAAAAAGAACTCAGCAGCAGTTTTAGACAAATAGTCAGGATAAGTCCATGGAAGTTTAACAAATCCTCCTTTCTTGTAAATCATCGTGACTTCAGCATATATTCCACTGGAAACATAAACCCTGTGACTATAATTTTTTGTCGTGGCAAGAATAACATTAGCCAAGCTTATGTATCCTGGATCAATATTTATTTGTCTCTTACCATCTAATAAAGCGAAACTGTTTTCAATGGAATTTGTAGAAACTTTTATTTCGGCGAGCATATCTATGGAAATCAATCTTTTAAAGGAAATCCAAAAACGTTTTAGAACATTACCCATTTCAAGATTATAATAATTTGAAAAATCAAAAGTTATAACATCGCTTGTCAAATCAATTTTACCTAATTTCTCTTCAAGTACTCTAAAAGACTTTCGTTTTATTTCCTCATCAAAATAAATTATACCGCAAAATAATTTTACTTTTCCCGGAGTACCTATAATACCCATATTACCCACATTCAAAGATAAACTTCATTATTAAGAGTAACATATTTAATTACTTCTTATTTCTACTCAATAATATTCTACATATTATTTTTTACTTTTCATTCTCTTCAACTCTTTTATTTTTTCTTTTACTCGTTCTATCGCTCTATCTTTCTTAATTGCCTTTGTTGTTGAATCTCTACCTCATCTATATCTTCTACAATCGGTTGTGACAAATTGCTTAATTGCATTCTCTAATTCCTATTTCACATATTCGCCACAACCTAAGGTATGGTATATATCGTGTTAACTTTCTTATTTTATTTGTGTTTCATTTATAAGTTTTTGGTAGACCTTCCGCTTTTTATTGAATTTAAATTATAATTTTCTTATTGTTAATAGCCCTTTCGTGTGTTTTCCCAAGATAAAAAGCGGTTGTAATCCAGATTGTGACTAAAGGCAATCCTATCACTTTACTAAACATAAGATATTTCATTTTCCCAACTATTGAATAGAACATATTGAATACTGAACCTAGCTGCTTGGCACTCCTAGAACCAAAGACATCGTTCCATGCCTGTAATCTAAAGTGAACGTCTGGAGTTGTTGGAATATAGAGCTGTTTGAAAGATGATCTAAATGCATAGTTAACAGCTTTACTAATAATTACCAGTATAAACATAGTTTGTAAAGAAGGAGTTGTGTTCATTATAAAGTACAAGAATATCCCTCCAACAATCACAGGGATAGACAAAATAGCAGTTTTTAAACTAAATAGTCTTTGTATTCTATTAGACAAGAAAATTATAATTAAGGCAGACATTGTATTAACAGAAGATGCCATCTTCCCAAGATATTGAGTAAGCTCAACTCCAGAATACACTGTACCTGCCAATATCTTGAAATTGAAGTCAATTATTGTCATAACAAACTCAAATGAGAGTTCCATTAATAGTAATCCCATTAAGTATCTGTGCGAACACAATAGTTTGATCCCGTCTATGAATTTTGTCTTTTTATTTACAGCTTGATTTCCGTTATTAACACTACTTTCATCATGTGCAATAGGCATCGCTACAAAGAATTTTTTTGAGATAGGTATCATTAAACACATCGCACACACCACTGCTATAAAACATATAATGTCCGTTTTCATTCCCAAGACAAGCGGTATTCTTGTTATTGTCAAAGGAAGTATTGCACCGCCTACTTGTCCAAGCAAGTAAACTAAAGCAAATCCTTTCTTAGCACTTTGAGCGTCTGTATTATCAGTTAGTATCCCCCAAAAGAGCACAATCATAATTGATCCAAAACTCTCGACTATAAAGTACCAAGAATATCCAATAATATTTGATATTAATTTGTCAGTAATAATATGACATTGACTTAGAAAAACTGGCAACACAAACAGGGTAATAATAGTTATGTAAAAATATATCAAAATACAAAAAGTCTTTTCTTGTTTGAATCTTTTCAGAAGCTTGGTATAAATCGAGAGTATCGGAAGTATTAAAATTAAAGAGATTGTCTTAGCATAAGGGATGAAAGTCTTCCCAACAAGCTGGATAAATATAGAATCTTTTAAAGGTCTCAGTGTCCAGTAAATTCCAATCAGCAAAAAGAATATAAGACCCACACGAACAAACCTTTTAATCTCTTGTTCTTCAAAATTTCCAAAACTGAAATTACATATCTTTATTAATAGATTTTTCATCTTAGCTACTTCCCCCCCCTTAGTTATGGCATTGTAGAGAATTATGAATCAATAGAGAAACCCATTCTTAATTATTGCTTCTTAGCAAGAAAAAATTTTAAACAAATTAGAAGAAAAGACAATTCTAAGAAATCTTTTTCTGCTTATTTTTATACAGTATTGCTATCATATGTAGTATAATAATTATCGCACGGGAGTAGGGAGTTTTAAATGAACGATAATAAAACTAAGAAACCTATCGCTTTTCTCATTTGTATCCCAGATTCCCTCTTTTAACACATTTTACTTAGCATCTATAAAAATTCATATACGCTTTTTGCGAAAAAATCCAACACCTGATTGATAATTTCGTTTTGCTTATCAATCATATTTTTGCATCTTTCTCTGTTTGTAAAAACTTATCTCTATAAACGTCTAGTAATACTTAGCTACATTACTTTTAAGAATATAATCAAATATTGTAATACATTTCAATCTGAGATTCGCTTACAACCAGCGGATCTCGTATGGTTGACCTAAAAACTTTAGCCCCCAATTTTTATCTGCAACCTTATTTAACCTTGTTCTTTCCTTGGATTGCGTCAGTCAACAGAATCCCCTTCATGATCCTCCGATTGCAATACTCTCACACTGATTTGACTGTTTCGCTAACGTTTTCTATGCCATTTTAAGTTAAGCTATCCCCCCATTGCGAAGCGATAATCGCAGAGTGTGAGGCGGTGCTCGACTTTATAAGGCATTAACAGTTAGTATGCTCAAAGCTGGGAATGTATCTACAATAACGTAATCATACTCTTCTTTTAAGCAATAGATACTTCACCCACATACTCCCGCTATCACTATGTCCTTGCTTGAAACAAATCTTTACTCCCAACTAAGAGACATGCCCTAGTTAGATGTCTTCTGCACAATTTCCTTTACACTTAACCTTTTGCTCAACAACTCTAATATACCGCTTTCACTTTAATCCGCTTGCATTATGTGGGTGTTGGGTTTTTGCCTGGTCTGTACATGTCTACAAACATGTACTCCTAAATGTAGCACAACATGTTCATAGATATATTAGTATACCACATTACATTTTGTCAAGCAAATCGATTGTATATCACGCAATAAAAAAGAGCGACAAGTCTTTACGCTCGGCACTCCATTTACATTATCATTGTCAAAAATGGTATAACACTACCTGAAAAGATCCACACCGCTTACTTGTCGTAGTGTCTATTATATATTATATTATCCCTCCCTGTTCCTACGTTCCTTAATTTTGTCCAGCTACTAACTTCTATACCACTGGATTATCAAAAATCTCTACAGGATAACGCATATCTTCATCGAATTTTACAACCTTGTCACAAGCCCGTTTTACATTCAATCTTTTCTCTATAACTTATTCTCCATTTCCAAAGTGCTACCTTTGCATACTGTTGTTTAAATTGCCAAACCCGACTGATCTTCCTCTATATATTGGAATTGGATTGCACCATAGTACACCGTTGTACCGATTATTATCCTATCCATAACTCTTTTTTTGTAACCCATCGTGATTTAGAATTGTATTGGATGCAGTTGCTGAAGAATAGACACACTATAAACTTCTTTTGTTTATTATCGTCAAACTATTAGAAACAGTTTGAAATCCGCCGTTAATCGTAGTGTTTGTCGCAACATCATCGCAGGTAATATGTTTTGTTGTGGTGTGTCCACAATTTATGATGGTGTCCTTGGACACACCATCCATACATCGTACCTAACAAACCGACATCCATTCCTATTTATCACGATTCCAAATCCTTTTGTCTACCTACATATATTGATCTCCATTTTCTATTGTCACGTTTATTGTTTCCCAGTCATCTCATCTAACACCCTTTGTATTTCATTGTGTGAAATCACTTAGCTTTTTACTACTTGTCATTTGCTAACTACCGGTGTGCAAACAGCATATGCAAAACTCGCATGTGCAACCATAAAAAAACACAACACTATATTCTTTGATTGTTGAATTGGATCATACGGAGCAAGCAAGCTTATCTATTATTTATACGCACTTTTATCTCTATATTACCTTCTTTTAACAGTTCACTGCCTCACTGCATACGCTCTTTTTTATGACTTTTATATCTAAGAAGAGGGCGGCTTACATAAGAATTTGTTCGCACAGGTTAGCCTTTCTATACCCAAGATTCTTATTAAGTCCGCTGAGTTGATATCCCGTTGTGAATCTTCTCCTTCCAATCATATATCACCTCGTTTTAACCTTAACTATGTTATATCAATTCTAAAGGCTTTTGAAGATCGCATATGAAGTTACAAAAATATGTCGAGATGGTTCGGAATTAGCAAGATAAAGACTATTCCTCAAGAAGAGATATAAAAGGGATATAAGATCAAATAAGCCTCGATATACTTTTAAGATGGACAGAAATTGACAGAAAACAGTTAAACAAGTTAAGACAATTCCACTTAGAGAGTAAATTTTAAAGTTCTTTAGAGATGAGAATTTCTTATTCACGCCAAATAAATATGGAAAACAGTTGGGACACAGTCTTACTGGTCTTAGTCGTTATAGAGTTGGCACCTTTAGAGCAATAGTAGAAATTCAAAACGATGTCTTAATCATTCTGATTAATAAAGTTGGGAAACGTGACGAAATTTATAATAATAATTAACTATTTATTAGAAGATGTGTATATAACGAACTATAAACTATAAGTAATGCTTTTTTTATAATTGTCGATGAGGCTGTTTCCCAAAATATTTGGAAATTTTTCCATTTATACTTTTTATACAGTTTGCCTGAAAAATAAAGACAATTGGGTTTAATTTCCCATGTACCCTTTTGTAATCTTAGATTCTCAATAATCCAATTTAATTTTCTGGCACAACAGAATGTGGATTTTAATACATATTCTTTGTGTCCTTCTAAAAGGCTTGCTAGTTTTTGTGATTTTTTCTAATATACCTGTTTTCAACTAAAATTTCGATAATTTTATCACCTATATTTTCAATATAAGTGTTTGAATTTATACTTCTTACGGAATATGGCTTAAGTTAGCATTTTTTATTTTACCCTGTTTTTAGCATTATGTTAAATTTGATAGGGGGATGGCTATGAAAATTCCTTATTGGAAGAAAACAGTATTTCTACAATCCTAATTAAGGTATGCTTACTTATCGTTATTTATTATTTTAGTATAATTTCTTAGCGGTTGCCTTTCTATTAAATATGTGTTTATTGAAAACGGGCATATCTTGATTTATTATAAGGAAATGTTTTAAATATTTTAAAGCTATATTTTGATGGATTTCTTATGATTGACACTGGACTATATAATTTTAGATAAGGGTCAGTTAGTAAATTTTGTCAACTTAGCATCTTTCTTATTACTTATTCTTTTAATATTTTTCATTAGTGTTTACTTAGCATGTGTCATCCTCTTCATTTATTTTGCTATTACTAAGATTAAGTATTTGGAATAATAAAATTAACTTCTCATAAGGCATTTTGCTACTTCGTTACTAAATTCATTGTTGAATTTTTGCAACATTTTTTTGTTAGATTTTATATCTGAGTATTTCTTAACATCGTTAACTGTCACTTATTTTTAACAAGAAGGCTAGAAAGCACTTTCGCGATATATTAAATTTATTGCTTATTGTTAGGAGATTGTTTTTTATAAATTCTTTTAAAAAATCTTTGTTTTTTGCTAAGTGTTTTAAGAAACATAATGACAAAATTCTAAAGTCATTAAATAGAGACTATTTTCTCTAAGTGTTTCTCTAAGAAATTCATCCTTAAATTCTATATCTAATTTTAGTTTTAGCAATAATTTTATTAATATCAATGAAACAAATACATCTTAATATTCTAGAAGTTTTTTATATTCTTCTTTATAGTATCTTGATTTTTAAAATTCTCAATTGTTTATAAATTTATGATACTCATCATCACAAACGTAGTCTTGCCAATACTGGTTATTCCACTAATAGCGTATAATCTTTTTGACATTAATATCCTTTACCCTCCCAAGCTTGAAGCTTCATCAAGTTCTCCAGATTCCAATACTGATAAAATTAAATCTATAGATTTACGTTTCATTTCTTCAATCCAAGAGTCAAAAAAATCATTTGTCGTTTCAGGATCAAGTTCGCATGCTTTAAAAGTTTTATCTTTGAATAAATCTTTTTTACTGCTGTTTATTATTTTATCTATCTCATTTTTAAACTCTCTTAAACATCTTCCTTTAACAACAATTGATACAGAGAATATCTAATTGGAGTGTCTTCTTTATCCGTTTTGTTGTTTTAAACGATTTTTATACCTTTTCAGATGTTGTCAAGAATATTATCAAATCTCTATTTCTTATTGAATTCTTCAAGTGCTTTACTGAGATATATAGATATATAGCATAATAATCGCACACAAATTTTTCTTCTTCCATTTTTCACTCTACTTTGTTTACGGATCCGCAACAGCAACACATCGCGTAATTCTTTTACGATGCATCAATATCAATCTACAGCAGTTCTATCGCATAATCATTATCGTAAAATGCAATGCCAACAACAATTTATAATCGAAATTTTTAACAACCAAAATGTTTTTTGCAGTGGTTACGATTTCCATGCTGGCAAAGGAATATAATATAATAGATATATTGTAACTATAAATTCTATTATATAACTAAAAAAGAGAGGCTTATAATGAAAAAAAAGAGTTTCATAGCATTAACACTTATGCTAACTTTTTTAATAAATGCATATTGTTTAAAAGATTTTGCAGAAAAAACTCATTATATCGTAGGCTTCCAGGAAAACCCGCCTGAAATGGCGGCAGTATTACATGTTAACTTTATAAAAGTTATGCCTGAACCTAAAGAAGCAGAAAAGATAGTAAAACAACAATTAAGAATATACGGGAATAAACTAATATTTCATAAAAAAGGAGAAAAGTATAAAAATATTATCGGCTCTGCGTGGTATACAAAAGGCACACCTTTTGGAAATTACGTAAAAATTAAATTTGATAAAGATTTAGCTGCTTACGTATGGCTTGATAAGACAAAAAAAATAGTTACATTTCACAACTATATATCTTTTCTAAAAAAGGAGAAAATAACAAAAAACTTAAAAACAAACACGCAAATAAGATTCAAAAAATAATTTAATAAACGAGTAACTATTATAGTGTTAAATTTATTTTTAACTCTTATATGACAAATATACTATAAATTATATCAAGCTAATTTACATTATTTACAGCAATAACTTATCTTAAACTCATTCATCTCTCATGGCACAAAACTCACCACACATACTACAGACATCTTTTCGCTGTGGCATAAGTTTCTTTCTTTCACTTTCAAATTTTATAGGATCTATACAAAACTCTTTTTGCTTCTCCCAATTTCTAACTTTACGCCATTTAGACATTTCAATATCTTGCACTTTTGCAGTCTTGACTCCTTTAACAATATCAGCAACATGACCAGCGATCCTAGCTGACATTACACCTTCATAAACATCATGAATATCAGGAAGCCTTAAATGCTCTGCAGGTGTAACGTAACAAATGAAGTCAACTCCATATGATGCCGCCAAAGCACCACCTATTGCTGAAGTTATATGATCGTACCCTGGAGCTATATCAGTAACTAACGGACCTAAAAAATAAAGAGGAGCTTCATGACCTAATCTATTTGCAATAGTTACATTTGCCTCGATCTGGTTTAGCGGAACATGCCCTGGTCCCTCTATCATGGACTGAACCCCAGCTTCTCTAGCTCTCAAAACAAGCTCGCCTAGAACTGACAATTCAGCAAGTTGTATTCCATCTGATGAGTCAAAAATAGATCCTGGTCTAAAACCATCGCCTAGACTTAACGTAACATCATACTTTTTTGCTATTTTTAAAAGTCTGTCATACTGCTCAAATAATGGATTTTCTTTACCAGTCGCATTTATACATTTAACTAAAAAAGCCCCCCCCCCTACTTACAACACCTACAAGTCTCTCTTGTCGGTTTAATATTTCTACGTTAGCTTTATTAATGCCACAATGAACAGTAATAAAATCTACCCCTTGTTGTATCTGTTCTTCTATAACATCAAATAATAACTCGCTATCAATTTCAGATATTTTTTTACCTTTTGCAACCGTTCTACAAGCGGCTTCATAAATGGGTACCGTCCCTACTTGCACTGGCGAAGTTTCAAGAATTTCTTTTCTTATTTCTGCCAAATTCCCACCTGTGGATAGATCCATAACGGCATCGGCCCCAGCCTTAATTGCTACATCAAGTTTTGCAAGCTCTTCTTTAACGTCAATATGATCCGGAGAGGTCCCAATATTAGCGTTGATTTTAGTCTTTAATCCTTTTCCAACAGCTACTATTTTCCCAAGCTTTCTAGTTATATTTTTAGGTATAACAATAGTACCACAAGCAACGCCGTTTCTCACAAATTCTTCGCTTAAATTTTCGGATTGTGCAACATTTTTTATTAATTCATTAGATTTTTTATTCTGAGCATCTTGCATTAACGTCATTATCTACCCCTACGTCTTTATATTTACTGTATACTTTACATACTTTTAATTTTTACTAATAAAGTTCATCTGATGTAATTTAGCTTCCCCAATTTAACGAAAGTAAATTTAAAATAAATTCTGAAGATTTTCATTTTATATCAATACTTTTTTCTACGTAGAGTAAAAAACAATCTTGTATTTTAAATAAACTTCCTTTTCCAAAGCATAAGCCGCATATCTTTGTTTTTTAAAGCCTGCAGATACAGTAGGAAGAAAAGTTTTAGAATATTCTTCTAAAACCCTTAAAGATTCTTGTACACGTTTAAAGTTTGCAATTACCACATCCGGTAATTCCCTCCCAGACATTTCAGATATTTGTCTACCTGAGTCTATTAAAATATCCCTTTTTTTTATAAGATCTTTGTATATATTTCTTAAAATTTCATCAACATTATGGCGAATTTCACGAACCTTTTTATAAAGAATTACATCATTTAAAACAAAACGCAAACTATCCTCAACAACTCTTAAACCTTCGCGACAACGATTTAAATTCGCATCTATTATTCTTAAAACACTCTCTTGCTTAAAAATAGTATTTAATTTCTGAGAAATATATTGAGGATCTAGCTTATTACACTCTAAATTTTGAACTTTTAATGTTAATTTCACGATTAAGATCCTTAGTCATACTAGTAAACAAACACAGAAACCGAAGGAAACTTATCAACCACAATTTTCCTCATTTGGAACCATAACGGTCTATTATTAAATCTATCAAACCAGTTGTTGATTTCCCTTTTAAAAAAGGAACCATATAAACTTCTTTTACATACTCTTTCCCAATTAATTCAGACAATTTGTAATCTCCACCTTTTACTAAAATATCAGGACGCAATTCACTTAAAATTTCTCTTGGCGTTTCTTCATCAAATATAACAACATAATCTACAAATCTTAGAGAAAGAATTAACTCCGCTCTATCTTTTTCGCCGACTAAAGGTCTTTTAGAACCTTTAATATGGTTCAAAGAATTATCCGAATTTATAGCAACTGTCAAAATATCACCTAAACTTTTAGCTTTTTTAAAAAGACTTATATGGCCCAAATGAAGTAAATCAAAACATCCATTTGTAAAAACTACTTTCTTACCATCTTTTTGAAATTTCTTAATTTTTACATGAAGTTCTTTTCTACTTAATATTCTACTTTGGTTTTCTGAGCATTTCATATTTTTTCATTTTAAATTCGTACACATCTCATCTAAAATATAATGTCTTACTTCCACTTTAAAACTGGATTTCTAGCTGCTTCAACCTCATTTAATCTTCCAATAGCTGTATTAGTAGGTGCATCTTTTAATTTCTGAGGCTCTAATGATGCTTCCTCAAGAATGATTTTAATAAGAGCATCTACAAATGTGTCTAAAGTTTCCTTTGATTCTGTTTCTGTAGGTTCTATCATAATCGCCTCTTCAACAATTAAAGGAAAATATACAGTAGGAGCATAGTAACCGCAATCTAAAAGCCTCTTTGCAACATCTAAAGTTCTTATAGAATTTTTAAATAACGCTTTTGGTGCCAGAACAAATTCATGCATACATCTACATCCAGCAGGCACATCAATTTTATCTTTTAATCTTGCAAGCATATAATTAGCATTTAAAACAGCCTGCTCAGAAACATTTTTCAAACCTTTTGCACCCAATGACTTTATGTACACATACGCTTTCAATATTACAGGAAAATTTCCAATAAACGCTTTAAGCTTCCCTATACTTTCTGGTTTTTCGTAATTTAAAACAAACTCATTCCCTTTACTTTCTATTCTAGGTACAGGTAGGAAAGGCTCTAAAAATGCTTTTACACCAACAGGACCAGAACCAGGTCCTCCGCCACCGTGAGGTGTTGAAAAAGTTTTATGAAGATTTATATGCATAATATCAAATCCCATGTCACCGGGTCTTACCACACCCATAACGGCATTCAAATTTGCACCATCATAATATAAAAGACTGCCATTTTCATGTACCATTTTTGATATTTCAGGTATATTTTTTTCAAATGCCCCTAAAGTGTTGGGAACGGTAAGCATAATTGCTGCAATTTCAGGAGTTAAAATTTCTTTCAGTTTTTCAGGTAGTATACTACCATCCGCTTCCGATTTAAGTGGAACAATATCAAAACCTGCGAAAGCAGTCGACGCAGGATTTGTTCCATGGGCAGAATCGGGCACAATTATTTTAGTTCTCTTTTGTTTTATTAATTTAAAATATTTCGTAATAATTAAAAGACTTGAAAATTCCCCATGGGCTCCTGCCGCTTGTTGAAGAGAAAAACAATCCATTCCGGAAATTTCACATAAATCTCTTTTAAGTTTATACATTATTTCCAAAACACCTTGTATAGTTTTTGGATCCTGATATGGATGCAATTTAGTAAAATTATCAAATTTTGCGATGCGTTCATTCACCAGAGGATTGTATTTCATCGTACATGATCCAAGAGGATAAAAAGTAGTACTTAAAGCATAATTCTTTCTTGAAAGGTTTGTAAAATGTCTTAACAGATCACTTTCTGCAATATTTGGCAAACCCAAACTCAAATTCCTCTTTAAGTTTTTTGGAATTTGAACATCAATCTCAATTTCAGAATCTAAATTATACGCCGGACAACACTCCGTGGATAACTCATTCAACAATTTTTCCATTTAAAACTTTCCTAAACAGATTTATAATATAATCATAATTTATTTATACTGCTATACTAACAAACTTCCATCATACATCAGATTTTAGAAAGTATTTCTACCAATTTGTCAATTTCACATTTATTTCTTTGTTCTGTTACACAAAACAATAGACATTTTTTAAAGTTTTCTTGCATTTCAGATAAACCCAAAGAAACAAGAGTGCGATTATAATTTGACAAATCTAAAGGACCAAGAATGTCATTTTTAAGCAAAACTTCATTTATTTTGTTTACGTCTTTTTGCGTCTCTATTACAAATTCATTAAAAAAAACTTCGTCTCCACCAAATTTTGACTTAAAACCTTTTAAAGATTTTATCTTATCATAAGCATATCTCGCCTTAGATATATTAATTTCAGCGAGTTTTTTAAAACCACAATTTCCCCAACCGGACAAAAAGACACAACCCGCCAGTGCATTTAAAGACGCATTAGTACATATGTTAGACGTTGCCTTTTCTCGTCTTATATGCTGCTCTCTCGATTGTAAAGTCAATACAAATCCTCTATTGCCACGTTTATCAACTGTTTGTCCAATAATTCTTCCAGGCATTTTCCACTCTAAAGCTTTTTTTACAACCATAAACCCAAACGTCGCCCCACCCATATTCATGGAAGAACCTAAAACTTGTCCTTCTCCCACAGCAATATCGGCATTATATTCCCCCGGTGCTTTAAAAACACCTAGCGACAAAGGATTTACTATCGCAACAAATAAAGAGTTTTTCTTTTTTGTAATAAAAGATAAAGCCTGCATGTCTTCAATAACTCCAAAATAATTTGGAGATTGTATTATAACCGCAGCTGTATTTTCATCAAGATTCACGCCTAGACTTTCTTTTTTTACCACTCCATCACTACTAGAAACATCTAGAAAAACAAGTTCCGCTCCAGAATTTTCCAGATACGTTCTCACAACTTGTATATATTCTGGATGTAAAGCTGACGAAATCAATATTTTACTTTTTCTATTAACTCTTAAAGCAAGTAATGCAGCTTCTGCCACTGCTGTTGCACCATCATAAAGTGAAGCATTAGACGTATCTAAGCCTGTTAAAGCACATATTAAACTTTGATATTCAAAAATCGTTTGAAGAGTACCTTGGCTCGCTTCAGCCTGATAAGGTGTGTATGCTGTCCAAAATTCTGATCTTCCTATAACTTCACTCACTAAGGATGGTATAAAATGATCGTAAATCCCTGCTCCTCTAAAAGACGTAAGAACTTTATTTTTTAAAGCAATATCTGAAAAATAATTTAAAAGCTCCTGCTCTGTTTTACCACCGACAATATTTAACTCTTTTGTCCTCAAACTTTTAGGAATTACATCGAATAGTTCGTTTACATCGTTAATTCCTATCGTCTCAATCATTTCTTTTCTGTCTTTTTGATTCTGTGATGTATAGTTCATACTAATTATCTCTATTAAATCAATTTTTTATAATCATCTGCACTAAGTAAACTTCCAATCTCTTTTTCATCATAAAATTCAACTGTAAATAAGTAACCATCCTTATAAGGTGATCTGTTTACAATTTCTGGACTCTCAAGAATATCGTCGTTTGCATTTATAATTTTACCACTTAAAGGAGTATAAATATCAAAAGCAGACTTTACGGATTCTATAACAGCAACAGGCTGTTCCTTTTTTACATGTTTGCCTATTTCTGGAAGCTCTATATGCACAATATCTGTAATCTCATGCTGTGCAAAATCAGTTATACCTACTTTAGCCTTATTACCATCAATTTTTACCCACTCGTGAGTTTTCGTATACTTTAAATCTTCCGGAACATTCACTTATTCCACCTCCTCTAAAAACATTCTTTACAAATACAATCTTAATACTCACAACCTGAACGACTCCACAATAAACTTAATTCAGAAGCATATTTTTTAGTCTTGTAGCTAAAACCATCTTAATAGGGAATCATACATGTGTCAAAAAAGTCAATAGCTACTCTACACCTTAAGGCACCTTCCGTTATACCTTTTTGATGAACATGGAACAATCAATATTATAATAAATATAATTATTAAAAAAATCCCCATGGCACACTTTTTTAACTTCAATCTATTTTATTTATATCATTAAGTCTATTCCGAGCTTTCTTTGCCTCTTGCGTATTAGAAAATTTAACCACTACTTCATTAAAAACTCTAACCGCATTATTTTGTGAACCAGAAAGAAAATAATATTCTGCTAAATTTAGATAGATATCTTTAACAAGGAAATGGTCTGGATACTTTTTAATAAATTCGTTTGACACAAAAATAGCCTTAGAATAATCTTTTTTAGAGTCATATATGTAAATAATTCTTGAACTTGCAAGTGGTTTTATAGTTTTAGGTTTTCCATTATTTAAGGTTTCTTCTAAAATCTTTAACGCTTCTTCATATTTATGCATTTCAATAAGTATATCTGCCTTAATGAGTCTTGCCTGATATGCCGCCGGAGTCTTTGGAAATCGAGCTATAGTCTCATCTATAATAGTAAATCCATTTCTGATATCACCACAAGCAAAAGACGTACAAGCCTCCGACAGTTTATTAGAAGATATTTTACTATTTTCATTAGACTTAAAATAAGTAAATACCCCTACAAAAATTAATCCTATAGTTAAAGCTACAACTATAAAAATTCTTACTTTGTTTCCTAAATTTAACATAACTCTTGAAATTATCTCTATAATTGATTTTTTATAAGCTACAAAGTTCACATTATTAATATAACCTTTACTTTTTTAGCGACACCCATTAACTATTTCCAACGCATTCTTTTGCATTATGTCATAATAATAACCTGGCAAGCCCGATTCTGACAAAACCAAATCTATAAGTTCTTTTGTCAAAAGATCTTCCGGATTATGGGTATCGGTATCTAAAACAAGTCTAGCCTTTTTTTTAAGTGCAACTTCCGCAACTTCTTTGTTCGTAATCCCATGACTCTTTCTTGTGGTAATTTCTATTTTAACATTATTCTTAGCGGCTGTCTCAGCTTCTTTTTCAGATAAATGTCCAGGATGAGCCAATATATCTACGTGTGCTTCAACAGCATACATATTCGTTTCAGGTGGTACAACTTCAGCTACAGTTTCACCATGAACAACAACAACCTTGGCACCTAATTTCCTGCACTCCTCTGTCGCACATTTTATAAGCTTTGGGGGAATATAAGTAAGTTCCGCTCCTGGTAAAACCAAAATGCCATAACTCTCTCTCAATATTTTTGCTGCTTTGACTATATTTGAAATAACAAACTCCATATTAGAATAGTCAACATGATCTGTAAGAGCAATGGCAATATAGCCATTACTTTTCGCCCTGTAAACAAGCTCAAAAGGACTTAAAACCCCATCCGAAAAAAAAGTATGCGTGTGTAAATCTATCACAGTCATGATCTTAACAAAAACTTTAACTTAAAGTCAAATTTAATTAAATCTTTTACTACATCACTTATATAACTTAATACACAATCTTAATAAATTAAATTTAATAATAAATTTCTTAAAAATAATACAAATTCTCTAAGTGATGAATAGATGAATATTTTTTAATATCATTTTATCTAAACTATAGTGCCTAATTAATAATTTTTTGCTTTTTTAAGAGTTACAACTTCTTGTGGGCTGATAATATATTTTACTTAATATGAACACTATTTCACAGTTTTTATCTTATCTTAAATATAATATATCCATTTTCCATTTACATAAGACTTTTTATTAATCAATATTCAATCAAAAGTGTTACTTTGTCTATGTTAATATTTACGATAATATAAAAGTTTTTAATAGTTAATATCAAATCTTAGGTGAGAAATAACATTGCTTACGGGACAGAAGGTTATCCTGTGAATAGGACATGCTCCATACTTCTTTAAAATTTCTACGTGTTTTTTGGTCCCATATCCCTTATGTTTTTCAAAATCATAAATAGGATAAAGTTTGGAGTATTCGAGCATGATTTTATCTCTAGAAACCTTAGCAAGTATTGAAGCTGCAGCAATACTTGCACTTTTTGAATCTCCACCAACAATCACTTCCTGATCACAAAACAAACCTGGCACTTTGCGATTTCCATCTATAAGACACAAATCCGGCCTTATTTTTAATTTAGCCACAGCATAAAACATAGCAAGAAAGGTTGCTTGCAATATATTTACTTTATCAATAATTTTGTTATCTATGACTTCAACGGCATAAAATAAAGCTTTTTTCTTTATTAGTTCAAAAAGAATATCTCTTTTTTTTTCTGACAACTGCTTTGAATCGTTTAAAGCATAAACCATAAAATCTCTAGGCAATACTACTGCCGCCGCTGTTATTGGACCTGCTAAAGGTCCCCGTCCAGACTCATCAACCCCTGCAATTAAATTAACATCTCTATTGTAAAAACTTTTATCAAAAGAAAACAGATTCATTAACTTCACGTAAAAATCAATTTGTAGCTGTTACAAAATTTTGAGGATTAGTTCCTTTCTTAGAACTCTTTTTTGAAGAGTATTCAGATATTCTCGCCGCCTTTCCTGAAAGATTTCTCAAATAATAGAGTTTAGCTCTGCGCACTTTTCCACGTCTTACAACTTCAATTTTATTGATACGCGGAGAGTGAATAGGGAATATTCGTTCAACTCCAACGCCAGAAGAAACTTTTCTTACCGTAAAAGTCTTAGAAAGTCCACTACCTCTAACACGTATAACTATGCCCTCAAAAATCTGGATTCTTTCGCTTCCAGCCTCAACCACATTAAAATATACTTTTATTTGATCACCTGATTTAAAACTGACTCCTAAATTTCTTTTATACAATGTTTGCACTTGCTCTAATAGTGACACTTTATTACCACTCCTTTTTCTACAAGTAAATGATAGAACAAAACGAAAAAACAAGAACAAAGTAAACTAAAATCAACACCCTTTATTTATCTTAACAATACAAAATTAAAATCTCATTCTGCTTTATTTTCTTAATAAGTCAGGACGACGCTCTTTAGTTCTCCTATATGCCTCTTTCGCACACCATTCGTCAATTTTTTTATGATTTCCAGATAGAAGAACTGTTGGGACTCTATGACCTTTAAACACTGCAGGTCTTGTATAATGCGGGTAATCTAACAATCCATCATAAAACGAATCATTCTTTATTGAACCTATTTCTTTTACAACTCCCGGAAGCATCCTTGCAACAGCATCAGTTAGAACCATTGCGGGAATCTCCCCACCTGTAAGAACATAATCGCCTATAGATATCTCTTCGTCAACATAATTCATAATGCGTTCATCAACACCTTCATAATGACCACATACAATAACCAAATGTCCAAATTTTGTAAGATTTTTTACAATCTTATTATCAAGAGTTTTGCCCTGAGGAGACATATAGACAACATATGGTTTTCTATAAATATTATTTTTCTTATAAGAATTGTTCTTTTTTCTAACCCCTACACTTCTCATAGCATAGTACAACGGTTCCAGTTTAATAACCATACCAACACCACCACCAAAAGGTCTGTCGTCAACCTTTCTATGTTTATCTCTAGAAAAAGATCTTATGTCAACAATATCAATCTTAAGAATTTCTTTTCGTGATGCTCTACTTATTAAACTTTCTGCAAAAGGACCTTTAAACATTCCAGGGAATATAGTAAGTATATCAATCTTCATATATAAAGCACACATTGTACTTAAGGACATCATCTACAGATTTTATGTGATTATAAACATCTTCATATTCTTTAGGTAGAACAATAAAAATCTTTCTTCTTAATATATTCACTTCTCTCACCACGCTTCTTAAGGCGGGGATTAAAATTTCCTCATTACAATACTTTACAATCCATACGTCGCTACTGCTAGTTAACATAATATCAGAAAGAATTCCTATTAGCTTCCCATTTTGATCAAAGACTTCAAACCCAACAATATTATTAGTACTGGATACTTTTTTTCGTTTTGTATCATTCTTTTTAGACTTCATTTTGTATTATTCTACAACTTCAACAGTTGCTCTCTTATCAAGCTTTGCGGAAGCAGAATTCACAATAATTCTTATTGCTTTTATAATTCTACCTTCCTTGCCGATAATTTTCCCTTTATCTCCATCAGCAACCTTCAATTCCACAACAGTGGTTTTCTCACCAACAATTTCTTTCACATCTATTTTATCCGGATTATCAACCAAAGCCTTAGCAATTAAAAGCACCAATTCTTTCATAAATAAGCCCCTCCGTAATTATATGCAAATTCAGTTAATTTACTTACTTCCGTTTATTTGACACTTTTTTATCAGTACAGCTACCGTCTCGGAAGCTTTTGCTCCAATGTTTAACCAATAATTTATCCTTCCGATATCAACATTAAATTTATTATCTTCAGACATAGGATCATATTGTCCAAGAACCTCAACAGGTTTTCCATCTCTCTTAACTCTCTGATCAACAGCTACAACCCTATAATATGGCCTCTTAGATTTGCCCTTTCTTTGCAACCGTAATCGCACCGTCATTAAATACCTCCACAAAACTCAATCAATTCACCTACTTTATATTAATTGCGTATAGTTTGAGATTATAATAAATGCACTCTGTTTTGTCAATTCACATATCTACAAAAGCATAATTGAAACACACTTTGGCAATACTTAGCAAGCAATCTACTAATTTATTTTACTACGAGAAAATTTGTCTTTATAATTACTAAATGTTTTGTTGCTCCCCCCGTTTACAGTAAAAGATTTCAATCTAGTCCAAACTGAATTTTAATATTAGCAATTCTTTTATAAATACAAAAAACGAACTCTCACTACCCACAGAATCCATTTTTAAAGTTAAAAACAGAATTCCTCTACAGAACAGATGTCGTTTAACGCTAGAATTTTCAAAATAATATCACTAAGAACAAAATCTAAATTCTCTTTGTAAGAGGTAGAAGAAGGGATTCTTCCGAGACATAAACTTAATGAGAAAAGTATATCTAACGCTCAATTTATTTTTTCATAACAAATATATTGTCCGTCTTGAAAATTTCTTAAAATATTGAAAACCCCATCTCACGACAGCATTCTAATTATCAAACTCATGCATATTGCAATACATAAAAAAGAAATTCCTAAAACTCCTATACATATATCACAACTCAAGTAAATATTTGTTCATAGCTTACAATAAATTTCTGAAATTTAGGAGTTGACTTATGTGTGTGTTATGCAAAGAAACAAGCTTTTTGAAACCAAAGAAATAAAATTACGTTGCAGGGACATAAAAATTGAAATTTTTATACACGACACTATGCACATAAGTTATTCCGGAAGATTCTCAATTTCTGCATTTATAACTTCGCGAAACACAAATCAAGAAATATACGCTCATTCATGTAGATGGAAATACAAAAACAAATTTTTACTTAAAGAGGAACTGAAATCTGACAAGTATTTAGAAATTTAAAAAGATGACGGAGCTTTTTATACTTTGAAATTCAAGGATTTATGCCTCATGCCAAAAACTTGATAAAATTTTAACTCGCTGAAAATGGAAGGCAAAAATAAAAGCGAGTATTATGTTATTATATAGCTCAAGTTGTAAGAGTTTACAGCAAAGCAATTGAGACCTGATGACTTACAAACCATAATAGTTTGTAATTTTTATATCAGCTAAAAATGTTGCATTGTGAGAAACCATCATTATTGCCCCGGGATAATCTTTTAGCACATCAGTAATATATTCCTTCGTCTCTAAATCAACATTATTTGTAATTTCATCTATAAGCAACAAATTTAGTGGCTGTGCCACTATTTGAGCAAGACAAAGTCTTGCTTTTTCTCCGCCAGACAAAACTGATACCATTTTATTTATTTCCTCATTTTTTCTAAATAAAAAATCATTCAAAAAATCTCTTATTTCCACATAAGTTTTTTCAGGCAATAAATCAATCAGCGTCTGTAAAACCGTTTTTTATTATCCAATGAATTATAATACTGGTCTAAGTAACCTATACCTCCCCAACATAGTACATTCCAAACACCAGTTTTTGAAATCTGTGAATAATTTAAAATAGCTTTAAATAATGTTGTTTTGCCTGAACCGTTATCGCCAGTTATAGCTAAATGTTCATTTCCAGTAATTGATAGGTTAATATCTTCTAAAATTATTTTATCCCCATATTTAACTCCTCCACCATTTATCGAAACAATTACTTTTTGACTTATCCTTTTAGACGTCAAAGAAAAAGTTGGTTTTATTATTTCATTTTTTTAAATTAGATAAACACTTAATCAGAGTTTCTTTCTTTTTTAAGATTTGTTTTTTATTTTACCAACAGTTTCTTTTGCATAACTTTCTTTCAAGTTACCTAAAGCGGGAAGCCATCTTTTCTGCTCAACTAACTTCTCTCCTCTTTTTCTACTTTTTTTAGCACGATGTTGCTCTTTCATTAAAGCTTTATGATTCTCTTTTTTTTCCATGCAAGAGATCTAAATTCGATTTCAATAGCCTGACGTTCTAGTTGCATTGTTTGATGATAATAATCATATTTTCCCTTGAAAATACTAACCGTTCCATCATATATATGCCATAAAATGTTAATAGAATTTCTTAGAAGTTCAACATCATGAGATATAACTACCAAAGTTCCCTTGTAAAAGTTTAACATTCCCATTAGAGATTTGCGATTTTTAGAATCTAAATGATTTGTTGGCTCATCTAAAAGCAAAACGTCTGGATTATTTGAAAAGGCAACACTTAAAGCTTTATTGAACTTTTCACCACCACTCAAATTTTCATATCCGTAAATTAATTGTGGTGCATATCCGAAAGAAATATTTTTATTATTTTGTACATAACCTTCAAAGGCAAGCAAAGACGACTTTCCAGTTCCATTGTTATCTATAATTGCAATGCGATCTCCTTTTTTATTTGTGCCGAAAAATCTTCAAAACAAATTTTATTTTGGAAATACAAACTTATATGATTTAAAAAGATAAGTTCTCTCATAAAATGATGTATTATAATCTTTTGACACTACAATAAAGGATTACGATTATTTTAAAATTTAATCTATCCTATTTCCTATTCCAAACTTATTGAATTTTTCTTGTCAAATTCTACGTATTTATAATCCTCCTATCTACACACTCCTACAAGGCGTCCATGCAATCTCAAATAGGGTCATTATCGCAGTTTTCCTATCAAAAAAATAGCCCTGTGCAAATATAGATTTTTAAATTCATTATATGCATTCTTATTCTTTAGAGAACAAAGCAGTACAACTGTATCCAATTCTCTATTAAACAATTCAAATTTATTAAGAATATCTTTTATATTTGTATACAATGTATATAAAATGATCATCCTTCTTACATTCCATTTTTCAATTTTTCTGGCAGAAAAGAATTCTCTAAACTCTTTATAATTAAGAAGTTTTTCAGCCTCATCACCTAAATTATAATCAATTGACACAAATAATTTCTTGTAACATATTTTTCTTCATCTCTTTATAAGAATCATTTAGACACTCTTTAGGAATTTTTCTTTTACGTTTTTCAAGTAAATAACTTATAAGATGACAAACTCATGAGTGCTATTGAGAGATAATAGATTAAAGATTTTTTTGAACTGAAAGTGTTAATTGAATACTAACTATAAATATCCAAAATAAAAATACCATAACCCAAGTAATTTCACAAGGATCTCTCTTATTTCTTTGACTTTTCTAAAATTAAATCCAATCTCCAGTTTAGCATTTAAAATTTAAAAGAAAAACTTTTTCATAATTATTTATCCCATTTATTAAATTTTACGTAAACTATTTATTCCTTAATTTTAAAATCGTAATAGAAACAATTAAATTTTTCTCAGTATCACAATTATAATACCAATACTAGTATGTTTGTCCGAAATTATCCTCATATCTTCATTATCTAACATTTTCAACTATGCTTCTTACTACATCATTTAATCGTAAACCCACAAATTGTCGTTTATCGTATAAATCTCTGGATTTGCTATTCTTCTGCATATCCAAGCATTAAAAAACCCATAGTTACCAGTAAAACTAATGGAAACAACACAGATATTTTTAACATATCATTATCTACTTTGATAAAAATTCTCTGTGCTTGTTAAACTCACAAAATAAATTTTTTACAAATTGTAAATAAATAATTAGTCCTAATTTTAAGAAGTTATAGAACACTTATATAAAAATATTTTGCTTACCAAATTTTACGACAATAATTAAAAAGATACGCGGAGAGAGAGGGATTTGAACCCTCGATAGAGTTTACCCTATAATAGTTTTCAAGACTATCGCCTTAAACCCCTCGGCCATCTCTCCTTTGCATTTATTTGTAGATTCAATAGGTTAGGTTTTACAACATTATTATTCTTCATTCAATTTCAATTAAAATCAGTAAATAATACTTAAAATTATATCTTTAGCAAGCACACTTATCTATTTCTATTTTAGGGAATAAACGCGATACAACACTATAAACTGAGGTAGGATTTAATATATCAATTAAGTGTTTTTTGAAAATGGCTGTATCACATTTAAACATCAGAAACGTATTTACTTATATTCATTCCTACTAAACAAAGATCTAGCGAAACAAAAAAAGCGATTTATATTATATCAATTTGATATTGCAGTTTTACTTCTACATTTAAAACTACCATCAACATCAATTGACATTAAAACAATCGCCGGCTTTATCCCAATAAGTCCGAATAGTCCCATTGAACCTTCGCTTACAATTTTTATTTTAACACGCTCTTTATCACACCCCAGCTGTGACAAACCTTTATTTATAGCTTCAGTTACTGTTTTACCTTTAAATTCTACTTCTTGCATAGTTATTAACATTTACTTATTAATAAAGTCAACATAAAACACAGATTCACTACATTGATCCTCTGAATTTTCACTGGATTTAGTGCATCATTAAATGCGTCTTACACGAATCGTACTTTTTTTCATTATAAAATACTGTTCTATTGTCGATATTATGCTGCTAGTAAGCCAATATATAACAAGGCCTGACGGAAAAGACCAAAACATAAAAGTAAACACTATAGGCATTATATACATCATTTTCCTTTGCGTAGGATCTGAAGTGGCAGTCGTCATTTTTTGTTGAAAAAACATTCCTATACCCATTATCAAAGGGAGAAGATTAAAGTTAAAAGAACCTATACGTATAAATTGATCTGCAGCAGATAGATCTTTTATCCAAAGAATCCAACCCTCGTTCCTTAACTCATAAACATTTCTTAGCATTGTAAAAAACGCCCAAAAAATAGGAAGTTGTAAAAGCATAGGTAGGCATCCACCCAAAGGATTAACTTTTTGAGATTTATACACATTTAACATTTCAGCTTGAAGTCTCTGCGGATTATCTTTGTATTTTGTTTGAATATCTTTCACTATAGGCTGAATATTTTTCATTGCCGCAGCAGATTTAAAACTTTTTAAAGTTAACGGTAAAACTAAAACTTGTATAACAGCGGTAAGCATTATAATAGCCCAGCCGTAATTGTTAGTAAGCTTATGGAAAAATGCTAGAACCGCAAAGGCAACTTTTCCTAAAAATCCGAAGAAACCAAAATCTACAGTTTTTTCAAGTCCCAAATTATAAGTTTTCAAATACTTATAACTTTTATGTCCCAAATAGAAGTTAATGGAGTAATCTTTTTTATTGATATTCTTAGGAACTATTGCCGTAAAAGCAAGAGAATAAGGATGTTTTTTATCTATTCTGGATGATATAATTTTATCAAAATCTGCAAATTTTGCAGGTATAAATGCAACTAGAAAATACTTATTATCTATAGCCACCCATTTGTATAAAGCAGCGGACTTAGATACATTTTTAAGTTTTTCAATTTTATTGGGAATCGCTGCAGTATAAGCTGAAATTTTTGTAAATAAAGTATTTTCCTTTATCTCTTTAGCGTCAGTACCAAGACCAGGTCCCCATTTAAAATTTATCTCAGGGAAAGATACCTCATGAGGTTTTTCAATAGAAACACTTAAATTGTGCATATAAAAGTCTGAAAAATTATATGTTTTTGTGATTTTCCATCCATCTACAGAAACGTGTTCAAAAACCACTTTTTTATCGGATTTTGAAACTACTTTATAAATTTCATCTGGGAAGTTCGCCATAACAGGTGCAGATTCTGGAACTACCAAATCTACCATTTGTCCATTTTTTTCCTTAATAGTCCAACTTATAATCGCGGCACCTTTATTTGTCAAAACCGCTTTATATTTTTCAGTTTCAATATTTATATTTTCTTCTACATACTTATCAGCGTTTTTAACCATATTCGATATGTTAGCATCATTTTGAGTTTGCGTCATCTGTTGTGGAAGCTGATGATGATAGTGCGGAGAAACAAGAAAATACCAGATTAAAACCGTAAAAAGCGATAAAATTATAAATAAAATAGAATTTTTTTGCATTTATCTTCCTTATCTTATGACGTTAAATTTTCTTTTTTGGCAAAGGGATATTGTCAAAACCTGCTTTACAAAACGGATTACAACGAATAATTCTTTTAAGAGCTAAAAAAGAACCCTTGAAAAAACCATAAATTTCTATTACTTGATAAGCATAGGTAGAACAACTGGGTAGTAAACGACATCTAGGCGGACTAAATTTAGATATGAATTTATAACATTTGATTAAAAAAAGTGCTATTACTTTCACACATTACTCCGAATCTATGTAAAACTTGGCATCTTTAAGCAAGCCCAAAACATTTTTTTTTAGACTACTATAATTTAAAAGAGCAGTTTCCACTCTAGAAATGAAAATCAAATCTATACTCGGTTCCAAAAAATGTTTATTAAGTCTAAAAATTTCTCTCAATCTTCTTTTCATCCTGTTTCTCATTACTGCCTTCCCTACTTTTCTCGGCGTAACAAGCCCCAGTCTTCTTATAGCAAGTCCATCATTCCTTTTATAAACTAAAATTTTTATACTTTTGTTTTCAAGTCTCAATCCTTTATCAAAAACTTTATTAAAATCTTTTTGCAGATGTAATTTCTCAAAATACGTAAAAGAAAAATTTTTCCTTGATAATGTCTTTTTTGATAAACCACTTGCCTTACAACAATTTTTGCTCATTCTCACTTATCTGCACAATTTTATGCACTTATAATTTTACGACCTTTTCTTCTACGTGCATTTAAAACTTTTCTGCCGCTAGCCGTTGCCATTCTAGCCATAAAACCTATCTTTTTTTTTCTTCTATCTTTATTTGGTTGAAATGTCCTTTTCATTTATATAACACCCTCCGTTAACATAATTAAGCAATTGTAAGCTTATACATTTACTACATAAGCTATTTTACAATGTTTAATATATTCATGTCATGTATGGTTATAATTACAAATTATACTCACGTTTTATAGATATACATATATCTATACTTGATTATTATATATTATCTGTTAGTTGTACCAAAATCTTGATTTAATGTCAAAATATCGGCAAAGGTCAAAATTAATGACCATATTTATTTTAATCCTAACCTAGTTGCCTATATTCCCTATTGATCCATATAACATAAAATCAAGAAAATACATAAAATTTTATCTATTCAAAAATGTAAAAAAATGCAATTTATTTGATAGGGTACAAAAAAATATATAGAATTAAGTGGGTAAAATATATTGAATAAAAGATCAGTTTTATAGGTATATTTAACTTTTATATTTAAATACTAATAATTTAAGGGAGAAATTGTTATCATGAGTTCTAGCTCTAACAAAAATTCATTTTCATCAAAATGGGGTCTTATTTTTGCCGCTGCTGGTTAGGCTATAGGGTTAGGGAACATATGGTTGTTTCCTTATCGTGTAGGAGAACTTGGAGGAGCAGCTTTCCTAATTCCATACATTACTTGCATAATAGTTTTAGGAATTACCGCCTTAATAGGTGAAATCACCATAGGCAGACTGACAGGGACTGGACCAATAGGGGCCTTCAAAAAAGCTTTAGAAATGCGAGGTAAAAAAGGAAAACTAGGAGAAGCTATTGGCTGGATATGTGTTTTAGTAGCCTTAGTGCAAGCAATAGGCTATACTTTAGTCGTAGCCTGGGTTGTCCGCTTTCTAGCGGACTCTATTATAGGACCAGCCTTCACAGCACATGATAGCACCCAATACTATAATATGGCTATTAATGACAAAATTGCATTATGGATTACCATAACTGTGATTCTATCTGGGTCTGTCAATACTAAAAAGAAAGGAATTGAGAAATGCTGTAAATTCATGATCCCCGCGATTATTGTTTTACTTTTTGTTTTAATTATAAGAGTCGCTTTTCTTCCAAATGCTTCAGAAGGATATAAATATCTCTTTACTCCAAGATGGGAATTCTTGATTAATCCTACAACATGGATGTTAGCATTGGGGCAAGTTTTTTACTCTTTATCCTTAAGAGGTTCAACAATGATCGTATATGGTTCTTACTCAAAAAAAAGCGATGATATAGTTTCTTCTGCAAAAAATATCGTATTTTTAGATACACTTGCCTCAATAATGGTCGCCATGCTAATAATCCCTGCTGTATTCGCCTTCGGTAAAGACATCAATTCTGGACCACCTCTTATGTTTATAACAATGCCTGAAATCTTCAAATGTTTAGCTTTAGGACAAGTTCTTATGGTCATTTTCTTTATTGCAGTATTTTTAGCTGCTCTTACTTCTCTCATAGGTATGATTGAAACTATAGTTGAATTATTACAAAATAAGTTTAAAATACCGCGTACTTTGGCCACAGTATTAGTTTGTACAATAATAATATTAATGTGCAATATTTTTATAGTAGGTAAAATCAGAGGATTTATTAATATTCTTGAAATGCATCTTATTCCAATATGTGCTTTATTTGGTGCCATATTTCTTTTTTGGATTGTTCCACCAAGCAATGTTATAGGAGAAATCCAAAGCGGACGTTCTAAACCTGTAGGCAAATGGATTATATTTGTAGGACGTTACATCTTATGCAGTATCATAATTATAATTTACATACTAAACGTTACAAAATGAACATCTTTAATAATAAGGTAAGGTTCTAACACACGCTCTCTTTATTTTTTACTAACATTAAATATATCAAAAACTAAGTAACCGGAGGAAGGGTGGAATCAATTCATGATTATTACGGCGAACTAGTATTTACAAAGAAAGTAATGGAGGAGAAGTTAAGTAAAAATATTTATAAAAAACTCATAGCAACTATTGACAACTTAGAACCTTTAGATCAATCAATAGCTGGCAAAGTCGCTCATGCGATGAAAGAGTGGGCACTTGAAAATGGGGCGACTCATTTTACACATTGGTTTCAACCTCAAAGAGGAGGAACCGCTCAAAAACACGATGCATTTATAGATTATGGCGAAAATAGAAAAATAATAGAAAGATTTTCAGCTTCACAGCTTGTACAATCTGAGCCTGATGCATCTTCTTTTCCCTCTGGCGGAATAAGATCAACTTTTGAAGCACGAGGATATACAGCATGAGATCCAATGTCACCAGTGTTTCTCTTGGAAGCAGGCAAGACAAAAACCTTGGTAATACCTTCTGTTTTTCTTTCGTGGACTGGAGAAGTTCTTGATCTTAAAACCCCTTTACTAAGATCCCTTACAGTACTAAATGAAAAAGCAATAAATCTTCAAAAACTTCTTGGAAGTAAAAATGCCAAACAAATAAAAGTTTTTGTAGGTATAGAACAAGAATATTTTCTTCTTTCTAAGGAGGCAGTAAAGTCACGACCTGATATAATCGTTACCGGAAGAACTTTGTTTGGCAATAAGCCAGCAAAGGGTCAACAGATGGAAGATCATTATTTCGGAAATATCAAAAAAACATTTTAGAATTTATGGAAGACGTTGATTATGAACTTTATCGTAAAGGCATCCCAGTAAAAACAAGACATAATGAAGTTGCTCCGAATCAATTTGAGCTAGCACCTCTTCATCAAGAAGAAAATTTAGCAATAGATAACAACCTTCAAATAATGGAAATTCTCAAAAAAGTCGCTGATAAACACAATATGGTTACTATCTTACATGAAAAGCCATTCGCTGGTGTAAATGGCTCTGGAAAGCATTTCAATTGGTCTATAGGCGACAATACCGGTTCCAATTATTTTGAGCCCTCTAAATCTCCTATTAAAAATATATCATTTCTCTTGGCTATTACCGCAGTTTTATTAGGAATAAAAAAATTTGGTGGAATTTTAAGAGCAAGTGTTGCAGACGCTGGTAACGACCATAGATTGGGAGCGAACGAAGCTCCGCCAGCAATCATGTCAGTTTATTTAGGCAAATATATAAGCGAGCTTCTAGATTCGATAGAAAAAGCTAACATAATAAACGAAAAGGAAGTAAACGAAATTACACTAGGCGTAAAAAATCTTCCAAGAGTTAGCAAAGACTATTCAGATAGAAATAGAACCTCACCTATCGCTTTCACAGGTAACAAATTTGAGTTTAGAGCTCTTGGTTCTTCGGCAAATCCTTCAGAAGTTGGAACTGTATTAAACATTATCGTAACTTATGGATTTGATGAGATATACAAGAGAATTGAGTCAAAAAAAGGCGAAGACATAAAAAAGAAAGCCTTGGAAGTAGTAAAAGAACTAATTATAGAAACAAAAGATATAAGATTTGAGAAAAACGGATATTCAAAAGATTGGCATAAAGAAGCTGCAAAAAGAGGATTGCCTAATGCTAAAAATACCCCAGAAGCATTGAAACTCTTTTTCAAGGAAGACATAGTAAACTGTTTTGCAAAATACAACATATTAACTGAAAGAGAACTGAAGTCAAAAATAGAGATAAAATTTGAAAACTATATAAGGACAAAAGAAATTGAATATGAATATGCAATTAAAACCGCAAACACACTACTCCTTCCAGCAATCTTTAAACAAATAAGTGTTTTAGCAAAAACAAGCAAAAATTTAAACTCAATCAATATAAAATCGGAAGTGATTTCAAAAGAAATAAAAACACTAATTAAAATATACGAAGAAATAAAAGTACATATTAAAGAGTTAGCAAACTTTATTTCATCAGAGCACGATAATCCTGTTGTAACCGCTGAAAAATTTGCATCTGAAGGCACAGAAATTCTACCTAAATTAAGAGAAAAAATTGATAATGCCGAAGATTTAGTTTCAGATGAATATTGGCCAATGATAAGTTATCAAAAACTCTTAAATGCTTTCTAGAAAATAAGGGACATAAAGGAAGTTGTTACAAACGAGAAATCATAGCAACTCTTCCTTCACTATTTTTACAAAATTAGCACTTAGGTATTTTTTATAAAGAAATTCTTAATTCAAAGACTTTTCAATAAGTGTACTTCTTTGAGAAATTTTTGCTTTTTCTATATATTTTTTATATATAGGAATAGCTATAATACTTAATGTGCCTACTATAGCAATTACTATTATAAATTCTATCAAAGTAAATCCTTTTGACTTCATTATAAATTCCTTTAATCTACTTTTTAGAAAGTCCAAACCCTTTATGCAATTCTTCTACCGCCTTTAGTACATCAGGATCACTTATAATACACGATATTTTAATCTCACTTATGGAAATCATATTAATATCTATGTTAATTTTATGCAATATTTCAAACATCCTCGTAGCTACAACACTATGACTTTTTATACCTACCCCTATAATTGAAACTTTTGCAACATGTTCGTCACAAGAAACCGAAGCTTTACAATCTGAAGTTATTTTATCAAGTTCTTCCTGTGTTTTCTTCATGTCGCTTCTATTCACAACGAAAGAAATAATATTACTTTTATTTGAAATAGATTGATTAAGCATATCTATATTTATGCCAACTTTTGAACAGTGACTAAAAATTTTCGCAACAATACCAGGAGCATCCAACACACATATTGTAAATTTAACTTGATTCCTATCAAATGATATTCCCGAGATTAAAAAGGATTCCATTTTCTTCCCCTTAATTTTTTCTTTGCTTGTTATTATCGTTCCTTCATTTTCACTAAAAGTACTTCTTGAATGTATTTCAACATTAAATTTTTTGGCCACTTCAATGCTTCTTGACTGCAATACTTGAGAGCCAGAGCCTGCCATTTCAAGCATTTCATCGTAAGATATATAATCAATCTTTTTCGCATCTTTCACAAATCTTGGATCAGTAGTATATACACCTTCCACATCGGAATATATTTCACATGAATCAGACTTTAAAGCAGCTGCTAATGCTACTGCAGTTAAATCTGACCCTCCTCTACCCAATGTAGTTACATCACCTCCAGAATTTAAAGCCTGGAAACCAGCAACTATAACAATATTATCTTTTGCAAGTTGATCATTAATTTTTTCAGGATTAATTTCTCTTATTCTTGCACGCATATAATCTTCATTTGCTAGTATCCCAGCTTGTGGACCCGTCATAGAAATTACTTTTTCTCCAATAGCGTCAATTGCCATTGCAAGAAGTGAAATAGAAATCATTTCACCTGTCGCAAGTAACATATCCATTTCTCTAACAGAAGGATTACAAGTAATCTTATCAGCCATCTTAATTAAATCGTCAGTTGTGTCTCCGGGAGCCGAAACTACTGCAACAACTTTATTACCACTTTTCTTTTTTATGATTATTCTCTCTGCAACATGCCTTATCTTATCAGCATTCGCTAAGGAAGAGCCACCAAATTTCATTACTACAAGACTCATCTCATTTTCTCCTAAGACTTTTGTATGAAACACTCAACCTCACATTCGCATATAAGCATAACTCAATCTGATTTTTTATTTTAATAATGGTAATATTAACATTCGTGCTTATGTAAAAATCTGTTTGACTTCTTACATAAGGTTATAATGAAAACAATATACAAAAATTTCTTACCTAATTAATTGGACTTCCTTTATTTCCGGAACTATCTGTTTAATCGCATTTGCAACAGTATGCTTCAAAGTCATAGAAGACATGGGACAATGACCGCAAGCCCCTGTAAGCATGACTTTTACAATTCCGTCTTCACTCACATCTATCAATTCAACATTTCCACCATCTGATTGCAACTGAGATCTCACGGATTCCAACACTTTTTCAACTTTCTCTTTTAAGCTCATTCTTAAATTCTCCATCTTTATATGTTTATTAAATTTTACTGACTTTTCTAGCATTATACAAAAAAGTATTAGAAACTGTTTAAAGTTGAGACTAGAAATACAAAATGAACGTAAATTTATTCCTTAAAAAATATTTTACAAGTTTAACCGTTAATTTGATACTTACACTTCTCCCATCCCATACACAACAGAAATAAAACAGAACATAAACTATAATATTAATTAAACACTCCATTAATTACTAGCTTTGACCAATTTGTTTATTTAAATAATCTCTCAATTTCTTTTTGCAATTTTCATTAATTCTAGATTTATCAATCTGTTTTTTTAATCTCTCTAAGTCTCTCAACAACGTAATATTTTTATTTATTAAGTCATTCTTATATCTTCTTTTCGTATAACTTATAGTTTGATAAATATCATCCATAATCTCCTGTTTTATCTCCATATCATTTTTCAATAGTTTTCTTTTAAAACTCACAAAAAATATTAAAGGAATAAAAGGGGAAATTAAAAATAAAAAAAATATGTTGATATATACAAAAAGGAATAAGGTCAAAAATATAAAAAGAATATTGAATAAAATAACAATCGCAACATTTTTTCTCATAAGATTGTTTCAACTTAATATTTTAACATTTATTTAACTCATTATAATGCAGACGTGGTTCTGATTTCTCTATCGCATTATATCTTCATTATATCTTGTAGAAGAATACGCAACTCCGCCAATTAAACCTAAAGTAATATAACATAAACATATCGGTCTACATCCAACAGTAAAAAATGAAACAAGAATAACAATTATTAGGTAAGGGGTCCACTTTCTAACACAATATATAAAACCTATCATAGCATTCGTTATTTTTTGCATTTTTCTTATGACAATAAAATTCATATCTACTAACCTTTATGCTATCCTTATTGAAATTGTCTAGTTTACTATAGAAGTCAACAACTCAATTCTCAAGATGAATGAAGTATTTACTCTTTTTACTTTTTACCGATAAATTATAATACAGACATTGCGATACTTTGCTTTCCATATCATAGCTATCTGTTTTTCCAATTATTTTTAATATTTCTTCTTTATTAATTCCACAATAAATTTTATCTATTTTTTGAAATCTATACTCTTCTTACTATTCACTTTTTCAGCAAAACAATGTGCAAAAACAAAAAACAAAGCAACAAAATGAAAAATATCTTATATATTCTTACAAATTGTATCAACATTTACTACGTATAATAAAATTCTCACATAAGAATAATCTTTGGCAATGGATTTGTTGTCGGATGTTTAAAAGTAAGAATTTATAAATTATGTATGGCAAATAATGGCGTCGCACCATTGTGACATTATAAATGAAAAGGTGATGTTTTTAATTTGAGTACTTATCTAAAATTACTTTTTTCTACAACTAGATCTCAGAATTGGCAATTTTAGTTTCAAGTTTTTCAATTTTGATAATAATAATAATTTCTTTTGAGTTCCTATTGGAAGTAACAGTATATACAGTTTCCCAATCACTTGGATTGTAAATTGTTGTATTGATAAACCATTTACCTTATACTATATATATAACAGTAGTATTTTACAATGCTATCTTCAAATACTCTAAACATAACTTGTGCATTTGGAAAATGAGAACTAGTAATCTAACAATTGGATAAAACAGTCCATTTTGTTTTGCTTTATTTCACAATTCAAAAATCCTTCAAACAAATAGCCAAGAAGTTGATTTTTTATATGACCTAACTTAAATGATATATCCTGTAACGTTTTTATTGTTTCAAGAGAGATTTCAGCACTCTGATAAAACGATTTCTAGTTATGAACTTCTATAGAAGCAAAATCATTATTTTATAAAACTTCAATTTATGAAAATAATCTAAAATCTTTTCTTTTGTCACGTCGGAGGACGTTTTTAAACAGCTTGAAACTATCGTTGATTTGTTTATTTTAAATATATGACTTCTTCTCAAAAAAACTTTTCTGTTTCGTCTTTATAAAGTTTTTTGTAATCTGCCTTACAAGTCAAATTTATAGTCCTTCCAATAAAATTTCAAATCCTCGCTGGTTTCTATATCAATTATTTTTGCAAGAAACAAATTCATCAAAGATTTTCGCTTTGCCGGCCACCATTATACTTTATACTTTCACAGAATTGTCACATAATCTTTTTGATAAATTTTATTCCAAACACTAAATAATTCCCTTAAATTATTCGTATCTTTGTAAAATTTATATTTCTTTTTACTTTTGTGACATATTTTTTACTTTCTTCATTATTTTTAACAGAAATAAGACAATAATTATTTTCAATTTTATCATCTGTGAAATTAGCAGTGTAAAGGCAAAGAGGTTTCAGATTTATTTTGCTATCAGTACAAAAATAATTACCAACCTCTCTTATGCATATTTCCCTCATTCTTTATTGAATTCGCTCCCAGATGGTTTACATTCAATCATCAAAATTATTTTCATTATCTTTAACAAGAGAATATTGCTACGTCGCATCAAATTAGAGTTTTTGTAAGAATTGATATAAAAATAAATGCTCCCTTAAATTTAAAATATACTTCAATAAATTATAAGCAAATAACATCGCGCCCAGGAGGAATTGAACCTCCAACCTTTTGATTCGTAGTCAAACGCTCTATCCAATTAAGCTATGGGCGCATTTTATATATTCTTGTAAAACATTAAACAAACTAATAAACATTGATAACAGGCAGTCAATTCTATATGTGGTTTCCAAGTATTTGTTATTATACTATATACTACTAGTACTAGCTTATATTATAATTTTTATAGTTAATGCATTAACAATATCTTTAAAAGTTTGCCTGTGAATATGAACTATAAGCCTACTCAATTGTCAACCATCTTATCAACTGCAACTTTCCTTTCAGTAAAACTTTAGTTTCTGTGTCCACTTTTCTTTCAATCACCTTGTCTTTTTTAATGAGAACCACTTTACCACTCCTCTTATTTTGCTTGCGACTTTTTGACCACCAACGTAATCAATAGAATCGATTAATCTGTACGTTAATATTCTTTCTACTCCAAACATAAATATGTATAACGTCATATCCTTTTATTTAACTTCTTCTACGTTACTATTTTCTGTTTCTTGAACTATTCTATTGATTTGTTTTTCTCATTAATTGTACTTTGTTTTTATTTATGGTCTGATATAGTACAAAAGCAAAAGCACCCACTGTGAACTTACTTTAGACATTGAATTTTTTCATAGAAACTTTCTCTTTGATCTTTTGACAAGCCACCTTTACATAAAACAAATAATTTTTCAAAATCTTCTTCTTTTTTAGTTGATATATGAGTGTCCCCTAATTCTATACCACAATTGATTTACATTCTCTATAATAAATTGAGAATTACCATCTCTACACAGGTATTGAAAATATGAAATGGGTTCTAAAAATTCAATAAGCTTGTTAAGTTTAACCATACAAATGCTACTCTACTCATATCACCCATACAGGAAACAGAGTATTAAGTATAAGGGAATAGTTGGATAAAGTTGTAAATCATCCACTATATCTTTCACCTTTCTGGTGACTGATTCTCTCCCAGTCAATTCGCAATCTAAATCCTCTCTAGTATCGCCCACCGCCTTCATTCACCGTTTCAATCCAAAGCTCAAAAGATTCTTTCAGCATTTTTTTACATGCTCAAAATTTCTTCCACATGTGACAAGATTTAGAGATGGATACTCGACAAGGACATCTTTCTCATTTTTATCTCTGTAAAACTTGACCCCCAATACAAACGCTTCTTTATATATCGACTTAGAGTAATGACGATAACAAATGTCAAGAGCTTCTAGAATATCATAACATAATTAGACATTTAAGAGTCTTTAATTCGTTCATTTGTTTGTTTAGCATCTGTACACAATACAATTCTCCCCCATTTCTATAAAAAACTGTTCTTTGATGGTTTTGTTAAATTGTTCGATGAAAGCATTGCTTTTTGGCTTTCTTGGATAATTCCAAAACTGTGCTATAGTTTTTGATTTTAATCCGTCATCAAAGAAATTACAAAATTCAGAACCATTATCCGTTTGAATGCATCACATTTCCAATAGACTTACTGTGTAAAGTTTTAAGAAAAAATGTAACATCTTTTATATATAAAACAACTCTTTGCACTTTTAGCATGCCCCTTACTATAAATTTAACTCTAAACGTCAAAATAGCCTATTATGTTTTGGTACTTACTAACATACTTTAAATTTACGATAATTATGTTGTTCTATATGCCCTTCTTGTATTTCTTTATTTTTTTAGCAAAGCATTTTTTGTTGGCGTGGAAGGAAGTATTTTCGATTTTCACTCATGAATTTACAATACAACTAAAATGCTGCCAACGGGATTTGAACCCGTGATCTCCGCCTTGAGAGGGCGACGTCCTAAACCACTAGACGATGGCAGCAACATTATAGCAATTAATCCGATCCATATTCTCAAACAAAGCGTTTAAAAATTGACCTTATATTATTCACAAAAACAAAACTCCGCTTGCTAGCAGAGTAATTTTAATAAAGTTATAAACAATATGAAAAAATTAACATACATTTCGCACTATATTTTTTATCTAAAACCCATATCTAACTATAATATACTGCATAATTATATATAAAAATTTTTATGTTTCCAAACAAATAAAAATTAGAATTCTATTTGCCTATTTAAAATTTTATAAACATCTATCTGATTTTACAAATTGTTAAGCTCTTTACTTCATGGTTTTCATGATTAATAATTTGATATGATTCACATTTATATAAATGTAGTTCGTTTACCTTGGACTATTCTCAAACCTATTTATAATATACTTACTATTTTAAAAATTCTTCATTCTCCTTAGATTGATGAATTGTCTCAATTATGTGTTTTACAACTCTCATTAAAAAATCAACTACTTCTTTAGAAATATTTCATTTGCTACATGCATAAACGGTATTCTTAATATAATAAATATAGAAGATTACTTTCATATTATATAATTTTATCGTCTATGCTAATATAGCATGATACTTTTTCATTAATTTATCAACTATATCTTTATAAAGGTATTTTCTCCTCTATACTAATTTTCTCAAATCTGCATATTTTTCAAGCATTATTCTTAAATAGATACAAGCTCCAATTAATAAATTTTGATCAACACATAAGAGCATTAAGAAAATTCTTTTCCATTTCTTTGTTAATTTTAAATTTAAAGTTTGTCCTTAGAGAGTATACCTATAAAAGTTTCAGTTACATATTCACAGAAGTAAAGTACATAGATATTCTCTTATATTCTTGACATTCTACAAAAATTGCATGTTTATAAAGAATTTAATACCAAATAAAATTTTTACAACTCCTATGATCGTAACTTGTCCGACTTTCCACCTCAACAAAGACTATATAAATTCCTTATCATTTAAAAAAACTCCACCTTCTACATATTCTTTTTCTGTATCTTTAATCTTCTTGTTCATCATAGTTCTTCGCCTTAAATTTAATTACAAACTACTCCAAAATTCTAAAAATTGCGTTACCAGTTGAACCACACATAGTAATTATAACGAATAACCATCAAAAACTAACAATATGTAGCCAAAAAGAAACTTATTGAAGATATTTTTTTGTGTGCTAAATTATTAAAAACATCGGAGAGATAGGGATTCGAACCCTAGTTACCCTTTCAGATAAACAGTCTTTCCAGGACTGCGCCTTAAACCGCTCGGCCATCTCTCCCCCAACTCTTTAGCCAAGTTTCTCAATCAATAAACATGCAATTACGCGATAAACTAGGAATTTATAAACTGCAATTAATAATTACATACTATTTATCCCTTTTATTTTTCACATATTATTGAAAATTCATAATAAATAACAATTTACTAGCAGTCGTAAGTAAAATTAATCACAAAATCTTTTTTATTTTATTAATGAAGAAATTTTACAATATTGCAATTAGTTTATTCAATTAACTTCAAAATATGGGAATCCGGGAACAAGAATATCTCTTTTAGTAAGTGGCCTTGAGAATGTTATTCCATCAAAAGAAGTACAACGACTTAATGCAACATATAATTGTCCAGGAGCAAATGAGCCTTGCTCCATATCTATAATAACATTGTCAAAAGTTTTTCCCTGACTTTTATGTATAGTAATTGCCCATGAAAGTTTTAAGGGATATTGTTTAAAAAAACCAGCACTTTCAGTTTCTATCTGTTTTAGCTCCTCATTCCATTTATACTTAAATAATTCCCATTTATACGGCTCGACACATTCAACTCTTCCATCCGGGAACTTCACATGTATTAATATCTTGTCGGAACAACTATCGCATTTTATATCTTTAATCACACCAATACTGCCATTTACCCATCTACAATTTACATCATTATTTAACATCATTATTTGAGCATCTTTCTTTATAACAAGGTCATGCTCTGCCGGAAAAACTTTTAACCCTTCCTTAATATTTTTAGTTTCCGCAGTAAAAATTACCTGTTTATGTTTTATATTTGAAAGATAACTACGATTTATAGACGTGGCTTTTTTATTTGTAGTTGTCAAATATACTCTCATCGATCCATCTAAAATATTAATCGACACCCTATTATTAAGTTCCTCAAGATCCTTATCAGTTATATCGCCATTACGCACAGAATTTAATAATTTTATAAACTCAGTATTTTTTTGTCTATATATTTTTTTAAACTCTACAATATTTAGAACACACTTATTTAACGAATTCGCACTTAAAAAATAAGGGGATTCATATATGTAATTAAATATATATTGCTCTTCCTTATTTACTACAGGAGGCAATTGTTTCAAATCTCCTATGAAAACAATTTGCACACCACCAAACGGTTTTTGACATTTCTCTCTATTTAATTTCAAAAACTTATCTATGCAGTCTAAAACATCACAACGTAACATTGAAGCTTCGTCAATTATAATTGTTTCAATTTTTTTATATATGGATTTTTCAGAAAATTTCCTCTTTTTTATCTTTGAAAGAGTCACATCAGGTTTAAAATTAAAAAATGAGTGTATTGTCTCTCCTCCACAATTAAGAGCAGCTACACCAGTAGTTGCAAGAACAACGGTCTTTTTATTCGCACAGGACATGTAGTAATGCAAAAAAGTAGTCTTGCCACTACCCGCATTCCCTGTAATAAAAATGCAGTCACAGGTTTTGTCTATCAAATTATACGCTTGTCTAAATTCATCATTTATTTCAATCTTGTTTATCATTTTGTCTTTTAATAATAATTTATACAACCAATAAAAAAATATTCATATATGGTAACAAAAACTAACATTTAAACACTTCTTTCCTTTACAAGACTGCTCCTTAATTGTATATATAACCAATTAAACCTAAAAACAAATAATTTTCTAGATTTTTTAATCCAAATCCAATTCAACAGGAATAGAAACTTTAAGGGAAATAAAAAAATATATACTTATTCGCTATGTTTACTTATGCTAATTTTTAATAAATTATCAACAATTTATCAACAAGCAAATTCTATTGATTTTTCAACATATTTTTACGAATTGTCTTCATAATATATTTTTATATTCACAATTTTAAATAAAAATAAGCTCAAATTATCAACAAGTAAAATTAAGTTCTTTTGTAATCCTCTCCAAATCCTCTAAAGAGTAATAATAGATTTCTATTTTACCTTTTCTAATACTTCCCAAAACATTTACTTTTGTGCCAAGTTTTCTTTGAATTTCTTCTTCCAAATTTACCAATTCTATTTCCTGTTCTTGTTTCTGTTTATTTTGTCCGTAAGATTTTTCATTAAAACCAATACTTGAGGCAATTTTCTCTACTGCTCTTACCGAGAGTTTTTCATTTAATATTTTATTTACAATCATCCTTATTTGATTTTCATTATTTATACCAGCAAGAATCTTGCCATGCCCCGACGAAATTCTACCTTCACTTATTAATAATTGAACATCTTCAGGTAAAGATAAAAGTCTTAATGCATTTGACACTACAGGTCTATCTTTACCGACGATTTCTGCAATTTGTTCATGTGTATGTCCAAATTCCTCTACAAGTCTTTTAAAAGCTTTTGCTTCTTCAATAGGATCCAAATTTTCCCTCTGAATATTCTCAATCAATGCTAAATCAAATCTCTGCTTGTCATTTATGGAACGCTTTACTATAGCTTTTATATCTTTATTGCCAGCAAGTTTAGACGCTCTAAATCTTCTTTCTCCTGCAATAATTTCATATTCACCCGGGACTATTGACTCAGAAACCAAAATGGGTTGAGCAAGTCCATGCTTTTTTATTGAATTTGCAAGTTCTTGAAGTTTTGTCTTATCAAATTTATTTCTTGGCTGGAATCTATTAGATTTAATTTTATTTAATGGTATTGTTATTATTTTTTCCTCTATAAATGCTCTGTTTGTTATCAATGACGGAATTAAAGATTCCAGTCCTCTTCCCAATGATTTCTTATACATAACCTCTCCCATTATTTATAATTTACAGTTAAAAAAATATAAACATCATTGATTAATTACTAATATAAAACAGAATTTTAATGTGTATTTCTAATTAGTCTACGAACTCTTCAAGTTTCACAATTCAAAACTCAATGACCTGTTAAAACTTACATTTAAATTTGTCTTGCAAGAAACTCTTCCGCAAAGTCTAAATAGGCTTGAGCACCTTTACATGATGGATCATACAACAAAACAGGCTTCCCAAAACTTGGAGATTCGGCAAGTTTTATTGTCCTTGGTATTTTTGTTTCATAAACCTTTTCTTTAAAAAATTTTTTTACTTCTCCTACTACCTGTTCTACTAATTTAGCTCTGGAATCATACATTGTAAACAGAACACCTTCTAAATTCAAATTGTAATTTTGCATCAATGTAGAGATTGTCCCCGAAAGCTGTCCTAGTCCTTCTAAGGCAAAAAATTCACATTGCATAGGGATCAAAACACTATCTGCTGCAACCAAAGCATTTATTGTAAGTAGTCCAAGAGACGGAGGGCAATCTATAATAATATATTTATACATTCCATGAAATTTTTCCAATGCAAATTTTAGCTTTTTGTCTCTATCATTCATATTTACTAAATCTACTTCAGCTCCGCTTAAACCAGTAGTCGCAGGAACGAGATCAAGCCGATTTATAATAGTATTCTGAAGAACACTTTCTAAAGTAATTTCATTCACTAAAACATCATAAATATCTCTTTCAAGGCCATTCTTATTAATCCCAAACCCAGTAGTTGTATTACTTTGCGGATCCATATCAATTAGCAAACATTTACACCCAAAATGTGCCAAGCTAACCGCTAAATTAATTGCGGTTGTAGTTTTTCCAACTCCACCTTTTTGATTAGCTATCGCTACTATCTTCCCCATTAAAAAACTCCATTTAATACTTTACTCCTAATTCGTCAGTTTCACGTGAAATAAATTCAATTCACAAGTTCAAATTCTACTGAGCTATCCTTTAAGAGCTCAACTTAATATTTATGTTATTAAAAATATATAGCTAGACATATCCTCACTAACACTCATAAAATGATTTTTGTTATTTCAATTATGTCAACTTAGATTAAATAAAATAGTACAACAAAAATAATTTTTTATGTAACGTAAATATTTACAAGCATTAACAGGAAATTAGACAAACAATTCAATAATTTGCTACAAAGTACCAATATTACTCAGATAAACAGAGAAAACATACATCTATTATACAATATTGAAATAAATTTGATCTTCTAAAATATAGCATAAAAATTACAAAACGTACCAATTATACATTATATAATATGTATAATGTAACACCTTAAATCCTTACAAATGTACCAGAAATTCACAACCTAAACATATCCATAATCTTATATAAAAACATTGTTTCACGTGAAACATATTTCATATAGAATAAAATAATATAGTTAAAAAATTACCCTAAACATAATTTGTATATAATATAAATTTAAATATCTCAACAACTTAACAGTTAATTATGATATCTAGCTAATTCTAAAATTAAAATACTATATAGATCTCTGTGGATATTAAATATTATATCAGCTTCAGATAACATAAGTGTCGGCAACCTTGTAGCTACAGCATAGCAATATATTCTTGCAACCTTTGTTGACTGATTTTATTCCACATGGAGCACTTTCTATAAATGCATAGTCTTCATGTAAAACTTTTAATTTTCTTATGCGTAGTTAAGTAAGATTTTTGTTGAGATTTGTTTTTTAACTATATCTCCCTTAACAATTGTATAAAACAACAGATATACATCTCTTACTAAAATATTCTTAACTTCCTTCGAATAATAAAGACTTATAACAAGCCTCCCCAAAAAAGATATTCTTATTTTTCAATGACTTTATAAATTCTAGTATGCTATCAAATATATATTTTTTAAAATACGTATTAAAAATTTGTCATCTTTATACCTGGAATTTTTTAATTGTATTTTGAGGTAATAATTTTACACCAGAACGTTTAAGTGCAAGTTCTGTCACATTATCCAACTTTACATATTGTACTTGTACTACTTCAAATCAAGAAACGATAATGATATAACATTGAATCTACCACTAGGTCATAAATATAAAAAAGTATCGCTTTAAGTTTCTTTTTAAGTATATTTCTCATTTCTATATTCAAAATAATACAACCTCTCGTTAGTATTAGTAAAAATTACATTATAAAAAATTAATGTCTTTATAAAACCATTTAATTAAAATTCTTTCAATACATTGGAGCTTTATTTTCAATTTTTGTATAATACTATAATACCTATTAATAGCTACTAGAATGAATAATAGTATGATATAATAAACAAATAATCAAAATATAAAATTTGGCAAAGGGTAACATTCAGGGTAACATTTAAAATTATTCTAGAAACGTCATTAAAATGATTATTTAACATTTTTACTTATGTTTCTACTTTGTTTATAATTTTAATTATAATAGGAGTTTTTTATGTCACAACCACATGAAAGTAATTTAAAACGCAAATTAACAAATCGTCATATTCAATTCATTACAATCGGCGGGACTATTGGTACAGGTTTATTCTTAGCAACTGGAAGTGCAATTTTTATAGCAGGCCCAGCAGTCATTTTGGGTTACGCAATCGCTGGCGTTTTGATCTTCTCAATTATGCGCCAATTAGGCGAAATGAACACTGAAGAACCTGTTGCGGGTTCTCTTAGTCATTTTGCAAATAAGTATTGGGGAAACTTTCCGGGCTTTTTAGCAGGTTGGAATTACTGGATTATATATGTTATGGTAGGTATAGCAGAATTAACAGCTATGGCGGCTTATCTCCAGTATTGGTTCCCAACACTAGCAACATGGAAAGCAACTCTATTTTTTTTCATACTTACAAATATAGTAAATCTCAGTGCTGTAAAAGCTTACGCTGAAATAGAATTTTGGTTTGCAATCGTCAAAATCATAGCAATGTGTGGAATGATTTTAACAGGACTATACATATTAATCATAAATCCAAGTTTAGTTGACGGTGCAACTTTCAAAAATTTGTGGTCAGTAACAAGCAAACACACAGGGAACTCTATTTTCAGTGGATTCTTCCCACACGGGATTGTTGGACTCATAACTACCATGCCAATAGTAATCTTTGCCTTTGGTGGTTTAGAACTAGTAGGTATCACAGCCGCTGAAACCTTAGATCCTAAAAAAACTATACCAAAAGCTATTAATCAAGTAGTATCACGCATTTTATTTCTTTATGTCGGTTCTTTAATTATACTCTTATCGCTTTATCACTGGAGCAATTTAAATGCAAACGATAGTCCATTCGTAATTATATTTGACAAAATAGGGTTCAAATATGCTGCATGGACACTTAATTTCATCATTTTAACAGCTGCATTATCGGTTTATAGCGGTTGCATTTATAGCAATAGTCGCACGATTTACGGTCTCGCTTTGCAAAATAATGCACCCAACGTTTTCACAAAAACAACTAAAAATGGAGTACCTATCGCAGCTCTTTTACTATCAGGCATTTTGACATCTTCAGTAGTGCCACTAAATTATTTTATGCCAAATTGGTCTGAAGCATTTAAAATAGTTATGAGTTTTGTAGTTATATGTATAATTCTTAACTGGATGTTAATTACCATATCCCACATTAAGTTTAAAAAACAAAAAAATCTTGAAAACAAAAAGACTTTATTTCCATCGCCATTTTATCCACATTCAAATTACGCTTCTCTATTATTCATTTTTCTTATCTTAGTCGTTATGGCAATATCACCACAACTTTCAATGACAAAACAAGTTATAGCACTTCCAATTTGGGTACTAGTAGTTTACGCAGGATATAAAATTTTTAAGATTTAAAAAGATAAATGACTCGAGAAAATAAAATCTTTTTTATTTTATAATTCTTATACTCTAATTAAACTTCTGGTTTTGCTATTTCTATCTCTTCTATTCAGAAGGTGTAATTGTTGCCACCTTTGCCACTTTATCATCGTCGCCAAGACGAACAAGACGAACGCCTTGCGTATTTCTTCCTATAACGGATATATTTCTGGCTCTAAGTCTTATAGTTATACCTTTTTGTGTGACAATCATTATTTCTTCGCTATCGTTTGCCTTTTTAATTCCAACAACATTTCCATTCCTTTCCGTTGTCTGTATATTTATAACCCCATGTCCCCCTCTCTTTTGAAGACGATATTTTCCTACATCTGTTCTTTTGCCATAGCCGTTCTCAGAGACAGATAGAAAAACATCGTCCGGAGAAAAAGCTTCCATACCTATAACTTCATCATCATCTTTAAGAGAAATGCCTTTTACTCCTATAGAATTTCGTCCTATCGGGCGTATACCACTTTCTTTAAATTTTATAGCCATACCTTTTTTTGTTGCAATTACAATCTCAGTCTTCTTTTCTATAGCTTTAACTTCTTTTAAAATATCGCCTTCTCTAAGTCTAATCGCTATTATGCCACCCTTTCTAGGATTGGCAAATTCATCAAGGGCAATTTTCTTAATTATACCTTTTCTCGTACACATAAGCAGATATTCGTCTTTAACATACTTAGAATCGAAAGATTTTATAGGAATCGCTGCAGTAATTTTTTCTTCCGTTCCTTGAAGCTGTAAGAAATTTACTATAGCCTTTCCTTTTGACGTTCTTGTCCTTTCAGGGATCTCATAAACTCTATTCCAATATAGTCTTCCACGCGTCGTAAAAAACAGCATATAAGAATGAGAACTCGTAATAAACAAGTTTTCTACAAAGTCTTCTTCTTTAGTGCTCATCGCAGTTATTCCTCGTCCACCTCTATGCTGTGCTTTGTAGGTATCAAGGGGTATGCGCTTAATATATCCAGAATGCGACATTGTTACCGCAACCTCTTCCTCTTGAATCAAATCCTCAATATTAAAGTCAGCTTCTTCAGCTTGAATTTGCGTTCTTCTCTTATCGCCATATCTTTTTTTTATATTGATAATTTCATCTTTAATTATGGTTAAAATTTTTCTTGAATCCGCTAATATGGAACAAAGTTCTTCAATAAGATCTGTGGTCTCCGATCGTTCATCTTCAATTTCTTTCCTTTTCAGTCCGGTTAGCTGACGAATTTTCATTTCCAAAATAGCCTCAGCCTGAACCCTAGTTAAAAGAAATTTTGACATTAAGTTTGAGCGTGCAATATTTTCATCTAAAGATTCTTTAATACACTTAATAACATCGTCAATATTATCAATTGCTATTTTTAAACCTTCTAAAATATGTAGTCTATTTTCAGCTTTTTGTAAGTCAAATTCTGTTCTTCTTGTAACAACAACTTTTCTATGTTCAATATGATGAGTCAAAATTTCTTTAATGTTCATAATTTTAGGTCTGTTATTTACAAGTGCAAGCATTATAACACCAAAGGATGACTGCATCTGAGTATGTTTATACAAATGGTTTAAAACAACCTGTGCATTTGCGTCTCTTTTAACTTCAATAACTATCCTTATGCCATCGCGATCAGATTCGTCACGCAAATCAGAAATACCGTCAATCTTTTTATCTTTTACTAAATCAGCAATAGAACTTATAAGATTTGCCTTATTAATCTGATAAGGAATCTCATTTACTATTATTGCTTCTTTATCGCCCTTAATTGCTTCTACATAAACTTTAGCTCTTGTTTTTACCGAGCCTCTGCCTTTTTCCATATAATCAATTATTCCGCTTTCACCTAAAATTATTGCTCCTGTAGGAAAATCTGGGCCTTTAATATATTTTGCTATTTGTGAAACTGAAAGTTTTTCATCGTCAATTAAAGCTACTAACGCATCGCTAACCTCACCAATATTGTGAGTAGGGATATTCGTAGCCATACCTACAGCTATACCCGCCGACCCATTAATTAAAAGACTGGGAAGCTTTGTTGGAAGTATAATAGGCTCTTTTAATGAACCATCATAATTGGGAATAAAATCAACAGTATTTTTATCTAAATCCATAAGCATTTCGTCAGTAATTGCATACATTCTCACTTCAGTATAACGCATGGCTGCCGCGAAGTCACCGTCTATACTTCCGAAGTTTCCTTGACCGTCAATCATCGGATATCTCAGTGAAAAATCTTGTACCATCCTGACCATAGCACTGTAAACCGCTGCATCACCATGAGGATGATACTTACCTAATACATCTCCAACAACTCTAGCGGATTTTTTATATGTACTATTATGTTTTAAGCCCATTTCTTTCATAGCGTAAAGTATTCTTCTGTGAACAGGCTTTAATCCATCCCGAACATCAGGCAAAGCTCTTCCAACAATCACACTCATAGCATAGTCAATGTAAGAGCTTTTCATTTCATCTTCAATACTTCGTGGCGATACAATACTTGCAGCAACAACCCCAGAAGTTACTGCTCCTTCATGCTCATTAATGTTTTTCGTCATGCCCATCCTCTTTGTCCAATTCTAAATTATATTTCTAATTTTCTTGTATGTCATCAAATTTATAATAGGTTTCTCAAAAAACACCTAAACTAAAATATTTATATAGTAACGCTATTTTGTAACATTTACAAAATTTCCTTTCATAGTTTTGTTCTCTCATCTCACTCTAGATAAAAAAGAACTATACGGAGCTTTCTTTAACATATTTAAATACATATAAAAGGACTATCTTTAAAACATTTCTAAAAAAGGAATTAATCACTTTTCTATAATGTTATAGCTTATTTTATATCATTCCCTTTTGTCACTAAGCATGAACTTGATTTAAACTCACTCTCTCTAAAAATCAGCCATGCTATTTATGTGTATACATTTACAGAATCCTTGACCCTAGAATCCGATCTAAAACTATTTTTTAATTATTTAGATTATAAAATCCTTTGATGCTATTAAATTTTTTATCACTCAAATATCCAAATTCCTTACATCTAAAGCATGAGTTTGTATAAAAACTCTTCTCGGCTCTACTTGGTCACCCATTAAAGTTGTAAATATTCTGTCTGTTTCAACGGCGTCTTCAAGAGTTACCTGTAAAAGTTTCCTGTTTCTAATATCCATTGTAGTTTCCCAAAGTTGATCGGGATTCATTTCGCCGAGCCCTTTATATCTTTGAATTGTTGCACCTTTATTGCCAAGTTCTCTTACCGTCTCAATAAGTTCTGTTGCAGAACACAGTTCATAAACATCTTCTTGGTTTTTTTTCTCTTCATCTCGAAGTTTATATACGGGAACTTCGCACTTTTTGTCATAATTCTTAATATCCAATCCCTCACTTTCAAGCTGTTCTACAAGCTTATTTATGTGCGGCAGTTCCCATAAATCTCTATAATTAGGGATCATAGTATTATCAACTTGAACCTGATTTTCGCTAATTTCAACAAGCTCATAATCTTGCTGTGGCAAAACATGGACTTCCTTACGTTTTTCAAGCAGTTGATTTTTAAATTCTTTCAATTCTTTGTCAGAATAAACATATCGGATATTTTCACCTTCTAGTATTCTGTAAAGTGGCATCTTCCCTTCATCTTTAAATTTAAGATACTCTTTCCAGTCAATTCCCTTTTTTTGTATTCTATTTAAAAGCCTGTCAAGCTTGCTCATATTTGCAATTATTTCTCGCAATGTGTTACTTTTAATTGTTTTTATTTCTTTACCGTGCGACATAATAGACATAGACAACCCTTCTAACGCTTGTTGGAATAAAAATTTATCTAGTTCTTCTTCCGAATCTAAATATAACTCTTTTTTATTTTTCTTAACTTTATAAAGTGGTGGTTGAGCTATATATATATACCCTTTGTTTAAAAGCTGTGGCATTTGTCTATAGAAAAATGTAAGAAGTAATGTTCTTATATGAGCACCATCAACATCAGCATCTGTCATAATGATAATCTTATGATAACGAACCTTATCTATATCAAAATCTTGTTCATCTCTGCCTATGCCTGCACCAATTGCAGTTACTAATGTTCTTATTTCATCGTTTGCAAGCATTTTTGTAAGACGAGACTTCTCCACATTTAAAATTTTTCCTTTTAAAGGCAATATTGCCTGAAAAGTTCTGTTTCTCCCCTGTTTTGCAGAGCCACCTGCAGAATCTCCTTCCACAATAAACAACTCTGTCTTTTGTGGATCTCTTTCAGAGCAATCTGCAAGCTTGCCTGGAAGAGACGCTGAGTCAAGAGCTCCCTTTCTTCTAGTAAGTTCTCTTGCTTTTCTTGCTGCCTCTCTAGCCTCTGTAGCACTAATTGCTTTATCTAAAATTTGACTTGCAATGCCAGGATTTTCTTCAAAAAAAGTCGTAAGAGCATCCCCAACTATAGACTGTGTTATACCTTCAATTTCAGAATTACCAAGCTTTGTTTTGGTCTGTCCTTCAAATTGAGGGTTGGGAGTTTTAATTGAAATAACAGCAGTGAGTCCTTCGCGGACATCTTCGCCCGAAAGCTTTAAATCCTTGACTTTTGATACTTCATTTTTCTTTATATAGTCGTTGACAGACCTAGTCAAAGCAGAACGAAATCCAGATAAATGAGTTCCGCCTTCCACGGTATTGATATTATTTACAAAAGTAAAAATGTGTTCATTATAAGAATCATTATACTGCATAGCAACTTCTACATTAACATCGTCTTTTGCCTTTGAAAAATATATAGGCTCTTTATTAATAATATTCTTATTTGCATTCAAATACTGTACAAAAGTTTTTATGCCTCCATCATAGTTAAAAATATGCTCTTTATTTTCTCTTTCATCTGTAATTCTAATATGTGCACCTGCATTTAAAAATGCAAGCTCTCTTAATCTATTTGCAAGAATATCAAAAGAATAGGTAGTTACAGAGAAAATTTCTGGATCTGGATGAAATGTTATTTTGGTTCCTACATCATTAATTTTTCCGATCTTTTTGACAGCTCCCAAAGGTTTGCCCTTAGAGTAACTTTGCTTGTATATATTACCATTTCGGTAAACTTCAACATCTAGTGAATCGCTTAAGGCATTTACACATGATACTCCTACACCGTGAAGTCCGCCTGAAACTTTATACGAGTCATTATCAAATTTTCCACCTGCGTGTAGCTTTGTAAGTACTATTTCTAATGCTGATATTCCTTTAAACTTGGGATCTGGGTGAGAATCTATCGGAATCCCACGACCATTATCTAGTACGGTTATAGAATTGTCGTTATGAATAGTGACGTCAATATTCTTACAATACCCCGCAAGAACTTCGTCTATTGAATTATCCACAACCTCGTAAACCAAATGATGAAGTCCATTACTGCCTATTGAGCCGACATACATGGCCGGTCTTTTTCGTACAGCCTCCAATCCTTCAAGAATTTGGATATTTGATGCATCATAATAGTTGCCATTCCTAGAAGTTTCGTTTTTCACTCCTTCATTTACCATAAAAATTCCTCTTTAATTGTGACTAATCTAATTCTACGACTTAAAATGTTAAAAATATAAAAGTTCTATTTTATACTAACTTTTATATTTTTTATTTTGTGGTTGCCTATATACTGATTTAATTTTTCAACTATTTCTTTTTTGCGAATTGTAAGCTCATAATTTGCAACTGAACTCTGCGTTTGTGCAAAAATAGTTCCATTTTTATATCCAGTTATTTCAACACCTTCTACGCCAACTTCTTTATCCCAAACTTTCCCCAGTGTAAAAAAAACATCGTCTAACCCAAGTTGTTTTCTCAATAAACCTATCACTTTTTCAGAAGATGTCCATGACATACTTAAACCCTCATCGGCATTATGACGCAAAGATAGCTTTTATTATTTTCTGGATATATCAATGCAGGATTTAGAGAGTCACTAAATTCAAACATAGCAAAATCTTCATCAATATTTTGTAAAACTTCCTTTACAAAATTAGGATTAAAGTTAATCTCAGATGGCTTGTCTTTATATTCCACTTCAAGCTCAACCTCCCCAGTACCAATTCCTGCTGTTGAGGCTGAGGTTTTTAAGATATCCGTGTCAAAATAAAACTTTACAGCTGATGATATGTCATGCGAAAGTCTGTTCTCAGTTAGAATAGCCATCTGTTTTACCGCAGCAAGAGTATCCTTTACATTTAATTTAATTTTAAATTTTGAATTTTTAGGTATGACCTGTTCATAACTCGGGAAGGTTCCATCTATAAGTGTTGAGAGAAAAACTATGTCGTCAATTTCTGTAGCTATTTGATTAGTCATTATACTAATCTTTATATTTTTAGATTTTATATCTGAAGATAGTAATCTTAACATATCATTTACAGCCTTTGTAGGAACTATGGCTTTCCCTTTTACCATTTCATTTATACTGTTAGTTGTAATATAGGCAAGTCGCCTGCCGTCTGTAGCAGCCATGCTAAGTTTGTTATTCATAACTACAAAATAAACTCCATTTAAGGTATATCTCTGTAAATCCCTGGATGCTGAAAAAATAGTCTTTCTTAACATTTGAGTAAAGATCTCTTTCTCAATTGTGAAACAGTTTTCTCTGGAGAAAGCTGGTATGACAGGATATTCTGACTTTGAAATTCCCATAAGATTAAATTTTGATTTTCCAGATGTAATGTTTATGTGGCTTGTTTCATCTGCTCTGATTTCTATTTCTTTGTCCGTTGGGAGTTCTTTTACAATATCTGAAAATTTCTTCATAGGTATTGTAACTCCACCGTCTTCAACTATTTCACCTTTAATATAGCACTCTACTGCTATTTCAAGGTCAGTAGAAGAAAGTTTTATTTTATCCACTTTAGTTTCAAAAGAAAAGTTTGATAGCACGGGAAGAGTACTTCTAGGTGATGCTGTTGAAGATACTGTATGTATACCCCTTAGTAATTCTTCTTTTCCACAGATTACCTTCATTATTGTTTTCCCCCTAAAGTTTGAAAAGTCCTTTATATTTAATAACAATCTGTATATTGTTGAAAACTTTTTGACTACTCTAAAAACCTATATTTATAAGTATAAATTATTGAAAGTTTAATAAAAACAATCATGTTAATAAAAAGCTTGTGTTATCAATATTATTAACATATTTTTTCGCTGTACTGATTTTGTGTATGTTATTCACTAAGTTATGCTCATTCTGTTACATCGCGTATTTTTTTAACAATCTGATTAATTTTGGCATTAAAATAAGGATCGGAGTTGATTTTTTCTTTTATTTTGTTACAGGCATGCATAACGGTAGAGTGGTCTCTCCCCCCAAAAGCATTACCAATGGTTGTGGTTGAAAATTCGTCAGATAGTGTTCTCACAAGATACATTGCAATTTGTCTTGGAAAAGCAATAGCGTCCGTTCTGCGTTTTGATTTTAAGTCTCTCATATCTATATTAAATTCTTCTGAAATAACTTTTTGTACATCTTCTATTGTTATTTGTTTATGATCATCTGTTTTGATTATATCTTTAAGCATTTTTTGTACAGAGTCCATAGTTAAAGGTATTCCTGTAAACTCTGAAAAAGCACTTATTTTCAATAAAGAACCTTCAAGTTGTCTTATGTTTGATTTAATTTGCTTTGCTATGTGTAAAATAACATCATTTGGAATATATATCTTATCTTCCTCGGATTTTTTGCGTAAGATTGCGATTCTTGTTTCTAAATCTGGAGGCTGTATATCGGCTATAATACCCCACTCAAATCTTGAAATGAGCCTCTCCTCAGCACCTTCAAGTTCCTTTGGTGGTCTGTCAGAGGAGATGACAACTTGCTTTTTTGAGTCAAAGAGATTGTTGAACATATGAAAGAATTCTTCTTGAGAGCTTTCTTTGCCTACTAAAAACTGGATGTCATCAATCAGTAGACAGTCTAAACTTCTATATTTGCTTTTAAAGTTTGATATTTTGTCAAAGCGAATTGATTCTATAAATTCCGTGACAAATTTTTCACATGTGACATAAAGAACTTTTAAATTTGGTGTTGACTGCTTTATAAAGTTTCCTATGGCGTGTAATAGATGTGTTTTCCCTAATCCCACTCCGCTGTAAAGGAATAAAGGATTAAATTGCTTGCCTGGGTTTTTTGCGACTGCTTCACAACATCCATGTGCAAATCTATTTGATGTACCGACTACGAAACCAGAAAAGAAATATTTAGGATTTATCTGGTCTTTTTGCATTGTTTGGAGTGATATATCTACATGTTTCGGAACGTCTTCTACTTTTTTTATTATGTCCGATATATTTTGTTTTGGTCTTAACTCTAAAATTATTGGATACCCGCAGGAGCAAGAGAGAGTTTGTTCAATATTTTTCTGCTGATTATTTACTATCCATTGCGAAAAATAAGTGTTTGGAACCTCTAAAATGAAAGTATTACTTTCAAGAGCTATAGGTTTTAAAGGATTGACCCATAAATTATAAGTCTCCACAGTCATAGATGGTTTAATGTTATCAACAACCTTTTGCCATAGATCTGAAACGGGAATATTCATATTATCTCCATGTTATCAACTCTTGTTGATAAGTTAATCAACAAGAGTGGGGAATTTGTCTATTCTTTACGAGTTTTGTTGCGAAAAATTTATCTTTTATAGACGACAGATTATACGTTTTTTCATTTCGCTTGTCAAGCGAAAAAAATCTAGAATGGAAAGGTTATCTGGTCTTAAAAATGGGTTTAAATTACAAGCGTTTATAATTTTTAATGCATTATTCTTTTCTAACTCTAAATGTTTGAATGATGCTAAGCAGTTTAAGATTGTTTTTCTACGCATGCTAAAAAAATGCTTAACAAACTCAAAAAATAGTGATTCAGGTTGTTTTTGATTTTTATTTGTAAGTTTTATAACGGATGAGACGACTTTAGGGTGAGGATGAAAACATTTTGGAGAAACATCAAATAAGATTTTACATTCGGCATAATATGAAGTAAATATTGAAATATAACCATAGCTTTTGGTTTCTGAATGAGCACTAAGTCGTCTTGCCACTTCTCTTTGAAGCATAAAAATAGCGTAGCTCCAATTTTCTAAAGGCAGAATTTTTTGAATTATAGCTGTACCTATATTATAAGGAAGATTTGAAATAATCTTGAGTTTATTAGTTGGAACATTGTATTTAAGAAAATTTTCGTTTATTATTTTAATGTTTTTGATGTTGTTTAGTGTTATGTAGTTACTCAGTTTTTGGAATAAGTTATTGTCTATTTCAACTGCAGTAAGATATTTTGCTTGAGATAGTATAATTTTTGTTAAAATGCCTTTACCAGGCCCAATTTCTAAGACTTCATCATGTTTTGTTAGATTTGCAGCCTTAACTATATTATTTGCAATATTTTTGTCAGTTAAAAAGTTCTGTCCATACTTTTTTGGCATTTGCTTCCCTGATAAATATTTTATGTTATGAAAAGTTTATTATGAATAATTAATTTTTGCAGAACAGTGATTTAAACCTGAATTTACATATTAACGTCAAGGTTATATATATGTCAATATCATATTGCTTTAATTATACAAGTGTGTAGAATCAGTTCTCTATTTACATGTGCTTTTTGGGAGATTATTTTTGAGTATTATATTATTATTTACCGATACAAAATGTAGAGAAAATCGTATCTAAAATATCCTCTGCTACATTTACTCCTAAAATTTCGTTTAAAGCCATCTGGGCGTTAACAGCTTCAAAACAAGCAATTTCATCAGCATACTTCATAGATAATGTCCGTTTTGTTTTTATTAAGGATTCTAAAGCGTTTTTTAAGAGGTTGTAATGACGAGAGTTTATCATTAAATAGCCATTTTTTGAGTCTGAACCACCTGAAAATTTATAAAATTCTTTTAACAATTCTGAAATACCTATTCCAGTTTTTGTAGATAATGATAAAAATGCAAAAAAAGTGAGTTTTAGAGATTTTGATATATCAGCAAAAGATAATTTTGTATAGAGATCTGATTTGTTTAGTACCACTATAATGGGTGTGTCTGGATTGGATTTTTCTAGAAAATTTGCTATTTTGATGTCATCCTCATCTAATTCACAAGAAGAATCAAACAACCATACTAATATATCCGCTTCTGAAGCTGTTTTCTTAGTTTTTTCTTGCCCTAAAAATTCTATTGAATTATTGGTATGACTTCTTATGCCTGCGGTATCTATAATTGTTATGGGAATGCCGTTACAGTCCATTACTCCTTCAATTGTATCTGTTGTGGTTCCTGCGATATTTGTGACAATCGCTCTATTTTTACCTAAAATTGTATTAAGTAAAGAGGACTTACCGGTATTCGGTTTTCCTATAATAGCTACTTTTATTCCGTGCTGTAAAATTTTGCTTGCTTTGTAAAAATTTAAAAGATCTTGCACGTCTTTTATGTAAGAATCAAGTCTTGAAAGTTTTTCATCGAGTGATAAAAACATAATATCTTCATCGGGATGGTCTAGATTTGCTTCCATAAAGGCAATGAGATTTGTTAAAGAATCTTTTATGTTTTTTACTTTTGAAGAAAATTTTCCAGATATATTATTTAAAGCGACTTTGGCAGATGTTTCCGTCTTACTTGCTATTAAAGCACATACTGCTTCCGCTTCTGCAAGGTCTATTTTCCCATTTAAAAATGCTCTATAAGTAAACTCGCCTGGCTCTGCCGGTCTAGCTCCGTTTTTGTATGTTAAATTTAAAACTTCGTTTATTATTACAGGGTTTCCGTGTACTGAAATTTCCACTAAATCTTCACCGGTATATGTGTGTGGTGATTTAAAGAAAGTGCATATAACCTCGTCTTTTTTTTCTGTCCCATCTACTATATATCCGTGTTTAACTTGTTGATTTGGCTTGGAATGAGTTTTAAGTATTTTATTCACTATACAAAACGATTCATTCCCGGATAAACGTATAACCGCAATAGCTGACTTCCCAGCTGCAGTTGATAATGCGGCGATAGTGTCTTCTTTTAAGTAATTCATATTAATAAGTCCTTTATATCTGTAATCAGGTTAAAATGTGAGTTTATTTTACAAGCTTAGTTTTTTCACTCTTCTCGTTGTATGTATGTTTTAGATTTTAGAATTGAGTCAATTATTGTGCTTTTTAGTGCACTATAACATTATAGCAGTTCATTGTTAAAATGAAACTATCCTTGTGATATCAACTTAAAGTGTAGTTTCATTAAGAAGGCCATTCCAAATATGTATTCTAGTATATTATTTTTATTTCCTTTTCTCTTTGTTTTCAAATATCCTATTTGAAACAACAATCCTAGTGTTAGATATTTTGTCATTCTCTATTCAAGTTCTTATGGAACTTGAATTTACTGCTCTTTGTTCTATCAAAAACGTAAAGGATTCCAGTCTCGAATCAATATGGACTAGATTGTATACAAAATTCTTTCCATTTTATGTTTTTTTTCAACAACTGCTCTTATAAACTTAATCAATGATGGCAACATCCGCTGGGACATTTATGCTTATTGCCAACAGCTGATGGGCAAAAATCTGCTGAAGTACAGCTGAAAGACGATGACGATGAAAAACTTGAAAATTGTTTTATAACTTCGTTGCTCTTGCACTTATGACATTCTATTTTTTCTTCAGTGAGAACAAGCACCTCAAATCTTTCGTTGCATTTTTTACATATAAACTCAAATAATGGCATATATCCTCTACTATTTTGTATTTTTGTTTTTTTTGTAATATTTAAAATTCGGAGATTTTTCTTTATCAACGGATTTTCTTTTCGCATGACCTATAAAAACTTTTTTACCTTTGATGTTGCTTGACTGCAGAGTATTAACTATGTTGTCAACGTGTTCTTGCGGAACTTCTATAAACGAAAACGCATCTAGAATTTTAATGTTCCCAATTAATTTGCCGTCTAATCCGGCTTCGCCTGTAATAGCACCTACTAAGTCTCCTGCTTTTACATTGTCTTTTTTACCTACATTAATAAATAGTCTTATCATTCCGTTTTTTTTTGCTTCTGTTTCTGAGAAAAAATTGTTTTCTTTTGCAAAAATATCAGATTTTTGTTCTTTTTTTTCTGTGGCAAACATCATTTTTAGAAGTGCTGCTGCAACATCTAAAGAAGTAACCTCGTCTGAAATTAAAGACTCGGTCATTCTTGCATATTTTTCTAAATCTTTTCCTTTTAAGACTTCTTTTATTTTTTCTAGCATTATCGTCGTTTTTGTATTTTCAACATCAGTGAGCGAAGGGATATTTTTTCTTTTGATAATTGCTTTTGTGTATCTTTGGATGTCTCTGAGTTTATAAATATCTTTCCCAGCGACAAAATTGTATGCTTTACCTACTTTCCCAGCCCTGCCTGTTCTTCCAATTCTGTGTACATAATTTTCATCATCTTTTGGAATATCAAAATTGAAAACTATGTCTATGTTTTCAACGTCTATTCCTCTAGCCGCTACATCAGTAGCTATAAGGATTTCTATTGAACCGCTTCTGAATTTGGCCATAACTCTATCTCTTTGAGACTGGTTCATGTCACCATGAATCGCGTCGGCACAATAACCTCTTACTTGAAGGGCTGCCGTAACCTCGTCAACTCTTTTTTTTGTGTTGCAAAAAACAAGTGAAAGTCTTGGACTATACATGTCAAGACATCTTGCGAGAGCTTCAAGTTTTTGATGTTCTCTTATATCAAAATAGTACTGCTCAATTGAGGGGACAGTCAGTTTTTCGCTTATGACTTTTATAATTTCAGGATGTTGTTGATATTTTTTTGTAAGAAATAAAAATTCTTTTGGCATTGTGGCCGAAAAGAAAACGGTTTGTCTTTTTTCAGGCATAGATTTTAGAATTAACCCTATGTCTTCCCTAAAACCCATATCCAGCATTTCATCTGCCTCGTCTAAAACAACAGTTAAGGTTGTGTCAAGTTTTAGAGTCTTGCGTTCTAAATGATCTATAATCCTGCCTGGCGTTCCTATGACGATTTGTGCTCCTTTTGAAAGAGCGACCATTTGTCTTTGAATAGGTTGTCCGCCGTAAATTGGTACTATGTCAATGCCCTTTTTGTATTTTGAAAAAAGCTTTAGTTCCTCTGCAACCTGTATTGCGAGTTCTCTGGTAGGGCATAAAATTATTGACTGAACGTCTCTGCTCTTCGAGTTAATTTTCTCTAAAATGGGGATTCCAAAAGCCGCAGTTTTCCCTGTACCAGTTTGAGCTTGCCCTATAATATCTGTCCCAGTCATCATTTTAGGTATTGATAGACTTTGAATGGGTGTAGCTTCCTCAAAGCCTAAATCTTTAACTGCTTTAAGTATTTCGTTTGATAAATTCAATTCGCTAAATTTTAATGTTTTCATTCTTTTATGTATTTTTAAGACTCTTTTTAGTTTAGTAAAGTTATTTTAAATCTTCTTTAAATCTACGAGTGATTATAATGCAACAATAAGTAAAATATAAACATTTCTAATTTTCGTATCTCAATACCTTTTCTGCTTTTTCTATATCTATATCCGTATTGGCACATCCGTCTTTTTTAAGCGGGATGAATTGAACTGCCATATCTTCATCTTTTAATATCTTAAATGCTTGATACCCTTCAAAAAAGCAAGAGATACCGATAATCGCTTTTGGTTTTTGCTCTTTTATTATCTTTTCAATTGTTCTACTGCCCTTTAAAATATAAAGAGCCTGGTAATTTAGTTTTTTTACGAGTTTGCTTATTTTGTTTATCTTGCATCCAAAGCATTCCGAGCAAATATAATAGCTATCTTTTTCCTTAGCGGTACAAATTTTTGTATTTCTCATGCAGTGAGGGACAAAAACAAGTCGTTTATTAAAGGGAACTGAAGCGAATTCTTTCCCTTGAAGCTTATTTTGCTTATCCGTAAAAGTTTTATAGACGTATTCTTTACTTTTTTGAGAGAATTTGCATAACCTCATAAACTTATTCTATCAAATGTTGATGAGATAAATCAAAATGTAATGATTAAAAACGACTTGCAGTAATGGAAATAGAGCTTTATTTTTCAGCGTTTATTGTTTTTAAGTTAAAATTATATGAAAAAGAAAGTCGTCAGTTAAAATAGGTAATTTAATAATGTCTGTAACAATTCCTTCAATATTTAAATAAATTCTTTTTTCGTTAATTCTCATTGAAATATAAGTAAATGAGTAGAAGTAAGTAGATAAAATAGTAATAACAAATAAAAATTTACTAAGGTTATAGTTTTTTGCGATTATGGTAGAGGGATTTGTCAATTTATTATGTTCTAATTTTTTATAGTAAAAAATGTGGTAAAAAAGTATAATAAAAATAAATGCAGTTATTTTTAAGTTCATCTTTGTTTGAAAATAGATTTTTAACTTAAATAGTTATTTTAAAGAAGTGCTATCAATAGTAAAAAAATCATTTATTTTTGCGTGTAGTAAATAAAAATAAACAAAGTATGGGTTTAAGTTTAGATGTTGAAGTATCTAGACTTAAAGAAAAAGAAGAAGATAAAAATCTTAGAGTGGGAAATTATAACCTTATAGACGGGAATGAGAGGTTAAAAGAAAGAAGGACTTAAAAAATTAGTTACTTAGAGTATATAAAAGATTATTGGTGCTATAGAGATTTTTTTGATGAGCTTATAGAAGGAAATTTTGTGAAGAAATTGAGCTTGTTAAATCTAAAAAGAAGAGAAGATAAGAGTTGTTTGGAATGCATTAAGATTTTTTGGGGGGCATTAGATAAAAAATAGTGTTTACTATTTAAAAGGGTTAGTTTTTTGTTTTGTGACTTTAGATTAATATAGTTGTCATATCCAGTTTGGGATAAGTATAAAAGTAGTAAATTAAGTGTTAAAAAATCAGGATATTTTTTATGACTGCAGAATTTGTACATTTACATAATCACACTGAATATTCTCTTCTTGATGGTGCGTGCAGAATTACAGATGATAATGGTAATCCGAGTGAGCTTTTTGATTTAATAGCTAAAGAATATAAAATGTCTGCTCTAGCTATTACTGACCACGGCAATATGTATGGAGTCATTGAATTTTATCAGTCTGCAAAGAGGAGCGGGATAAAGCCTATAATAGGTTGTGAAGTATATGTTGCTCCAAAATCACGATTTGATAGAAGCGATGCTAGAAACAAAAGTGGCGAGAACTATAATCATCTAACATTGATTGCCAAGGATTTTAAAGGTTATCAAAACCTTATGCGAATTGTAAGCGTAGGTTTTACTGAAGGTTTTTACTATAAACCGCGCGTCGATAAGGAAATTTTAAAGAAATACAGTTCAGGTTTAATTGCTCTTTCGGGTTGTCTTGCAGGTGAAGTTGCGTCTTATTTGATTAAGGGGAGTTTTGAAAAAGCACAAAATGTCGCAATAGAATATTGCGACATTTTTGGCGAGGATAATTTTTATATAGAAATTATGGATAATGGACTTGAGGATCAAAGGAAAATAATACCGGATTTGATTAAATTATCAAAGAAGACTGCAATTCAGCTCGTGGCAACTAACGATTGCCATTTTCTAAGAAAAGAAGATTATCAGATTCACGATATTTTACTTTGTATCGGTACAGGTAAAATGCTAGATGATTCTAAAAGGTTGCATTTTGATTCAGATCTTTTTTATTATCGTAGTGCAGAGGATATGCAAAAAACATTTTCTTATGTACCTGAAGCTATAAAAAATACTTTAGAAATTGCCGAGAAAGCCAATGTTGAAATTGCTATGGATAAACTTCTTCTGCCATTATTCCCAGTGCCGGAAGGATATAAATCAGATTCTGAATATCTAGAAACGCTTTGTCGTAAAGGACTTGCATTGAAATATGGTAGTAGGGTCGGACGGGAGCAGGAAGACCGATTAAAACATGAGCTTTCTATTATTAATAAAATGGGATTTGCTTCTTATTTTTTAATAGTTTCGGATTTTATAAAATATGCAAAAGATCATGGTATTTCGGTGGGACCTGGAAGAGGTTCTGGTGCGGGTGCTATGGTTGCTTACACTTTAGGAATCACAGATATTTGTCCCTTAAAATATGGCTTGCTGTTTGAAAGATTTTTAAATCCAGACAGACATTCTATGCCTGATTTAGACATAGATTTTGCAGATTCTGGACGCGATGAAGTTATAAATTATGTGCGTCAAAAGTACGGTGAAGAAAGATGTGTTCAAATTATAACATTTGGTTCAATGCAATCTAGACTTGTTATAAAAGATGTAGCAAGAGTTATGGGTTTTACGCCTACAGAATCTAACAGAATTGCGAAACTTATTCCACAAAATGTGAGTATAGCGGAAGCATTGGAGAACTCTGAAGAATTGTCAAGTCTTGTTAAAAGCGATGAAAAAATTGTAAACCTTATTACTGCTTCGCGAAAACTTGAAGGTTTAAAGAGACATACCGGAGTGCATGCCGCAGGTATTGTCATAGCCAATGAAGAAATTACGAATTATTCGCCGCTCGCAAAAGGCTCAAAAAATATAGTTACAACTCAATATGACGGTGTCGTGCTGCCACAACTTGGACTTTTAAAAGTTGACTTTTTAGGCTTAAGAACGCTTACTATTATTAATGAGTGCGTTAAATTTATAAAAGAGAAGACTCCTAACTTCAATTTAGACTGCGTTCCATTAAATGATAGAAAAACTTATGAACTTCTCTCTAAAGCTAAGACTATGGGCGTGTTTCAGCTTGAAAGTAAAGGGATGAGAGATTTAATAAGAAAACTTAAACCGAGTGAAATTGAGGATATAACAGCTTTAGTTGCCTTGTACCGACCGGGGCCTATGGGATCAGGGATGTTGGATGATTTTGTAAACCGTAAGCATGGCAAGACAAAAATTGTTTTTGACCATCATTTGCAAGAATCTATATTAAAAGATACTTACGGCATAATCTTATATCAAGAACAAGTCATGAAAATGTCTGAAATGCTTGCTGGTTTTACTCCAGGAGAGGCTGATAATTTGCGCAAAGCTATGAGTAAAAAAATTCCCGAGATTATTGAAAAAGAAAGAGAAAAATTTATAAGTGGTGCAAAGAAAAAAAATGTTAACAAAAAAACTGCAGAGAAAATATTTAATAATATTGTAGCTTTTGCCGGTTATGGTTTTAATAAATCCCATTCTGTTGCCTATGGCTTGATTTCTTACAGAACAGCTTATTTAAAGGCGAATTATCCTTTAGAGTATTTTACGGCTTTGCTTAACAGTGAAATTGGTCGTTCTGGTGTGAAAGATAACGAGGAAAGCAAGCTTGTAATATATTTAGACGATATGAATGACTTTGGCATTAAGTTGTTGCCACCTGACGTCCAGTACTCCAATGGTGAATTTAAAATAGAAGATTCTAACATACGTTTTGGCCTTCTTGCAGTTAAAAATGTAGGAGAAGGTGTCACGAATTCTATAGAACGGGCAAGATTTGATGGTGCACAAATTAAGAACTTTAAAGATTGGAATGATTTTTTACAGAGAATAAATTTAAACTTAATAAATAAAAAAGCTATTGAAAGTCTTGTTAAAGCTGGAGCTTTTGATTCTTTTAGTTCAGATAAATTTGTAGTAAGGGCGGATTTACTTAAAAATATGGACTCTTACATTGATGAAGCTGCGAAGGTAAAACAAGAGAAAGAGTCAGCACAGGGTTTTCTTTTCGACATCGCTGATGAAGTCACGATGGGTTTGTCCTCGTTGAAAAGAGAGGAATCAGGATCGCAATTACTTGAGCCTTTTAAGGCATTGGAATTTGAAAAAGAAGTTTTAGGATTTTATCTTTCCGGTCATCCGTTGATAGATAAGAAAGAGGATCTTGCTACTTACTCAAATTTTAGGCTTGATAAGCTTCCGTTACTTAAAGAGGACACTGACTTGGAAGTTTGCGTTTCGGGGATGATAGTGGTTATAAAGAAACTTATTTCAAAAACTAAAAAAGAACTCTACGCAAAATTTAAGATAGAAGATTTGTATGGGACGCTAGACGCTGTGCTTTTCCCTAAAAGTTTTAAAAAATTTGGCGACTATCTTAAGTTTAACAATGTTGTTGTGGTAAAAGGGAAATTAACGGGCTCTCAGGGACAGGTTGAGTTGTTAGTTGAAGAAATAATGACGATAGATGAAGCAAAAGAAAAGTTTTCTACAAAATGTGAACAAATTCATATAAGATTTTCAACTTTAAGATATAATGAGTCTTTATCTGAGAAACTGAAAGAAATTTTTGATAAATATAAAGGCGAAACAAAAGTTTATATAGATTTAGAAGATGCGTTAAATGGTAGATTTTCTCTTGAAACTAAGTATCTGTCAGACTGCTCGGATAGTTTTATAAGTGATGTTGAAATGGCTATTGGGTCTAAACATTCTGTTGAATTGCGACATGTTGATGGTGATGCAAACGATACAAAGTAGAGAAATATTTACTTATATTAAAAGGTGTGATATGTTGAAATATGATTTTTATTTTGTGGTTGTTATAATTGTTATTTTTAGTGATACAGGTCCAAATAAATAAGGCAGGGGGAAAATGTTAGATATTAAGATTATTAGAGAGAATATAGAAAAAGTCAAAAGTGCAATGTTAGATAGAAATCAAAATATTGATTTAGACAAACTTTTAAGTTTAGATAGGGAAAGGAAAATTTTAGCTAGTGAAATAGAAAAATTGAGAATTAAAAAAAATAGGTGGTCCGAAGAAATAGGGAAACTCAAAAAAGAAAACAAAGATATTTCTACTTGTTTTACTGCAGATTTAAGTGCCTTAAAGGATAAGATGCAAGAGCAGGATAAGCGACTTTTAGCTGTTGAAAATCAAATAGAGGATTTTCTTGTACGTATTCCTAATATTCCTGATGAGAGTGTTCCTATAGGCAAAGATGCGATAGACAATAAGGTTGTGAAGTTTGTGGGAGAACCTAAGAAGTTTTCTTTTAACCCAAAATATCATTGGGAAATAGGTGAGAAATTGGATATTCTTGATTTTAATATTGCTTCTAAAATTTCAGGCTCGCGTTTTGCCATTTTTAAAAATGAAGGCTGTGATTTGGAAAGGGCTATTATTTCGTTTTTCTTGGATGTTCATAAGCAAAAAGGGTATAAAGAAATAATGACGCCTTATCTTGTAAATCGTACTTCAATGAGAGGCACGGGACAGTTGCCTAATCTAGAAGAAGATTTGTTTAGGTGTGTTAACGACGATTTGTATTTGATACCTACTGCTGAAATTCCAGTAACTAATATTTATAGAGACTGTGTGCTGGAGGAATCTTTTCTTCCGCAAAAATATGTTTCTTATTCGGCGTGTTTTAGAAGAGAAGCTGGATCTTATGGGAAAGACACTAAAGGTCTTATAAGAAATCATCAATTTGACAAAGTTGAGCTTGTAAAATTTGTAAAGCCAGAAGCATCAGATGAAGAACTAGAATCTCTCGTGCTTGATGCAGGTAGTGTATTGGAATTATTAAAACTTCCTTATAGACTTGTTCTTTTGTCTACGGGAGATATTGGTTTTTCGTCTTCTAAAACTTATGATTTAGAAGTATGGTTTGCAGGAGATGGGATATATAAGGAGATTTCGTCTTGTTCAAATTTTAAGGATTTCCAAGCGAGAAGAATGAATATAAAATATTTAAAAAATAAGAAAAGAGAACTTGTGCATACTTTGAACGGATCAGGAGTTGCTGTTGGAAGAACTTTTGCGGCAATACTTGAAAATTATCAGCAGGAAGACGGTTCTGTAAGAATACCTAAAGTACTGCAAAAATATACTGGATTTGATGTCATAAGTCCTAAAAGATAAAAAATCTCTGTTTAAAGGATATTTCTTTATTACTGTATTTAGTTAAATTTAAACTTATTTTCTGTTGTAAAACGCTTTTAGAGTATTTTCTAGAAGCATTGTTATAGTCATAGGTCCTACGCCACCGGGAACTGTGGTTATTTTTATATCCATATCTTTGACTGATTCAAAATTTACATCTCCACATATTTTATCTGAAACTCTGTTAATGCCTATGTCAATAACTGCGATTCCGTTTTTTATGAACTCTCTGTTTATAAAATTGGGTTTACCAATAGCCGCAATAACAATGTCTGAAGATTTGCATATTTCTTTTAAGTTTTTTGTTTTTGAATGAGCGATTATGACAGTTGCGTTTTTTGATAATAAAAGCATAGACAAAGGTTTGCCTACTAGATTTGACCGCCCGATAATGACCGCTGTTTTGCTTTCAATTTCAATGCTTGATTCAGATAAGAGATGCATAACTCCAAGCGGAGTACAGGAAACTAGGATGTTTTTTTTGATTATCTCATCCCAGTTTTTTGACAAATTGAGAAGTCCTGCGTTAAAAGGATGAAGTCCGTCCACGTCTTTTGATGGATTGATTGAACTAATGAAATCTTGAGCATCTTTGTTTTGCGGAAGAGGCAATTGGAGTAAAATGCCGTCAATTTCTGAGTTTTCGTTTAATTTTTTTATTAAATTTATAATGTCTTCTTTTGACGAGTTTTCGTCAAGATTGTGATGAAAGGATTTTATTCCGACATTTTCGCATGCTTTGATTTTTGATTTGATATATACCTGACTTGCCGGATTTTTACCTACTAAAATAGTTGCGAGCCCTGGGGTTTTCCCAGTTTCCCATTTAATTTTGTCAACTTTTTCTCTAATTTCTTCTCTTTTTTCATTTGAGATTTTTTTGCCGTCAATCAATTCCATTTTTTATTTTCTCCAGCTTTGTAGGTTAAATTAAACGTCTCTTAATATACAACATTAGCTAAACCGAATTATATAAGTTAATATGTTAAAAAGCAATTTATTACGTTGCTAAGAACGATATTATTTAGTACAATCTAACACTGGTTATCAGTCATATTTTTTCGGGTGTGATGATGGAGAGGTCGCATAGTTGGTCTAGTGCGCTGGTTTGCTAAACCGGTGTATGGGTGAAAGTCCGTACCGAGAGTTCGAATCTCTCCCTCTCCGTTTTAGTTTTAAAGATAAAAAATGATACTCTTTGTTTGATATAGATACGTAAATTTGAGGATATTTTATCATGGTTAAGGAGATAACCGATGAGTTGTTGCAAAGGGAAATGTGCTTATGAGTGTTCTCACGAAGTACAACAGATGACATATGTAGCTAAAGGTGCTAAACACGGTCCTGCTCCTATTCCCGAAGAAGGGAAATGGGTAAAATCTACTCAAATTACAGACATAAGCGGTTTGACGCACGGTATAGGTTGGTGTGCCCCGCAGCAGGGTGCTTGCAAGCTAACGTTAAATGTTAAAAAAGGCGTTATTGAAGAAGCTTTGATTGAAACAATCGGCTGTAGCGGAATGACGCATTCGGCGGCCATGGCAGCTGAAATTTTAATCGGTAAGACAATTTTAGAAGCTTTGAATTCTGATTTAGTTTGTGATGCTATTAATACTGCCATGAGAGAGCTTTTTCTACAAATAGCTTATGGTAGAACGCAAACTGCGTTTTCAGAAGATGGGCTTCCTATAGGTTCTGGCATGGAAGATTTGGGAAAAGGGTTGCGCTCTCAGATAGGTACAATGTATAGCACAAATACTAAAGGTGTTCGTTATCTAGAAATAGCGGAGGGATATGTTCTTGAAATCGGATTGGATGAAAAAGATGAAGTTATAGGTTATAAATTTGTGCATCTTGGCAAAATGATGGAATCTATTAAAAAAGGTATTTCCCATAAAGAATCTTTTGAAAAAAATGTAAATTTCTATGGTAGATTTGATGAAGCAGTGAAAAAAATTGATCCAAGGAAAAAATAAGGAGATACAATGGTAGTTGCGTTTGAAAACTATGAAAGAAGAATAAAGCAGATAAAATCGACAATTGAAAAATACGGAATTAGTAATTTGGAAGAAGTGCAGAAACTTTGTCTCAGTAAAGGCATTGATGTAGAGAAGATTGTCAAAGGCATTCAACCTATTGCTTTTGAAAATGCGGTTTGGGCTTATAGTGTTGGAGTTGCTTTAGCTATTAAGAAAGGTATTAAAAATGCAGTAGATGCAGCTAAGACAATAGGTATTGGTTTACAATCTTTTTGTATTCCGGGTTCTGTGGCAGATCAGCGTTTGGTTGGTTTAGGACATGGTAATTTAGCAGCGATGTTGCTTAGAGAACAGACAAGATGTTTCTGTTTTTTAGCTGGACATGAGAGTTTCGCAGCTGCTGAAGGTGCGATAAGTATTGCAAGGACTGCAAATAAAGTACGCAAAAAATCTCTTAAGGTTATTCTTAATGGGTTAGGTAAGGATGCGGCTTACATTATAAGTCGTGTCAACGGTTTTACTCACGTTGAAACTGAATATGATTATTCAACAAGTAAATTAAATATTACGAAGGAGACTTCGTTTTCAAATGGGGATAAATCAAAGGTAAGGGTCTACGGTGCAGATGACGTAAGCGAAGGCGTTGCGATTATGATTAATGAAAGTGTAGACGTTTCTATTACAGGCAATTCTACAAATCCTACGCGTTTTCAACATCCGGTTGCTGGTACATATAAAAAGTGGTCTATTGAGAACGGCAAAAAATACTTTTCAGTTGCTTCAGGTGGTGGTACGGGAAGGACGTTACATCCCGATAACATAGCGGCAGGGCCAGCCTCTTATGGTATGACGGATACTATGGGACGCATGCACAGCGATGCTCAATTTGCGGGTTCGTCTTCAGTCCCGGCACATGTTGAAATGATGGGTCTTATAGGTATGGGCAATAACCCTATGGTAGGAGCGTCAGTTGCCGTTGCCGTTGCGGTAGAGGAATCTTCAAGATAAAAGACAATTTTAGACCTAAAAATAATTGTGTTACAAAGATCTTTTTAGGAAATGAGAAATCGAAAATTTGTCTGTAGTTTACTTTTTTATATTTTAAATCTAGGTTGAGCGTTCAAATACATTGTATGTTATATAATTTTTTAAGCACATATAATTTTGCCTTGAGCAATAATAGGTATAGAATAAACAGCTCTAATGTCTATAGAGTGTTATACTACAGATTCAAAGTTGTTGTATGAAAGCATACCATTGCGATCTATTCTAGCAACATTGTGTCTTCTCTCTTCATCCACTTTTGCAAGATTATCTGCCATTGCCATTTTTTATGCTCTTCTTGTCACTATTCCTATATCAGTCCTCCTATCATTGAAATGCTTTTATTATTTGGTCGCTTTGCTTCGTCTATCGGGTAGCATTAGTAATCTCATTCTAAAAGTTCATCATCTCTTTGATCCAAAATAACAATCAATTCAGCTAATAATATATATATCCCTTTGTCTCCTTCCTTTTTATTGATGAGACGTGTTCCATCTAAAGTCAGAGGCGATTCTGTCATTTCTACCTTTATTATTTGTATCATTTGGTTGGTATTGTGGTGACTCTTTCCTCTCATCTTCTCTACATCACCTCTTACAGATTTGTCGCCTCTATGTTCATCTCTTGCGAATAACCTTGGATTTCCATCATCATTAAGTAGATAGCGAATACCATATTCTATACTCCTTTCCACTTTCAATCTCCTTTTGGAATCTGAATCTATACCGTATTCTATTAAATCAATAAATTTGTTAGTTTCTCTCATTTCTATTCTTATAGAAAGCAAATTCTTCATTGATATAACTATTCATTGTTGAGTCGTAGATTGTTTTCCGTACTCAGCATTATAATCACGATTTCTTAAAATCATTGATTTAAGCGGTGATTGATGTCATCATATATTTCGCCTATCAGTTATTTATTTGATTTGATATGTGAATCTATTATATAACCAACTAATTAATTTACATATAAAGCAAGTTTTGCTAGAAGGAAGAAATTTTAGTAGAATTAACTTCTTATGGATAGACTATCAGTACAAATAAGAGAAGAATTTTTGAAGTTTTTTGGTGACAAGGGATGTAATATTGTCTCTTCGGATTCGCTTGTTCCTAGTGGTGATAAATCACTGCTTTTTACATCTGCCGGAATGGTACAGTTTAAACAACATTTTCTAGGGCAAAATAAGGACTCTTTTACAAGAGCCGCGAGTTGTCAGAAGTGTTTTAGAATGTCTGATATTGATCAGATAGGCGTGACTATAAGGCATCTTACGTTTTTTGAGATGTTAGGGAATTTTTCTTTTGGCGATTACTTTAAAGAGGAAGCTATAACATGGGCATGGGAATTTTTAACGAAAAACATGTCTTTGTCGGAAGACAGGTTATATATAACAGTTTACAAAGATGATGACGAATCAGCTGAAATTTGGAGTAGTATCGTTTCAGCGGATAGGATTGTAAGAATGAAGGAGGAAACAAATTTTTGGAATATGGGAAATACAGGCCCTTGTGGTCCATGTTCGGAAATTTTAATGGATTTGGGACCTGGAGTTGGTTGTGGCAAATCTTCGTGCGGACCAGATTGTGGCTGTGATAGATATCTTGAAATATGGAATCTTGTCTTTACTCAATTTGAAAGACAGATGGATGGTTCGCTCAATAATCTTCCAAAAAAAAATATTGATACAGGTATGGGGCTTGAAAGACTTGTCGCTGTAGCGAATGGCAAAAAAGATATTTTTGAAACTGATTTATTTAGACCTATAATGGAGAATATCGCAGAAATTTTAAAAATAAAAATCGAAGGGGAAAACATATCAAAGATTAGAATGATTGCAGATCATTCAAGAGCGGCAATCTTTTTAATTTTAGATGGCATACTGCCCTTAAATTATGGTAGAGGTTATGTCTTAAGAAGGATTTTAAGAAGGGCTTTGAGGCAGGGGAAACTTTATGGCTACAATAAACCGTTTATAAATAGACTTGTCCCAATCGTGTTTAAAATTATGAAACCGATATATCCTGAACTTTTATCAAAGTTGAGCAATATAGAGTCTATCATTAAAGTTGAGGAAGAAAAATTTTTGGAAACACTTGAATTGGGTTCGCAAATGCTTTCTGATATTATAAGTTTTTGTAAATCTAAAAAGACGAATATTATTAATGGCAAATCAGTATTTAGACTTTATGACACTTATGGATTTCCGTATGATTTGACTAGAGAAATCGCTTCTGAAAATGGATTAATGATTGATGAAGCTGGGTTTAAATCTGAACAAAGTATGGCACGAGAGAAATCGTGCGTTACATGGAGTGGATCGGGTGAAAAAGACATGACCTTTTATATAATGTCACATAAAAAAGTTGGTGATACGCTGTTTGTCGGATATAGTAATTATACAAGCGAAGGGAAAGTTTTGGCCATGGCAAGAAATGGTAAAGAGGTTGCTGAATTGAAGATGGAGGAGAGTGGCGAAGCTATGCTTTCAAGTTCTTCTTTTTACGCACGTTCAGGCGGACAAGTAGCTGATAAAGGAAGAATATCGAGTGGGTGTTTTGAAGGTATAGTTGAAGATGTTTTTAAGCCTGTTGGCAATCTGTTTGTACATAGAATAAAAGTTTTAAGAGGAAGATTAGAAGTTGGTGATGTTGTGTCAACTATTATAGATGTTGAATGCAGAAAGCAAGCTTCAAGACATCACACGGCTACACATTTACTTCATAAGGTGCTTCGTGAAACTTTAGGTGCTCATGTAGCTCAAACTGGTTCATTGGTGACAAGTAATTATCTCCGTTTTGACTTTACTCATTTTTATGAAATAAAAAGAGATTGCTTAGTTGAAATAGAGAAAAAGGTAAATTATGTTTTAAGGTCAAATTTAGACGTTCATATTGAAGTTATGGATATAGTGAAAGCACGAGATTTGGGGGCTATAGCTTTGTTTGGCGAAAAATACGGGAATATGGTAAGAACTGTTTCAATAAAGAGCGAAGATAAAAAATGTAATTATTCAATAGAACTTTGCGGCGGAACTCATGTGAATCAAACCGGCGAAATAGGAATTTTTAAAATCATATCGGAGTTTTCTGTTGCCATAGGTGTAAGACGAATAGAAGCGGTTGTAGGCAGTATGGCTGAGGATTATATTTTGAAAAGAGAAGAAATACTTATCAAAACTTCAAAGTTATTAAGTGCCTCAAGCGATTATGTAGTGGATAAGACTCTCAAACGCATTGCTGATTACAAAAAGCTTGAAAGCGAAGTTGTCTCGCTAAAAAGCAAGTTAATGTCAGATGAAGTAGATTTATATACCAAAAATGTTAAACAAGTAAACGGAATAAATTTTTTACCTGTTTTAGTTGCCAATGCTGACATGAAATTATTAAGAAACTTGTCTGACAGATTAAAAGAAAAATTAAAATCTGTAGTGTTATTGTTAGTTGCAAAAAGTACAAGTAAAATATTTTTTATAGTGTCTATTACGGCAGATTATGTAAAGAAGGGAATAAATGCTGATGAAATATCAAAAGCTTTTGCTGTGGATATAAGAGGTTCTGGTGGGGGTAAGTCTGATTTTGCACAAGGCGGCTCAAAAGATTTATCGTATTTAGATGAAGCTATTAAAAGTGCATATAAATATATTAAGATAAATAACGGGAAGTAGAAGGTTTTTGTGAATTTATTAATTTTTGAATCTGTATCATGAGGGCGTGTATGTTCTCTCTATAGGTTTATAGGTTGTGTGCCTATAGCTCAATTGGATAGAGCACTGGTTTCCGAGGCCTGTAATTCCGGTTCGAATCCGGATAGGCACGATTTTATGAAATAAAAGTATAGAATTTAAACTTATATTCCCGAAGTTTATTTTGACTGCTACTAGTAGCCTTTTGTAATAAAGCTTGTTATGCTGTTATGAAAATTAAAAATGCTTGATTTTGTAGGTAGGGAGAAAACCCTTTATCGTATAATGGATAAGTGTGTTATGTGTCCTAAGAAGTGCGGAGTAAACAGAAATGAGGGATATAATGGCCTTTGTGGAGCGACAGATAAAATGTTTGTTGCAAGCATTTGCATTCATAAATATGAGGAGCCACCTATAAGTGCAAGCAGAGGGTCAGGTGCGATATTTTTTTCACATTGCACGTTAAGTTGTATTTATTGTCAAAATTATCCAATAAGTCAGTTTGGGAATGGTAATGGAATTAGTGTTGAAGATTTAGTTGATGTTATGATTGATTTTCAAGGGAAAGGAGTTCATAATATAAATTTTGTAACGCCTACGCATTACAGTGCTCAAATTGTACGTGCAGTGCTTAGTGCTCGTAAGAAAGGTTTAAAATTGCCCATAATATATAATTGCAGTGGATATGAAGAGATTGAAACTTTAAAACTTCTTGAAGGTATTGTTGATATATATCTTCCAGATATAAAATATTCTAATAATAAAATGGCTTATAAATACTCAGGTATTACTAACTACGTTGAAATAAATCAGGAAGCTTTAAGAGAAATGAATAGACAGGTTGGCATTTTGAAAGTTGATGATAATGGCTTAGCACAAAAAGGTCTTCTTGTTAGGCATTTAGTTTTGCCGGGGAGTATTGAAAATACTAAAAAAGTTTTAGAATTTATTTCAAGAGAATTATCTGAAGATACTTTTGTGAGTTTGATGTCACAGTATCAGCCTGCTTATAAGTCAAGTAATTTTAAGGAATTGTCGCATTCTTTAGAAGAGGAAGAATATGAAGAGGCGGTAAATTATCTTAAATTGTTGAATTTAAAAAATGGATGGATTCAAAACCTATAATCTATAAGATTTTTAAAAACTGTTTATTCTTTTCATAGATTATAGATTAATGATTGCCGTCTGATAATTAGTAAGCTTTCGCAAAATTTTTTACAAGTTACAAGTATTTTTTCTTTATTAAATAATAAAAATAAATTAATTTGAATTTAATTGTATAGATAGTTGTAAGTAATCGTTGACAGTTTAGAAAATTATTTGCTAGAATAAAACCAGTTTCATGGTCAAGAGTGGATCGATGGTTTGGTTCTGTAGAGCCTAAGAGATGAAGAAAAGGATGAAAAGATTGTTGTCTTTATTTTTGATTTGTTGTTTGGTTTCTGTGTGTTGTGGTTATAATACTTGTAAAAGGAATTGTGTTCTGAGGCAAAAGTAAAGGTAAAAAATTGTGACAATTCTCAGATGAATAGTAATGATGTTGATAAGCAGAAGAAAGAAGAGTTGGCGAATAAGTAGAGTAAAACTGTAGGATAATGTCTTCTTTAGTAGTTAGATGGGCTTAGTAAATAGATGTATAGTTTTTCCAAGAGAGAAAGGAGATAGGTAGATATTGTTGGTAATATCTCTTATTTCCTTTTTTATTTTTCTTTAGAGCTTTTAAGCTTAAGTTAAAATATTGTAGTCTAGAAAATTTATAGTTCAATAGTTATGAGAATATTTATTGAGTTTTCTATTTTGTTACTTTAGGACAAAACATAGTAAATGTTCCGACTTAAAAAGTGATTATTTGATTAAAATTTGGAGTTTCAACTATAAAAAAAATAGTAGATGTAATTAGAAAGATAAATTATTTATCAGAAAATTTTGAGGTTTATGCAGTTGGTGGATTTGTAAGAGATTTGTTTTTAAACCGCGAATGTAATGATGTCGATTTAGCAGTTAATAAAAATGCTTTGAAATACTCTAAAAAAATTGCAGATGCATTTAAATCAAAGTTTATAACTTTAAATGATGCGAACAAAACTTACAGAATAATACTTAAAAATGATTTTATTGAAAATATAGATATTTCTCTTTTTAATGGCAAGACCATAGAGCAAGATTTGCAAAGTAGAGATTTCACTATAAATGCTATGGCCTTTAATTTGAAGAATTTTAAAGATTCTAGGGATTTTAAGAAGCAAATTATTTTTTCTGGGAACAATGCTTTAAAAGACTTGAGATCAAGGGTAATAAATATAGTTTCTATTAGGTCATTTGAAATAGACCCACTAAGAATGTTAAGGGCATTTCGTTTTGCGGCTGAATTAAATTTTGGAATTTCTCAAAAAACTTTTAAACAAATAAGGTGCGATGCAAAACTTATTTGTAGGGTTGCTCCTGAGAGAATTAAAGATGAGTTTTTTAGGATATTGTCTGTAAAAAAATCCGCGAATTTAATTGATAAAATGAATGAATGCAAATTAATTTCTGAGATTTTTAATGAAATTAAGGTAATGAAAAAAGCCAGTAAAAAATATTATTATCATTCTGGCGGATTGTTTCAGCATTCTTTTGAAACTATGGAGTCAGCTGAGAAAATTCTTAATAATTTAAAGAAATATTTTCCTGAAAATTATACTGATTTGCGTAAACATTTTGATGATAACAGTATTTTTTCTAAAAATGTCACCAGAAAAGGTTTGTTAAAATTTGCGGCGTTTTTTCATGACAACGCAAAGCCTGAAACCTCAAAATTTGTAAATGGCAAGATGCATTTTTTTGGACATGAAAAATTAGGATCTGAAAAAGTAAAAAAAATTATGCTTTCTCTAAAATCTAGCAGAAAAGATATTGAAACGGTAAGTTTTTTAATAAAACATCATATGCGTCCATCAACTCTAACTAAAAATAGTGTGATTACAAAAAAAGCTGCATTAAGGTTTTTTAGAGATACTGGTGATAATACTCCAGATGCACTTATTCTTTCAATGTCAGATTGGCATTCTTATAAAATGTTGAAAATTTTTTCTCCTAGTATGCTGAAATTGCAGGAAAAATCTGCAAAAGATCTTGTAAATTATTATTACGAATTGAAGAATGCAAAGCCGTTGTTGAAAATCATTGACGGTAATGTAATAATGAAAAAGTTTAATTTAAAACCCGGTCCGTGGATTGGCGAACTTCTAGATTTTGTTTTTGAAGCACAGCAAGAAGGTAGAATTTTTAAATCATGTGAAGCTTTAAAATTAGTTTCTTTAAGATTGATGCGTGTTAAGAAAAAGTATAAAATTTTATAATTAAGCGTTTGAATTAGTTAGTGTGTTTATGCGGGCGTAGTTTAGTGGTAAAACTTTAGCTTCCCAAGCTGGAGATGTGGGTTCGATTCCCATCGCCCGCTTTTTGTTATTAAGTTTATATAAATTGTTTTTAAATAAATGAGTGGTTTTTAGTCTGACTGAATTGTTGTTCTAAATTCTACAAGTTTTAAATAAAACTAAAATTATTAAAGCATAGAGAAAGATTATTTAAGTAAGTACTAATTGACAAAATAAAACAAAAGCTGTAAAATATAAGAATGGTACTTTGTGAAGTTAGATATTTTTAATTTAACTAATAACTAAACTGTATCTTGAGGAAGTTTGAAAAGTGCTTGACATTTTTAAAAAAAAATTGTTCAATAAAGTCTTTAATGATATTGGATTGATTTGATAGTTAAAAATTTTTTAGACAATAAAAATAAAGTAGAGTTAAAGTAATTTAATTAGCTTTAAGATACTGATAAGCAAAAATAGAAGAGTTTTTTCTTTAAAGGTTCTTTGAAAACTAAATAACACGCAGATAAGTGCCTCGCGAAAGAGGCAATCATGTAAGTTCAAAAGGTTTTAGTAAGTACAATTTAGATATTAAGTAATTTAGAGCTTGTAAAAACTCTATAAATATTTTATTTATGGAGAGTTTGATCTTGGCTCAGAGTGAACGCTGGCGGCGTGCCTAACACATGCAAGTTGAGCGAGGTTTTACAGAGTATCGTGGAATCTAGCGGCAAACGGGTGAGTAACACGTAAGAAATCTCCCTCAAAATGGGGAATATCTCCGAGAAATCGGAGTTAATACCGCATAAGACCACAGTTTGGCATCAAACAGAGGTTAAAGTAGCAATACGTTTTGAGATGATCTTGCGGCCTATCAGCTAGTTGGTAAAGTAACGGCTTACCAAGGCTATGACGGGTATCCGTCCTGAAAGGGTAAACGGACACACTGGAACTGAGACACGGTCCAGACTCCTACGGGAGGCAGCAGTGGGGAATTTTGGACAATGGGGGAAACCCTGATCCAGCGACGCCGCGTGGAGGATGAAGGCTTTCGAGTTGTAAACTCCTTTTAGAGGGGAAGAAAAAATGACGGTACCCTCAGAAAAAGCCACGGCTAACTACGTGCCAGCAGCCGCGGTAATACGTAGGTGGCGAGCGTTACTCGGAATTACTAGGCGTAAAGCGTACGTAGGCGGTTAGATAAGTCTTTAGTGAAATTTCTCAGCTCAACTGAGAAGGGTCTAAGGATACTGTTTGACTTGAGTTTGGGAGGGGGAGACGGAATTCCTGGTGTAGCGGTGAAATGCGTAGATATCAGGAGGAACACCGATGGCGAAAGCAGTCTCCTGGACCAATACTGACGTTAATGTACGAAAGCTAGGGTAGCAAACAGGATTAGATACCCTGGTAGTCCTAGCTGTAAACGATGTTCACTAGATGTAGGAGGTATCGACCCCTTCTGCGTTGACGCTAACGCATTAAGTGAACCGCCTGGGGAGTACGACCGCAAGGTTGAAACTCAAAAGAATTGACGGGGGCCCGCACAAGCGGTGGAGTATGTGGTTTAATTCGACGCACCGCGAAAAACCTTACCTGGGCTTGAACTGCTAATAGTAAGAGCCGGAAACGGTGATGATCCGCAAGGAAGTTAGTAGAGGTGCTGCATGGCTGTCGTCAGCTCGTGTCGTGAGATGTTGGGTTAAGTCCCGCAACGAGCGCAACCCTTATCCCATGTTACCTGTAGTAATACAGGGTCTCTGAGGAAACTGCCATTGATAAAGTGGAGGAAGGTGAGGATGACGTCAAGTCATCATGGTCTTTATGTCCAGGGCTACACACGTACTACAATGGTCGGTACAGAGGGTAGCAATACCGTAAGGAGGAGCAAATCCTTAAAGCCGGCCTCAGTTCGGATTGTGGGCTGCAATTCGTCCACATGAAGCAGGAATCGCTAGTAATCGCAGATCAGCAGGCTGCGGTGAATACGTTCACGGGCCTTGTACACACCGCCCGTCACACCACGAAAGTCAGTCATAACAGAAGTCGTTGATCTAACCGTAAGGGAGTAGGCGCCTAAGTTGTGGTTGGTGATTGGGGTGAAGTCGTAACAAGGTAGCCGTACGAGAACGTGCGGCTGGATCACCTCCTTTATAAGGAGAAAACATACATTTTAAAGTATTTTTAAAATGGGATGTTAATGGTCGGTCTTGAATTATACATTTGGAGATTGTCCGATTTTGAGAGGCATTTATCTGTGTGTTATTTTGTGCGAAATATGAAAATTGTTATGACTATATCACCATTATTAATGGCGTGGATTGTATAAAACGGGCCTATAGCTCAGTTAGTCAGAGCACACCCCTGATAAGGGTGAGGTCTGTGGTGCAATTCCACATAGGCCCATAAGTTGTGTTGATTATAATTTAGATTTCTTGAAGAGAAATTAGCATTATAGGCGACATTATGTTATGTGTTATAAGTTTTGGTGGGGATATAGCTCAGCTGGGAGAGCGCCTGCTTTGCAAGCAGGAGGTCGTCGGTTCAAATCCGTCTATCTCCAGTTTATAATTCTGTAAATTTTCAAAATGATTGGATTTATAATATATATTTATGTTAAAGTGTATTGTTGATTTATAGAATTGAGAGCAGTAGGTTCATTGAAAACTTAATAGTTGTAAGGTAAATCAAGCGTCTTCAAATTTAAAATGTAATGTTGAAAAATGTGATCAAACTACTAAGTGCATATGGTGGATGCCTTGGCTAAGACTGTCGATGAAGGACGTGATAAGCTGCGTTAAGCGTCGGGGAGGTGCAAACAACCTTTGATCCGGCGATTTCCGAATGGGGTAACCCACTGTAGAGTAATCTACAGTATCCGAGAGGAAGGCAACCCAGGGAAGTGAAACATCTCAGTACCTGGAGGAAAAGAAATCAACCGAGTATACCGAAAGTAGTGGCGAGCGAAATTGGTGAAGCCTAAACCATTGTGTTTACACAATGGGGTTGTAGGATTGCGTAAGTAGAGTTATCAATCAAAAAATTAATTGAACGGTTTGGAAAAATCGACTATAAAAGGTGAGAGTCCTGTAGATGAAAGTTTTTTGACTCGAAGCGATATCCTAAGTACCATCGGACACGTGAAATCTGGTGGGAATCTGGGGGGACCACCCTCCAAGGCTAAATACAAGTCTTAGACCGATAGTGAACTAGTATCGTGAGAGAAAGGCGAAAAGAACCGCGGCGAGCGGAGTGAAATAGAACCTGAAACCGTATGCATACAAGCAGTTCGAGGCTTATGCTGGAAACGCAAGTGACCGGAATGGCTGAGAGCGTGCCTGTTGAAGAATGATCCGACGAGTTATTGGTAGGTGCAAGGTTAATTATTATGTTTGTGCATATTAAGGAGCCATAGCGAAAGCAAGTCTGAAAGGGCGAATAGTACCTATCATTAGACCCGAAGCCAAGTGATCTATGCCTGGACAGAGTGAATCCCTTTTAACCAAGGGAGGAGGCTCGAAGCGTCGACCGTGGAAAAGGTCTTGCATGAGCTGGGTATAGGGGTGAAAGGCCAATCTAACTTGGTGATAGCTGGTTCTCCTCGAAATAGTTTTTGGACTAGCCTGGAGCGTTAAATCAAAGAGGTAGAGCACTGGATAGTTTAGCGGGTGTAACCCACTTTGCAATGCTAACCAAACTCCGAATTCTTTGGTGTATTTCTCTGGAGTCAGTACGTGTGGGATAAGCTTCACGTGCAAAAGGGAAACAGCCCAGACCATCAATTAAGGTCCCTAAATATATGCTAAGTGGTAAAGGATGTGGAATTTCTCAGACAACTAGGAAGTTGGCTTAGAAGCAGCCATCCTTTAAAGAGTGCGTAATAGCTCACTAGTCAAGTGATTCTGCGCCGAAAACACCCGGGGCTCAAGCATATTACCGAAATTATGGATTCTATGGTGAATAATTATAGAGTGGTAGAGGAGCGTTCCTGTCGCACTGAAGGCATACCGTAAGGAGTGCTGGAGCTACAGGAAGTGAGGATGTCGGAATAAGTAGCGATAAGAGAGGTGAAAATCCTCTCCGCCGAAAACCTAAGGTTTCCTTGAGTCAAGTTCGTCTACTCAGGGTTAGTCGATCCTAAGCTGAGGTCGAAAGACGTAAGCGATGGGTATCCGGTTAATATTCCGGAACTATCTTTGGTGCGCATAATGTATTTGGCTACGCTTTTCAGTAGCTCATCATCCGATTGGAAGTGGATGTTGTTTCGAAAGAGAGAGGACTTGAGGCAACTCGAGGAACTGAGTGTATGAAAAGCCAAGAAAAACCCAAACGCCTGTGCCAGAGATAAACGTACCGTAAACGGACACACGTAGGTGGGGTGAAAATCCTAAGGCGCGCGAGATAACTTTCGTTTAGGAACTCGGCATATTGGCCCCGTAACTTCGGAATAAGGGGTGCCTATGGCAACATAGGTCGCAGTGAAATGGCCCTCGTGACTGTTTATCAAAAACACAGGACTCTGCTGAAATCACAAGATGATGTATAGGGTCTGACGCCTGCCCGGTGCTGGAAGGTCAAGGGGAGGAGTTAGCGTAAGCAAAGCTCTAAACTTAAGCCCCAGTAAACGGCGGCCGTAACTATAACGGTCCTAAGGTAGCGAAATTCCTTGTCGGGTAAGTTCCGACCTGCACGAATGGCGTAACAAAGAGGGCACTGTCTCAACGAAAGACTCGGCGAAATTGTGGTACCCGTGAAGACGCGGGTTGCCTGCGGCTAGACGAAAAGACCCCGTGGAGCTTTACTACATCTTGATCTTGAATTATGGAAGTAAATGCGTAGAATAGGTGGGACCTTGAGAAGCATGATTTTTGGGTCATGTGGAGGGGCAATGTGAAATACCACTCTTTTAGTTTTGTGATTCTAACTCCTATGTTTGAATCAACAGGGAGAACATGGTTAAGTGGGTAGTTTAACTGGGGCGGTTGCCTCCTAAATGGTAACGGAGGCGTTCAAAGGTACCCTCAGGACCAATAGAAATGGTCTATAGAGTGCAAGTGCAGAAGGGTGCTTAACTGTAAGACAAACAAGTCAAACAGATGCGAAAGCAGGAACTAGTGATCCGGCGGTTTAGTGTGGAATTGCCGTCGCTCAACGGATAAAAGCTACCCCGGGGATAACAGGCTTATTTTCTCCAAGAGTTCATATCGACGAGAAAGTTTGGCACCTCGATGTCGGCTCATCCCATCCTGGGGCTGAAGTAGGTCCCAAGGGTTTGGCTGTTCGCCAATTAAAGGGGTACGCGAGCTGGGTTCAGTACGTCGTGAGACAGTACGGTCTCTATCTACCGTGGGCGCAGGAAACTTGAGAGGACTTGTTCTTAGTACGAGAGGACCGGAATGAACATACCTCTGGTGTTTCGGTTGTTCCGCCAGGAGCATTGCCGAGTAGCCAAGTATGGACGAGATAAACACTGAAAGCATATAAGTGTGAAACTCACCTCAAGATAAGGTTTCCCTGAAGGGCACTTGTAGACTATGAGTTTGATAGGCTGGGAGTGGAAGTACAGCGATGTATGTAGCTAACCAGTACTAATTGCCCGTTTGGTTTGGTCACATTTTTTAATTTGCTATATTTTTGTTACATCTAATTTGTATATTTGCTAATTATAACTATTAAGTTTTTGATTTTGATAATGTTCTTTAAATAAATTTATTTTTTATTATCCGGTGGTTATTCCGATGGTGTCACACCCGATTACATTTCGAACTCGGAAGTTAAGCCCATCAGGGCCGATGATACTTGGACCGCAGGGTCCCGGGAGAGTAGGTCGCTGCCGGATTAAATTTTTAAACAGGTGCTAATTATTTAGTTTTTTGTAGTTATAAATATTATGATGGTCTAAGACAGTAAGATATCACTAGATATTAAAAAGAAAGTTTGATTTTTAAATCTTACCGAGACGAATGGCTTAATTTATTGTGAAATTTAAAAGCTTCTCTCGTGAGAAGTTTTTTTTGTTTTATATTTTAGTTAAATTGGAAACTGATTTTTTATAAAGCTTAAAAAACTGTAGCATAAAAATAGTTTTGTAAAGTAGATTTTATGGTTTATTGTTATCTTGAGTATCTACTTAAAGATTTGTTTACGTAACTTATTGAAAAATTGAAAATTGGTTTTGTCATAATCGGGAGTAAAAGTATGCCAAATTTAAAGAATCGTCAAGAGGTGGAGAATTTAGCTGAGAAATTTAAAACCATGAAAGGCTTGATTCTAACAGAATATCATGGTCTCAAAGTAGAAGAAATTGCAGAACTTCGTTCAAAACTGCGTCCTCTTGCCAGTGAATATGCGATTGTTAAAAATACTTTGAGTAAAATAGCGTTTAAAGAAGTTGGTATTGAGACAGGTGAAAATTTTTCAGGTCCTACTGCGCTTGTTATTGAAAATGGAGATATCATATCTCCGGCGAAAGTGGTTGTGGAATTTTCTAAAATGCATGCAAAATTGAAAGTCAAAGCCGGTTTTTTAGAAAAGAAGTTTGTGGACGCATCTTTCATAGTAAAACTCTCGTTACTTCCTTCACGAGAAGTGCTTATAACAAAGATGCTTAACAGTTTGAATGCTCCTATAACAAGTCTTGTAAATATACTATTGGCAAACATAAGAGAGTTTGTAAAAGTCTTAGATGCTATAATAAAAAAGCAGACTGCGTAATAATAGTCTAACTGTCTTTATCTGGATAAAACTTAAAGTAAAAAGTTAGTGAGATAATTTGTGTAATGATATAAAAATATTGGCAAAGTAAAAAGTAATGATTGGAGGGTTGTAAAATGGCAGAGTTGTCAAAAGATCAATTAATAGAAGCAATTTCTTCGTTGTCAGTTATTGAACTTTCAGAGCTTGTGAAGGCTTTAGAGGAAAAATTTGGTGTGTCAGTAGCCGCATCAGGATCAGTAGCAGTTACAACAGTAGGAGCAACCTCAACAACAACGGCAACTGTTGAAGAAAAAACTGAATTTACTGTTATTCTTTCAAGCCCGGGAGTGAGTAAAATTAATGTTATTAAAGCTGTTAGGGAAATCACTAGTCTGGGACTTAAAGAAGCAAAAGATTTCGTTGATAGTGCCCCTAAAGCAGTGAAGGAAAATGTTACAAAGGCTGAAGCTGAAGAAATAAAGAAGAAACTTGTTGGGGCAGGTGCGACTGTCGAAATTAAATAAAGTTTTGAACAGTTGACAAATACTCAGTTTATTATATAAAATGAAAATTTAGATTCTAAACTTTTTTATCTTTATCATCTTAATTTATCATGAAGAAGATTCTTCTACTAATAATATAAAAATGACAGGTTAATGAACTAATGAACAATAAAATTAACTTTGGAAAAATTAAAACTCGAATAGATCCACCGCTCTTTTTAAAGATGCAAAAGGATTCTTTTGCTGATTTTTTGCAACAAGAAATTGCTCCTGAAAAAAGAAAATTTAAAGGTCTTGAAGGTGCTTTTAGAGATATATTCCCTTTGAAAAATTCTGACGAAAGTTTGCTTTTAGAATATGTTTCTTATTCTTTTGGTAAGCCGAAGTATTCTGTTGAGGAATGTATTGCTAGGGACGCTACTTACGCTCTTCCTCTAAAGATTAAATTGAGACTTATAAATAAAAAAGAAAATGGTAAAGAAAAAGAATTGTCAGAGCAGGAAGTATATTTTAGTGATATTCCCTTAATGACTGATACTGCCACGTTTATAATAAACGGAGCTGAACGTGTTGTGGTGAGCCAGATTCATCGTTCGCCCGGGGTAATTTTTGAAAAAGATGAAGAAAGAAAGGTTACCATACTGGGTAAGCCTTTGTACTTTGCTAGAATAATACCTTATAGAGGGGCATGGATTGAATTTGAGTTTGACCAAAACGGTATATTATACGTTAGAATTGACCGCAAAAGAAAAATTTTTGCAACTACTTTTTTACGTGCTTTGAATTTTGAAACTGATGAAGAAATTTTGAATCTTTTTAAAGAAGTTAAAGAGGTATCTCTAGATTCGATCTCATCTTCAAGTGAATATCTTGCCGAAGATATTTATGAAGGCACAGGTGAAATAATTGCAGATATTGGAAGGGAGCTTAAAGAAGATTTAATAAAAAAGCTGATAGCAAAAGGATTTACTAAAGTATCGGTTTTTAAAGATATTTCAATTCTTTTAACATTAAAGAAAGATACGATAAAAAATCAAAAAGAAGCTGTTAACTATATATACAAAGTTTTCAAAACGCAAGAATTCATTATGCAAGAAAGAGCTCAAGGATTTTTAGAAGAGCTTCTTTTTAAATCTATTAGAAGATATGATTTGACTGCAGTTGGAAGATATAAAATATTGAGAAAACTTGCACCTATTTTTAAATACTACGAAAAAAACTTTAATTTTGACATTCCTTCTGAAAATAAGAGAACCCTTACAAAAGAAGATATAGTAGTGACGCTTAAATATCTTTTGATGCTTTATAATGGAGAAACTGAATTCGCTGAAGGCGAGCAAACCGTTAAAATAGGGCTAGACGATATAGATCACTTGGGTAACAGGCGTGTAAGGTCAGTAGGGGAATTGTTGGAAAATCAGATAAGGATCGGACTAGTTCAAGTGGCAAGACTTGTAAGAGAACATATGAATAATCAGGATAAAACTAATATTACGCCAAGATCTCTTATAAATATTACGCAATTTGTGGCCCAGGTAAGAAAATTTTTCTGTACTTCTCAGCTTTCACAGTTTATGGATCAGATAAATCCTTTAGCTGAACTCACGCATAAGAGGAGACTTTCTGCTTTAGGTCCCGGAGGTCTAAACAGAAAAAGAGCTGGCTTTGAAGTTAGAGATGTTCATCACACTCATTATGGCAGAGTTTGCCCTGTTGAAACTCCTGAGGGACCAAATATTGGCTTAATAACATCTCTGTCTACTTTTGCAAGAGTAAATACCTACGGTTTAATAGAGACGCCTTACAAAAGAGTTGAAAATGGCAGAGCAACTGATAAGATTGAATATTTAACTGCAGATAAAGAAGATGAATTTTTTGTCGCACAGGCGAACACTCCATTGGATGGTGAGGGTAATATTTTATCAGATTCAGTCCAAGGACGCAATTGGGCGGATTTTTTGTTCCGTCATCCAAGTAAAGTTGATTATATGGACATCTCACCTATGCAAGTTATGTCTGTTTCAGCTGCGTTGATTCCTTTTTTAGAACATGATGATGCTAACCGTGCTTTGATGGGGTGTAATATGCAACGTCAAGGCGTACCTTTGTTGATAACTGAGGTTCCTTTGGTTTCAACTGGTATTGAAGAAAAAGTTGCAAGAGATTCAGGAGTGGTTTTAATTTCAGATGTATATGGAGAGGTCCTATCTGTTTCTTCTGACGAGATAGTCGTTTATTCAAGAAACAAGAAAGTAGAAATATACAAATTAAAAAAATATATACGTTCAAATCAGGATACGTGTATAAATCAAAAGCCTTTGGTAACAGTAGGTGATATTATTAAAAAGGGACAAATAATAGCGGATGGTCCGGCAACAAGCGAAGGTCAACTCGCTTTAGGGCAAAACTTGCTTGTAGCTTATATGCCTTGGGACGGGTATAATTTTGAGGACGCGATGCTATTATCTGAGAAATTAATTCAAGATGATAAATTTACCTCTATTCATATCAGAGAATTCCAAACCGAAGCAAGAGAGACTAAAGAACGTCCTGAGGAAATAACGAAGGATATTCCAAATGTAGGTTCCGAAGATCTCTTGAATCTTGATGAAGATGGAATAGTTAGAGTCGGATCAATGGTCCAAAGAGGTGACATACTTGTAGGAAAAACTACTCCCAAAGGTGAACAACAAGCTACTCCTGAAGAGAGATTGCTTAGGGCGTTGTTTGGAAAAAAAGCTGAAGATGTTCAGGATGCATCGCTTAGAGTACCGCCTGGAGTGTCCGGTAGGGTTATAGCTGTAAGAACTTTCTTAAGACTTGAGAAGCTCACAGACAAAGAAAAGAGAAAGAAGCAGGAAGAAATGCGTGAAGTCTATGAAATGGCAAAAGCAAAACTGCGGAAAGATAGGAAAGAACATCTTGCAGAAGCAAAAAGATCTGAAATTACTAAGATAGAAATTCTCTATGATACAAGAGAGGAAATATTAAAACGGAATTATGAAATTGAAAAAGAGAGATTTAAGAAGGGTGATGATTTACCGGTTTCAGTAAATAAAAGAGTTAAAGTCTACATCGCAACTAAGCTTAAGGTTCAAGTTGGTGATAAACTTGCGGGAAGGCATGGCAACAAGGGAATTGTCGCAAGAATACTTCCAGTTGAGGATATGCCAAGACTTCCTGATGGGACACCAGTTGACTGTGTTCTTTCTCCTCTTGCGATTCCTTCTCGTATGAATGTTGGGCAATTGCTTGAGATTATGTTAGGTTGGGCAGGTAAAGAACTTGGAACACAGATGATAACTCCTGTATTTGACGGTGCGAATGAGAGGCAAATAAAAGATTATGTGGAAAAGGCTAAAACAAAAATATTAGATGAGAAAAAAAAAGCATTGATGGAGAGAGGATTAAAAGGTAGAAATCTAGAAGAGTCTTTGAATAAGTTCGCTAGCGAAAGCTTACCTACAAATGATTGCAAGGTCACGCTTTACGATGGAAGAACAGGTGAGCCTTTTATGGAAAAAGTTACGATTGGCGTTATGTACGTTATGAAACTCAACCATCTTGTGGAAGACAAGATGCATGCGAGGTCTACCGGTCCATATTCGCTTATCACGCGCCAACCATTGGGTGGTAAAGCACAATTTGGTGGGCAGAGATTTGGAGAGATGGAAGTATGGGCTATAGAAGGTTATGGTGCAGCTCATATATTACAGGAATTCTTAACTGTGAAATCGGATGATGTTGACGGAAGATTGAAAATGTATGATTCAATCGTCAGGGGCGAATCAATATCCAAGCCGGGCGTACCAGAGTCGTTTAAAGTTTTGGTAAATGAACTTAGAGCTTTGGGGCTTAATGTTGAGCTTCTTAATAACAGACGCAAAGATGATCAACAAAAAATGATTAAAGGTGTCAATAAAAGATAATGGCTAAAATAAACTTTAAAACTCAAAATAAAAAATTAAGTAATCTTAATTTTTCTGAATTTGATGCTGTTAAGGTGAGTGTTGCCAGTCCTGAACAAATAAGGACATGGTCTTACGGTGAAGTTAGAAAGCCGGAAACTATAAATTATAGGACTTTTAAGCCTGAAAGGGATGGTTTATTTTGTGATAGAATTTTCGGTCCTACAAAAGATTGGGAATGCCATTGTGGAAAATATAAGTATATTAAACATAATGGAACGATTTGCGATAGATGTGGTGTTGAAGTAGCTGAGTCCAAAGTGAGAAGAGAAAGATTCGGTCATATTGAGCTTGCTGTTCCCGTAGCTCATTTGTGGTTTTTAAGAAAACCGCCGTCGAGGATTGGAATACTTTTGAATATGAAGATTTCCGATTTAGAGAAAGTTATATACTATACGAAATATGTGGTGATAGAAAGTTTGAGAGATCATGCAGGAATTTCTTATTTTTTTGAGAAAAGCATGCTCTTAAAGGAAGAAGAATTTAATTTATTTAAGTACGGGATAAATAATTCAGTAGTAAAAGGAGAATTCAAGAATATATTAGATGGTATTGTTTATGAAAAGGTAATATTGGATAGTGATTTGGATAAGGCTTTAAAGCAGCTTAAGGATTTGGTAAAAAGTCAGGCAGATCAAGCTGGAGTATCTTCCCATGAAGTTGCAAAAAAGATATTTGACAATATTAAAAAAGGTGACACTTATTATAAAACTTACTTTAAACCGCATTCAGTGTATTACTATAATGATTTGGATTCAGTAAGTCGTAGAGAAATAAAAAAAATTCTTTCTGAAAAGTTTGGAAAGAGTGAGACGGTTTTTATAACGGAGCTTGATAGAAAAATCAAGATAGAGTTTTTTAATATTGAAGAAGACAATATTTACAACGCACTTAGAAAAGATTTTAACGTTCTAAATAAGTATGAAGGATGTTTGAGAATTGAAATATCTAAAATTGATATTCCTTTTATAAAAAATTTCTCAGGGCATGGGAAGGTTATCTTGCTTGAGGAAAATGACATAAAAAATATTCAAAATGGGTTTGGCAACAGTTTAAAAGTTGATATTGGTGCGTCAGCTATAAGGAGACTTTTAGAAGAAATTAATTTTGAAGAAGAAGCGAAAAATATTTACACAGAAGTTAAAAAGACAAAATCAGATGCTGAAAGAGCTAGACTTATCAGAAAACTTAGAGTTGTTGAAGGATTTTTAAATTCTCAAACAAGACCTGAATGGATGATTCTTACAGTTCTTCCCGTAATTCCTCCGGATTTAAGACCTTTAGTCGCTTTGGATGGCGGGAGATTTGCAAACTCTGATTTGAATGATTTGTATAGAAGGATAATAAATAGAAATAATAGATTGCGTCACATTGAGCAATTGAAAGCTCCTTTGGTTATGATAAATAATGAAAAAAGACTTTTGCAAGAGGCTGTTGACGCTTTAATAGATAATGATTCAAGATCAAGACCAGTGATGGGTGCTGGCAATAGGTCACTTAAATCGTTATCTGATACACTTAAAGGCAAACAAGGGCGTTTTAGGCAAAATTTGCTTGGGAAAAGAGTTGATTTTTCTGGGAGAAGTGTTATTGTTGTAGGGCCTAATTTAAAATTAAATCAATGTGGATTGCCTAAAGAAATGGCTTTGGAGCTTTTTAAACCTTTTATAATAAAGGAATTAATAAAGCAGGAAAATGCTACGCTGAAATCGGCTAAAAGGATGCTTGAAAGAGGAGATGCAAAAGTATGGAACATACTTGAGAAAGTTACGCAAAATCATCCTGTTCTTTTGAATAGAGCACCTACTTTGCATAGACTTGGCATACAAGCTTTTGAACCTGTCTTGGTTGAAGGGAAATCAATACAACTTCATCCGCTTACATGTTCTGCTTTTAACGCAGATTTTGACGGAGACCAAATGGCGGTTCATTTGCCTATATCTCTTGAAGCACAGCTTGAGGCAAAAGTTTTAATGATGGCTACTAAAAATATATTGTCACCTACCTCTGGGAAACCTATCGCTGTTCCATCGCAAGATATGGTTTTGGGTAGTTGTTACCTTACGAAGGAAAAATTTGGAGTTCCCGGTGAGGGTAAAATTTTTTCGTCAATAAGTGAGGTTATTAGTGCTTATCAGGCTAACAAAGTGGATTTGCAAGCGAGAATCAAAGTGCTGGGAATTACGAATATAAAAGATACAAAACTTACTGACGATGAGCAGTTTGATGTAGCAAAATGGAAAAATTATAAGTCTGAGGACGGTAGAGAGGTCGTTAATTATACTACTGTAGGAAGGGTTATATTTAACGAACATCTTCCTAAATGTGAGGATGGGTTATACGCTTTAGGATATCAAAACGAAAATATGACAAAAAGAGAGTTGGGTGCAATTGTATATAGATGTTATAAAGAATTAGGACAATTTAGAACAACAATTCTTTTGGATGAAATAAAAAAGATAGGTTATAAGTATGCGACACTTACTGGCGTTTCGATTTCAATAGATGAAATGAAAGTTCCACCTAAAAAAGATAAAATGGTAAAAGAGGCTAAGATAAAAATAAAAGAAATTGAAAAACAAGCTAAACTTGGCTTGATAACAGAATCGGAACGTTACAATAAAATTATTGATATTTGGACCAAAGTTACCGATGAGGTTGCAGATATAATGTTTGACGAGATGAGAAAAGAGGAAACGGAAGTCTATAAAGAAGGGCAGAAACGTTTTAACTCAATATTTATGATGGCTGATTCTGGGGCTAGGGGTTCAAGACAACAGGTAAGGCAACTTGCAGGTATGCGTGGACTTATGGCGAAACCTCAAAAAAAACTTACTGGAGGCGTTGGCGAAATTATAGAGACTCCTATCGTTTCGAATTTTAGAGATGGTCTTACGGTGTTGGAGTATTTTATTTCGACTCACGGTGGACGCAAAGGTTTAGCTGATACCGCTTTAAAAACTGCAGAAGCTGGTTATCTTACCAGAAGGCTTGTTGACGTTGCACATGATGTTGTAGTAAGAGAGGAAGATTGTGGTGCTGTAAATGGAATTTTTATAGGGATGTTACGCAGTGGCGATGAGATAGTTGAGAAATTAGATGAACGAGTTGTCGGGCGAGTAGCACTTGACAATGTTGTGGATGTTGTTCATGACGAGATTATAGTGAAAAAAGGAGAACTCATAACGCCTGAGAAAGCTCGCAAACTTGTCAATGAGGGGATTGATAAGATTGGCATTAGGAGTATTTTAACGTGTCAGTCTCAACGTGGTGTTTGTGCAAAATGTTACGGTGTAAATCTTGCGACTGGGAAAGAAGTCGAAGTAGGCGAAGCAGTTGGCATTGTTGCGGCACAATCAATCGGGGAACCGGGTACTCAACTTACCCTTAGAACTTTCCATATAGGCGGAGCTGCAAGTCGTGTTATTAAACGTTCAGAGATTTATGCTGAAAGCAACGGTATTGTTGACTATTATAATTTAAAGACTATTAAAAATAGAAAGGGTGAAACTATAGTGTTGAGTAGAAATACAGAACTTGTATATACTGAATATCCTATCCATCGCAGACAAGTTTATCAAATACCTTATGGTGCGGTAATTGAAATTCAAAATGGTCAGAAAGTGGAAATCAAATCTGATTCTTTAACTGGAATGAATAAAAATGTGTTGATAGCAAAATGGGATCCTCACTCAAAGCCAATTATTTCGGAGTTTGAAGGAAAAGTTCACTTTGTTGATATAAAAAATGGCGTGACATTACAAAGAGAAAAATCAAAAATAACTGGACAGATTGAGAGGGTTATTATTGAATCTCTTTCTGATATGAGAAGTCCTAGAGCTGTTATTAAAAAAGGTAATGAAAGTATTGTGGAGTACCCTCTCCCAATGGGTACGACTCTTGTCATAAATAACGGAGATGACGTAAAAGTTGGCGATATTCTGGCAAAAATTCCACAAGAAGTTTCAAAATCAAAGGACATAACCGGTGGTTTGCCGAGAGTTGCCGAATTATTTGAGGGAAGGAAACCAAAAAATGTAGCAGTTGTCTCTGAAATTGATGGTATAGTTCATTTAGTTGGACCTACCGTTAAGGGTAATGCTAAAGTTGAGATTGAAAATCCTGAGACTAGAATGAAGAAGAGTTATCTTGTGCCTGCTGGACGACATTTAGTTGTTTATGAAGGAGACAGAGTTAAAGAGGGGGAAGCTCTTTCCGATGGTGCGATAAACCCTCATGATATACTTAAAGTTAATGGTCCTAAAGAAGTTCAAGAATACCTTGTAAATGAAATTCAGCAGGTTTATAGACTCCAAGGAGTTACAATTAACGATAAACATATTGAAATAATAGTAAGGCAAATGTTGTCTAATGTTAGAATAACTGATTCGGGAGATAGTAAATATCTTAACGGAGAAATTGTTTCAAAATATAAATACGAAATAGATAGAAAAGTTGTTAAGGAAAAAGGCGGGAAACCTCCTGTGGCACATCCTGTTCTTTTAGGTATTACAAAAGCCTCGTTATCTTCTGATTCGTTCATTTCTGCTGCATCCTTTCAAGAAACAACTAGAATTTTAACTGAAGCTGCAGTTTCAGGACAGATTGATCGTTTGAGAGGATTAAAAGAAAATGTATCTATAGGACACTTAATACCAGCTGGAACAGGACTTACGGAAGTTTGCACGAACTCAGACGGCATCGAAGATGTGGTTAGTAATGAATAAATAAATTTTATTTAAGGAAATAAAAAAAATGCCAACGATTAATCAGTTGATCGCAAACGGAAGAAAAAACGCAACAAAGAAAACAAAGTCTCCGGCTCTTAAGAATTGTCCTCAAAGAAGAGGAGTTTGCACAAGAGTTTATACGACAACACCTAAAAAACCTAATTCTGCATTGAGAAAAGTTGCTAGAGTTAAACTTACGTCAGGTTATGAAGTATCTTCATATATCCCCGGTGTAGGTCATAATCTTCAAGAGCATTCTCTTGTCCTTATACGCGGTGGACGCGTAAAAGATTTGCCTGGTGTTCGTTATCATATTATAAGAGGTGCTTTGGATACTATTGGAGTTGAAGGGCGTAAGCAAGGAAGAAGCAAATATGGAGCTAAGAAAGCAAAATCAGTCACTAAACCTAAAAAATAATAATGTCCGCTGCAGTTTTATACAAAGTAAAATATGATTGGAAAATATATTTAAATTATGAACAGTCAAGATAAAAAAGAGGGTAGATATGCCACGTAAAGCATTAAAGCCAAAAGAAAGAAGAAGTTTGCCTGAACCGGATTCAAAATATGGTTCGGCTATTATAGCTAGGTTTATCGGTAAGCTTAATTTTGAGGGTAAAAAAAGTGTAGCAGAATCAATTATATATGATTCTTTCGATATAATAGAGGAAAGAATAAACGAAGATCCTGTTACAGTTTTCAATAGAGCTTTGGACAATGTAAGACCTCTTCTTGAAGTAAGGCCGCGCAGAATTGGTGGAGCAACATATCAGGTCCCTATGGAAGTCCAAAGAAATCGCTCAATGACTCTTGCTATCAATTGGCTTATAAAATTTGCAAGAAGTAAAACTGGGAAGCCTATGTGCGAAAGACTTGCTCAGGAAATTATTGACGCCAGCAAGAAGGAAGGTGCTGCAATGAAAAAAAGAGAGGATACACATAAAATGGCTGAAGCTAATAAAGCTTTTGCTCATTATCGCTGGTAATTTTTATAATTTATTTTAATTAAAGACATGTTTTTAGTAAGGGATCTGAATGGTTTCTTGATGATAATAGTGATTTTTTGTTCATATAGTTGATGGAGTTGTTGAATTGTATGGTAAGTTTGGAGATTTTAATAGTAAAAAAATTGATAGATAGATTGAATATAAATAAAAATGGAAGTGCATAATAAATAAGAAAGGTTTATATAAATGGCTAGGGAATATCCGTTAAGTAAGATTAGAAATTTTGGGATAGCGGCTCATATTGATGCTGGAAAGACAACAACTACAGAAAGAATATTGTATTATACTGGGAAAACTCATAAGATTGGCGAAGTGCATGAGGGTGCTGCGACTATGGACTGGATGGAGCAAGAAAAGGAAAGAGGTATTACGATTACTTCAGCTGCTACATATTGCAAATGGAAAGATATGCAATTTAACATTATTGATACTCCTGGTCATGTTGATTTTACTGCAGAGGTTGAGAGATCTTTGAGAGTTTTAGATGGGGTGGTTGTGGTGTTTGATTCTGGAAACGGAGTTGAACCTCAATCTGAAACTGTTTGGAGACAGGCGGATAAATATGGCGTTCCGAGAATTGTCTTTTTAAATAAGATGGATAAAATTGGTGCGGATTTCTTTATGGTCATAAGCGATATAAAGGAAAAGCTAGGTGCAGTCCCTCTTCCTATTCAGATACCTATAGGCTCGGAATCAAACTTTCAAGGTATAGTTGATTTGGTGATGGCAAAGGCTTATGTTTGGTCTGGAGAAGAACTTGGTGCAAAATTTGATGTCGTGGATGTTCCAAAAGAGCTGAAAGAAAAGACTCGTTATATGCGTGATAAAATGATAGAGCTTATTGCCGATTATAGTGATGATGTGATGAATAATTTTATGGAAGGCAAAGAATCTAGTGTAACTCAGTTAAAACAGGCGATTAGGAATGCAGCTCTTCAGATAAAATTAATTCCGGTGCTTTGCGGATCAGCTTTTAAGAATAAAGGCGTGCAGCCTATGCTTGATGCGGTTTGTGATTATTTGCCGTCACCGCTTGATAGAAAGGCGTTTAAAGGAATTGATCCAAAGGTTAAAGAAGCAGATATTAGAGAAGTTGATGATAAAGCGCCTTTTAGTGCATTGGCATTTAAAATTCAAGCGGATCCTTATATAGGAAAGCTAACCTATTTTAGAGTTTATTCTGGGACTTTAGAAAGCGGTTCTTATGTCTATAATTCCGTAAAAAGTAGAAGAGAAAGAATTTCTCGCATAGTCCGCATGCATTCAAATAATAGAGAAGAGGTAAAGTTGGTTTCTGTGGGAGATATTGCTGCTGCGGTAGGTTTAAAAAACACAAGTACTGGTGATACTCTTTGCGATGAAAGAAAACCGATATTGCTTGAATCTATGGACTTCCCAGATCCTGTTATTGATGTTGCAATTGAGCCTAAGTCTAAAACCGATGAAGAAAAACTTGGTATAGCTTTAAATAGACTAGCTGAGGAGGATCCTACATTTAAGGTTAGAACTGATGGAGAAACTAACCAGACTATTATTGCGGGTATGGGCGAACTTCACCTTGAAATTCTTGTTGATAGGATGAGAAGAGAATTTAATGTGCAGGCAAATGTGGGAAGGCCACAAGTTGCATATAGGGAAACAATTAAAAAATCACATAAAGCTGAAGCAAAATATATAAGACAGACTGGCGGTCGTGGACAGTATGGGCACGTTGTTCTCACTGTCGAACCGCAACAATCTGGAAGAGGTTATGAGTTTGTAAATAAAATAGTTGGTGGAGTAATACCGAAAGAATATATACCAGCGATAGATAAAGGTATTAAAGAGGCTATGACTTCTGGAACTTTAGCGGGCTATCCCGTGGTGGATGTAAAAGTGACTATTACTGACGGTTCTTTTCATGAAGTTGACTCTTCAGAAATGGCGTTTAAGATTGCAGGTTCTATGGCCTTTAAAGACGCATGTAAAAAAGCTAATCCCATTATTTTAGAGCCTATAATGAAAGCCGAGGTTATTGTTCCGGAAGAATATATGGGTGACGTAATTGGTGATTTAAACTCAAGGCGCGGAAAAATTGCAAATATGGAATCAAAGAGTAAAATGCAATATATTAAATCAAACGTACCTCTTGCCGAAATGTTCGGATATTCAACTTCATTGCGTTCTCTTACTCAAGGGAGAGGAAATTATAATATGGAACCTTCGCATTATGAAGAAGTTCCAAAGCAAATTGCTGATAAGATATTGGGAAGGGAAGAACAGGGATTAAATAGAGGTAGATGATTGTAAATTAATTAATGTGTACGGATATAAATGTAGCAGTGAGTGAATTAGGTAGTGATGTGTAATGAGAGGTAAGGAGTAAGTAGAAAAAAAGGTGAGGTGATAGGGATGGGAAAGGAG
>BTIF01000021.1:0-1609 GCA_036245315.1 Endomicrobiia bacterium | reverse complement strand
CATTTTCTCTAATCCAGTTTTCTACAGTCAAAGCTCGAAATTCTATATTATAAACATTGTTAATCAAAGCATTTTCTTTCGCATTATTAATTGAGTGTTTTGACTGTTCTATTCCAACAATTCTTTTAAAATTTTCAGCCATCAAAATGCCAATTACTCCTATACCACAATACAAATCAAGCAGAATATCAGTTTTCAACGGATCTAGAACACTTAAAATTTCGTTATATAAAATCTCAGCACCTTTTGAATTCGTTTGAAAGAATGAAAACGGCGAAATATTAAAAAAATACTCTCTATCACCTACAGCAAGTTTTTCAGTAATAAACGCTTTCCCGTACATAAGAGTTAGCTTATCAAATAAAATCACATCAGATTTCGATCCATTAATTGTCCAATAGACACTATTTGAAAACTCACTTAACTCACTTACAAGTTGTTTCAAAAATGCTGGGACATAATCAATGCTATTCGTTACTATGTTCACAAGAAGCTGATTATGGTTTTCAGCTTTACGCAAAACTAAATGTCTTAAAAATCCTTTATGTGTCCTATTGCTATAAACTGTAAGGTTATTTTTATTCACAAAATTTTTTACTATTTCCACAATAGACGAAAAGCATTTATATGATATCAAACAAGGTGGTACCGAAACATAATTATTAAAACTCCTTTTGCAATGAAGTCCTATATCAATAAGACCTTTTTTACTAACATCATTCCTGACATTTTCTACACAATAAGGCTCATCCTGAATATAAATATTAGGTAATGATATTTGAAAATCATATCGGTTTTGATATTTAAAACCATTCGCATTGAAAAAACTGAATTCCATTTTATTTCTATAATGGCAAATCTGCATATTAGTTAATATATTCGGAATTTCTGCTCCGGTAAAATTTAAAAGCTCAGACGTATACTCATACTTATATTTAATCTGGCTTTCATAAGAAACATTTTGGAAAGAACAACCTCCGCACAAACCAAAAGACAAACAGAGAGAATTTATTCTTTCATCAGATACTGAAGTAATAGTTTTTACTAATCCTTCTCTAAATGTTTTCTTATCTTTTGTTACAAACACCTCAGCAGTTTCATTTGGAAGTAATCCTTCAGTAAACAAAGTAACTCCATCCGCACACCTGCAAAGTGAACGTCCTGGAAAAACAATCTTTTCAGCAACTACATTAATGATTTTGTTTTAAAAGTATTACTAGACATAAAAATGACAACAAAAATTGATAAACAAAAGATTAAAACCCGCTAATAGAAAATCTAAAGTCATCTATAATTAACAAATTGTAAAGGTAAAGAGAAAAATATTTTTTTTAAATAATCTATTACCTGTTTCAAATCGTCTTTTTTTGAAGAAATAACCCTAACTTTCGAGCCGTCTATCTTAGCTTGAACCTTTATTTTTGAATCTTTAATAGTCTTTAAAAGTTCTTTTGCTTTCTCTGTTGTAAGTCCAGAAACAATTTCAACTATTTGCCTTACATGTCCTTCAAAGCTTTTTCCTGACTTTTATAATTTAAAGATTTTATTGAAACTCCTCTTTTTGCAAAACGTCCTTCTAAAATATCTTTCAAAGCTTTTAATTTATATT
>BTIF01000020.1:0-1829 GCA_036245315.1 Endomicrobiia bacterium | reverse complement strand
TAACAGAACACCAGTCAAATTCCAGACTACTACCTATACGATAGCTGCCACTGCCCAAAGTTATAATGCTTTTTTCATTTTTTTTTGTAGACACATCGCTATGCATACCATCATATGTAAGATATAAGTAATTAGACTTTGTAGGATATTCTGATGAAGTTGTATCTATTTGTTTAACAACAGGTAAAACTCCCAATTTTTTTCTCAATTTCCTCACACCGGAAGACAAATTCCTTATTTCTCTTATTGTCAATTTTATTTTATTATTCAAACATGCAGAAAGATATATTTTTGTAAGTTGAAAATCAGAGAAACCTCTTGATTTTAAACGCTGTAATTTATCTTTTGTAATCATTTTATAAGAATCATATATCTCCTGAACTGTAATATTATCCTTTTTAACTTTGGGCTTAAAAAAATCTAACAATTCCATTTCAACATTAGCAAGATATAAAACATGCGATAAAAACCAATAGTCTATCCTTGTTTTTTCATATACATAGTCTAAAGTTTTTCCTCTCTTAAATGTCTCGTAAATTGCAAAAATTCTCAAATTTGTAGGCGATAAAAGTTCTTTTTCAAGAATTTCATCAGAGGCATTTTTAAAAACATTTACTGTTATCCCATCTTCGTTTTCATTAACCATTCTTAAGGCTTTTTGTAAAACTTCACAAAAATTTCTTCCTATAGCCATAACTTCACCTACAGATTTCATTTGTGTCCCAAGATTTTTCGATACTTCACTGAATTTATTCAAATCCCAACGAGGAACTTTCAAAGTAACATAATCAAGCGATGGTTCGTAAAATGCCGAAGTAGTTCCCGTAACAGGATTCTTAAGTTCCAGCAAATCAAATCCTATAACTATCTTCGCAGCTATATATGCAATTGGATATCCAGTAGCTTTGCTTGCCAAAGCACTTGAGCGTGATAGTCTAGCGTTAATTTCAATAATATAAAAACTATAGTCTTTTGGATTTAGAGCATACTGTACATTGCATTCACCAACAATATCCAAACTTTGCACAATTTTAATAGCTGTATCTCTCAACAACTTCATACTCTATTTCCTTCCAACCATGTAAAGACTTTTCAATTAAAATTTGAGGAGAACTCATAAGTGCAGTCTTCGTAAGTTTCTTTAATTCATGAGCGGTTCTAGCAAGTCCACTACCAAGTCCTCCAAGAGCAAACGCAGATCTTGTTATAACAGGATAGCCAATTTCTTCTGCAGTTTTCAAAGCTTCATCTACACTTGAAACAGCACGACTTTCCGCTATAGAAGCATTTATTGATTTCATTTTTTTTGCAAAAAGTTCTCTATCCTCAGATATCTCAAGAGCTTCAACTTGAGTCCCTAAAACTTTTACATTATATTTATCTAAAATTCCTTTTTTTGCCAATTCTATAACACAATTCAAAGATGTCTGGCCACCAAAACTCGAAATAATAGCAACAGGTCTTTCAATTTTAATAATTTTTTCTACCCAAAATGGAGTAATAGGATACAAATAAACTTTTTTATTTAATCCTTTATTTGTTTGAACAGAAGCAATATTAGGATTGATAATAATAACATCTAATTCCTCTTCCTCCAAAGCTTTTACCGCTTGAGAGCCTGAATAATCAAATTCTCCAGCCTGGCCTATAGATAGAGCTCCTGAACCTAAAAGAATTACTTTTTGCTTTTTTGCATCTTTTGGTAGCAGAAAATCTAAAATTGGCATATTCTCCTCTTTAATACTTATTCAACTTAATTTTTAACCAACAAATAACTCACTTTCTAAACTAACCATATAAAAACATCAGTGTGTTTAATATTAACTATT
>BTIF01000019.1:0-2031 GCA_036245315.1 Endomicrobiia bacterium | reverse complement strand
AATAATTCGTTTGATTTTATAAATCTTTTTTTTTCAAGAGGAGTCCCTTCTTTTTTAGTTCTTAAATTACTTATCCTTATTGTCCCAAAGATTTTAATGTCAACAATACCGATGGCTATACTTCTAGGTATATTAACATCTTATGGAAGATTATCGGAAGACAATGAAATAACGGCAATGAAATCTTCCGGAATAAACTATAAAACATTGACTATGCCAATAATAGTCTTAGTTTGCACAATATTCATTTTTCTTTTACTCTGCAATCATTTTATAACACCATCAGCAACATCAAATTTTAGAAACCTCTATAGAGAAATTATTATAAAGAGACCTCTTTCAAAGTTGACAGAAAAAACAATAAATGAAATAGGGGAGTACAGTTTATATGCAAATAAAGTAAATCATAAAAATAATACTCTTTCAGGAATTAGCATATATAAATTTGGAAGCAAAGATGCTTCAACAAAAACTTATCGCATATACGCGTCATCAGCCATAGTTAAACCTTATCCTAACGCCATTAGAATTACTCTCTACAATGGCCACTTATTACATGCACACCCTTCAGATATGAATAATATGACGCATATCACTTTCAAGTCCTACTGTTTTTTTGTAATGTTATACAATGAAATTAAAGATGATAATTTGATTATACTCGGAATGTCTTCTCCAGAAATCATTAAAACCATAAAAAAATATAAAGAATTAGATATCCCATCTAACAAGTATGAAATTGAATTATGGATTAGGTGGGTTTTCGCATTTGCCTCAATTGCATTTACTTTTATCTCATTACCCATAGGAATAATGGCAGGGAAAGGCGGGAAAGACATAGGTTTTGGAATGAGCTTAGGTATCATTTTAATTTACTATCTGCTGACTATACTTGCAATAGGCCTAAGTAAAGAAAAATATATGCCAACGAGTCTCATAATGTGGTTCCCAAATATTATTATTACAATACTGGGAATTTATCTGCTTATAAAAATGAAGAGAAAATAATAATGAAAATTCTTTATAAATATATTGTCAAGAGTTTTGCAAAAATTTTTATATTTATATCACTAGTATTTATACTCATAGGAATAACATCTGAATTACTTAGGCAAATGGAATTTTATATGGAATATAAAACTCCTTTTCATTTGATATTACTGCATTTAATTTTAAGTGTACCACCTTGGTTCATGCAAGCTCTTCCTATAATTACTTTTATAGCTTTATTATTTTCTTTAGGAGACTTATCAAAAAAAAACGAGATAACAGCAATAAAAGCTGCAGGAATAAATATTTGGAAAATTATATCATTATTTATCTTAGCGGGTTTAATCATAGGAGCAACAGAACTCAGTGTAAGAGAATTTATAATTCCTAAAACACATAAATACTGTAAAAAAATACAAAAAGAAAAAATACAAAAAGAAAAAATACAAAAAGAAACAGAATTTTCTAATTTAATACTTTTTATGCCCAATAATACAAGACTTACAGTTGAATATCTAAATATCGATGAAAAAATAATGAGAGATATCGTAATAGAAAAATATAACAATGAATCCGATATAGGACATCTCATTTTATCAAAAGAGGCTACATGGGGAAATAACGTATGGTTATTGAAAAACGGTGTTATAAGAAAATTAAGTAGTGATACTTGGGATGAAATTTATTTTAAAAATCACAAATTAGACATAAATATAAAACCAACAGATATGGTAATACAAAGAATTTCTCATAATTCCATGAACACTTTTGCATTCAAAAAATATATAAGCCAGCTTAGAGTTTCTGGGCAAGCAACAGTTAAAGAAAGAATAGCTTTAAATATGAGATATGCGACTGTTTTTTCTCATATTATAGTTATGATAATTGGAATTCCTTTTGCAATAGGTCCGGGAAGAAGATTAAATAAAGTATTAAATTTTACGCTCGCTTTAATCGCTACATTTATTTACTGGGGCACACAGGCAATAGCGACATCGCTTGGTGAAAATTTTATATTACAACCATTTATAATTGCTTGGT
>BTIF01000018.1:0-2273 GCA_036245315.1 Endomicrobiia bacterium | reverse complement strand
TATCCATTTATCTCCCTGTCTTGCAACCATAGGCTCTGCTACACCAAACCGATCAATCCTATTTCTAATAACTTCAACCGCTTTATCAACAGCATCTTTAATCTCTATACTTTTACTCACATTCAATTTAGATAAATCAACTTCTAAAAGAAGATGTGTCCCACCTTTTAAATCTAAACCCAATTTTAAGATTTTACTTAAAATTGAACCCCTCTCTTTCTTCGCTTGTTCCTTTTTCTCATTACACATCATCATCCACTTGCATGATGGCCATAACGCCCAAATCGAAAAAAACAATAATATAAGAGTAACAAATAATTTCCAATTAATTTTTTTGAGCATCTATACTAACTTTTTATCATTTATTAATAATTCAAATTTACAATTTAAAATGTTCGCAGCTCTTTTACACATAAGCATTCTTGACATGAAAATTTCAAAATATTCCGCGACATTTGATATATGTGTATTAATATTAATTCGGAGGGATATAATTTTCTTATCTTTACTAACTCTTAAAGATGATCTTTCTGCTGCGGAATTTACTCTATCATGAATATTATCACATTTTGAACTATCTAAATTTCTCACTCTAGTTTTATGCACATCAGATTTATCAGACAAAACTAAAGCTGCTGCTACAGGATTCCCAAAATCCCCATCTTCTTCATCGTGGTTCCCTATAGCTGAAATTATAAACGCTATATCTTCATATTCCATACCCATATCTTTTAATAGTCTCATTGATATGAGAGCCGATGATTGCCCATGCCCCTGTCTATTTACGATATTTCCTATATCGTGCACATAACCTGCAATCTCAACAAGATTTTGAAATCTCTTCGAATAACCAAGATATATCAAAACGTTCCTTGCCCTAGAGGCAACTAAACTCACATGTCTAAAGCCATGCTCAGTATAACCAATCGTTCCTAAATACTCATTAGCACATTTTATAAATATAGTAATTATAGAATTCTTTTCTATATCTTTAAGCTTTATCTTTATATCAGATGACTTACTTTTTGTATCTGTATCCATTACTTTAACCACATAATAAAATAATACAACTTTTACATTTAAATCTATAATCCAAATTTCCTTAACTACATTAGATTATTATTTTACTTCTTGACTACTTCTGGCATTTTTGCTGTCTCTTCGTCTTTTTTTGTTATAACAGCAGATATTGATTGTTTTGCTATTTGAACGCAAACGCCATCTGAAACTTTTATCTCAACAATGTTTCCTTTTACGCTATTTACAGTAGCATACACTCCTCCTGCAGTAATAACCCTATCATCTTTTTTCAAAGAATTTAGCAGATTACGATGTTCCTTTGCTTTTTTTTGTTGTGGTCTCATCAAAAACAAATAGAAAAAAACAAATATAAAAATAAGAGGCAGTAATCCACTACTAAGCGAAGATAATCCTCCGGCAGACAATTGTGCAAATGCCAAAGAAGGCATCATAAAAACCATAACCAAAACCACAAATAAATTAATGAGCTTTTTCATTTTAACCTCAAAATTAACATTTAATTTGTTGAATAATATTTTCTCAAAAAATTCCTTTTTAGATTTAAAAAACGATTTTCTTAATTTTTCATATTAAGCTTATCATAAATATAAATATTACGTAAAGATAAAAAACTCAAACACAAACTTCTTGAGATCTAACTAAATGATTTAAATATCTTTTTTGAATTCTAAATTTTTATATTAATTTTTCCAAAACTTAACTATTGCATCTATTACGAGAAGCTACTTCGTATGTTCATCAGGCATAAAAACATGTTGTATTGTAGTGTAAATATTCCCCACCTTCTAGCTTCACCTCTTCATACAATTTTTTTACAGGTTGATAAAAACCACATTCTAACATTGAACTATCTACTTGTAACCACTACAATTTAATCTTAATATACCAACAAATAAGTTGTACCTAAACATACATACTTTTATAAAAACTTATCGTCATTAATGTATAATTCAAAATTACATTTTAAAACACTACTTGCTCTTCTACAATAATCTATCCTGGACATAAATATCTCAAAATAGTTCATAACCGAGCATATAGTACTATCAATATTTATTCTCAGTTCAATACCCATCTTTTCTTTATTCACAATAACATTAACTTTTTTACAGGCAGAAACAACTAAATAATGTTTATCAAAATCATACAAGTCTTCTGTTCCTATTCTCTCATGACTTACATCTGTCTTGTCTCCAATCACAAGAGCAGCCGCAACGGGAGATACTGGCTCT
>BTIF01000017.1:0-2270 GCA_036245315.1 Endomicrobiia bacterium | reverse complement strand
ATACGTTTTCTACGAATGCTTTAAAGCATTATGAAAAAGTATTGAAAAAAGAGCCTGCCTCAACTGGCGGATTTGTTATTTTCGCTCACTTTATTAATACAGATAACAAGAATGAGAGTTTATTGGTATTGACTGCTAATAATAAAAATGGGTATGTCGTTAATGAAAACGACTTGACTATAAAAGATTCTAAAAATTTGGAATTAGACAAGTTAGACGTTGCTTGTATGATTAATATATCCAAATGGAAAATAGTTGATTTAGATGAAAATAATGAAATCAAAACTTATTTATCGTTCATTAAAGGAAATAAAGACATAAGTTTTTACTTTATGTCTTTTATTGACTGTAATAATAAACAAACAGGTTCAGAAGCAAGTAAAAGATTAAGATATGCACTTGATGAATACTGCAAACAAAAAAAATATGATAGAGAAACCAAAGTTAGCAAAATGCGAGATGTTTATTCATACTGTGAAGACTGTATGGCTAATAAAAAAGAAATACAACTTTCTATGGTTTCTTCAATATTAGACGATGAAAATCCTAATGACTTTCAAGAATTTGCCTCTGATGAAAATTATGGTGTAAGTGCTGTTATTAGTGGTGATAAATCTGAAATAAAACACATAAAATATGTTATGTATAGAAGTAAGGAAATTACCATTGCCTTTGACAAAAAGTTATTAGGAAAAGACGTTATTTATAATTCACAAAAAAATGAATTGACATTTAAGAATTTGTCAGAAGAATTAATAACCCAAATACCTAAATAATGCTTCAACGAATTGTTCAGATAATTAATAGTTCTACACAAGTTATAGAAGATGGAACATTATTTTGCAATAATTATATCATTGCAGATTGTGATTGTCTTAAATATCTTGAAAACAAGAATATTCTTGAAAGCAATATTTCCACAACTCAAATAGGGAACACAGTTAATTTAGAATTGTCATTAGCAGAATTGAATTCTATCGGCTATTATGAAGATGTTATTACTTTTGTTCTGAAAAATAAATATACAATGCCAAACGGCAATTATTATATTGAGGAAATAAAATGTTATAATACAGATTGTAACGAATTTCTAAATAGATATTCAAATGTAATTTCGTTAATCAATAGTATAAAAAACATTGCAAAACACAATTATTTAGATGTTGATACAGATATTTCTATAATATTCAGCGAAGACAAAGCCCTATTGCTTTCATTTATTTATAATGCTGCTGACATTCAACAAATTTCACAAGATAATATTAAGAATATTGTAGAAATATTTAGCAATGGTAACTCCAAAGAACAATTGATTTTCATAAATGAATTGATTGACTTTCTAACTTCTGAAAATGAAAACAATAGGTTTAAGTTTTTGCTTTCTCATATTGCTGAATTTGCAGATAGGGCAAATAATGCTTATCAATATTACATTAGAAACTTTTCTTATAACAAACTCAAAACAGAATTAGATAATGCTGCTTTGGAATATTCAAAGAAAATACAATCAGTTATAAACGACGCTCAAACAAAATTAATTGCTATTCCAGCAGCAAATGTCCTTGCTGTTTCAAATATGAGTTTTGCAAATCTGATTGATATAAAGAACATTGTGCTAATAATCAGTTTGTTTGTTTTTGCGGTGTTAATCAACATTTTCATTAAAAATCAAAAGAGTGCTTTAAAATTTACAACCCATAATATCAATATATATAAACAAACATTCAAATTTATGGATAATATTGTAAAAGAATCTTTTGAAATTGTTGATAATGAATTAAGAAAACAAAAAAGACGACTTATAATTATCCAATGTATTAATTGGGGAATACCAATATTATTATTAATCATTTCTATTGTCGTATATTTTAATTGGATATGTCAAAAATAAAAAATATATCTGTTCATTTTGTTGGAAATAAAACAACTGACGAAACATTAAACATATCATTAAATCAACCTGATATTGGTGAAGAAATTGGTAATATATTGATTTTTTATTTTACCAATGCTTTTAAATCCCCCGAATACTTCAATTTTTATCACGACATTGACATAAACATGAACGAAGTCTTTGTTTGTGCAAGTAAGATTTTCGCCAACCCTGAAACTCTTTTGGAGCAATCCCAATACCTTGCCAAACATTTATACGAACAAAGCACCCACCCCAAAATCAAAGGCGGCGAGTTCTACACCGTCTATTTCAAAGATTGCATTATTGACGGCGAAACAGTGGATGCCGTCGGGCTGTTCAAGTCAGAAAGCAAAGA
>BTIF01000016.1:0-2785 GCA_036245315.1 Endomicrobiia bacterium | reverse complement strand
TTGGTTATAGAGTTGGTATCCATATGAAAGAGTATAAAGAGATGAAGCCTGTTATTGTTATAGGAGGAAAGGCCGGCGATTTTTTGGGTGAATACATGGCAGGTGGTGCTATTATTTTACTGGGTTTAAATCTTGCAAAAGATGAAGATATGATTGGGAGATTTTGTGGAACTGGTATGCACGGTGGGGTTATTTATTTAAATGGAACTCCTGATAAATATAGATTTGGAAAAGAAATTGTAAAAAATACCAATATCACTAGTGAAGATCTTCTATTCTTAAGAAAACATATTGATTTCTATAAGAAAACTTTTAATAAGCAATTAAATAATTTAAAGATAGAATCATTTTCAAAGTACGTGGCAGTTAATAAGAATCCTTATTCAAATATGTATTGTACTTATTGACAGAAAAATTGCTAGATTTTTGAATAAATTCTAATTATTTTAGCTTTAAATTTTCAATAATCTTAATAAAAATAAATATAGATTGTTAAATAATGAATTATGCTTAGATTTCAAAAAATTCTTTTGTAAAAAATTTAAATAATTGTAAAATGTTTATTAAATATTTAGATTAGAGTGTTTTTTTAGTATCAAGTTGTTTATAAGTTTACAAGTAAAGATAGAAAGTGTAAAGATTCTAAATGGTTATATATTTATTTGACTAAAAATTTATATTTACAGCTTTATAATATAATTGTTGGTAAATGGCAGAAAAGGAATGTGAAATGGATATAAAAGAAAGAATTTTAACTAAAAAATATAAAAAAGCATACCTTGAACTTTCAAATGGAATGAAATTTGAAGGTAGCTCTATTGGAGCAAATGTAAACGTAAGTGGTGAAATGGTTTTTAATACGGGTATGTTAGGATATAGCGAAGCTATGACAGATCCCTCATATTTAGGTCAAATACTTGTTTTTAGTTTCTGCCTAATTGGTAATTATGGTATTCCTTCTTCTAAAAATAAAGATTTTTTTATGTCTAAGGGACATGAAAGTTCATCAATAAAAACACAAGGAATTATAGTTTCTGATATATACTATGATGGTTGCCATCATCACGATGGAGGAATTTCTCTTGAAAATTGGATGAAAGATCAAGATGTACCAGGGATTGCAGGTATTGATACGAGATACTTAGTACAAATAATAAGAGAAACTGGGAATCTTTTTGGGAGGATTGTATCTGAAGATGCAAAGCCACAAGACAAAGGTAAGTTTGAATTTTTAAAAGAATTTAAGGATAGCGAATACGTTGATCCATCAAAATATAATTTGATGCCTTCTATATCAACCAAGGAAAAAGTGATTATGGGCAAGGGGCTAAAAAGAGTTGCTGTTATAGATTGTGGTGTAAAATGGAATATTATGAGAATGCTCGTGGAAAGGAATTGTGAAATTGAAGTTCTACCTTGGGATAGTAATTTTTCTAAGATACAATGTGACGGTTGGCTTATAAGTAATGGTCCAGGAGATCCTAAAAATACTGATGATTTAGTTGAGAGAATAAAAAAACATATTTTAGCTTCAGGCAAACCTATTTTGGGAATATGTTTAGGTCATCAATTGTTATCCTTAGCGTCCGGGGCGAGAACTAAAAGACTTAATCATGGACATAGAAGTCATAATCAACCTGTTTTTTCAATTCCTGAAAAAAGTGCATATATGACAAGTCAAAATCACAGATATGCAGTTGAAAAAAACTCTATACAATCAGGTTGGGAATTATGGTTTGAAAATGCGAATGATGATTCTGTAGAGGGAATAAGGCATAAAACAAAACCATTTATGTCAGTACAATTTCATCCAGAGGCTTCAAGTGGTCCTAATGATACATCATGGATAATAGATAAATTTATTGATTTATTATAATAATAGTTATCTTCAAAAAATTTGAGATTTTTTTGGTTATTTGAAGAGCTGGTGTAAATATTGCTTAGTAAATTATGAATCTAAAAATTAGGAGAATAAGATGACACAATCTAATGAAGAGGGTTTACAAAGAAGTTTGAGTAAGAGACATGTTCAGCTTATAGCAATAGGTGGAGCTATTGGTGTTGGCTTGTTTCTTGCTTCAGGAGATGCAATTGCCACTGCAGGACCGTCACTATTGTTGTCATATCTTTTAGGTGGTCTTTTTACTTATTTCATCATGCGTGCTTTAGGAGAAATTGCAGTTGAGTATCCTGTGTCGGGTTCCTTTAGTGCTTATGCTCATAAATTTATAAGTCCATGTGCAGGATTCATTGTAGGTTGGACATTTTGGCTTTTATGGATTGTAAGTTGTATGGTGCAGGTTACAGCAATTGGAATATATTGTAATTTCTGGTGGCCTGAACTTCCTCGATGGATACCTGCTCTTGTTGCACTAGTGTGTGTAACTGCATCTAATCTTTTAAATGCAAAAAATTTTGGTGAAATTGCATTTTGGTCTTCAATTATTAAAGTTATAACAATTGTATTTATAATACTAGTTGGCACAATAATTTTATTTTTGGGTTTAAAAAGTGGTACTCATACTTCAGGAATATGTAATTTGTTCAAGTATGGTTTTTTTGCTAATGGATTTAAGGGAGTCTTTTTCGCTTTGACTATGGTGACATTTGCTTTTATAGGTGTTGAGTTTATAGGTATAACTGCTGGAGAAACAAAAAATCCTGAAAAAACTATTCCTTCCGTGATTAATAGGGTTTTGTTAATAACATTATCTCTCTATATTGGTACACTTTTTGTAATTATGTGTATGTATCCATGGCCTGAGATTGCACAAGGAGGAGGAGT
>BTIF01000015.1:0-2799 GCA_036245315.1 Endomicrobiia bacterium | reverse complement strand
ACCAATCTTTATATTTACTACAATAGGTGTCTATGCTCTTGTCAAAGTAAGAAAATAACAAAGACTTTCATAACAAAATCTACATTATTTTAAACCTTTTAATAATTTTTTGATAGAATAAATTAACTTAATTAATGTAGTAAAATAATATTTTATATATTTAGGAGATAAACATGCATATTCCTGATGGGTTCTTAGACAATAACTTGGCAGCAGGATTACTTGCTGGAACATCAATTATTTTTAGTTATTGTTTAAAGAGGGTTTACAAAATTGCAACTACAATCTCACCTACAATCTCAGGAAACAACAAAAATATTGGAGTTTGCACATTTGGATTTTCTAATGGCACAAATGAATATATCCAAAAATTAACGACCATTGCAATGTTGGTATTTTCCTCTCAAATGTTTAATATTCCTGTACAATCAAAAATTTCAGCACATTTAATAGGCGGGGTATTTACAACTGTTATCGCAGGACCGTTTGCAGGATTTTTAGTAATATCTTCAGTTCTTATTATTCAATCTATATTTTTTTCAGATGGTGGAATATTTGCACTTGGTGCAAATATTTTTAATATGGCTTTTATAGGCTCTTTTATTTCATATTATATTTACAAAGCAATAGCAAATAAAAATTATTATCTGGCTATATTTGTAGCTTGTTCATTCTCAGTTTTGAGTGCTGCTTTTTTTTGTTTAGTTGAACTCAGTATTTCTGGAGTTGTGAATTTTTCAACATCATTTACAAATATGATGTACTTACATCTAGTTGTTGCATTATTAGAAACCATTATCACACTAACGTTTCTGTTGTTATTAAAATTTGTCTGTAAATAAATCTATCAAAAAAATTGAAATGAATAAAAAAGTTATTGTTATATTGTTCCCTGTATTTGTTGTACTTTTTGCAAGTTTATTTTCTTCAAAACATCCTGACACTCTAGAAACATTCGCAGTAAATCAAGGTTTTGAAAAACAAGCTAAGAAAATAGTCTTAATATTTAATAACTATAATTTACATTTTATCAATAATCAATTCTTATCTTCATTTTGTGCTGGTATAATTGGATTGGTTTTGCTGTATATCTTATATGAAACAATTAAATTTTTTACAAAATAGATGAACAGTATAAATAAAATAAATGAAAAAGAACAGATACTAAAGTTACTAAAACAAGTAAAGGACGGATCGGTATCACCAGATGACGCTTTACTAAATTTGCAGACTATGCCATTTGAAAACTTAGGGCATACTAATATTGATTATCATAGAGGATTACGACAAGGATATGGAGAAGTAATTTATGGACAAAATAAAACATCCGAACAAATTAAAGATATTATTTTTAACATGTTAGATAAAGGTTTAAACAATATTATAATTACGCGTATTCGTCAATCAACAGCTGATTTTTTAATTGAGCAAAAAATAGATTTAGAATATTATTCTATTGCTAAACTTGCTATTGTAAAACGTAATAATGCAATGAAATTAAAAGGCTCAATTATAATCGCATCAGGAGGTACAAGTGATATACCTGTATGTGAAGAAGCAGCTATTACAAGTGAGGTTTTAGGAAGTTATGTTACTCGCCTATATGATGTTGGAGTTGCAGGATTACATCGCCTTTTGTCACAATACAACATTTTTGTAAAAGCTCGTGTTATTATAGCAGTTGCAGGTATGGAAGGAGCTCTCCCTAGTGTGATTGGTGGACTCGTAAGTTGCCCTGTTATTGCGGTACCAACAAGTGTGGGATACGGAGCTAATTTTAATGGTCTTTGTGCACTGCTTGCCATGCTTAATTCGTGTGCAAATGGAGTTTCAGTTGTTAACATTGACAATGGTTTTGGTGCAGGTTATATTGCAAACCGTATTAATATTATGGAGAGTATTCAATGAAAACACTTTATTTAGAATGTTCTATGGGTGCGGCTGGAGATATGCTAATGGGAGCTTTACTAGAACTGATTGAAGATAAAACAGATTTCTTAAAGCAAATAAACTCACTTGGATTTTCTAACTTTAGAGTAAATGTAAAATCTGTTAAAAAATGCGGTATCATAGGAACACGCATACTAATAAGTATTAATGAAAAACAAGCAGATATTATTTCACAAAATACTCACATTAATACACAACGACACGAAGAGAAATGCTACAACCAAAATAAAAATGATCACATAAATATTAAAAAAGTTGAAAATATGATCAGACAATTAGAAATTAGTCAGAAGGTTAAAAGTAATTCCCTTGATATATATCGTTTAATCGCTGAAGCCGAAGCTACTGTGCATAAATGTCCAGTTAAGTATATACATTTCCATGAAATAGGCAATATTGATACTTTGGTAGACATCATAGGCATATGCATGCTAATAGAACACCTTAAACCTGAAGAAATAATAGTATCCCCAATTAATGTGGGTAGTGGATTTGTAAGTTGCCAACATGGCATATTGCCTGTACCAGCCCCTGCTACAGCTCATATTTTACATAATATTCCAATTCACAATGATAACAATGTGCGTGATGAACTATGTACACCTACCGGAGCTGCTATTGTCAAGTATTTCGCAACAAATTTTAAACAAATGCCAAAAATGCGCGTAAAAAAAATAGGTTATGGAATGGGAGCAAAAGATTTTGAACAAGCAAATTGTGTGCGGGCATTTTTTGGAGTAACTGAAAACAAAAATAAAGAAATAAATGATACTATAGTCAAATTAGAATGCAACCTAGATGTAAGTACATCATATTTGTAAATGATGTTGAAAAATTCACAACTCCAGA
>BTIF01000014.1:0-4208 GCA_036245315.1 Endomicrobiia bacterium | reverse complement strand
GGCAAAATAGTTGAGATATCGAAAAATGTTCCTATTGTTTTTTCACCTAATATGTCTGCTGGTGTAAACATTTTATTTAAGCTTGTTGAAAGTGTTGTTAAAAGAATTCCAGATTATGATGTGGAAATAGTTGAATTACATCATAATAAGAAAAAAGATTCTCCGTCTGGAACAGCTGCGAAACTTGCAGAAATTGCGTCGACTTCATTAGGACGAAATATGAATGACATTGGTGTTTACGGTAGGCATTCTACGAATACTTTAAGAAAGAAAGATGAAATAGGATTGTTTTCTATAAGAGCTGGAGATATTGTTGGAGATCATACAGTGTATTTTGCTGGTCCTGGAGAGAGGATTGAATTAACTCATAGAGCACATTCTAGGGATACTTTCGCATCAGGAGCTTTGAGAGCTGCAAAATGGGTACTTAATCAGGAACCTGGATTATATGATATGATCGATGTGTTAAATATAAAGAATATTTAGCAGCTATAGGAGTAGGATTGTGGCTTGACATACCATTTAACTTGATTGCAAGAGCTATAAATAAATTTGATGGTGTAGGTAGACGTCTTGAATTAAAGGGTGAAAAGAACGGAATTATGGTTATTGATGACTACGGTCATCATCCTACTGAAGTTGTTGCTACTTTAAGAGCTATAAAGCATTTCTGGCCTAGTCGTAGACTTATTGTTTTATTTCAACCACATAGATATACAAGAACAAAACAACTTTTTAATGAATTTGGTTTAAGTTTTTCAGATGCGGATATAATAGAAGTTTTAGATATTTATTCTGCAGGTGAAAAACCTATAAATGGTGTAACTTCGTATCTAATATTGGAAAGCCTTTTAAATAATAAATGTAAAGCTGAGAAATTTTCAAGTTTAAGAAAAATTTTACAATATCTCTCTGTGGGTGATATAGTATTAACTTTAGGAGCGGGGGATGTTTGGAAGAAAGGAGAAGAATTGTTGACTATAATTTGATTAAAATATTGTCTTCTTTAGGATGTAAGGTTTTAAGAGACGAACTTCTTTTAAAACATTGTTCTTTTAAAATTGGTGGACCAGCCGATCTATTCATTGAAATTCCAAACGAATGTGCTTTATTAGAATTTTTAAAGATTGTTTCAGATTCTGATAAATACTATATTTTAGGTGAAGGTACAAATGTTCTCTTTTCTGATGAAGGGTATAGAGGGATTGTGATTTGTCTTACAGAAGATTTTAGAAAAAACTATGTTTTGGAAAATCAAATTTCATGTGGAGGAGGAACGTTAATTTCTGATCTTTTGGAAACTACTATTAAGAATAATCTAACAGGCCTTGAATATCTTACCGGAATTCCCGGAACAGTTGGTGGGGCAGTGTACGGAAATGCCGGAATTAAAGATGAATGGATAAGTACAAGTATAAGTAGTATAGAAATCTATAAAAATTTAAAAAAACAGTTGATAAATAAGGGGAAAATTAGATTTGGGTATAGAGAAAGTGGACTCGAAGATTGTGTTATTACCAAAGTTAATTTTTCCTTAAAAAAATCAATAAAAAATAATAGTTTAAAAAAAATTTGTAGAAATATGCAAAATCGTTTAAAAACACAACCTTTAAATATGCCTAATGCTGGGAGCATATTTAGAAATCCAAGCGGTTGTTTTAGTGCGGGAAAACTTATTGAATACGCTGGTTTGAAAGGAAAACGTATAGGTTGTGCGCAAATCTCAGAACTTCATGGGAATTTTATAATAAATAGAGGTGGAGCAATTGCAAAAGATGTTCTATGTCTAATTGACCTTATAAAAGAAAAAGTAAAAGAAAAGTTCAACATAAATCTTGAAACAGAAATAAAGATTATAAAATGATCAACTCTAGTCTTTTAACAAAATTAAGTAACAAAAAAATAGGTGTTTTATATGGTGGAATTTCAAGTGAAAGAGAAGTTTCAATTAAATCTGGTAAAGCTATCTTGAGTGTACTTGATAGGTTAAAGTTAAACGTTTGTGGTATTGATGTTGATAAAGATATTGTTAAAGAAATTAGGAAAAATAAAATAGATGTTGCTTATTTAGCCTTACATGGTAACCTTGGTGAAGATGGAACAATTCAAGGTATGCTTGAGATATTAGGTATTCCTTATACTGGATGTGGTGTTTTAGCAAGTTCTATTTCTATGAACAAAGATATTTCGAAGAGATTATTTAAGAATACTGGGATTTTGACACCAGATTGGAAAACGTTAAGTAGACTTGACTCTATTCCAGAGATAAAAATGTATCCAGTGATTGTGAAGCCTGTATCGCAAGGTTCTACAATAGGCGTAAGTATAGTAAAAGAAACTTCAGAGCTTGCTGATGCTGTAGAAAAAGCGTTTAAATATGATGATGATGTTCTTATTGAGCAATTTATTGTAGGGAAAGAAATAACTGTTGGAATTATAGACGGGAAAGCGTTACCTATTCTTGAGATAATTCCAAAAGGACAACTTTATGATTTTGAGTCTAAATATCAAAAGAATGGTTCGGAACACATAATTCCTGCCAAAATAACTGAAAAATCTTATAAAGCAGCTCAAAATAACGCTGAAAAATTATATGAGATTTTAAGGTGTAGGGGTATTTGTCGTTTTGATATGATTATAGATTTAAATAACAGAGTTTGGGTTCTTGAGAATAATACTATTCCAGGAATGACAGAGACTTCTTTGATTCTAGATGCAGGTAAATCTATGGGTTATAGCTTTGAGGATTTAGTTTTAAAAATTTTAGAGAGTGCATTAATTATAAAATGAGAAAAAGGAAGAAGAATCACTATGTTTACAAATATGTCTCAACGGGGAATAGGAATAGATACTTACATGTGCATGAGAGGGACAAAAAAATTGTTAAACTGTTTTTTTTTCTTACATTATTTATTATAATTACGTTTTTAATTTATTTTGGTAGTAGAAAATTGATAAATCTTATTTATGATTCAGATAAGATAATTATTAAAAATATAGAAGTTATTAGAACAAAGAATATTACAAAAGCTGAAATAAAAGAGCTACTTCCTTTTAAAGTTGGAGATAATCTTTTGAAAATTAACTTATCAGAAGCTGAATATGAAATTAAAAAACTAAAACCCGAATTAAAAAATGTCATTATTAATAGAGGTTGGCAAAAAGTAAAGGTTAGACTTTATGAAAGGATTCCAGAAGCATTTATAGTGAATTCAGGCAAATTATTTGGTATAGATTTTGATAATAAATCTTTTCCATTACGTGGTTTTATGAACACACTTAAAATTCCAAAAATTTTTTATAAGTCTAATTCTGAGAGAAAAGAACTCTTAAATTTCATTAAAAGATTTAAACCTATATGTGGCGATTATCTTAATAATGTTTCTGAGATAAAATTTAACAACAATAAAGACTTAATATTTGTTATGTGTGATAATACGCTGGTTTTTTGGGGTAAAGAGAGACCGGAGTGTTTAGCTTACAAATTTAAAAAGTTTCAGAAAGTTTATTTAGATGCAGTATCAAAGTATAAGCGATTGGAATATATAGATATGATTTTCCATGATATTGGAAAAGCAGTTGTGAAACCCGCTGTGTTAGATTGAAGTTTCTGTGTGCTTAAGAATGATTTTTAAATAAATTAATTTATTATACGATGTTGTAACTTAAAGGATTTAAGTAAATGGCAAAGCAAACACTTATGGCAGGTCTTGATATAGGAAGCAATAAAATTTGTTGCGTTGCTGGGATACGTGATGATGAAGCAAGGTTGATAAAAATCTTTGGTGCAGTGTCAGTTCCATGTGATGGTATTAAAGCAGGTGCAGTTATTGATATACAAGAAGCGGCAATATCTATAGGTGAAGTTTTTGATAAGATAGAAAAAATTACAGGAAATCATATAGGGAATGTAGTTGTAGCTGTGCGAGGTAACTTTATTAGATCAAAAAGTTCAAGAGGTGTTGCAAATATAAATAATTCTGATAGGGAAATTACTCAAGAAACAGTTCAAAATGCTTTAGAGAGTGCTAGAAAACAAATAAAAATGGATTCAGATCAGGAGATACTTCAAATAGTTCCGCGTGAGTATATATTGAATCAGCAAAAAGGCATACAGAACCCGATTGGTATGGATGGAACATATATTGAGGTGGATGTGTATGCTTTTATAGCTTCAAGTAGTAATATGGGTAATATAACTAAAGCTA
>BTIF01000013.1:0-4382 GCA_036245315.1 Endomicrobiia bacterium | reverse complement strand
TGCCTATCATAACTTTTGTTTCCATAGGCTCACGCAATGGATCTATAGAGGGATTCGTAACCTGACTTGCATTTAGCAACATCTTATCCCAATAAATAGTAAAGGGTTCGGGGTTACCCATACTTGAAAGCAAAACACCACCCGTTTGTGATTGTTTATAAATTTCCTTTATTGCTTTGCTATGCCAATTAGAATTTTCCCTAAATTCAAGAGGATATTTCCTTATAACTAAAGCTTTCGTGGGGCAAAAAATAACACATCTATGACAATTAACACATTTCGTATCATCATTACAAACCACATTGTCCTCTTCATCATAAAAATGTACTGTATTAGCACATTGACGCACACACACTTTACACTGAATACATCTATTCTCGTTTCTTATCACTTCAAAATCAGGAGTATTAAAGTTTAAATTCATTCTTGTTCTCCTTCCAGTAAAGCAATAACTGGCTCTCCACCTTTAGGTGACCATACTTTGTCTGGATTATCGCATATTATTTTTATTGCACTTTCTTCACTTGCAACATAGGTTCTATTATTCTTCTCAGCAGCTACCATAGGGCGAAGTTTAATTCTATCACCCAAAGCTATCATTCCTCTCTCACACCCCAAAATTATTGAAAATGGTCCATTGACTAAAGCATTTGCATAAACTGCTCTAATACTCCTTAATTCATTTTTAACTTCTTCACTTTTTTCTCTTTCAATATCGTCCCAAAGTGGAGCAGAAACTACTTTTATAGCTTTCTCAATAGGCAAATTATGCTTTCTCACAAGCATATCAAACAGATATGTTATCACTTCTGTATCTGTCTTAAGTGTACATTTATATCCGTACATTTCCACAAATCTTCTATTGGTATCATAAGAAGATATTTCGCCATTATGTACAACAGACCAATCAAGTATTGTAAAAGGATGAGCTCCTCCCCACCAACCAGGTGTATTTGTAGGGAATCTTCCATGTGCGGTCCACATATGAGCTTCATAAGTATCAAGCATGAAAAACTCACCTATATCTTCAGGATATCCAACACCTTTGAATGTCCCCATATTTTTCCCACTAGAAAAAACATATGCTCCTTTACAATCTGTATTTATTTTTATAACGCATCTTGACGTAAACTCAGATTCATCTACAAATTTTTCTTCTGACACACAAGCTCGTGTCCGTGGACGAACGAAATAACGCCATATCAGTGGTATGTTTACAATGCTAGATACAGGTCTAGTAGGAATGTTTTCTGTTTTTTCAACATCAAAATGCTTCTTGATAAAATCTTCTGTCTGCGTTTTAACACTTAAATTTTCGTAAAATATATGAAGTGCATAAAAATCTTTATAATTTGGATAAATACCGTAAGCAGCAAACCCTCCACCTAGTCCATTTGAACGATCATGCATTAACGCAATAGACTTAATAATTTCTTCACCATTGAATTTCTTCCCTTTTTTGTCTATTATACCACTTATGGAACATCCGGACGATATCCTCAATTCACCTTCTCTTAACATTTATTCCTCCATACAAACAAAAACACATTCTTACTTCAATAAATAACATCCAACTGGTATAAACTAAAATTAAATGAGTTTTTTACCTTATTCTTAACCTCTTAAAATTAACAAAATAAACAGCTAACACGCACTCTACTTACTAAGTTGTAAATTATAATAAAATATTTAGAAAAAAAGATACAACATAACTTCTAAAGATTCTAATATTTTTTTAAATACCGAATCAACTCATTCTTAATTTTAGCTTAATTCAATGTACATATAAAATTCCCTCGGTCCTAGTTTTTGCTTTAAGCAAACGTATTTAATTGTTAACTATAAATAAAAATGGGCGGAGAGGGAATTGAACCCTCACAGCTCTTGCGAACCTCAGGATTTTAAGTCCTGTGCGTCTGCCAATTCCGCCATCCGCCCTAAAAACAACCAAATTAAAACTCTTAGATTCGGACTATATCGTACTTTATTTTTATGGAACTTTGCAACTAAAATCAACACAAAACTAAATATATTTTAGAAATTCACAGTTACGTCAAAAATATAAACCTCATATTTTATATTTTGTTTGATTAAGTAAGAATTATTAATGTTTTATTATCTTATATCGCTTAAATTATTTTGTAAATTTTTATCAATAAACTAAAATAATCTGAAATTCTCTCTTAATTCAATCGCTATTATTTTCATTCAAGATTTTTTTTCTGTGCTTAATTTCGATTTCGCTACTTCCTCAGCGTAATTAATTTGCAAATTTGAAATTGTTAAATTTAAAATTTCTTCCTCTTTTTTTGTCAAATTACCAATAGTTTTAGTCCGAAGCATAAGAAGTATATCAATTGTCACCTTTGCATTTTGTAAATCTACATATGTTTCACCGGAAACAGAGTTTGGCATTTTACCAAGATAGCACCAAACTGAAGAAGCAAGCATTGTTACTAGATTTAAAAAACTTGAGTCAATATTAAAAGTTTCCTTTTTTGTATCTGACATTTCAATTCCTATGTAAAAAATTTACTTATTGCAACATTTATTCTCCTAATTACTTCTTCTTTACCCATAATTTCCATCATATGAAATAAACTTGGTCCTTGTTTTCTTCCGGAAATTGCAACTCTAATAGGATGAAATACTTGAGAAGTTTTAACATTCCTCTCAATAGCTAAATCCCTTGCATACTTCTCTAAAGATATATTTGAAAAATCTTGATGATTAGAAAGTCTTATTGAGCTTTCAGTCAATACAAATTTCGCAATATTTTTAAACTTCTCAGAAAGAAATACTGTTTGTACTGCCTCTTCTTTGTAATCTACATCTTTAGTAAAAAAAAAGTCTACAAGAGACGGAATATCCTTTAATAATTTTATTTTATCTCGTTCCAAAAAAATAACTTTTTTTAACAATTCGGTGTTCCAATTCTCTATTAACTTATCGTTATCAGTATAATTTAACCAATCAATAAATGATTCGTAAATCTGTTCAGGATTTTTTGAGCGAATTTTCTCACCGTTAAGCCATAACAACTTTGCAGAGTCAAAAATTGATGGACTAGTTCCACATTTCTCAATAGAAAACTTTTGCTTCATATCTTCTATTGTAAAAATCTGCTGACTACTCTCTGTGGACCACCCGAGCAATGCTAAATAATTTATTAACGCTTCTTTAAGATAACCCTCTTTTCTATATTCTAAAACAGACATATGGCCATGTCTTTTTGAAAGTCTTGCTCCGTCAGAACCTAAAATCATAGCTAAATGTGCAAATTTAGGCATTTTCCAATTTAAAGCATTATAAATATGCATTTGTTTAGGAGTATTTGAAATATGATCATCCCCTCTTAGAACATGAGTTATCTCCATAAGATAATCATCTACGACACATGCAAAGTTATATGTAGGTATGCCACTTGATTTAATAATTACAAAATCATCAAGCAAAAAGTTATTAAATTTAACTTCACCTCTTATAATATCGTTTAAAACAATAATTCCAGTATCAGGCATTTTAAACCTTACAACGGGTATTTTGCCTTCATTTCTTTTTTGTTCTCTTTGCTCAAGTGTAAGACCTCTACATCTACCATCGTATTTAGGGGGGACTTTATTGGTATATGCTTTTTTCCTCATAGCATCAACTTCTTCTGGAGTGCAATAACAGTAGTACGCAAATTTTTTAGAAATAAGTTCATCTGCATACTTTTGATATATCCCTTTTTCTTTACGCTCCATCTGATAATATGGAGAATATCTCAAATTTTCACTATCTGGCCCTTCATCCCAATCAAGCTTAAGCCATTTCATGGCATTTAAGATGACCTTTACGGAAGTTTCAGTAGAACGAATTTCGTCTGTATCCTCAATTCTCAAAACAAATTTTCCTTTCCTATTTTTCGCAAAGAGCCAATTAAATAGAGCTGTACGCACACCTCCAATATGCAAATCACCAGTAGGGGATGGTGCAAATCTTACTCTTACATCAGTCATTAATTGTTCCTTATAAATTCTGTAATTCTCATTAACAAACAATTTGAAATATTAGGTTTAAGATATATCAAAATAAAATCAACTAAGAAAACACTGACAACAATAGAACTTTAACTATAATTCATATAGGTTCATAGTAAGTACTTTCTTTTTGATTTTATTTGCTTTTACTAATAAATTATCTTATTCAATGAGTACTCAATAATACCAGTAGCTCCAGATCTCTTTAAGGCGGGTATTATTTTTTTAACGGTTTTTTCTTCCAAAACAACTTCTATGGCAACCCAGTTCTTATCACTCAATTGTGATACTGTGGGCTTTTTAAGAGCTGGTAGAACAGATATAACTTTTTCTAGACATTTAACAGAAACATTCATTTTT
>BTIF01000012.1:0-4463 GCA_036245315.1 Endomicrobiia bacterium | reverse complement strand
TGAAAAAGCTGCTGTAGGGATAGAAGTGCCTAATCCTTCAAGTTTCAGCGTTGGCTTAAGGGGAATTTTGGGAGATAGTGCTTTTAAAAATTCAAAATCTTTGATTACTTTAGCTTTGGGCAAAACACCATCAATCATAGCCCCTATTTCTTTACCTACATCATTAGAACTTACACCTAAATCTTTCATTTTTTGAGGAAGTATTTTTATCTGAATCTCAGGTTTTCCAAGCTTACAATTTGAATGTACGTCAACAAAACAAGGTATTTTCCTATATCTTTTAATAAGAGTATTTGCCACATCATATAAAACATCAATATCTTCACCTGTAAGTTCCATAATAAACTCACTTTCTCCACCACCTACAGACAATCTAACAATTGAAAACTCAAGTTCATCATTAAATTTTTCATTTAAAACTTTCCTTAAGTAATCCTTCATTTCTGAAGTCGTCCGCATTTTATTTTTAGAAATTTGGATATTTTTCTTCTTACCTAACAACCCTTTAACCTTTTCTATAAATCCACTTTGATAGCTTCCTGATACCATCTTAACATACATGTCTGTTTGGTTCGAAAGATTAGTAAATATATCACCAGAACCAACAGTAGAAGAAATAAGCTTAATATTAGGATCATTCATAATTATTTCTTCAATTTGTTTTGAATACTTATCCATAGTATCTAAAGAAATTCCCGGCTTTCCCGTAACAGTAATATTAAATTCACCCCATTCAGAAGCAGGCATAAATGTAGTCTTGAGATATCTTTTTGCTGCAACAGTCGTTCCTAAAAACACAAATATGGAAATAACTAGTGTTATGAATTTCCAACTTATAGCAAAATATTTTTTATCCTTTTTCAAAAATTTAATTGAAATATTTATAAATTTCCCATTGACTATAAAAGAAACTAGTTTTCTATATGATTTTTCAACAAATCCGAAAATTTTATTAAACCAATCAACGGTAAGCACTCTAAAAATTTTAATCACTGCTCTTAGAATCTTTCGCACTTTGTTTTCCACAAAAATTTTATCATTACTATGATCAGGAATTATATAAGCAGAAAGCATAGGAGCTATCGTTAAAGCATCTACAACAGATATAATCATTGCAAAAACAACTGTTAAACCAAACTCCTTGAAAAATTGTCCCATGATTCCACTCAGAAAAGCAACCGGTAAAAAAACAGCTATAACAGTACTTGTAGTAGCAATAACAGCAAGAGTAACTTCCTTTGTACCCTCTACTGCTGATTTTATAGGACTTGCCCCCTGTTCATAATGTCTAAAAATATTCTCACGCACAACAATGGCATCATCTATTAAAAGTCCTACCGCAAGAGATAATGACATTAATGAAATAATATTTAAACTAAAACCAAAAATATGCATAAAAACGAAAGCACCTATCAAACTGTTTGGAAGTGCTAAGGCTGTAATAAGAGTTGAACGCCAACTTCCTAAGAACAAATACACCACTATCACGGCAAGGAAAATACCTTCAAGTATAGTAGATTGTACGTTGTTAAGATTTCTCCTCACACCAACCGCAAAATCCGATACCACTGTAAGTTTTGGTTCACCTTTATACATCCGGTATTTTTCATTTAGATTTGATATTTTTTCTCTTACTTTATCTGATACCGTAACATCATTTCCTTTAGCTTGCTTATAAATACTTAATAAAAGAGAAGGTTCATACGTAATTCTCCCATTTTCTTTTATGTCAAGTCTCGATCTTGAAACTTCTTGCCCCATACTATACTCAACTTTTGCAACATCTTTTACAGTTACTGCTCTATCATTGCCAGTAAAATTTACAACAGTATCATCTATTTGCCCTATTGATTTGAATTCACCTATGGTCCTAAATGTTATTTCTTCAGTTCCTTTATTAATTCTTCCAGCTGGTATATTTAAACCATTAGACAAAATTCTTGCAGCAAGCATAGTAAGAGTGAGTCCATGTTCTTTAAGTTTCCTTTTATCTGCATTAACATGTATTTCTTTTTTTACACCTCCCATAATTCGAACTCGTGAAACACCTGAAACTTGAGCTAAATCCTCGGAAACTATATCATCTGCAAAGTTAAATAACTCCTCAGAATTCATACTTTCAGATTTCAAACTCAATGTAATAAGAGGCAAGCTATTTATATCGGCTTTCATTATAATAGGCTCTTTTATATTATTTGGTAAAGTAGGCCTTATTTGTCCTACTTTATCTCTTACCTCCTGAGTTGCAACGTCAGGATTTTTTGAAAGTTCAAATTCACAATAGACTATAGATACATTATCCTGACTTATAGAACCAGAATGTTTAAGTCCTGAAACACCACTTAAAGTATCTTCTATAGGTTTCGTAACAAGTTTTTCAATATCTGCAACACCTGCACCAGGATAACTAGTCATAACAAGTACATACGGAATCTCAACATCTGGAAACATCCTTACATCTAACTTATTTAGACATATAAACCCTAAAATAATTAAAGACATAAGTAATGCCATAACGAAAGTAGGGCGTTTTATCGCTAATTTTGCTAAATTCATATTTTCTATTCCTTATTTAACAATTATCTTTTTAAGTTTAACGTGAGAGTCATAACGTGATTTATTATTGCGAAAATTTTCTTAAAATCTAAAATCTCCATTACAATGTAAATGTATAAACTTAATAATAATGACAGTTATTTTTTTTTCTTTTGTCTTCTTTTTAGAACAATGTATTACTTAAATGTGTTTGTTTTACTTATACTTATAAGTTAATCTAAATACACTATACACTTTAATTTAAAATTCATATTTATATTTATAATTGCCACTATACAATATTTTTGCTTTCTCATATATCTTAATAAGATCTAAAATACTTTGTAGAACATTTAATGTAGCGTCATCTAATCCCTGTTCGCTTTGTAAAACAAGATATGTAGTAGTTCTCCCCTTTCTTAGAAGACTTTCATCTTCCTTATGCCTTTGTATCTGTATTCTTTCAATTTCACTAGCAAGTTTAAGTCTAGTCTTAGCACTATTCCAATCATCTAAAATTTGAAGCCATTCATTACTTTCTTTAATTGCAGCATATTCAGCAGATTCTTGAGCTGAAAGTTTTGCCAATTCATAACTCTTATTTATACTTCTTCTAAGCTTGAAATCAAGTGACAACGTATATTCTAAACCTATTGAATAATTCAATCTCCCAATTTGCTTTTTCCCATATATACCACCACCATTGGTAACATTACAATCAAAATTTCCTTTTAAAGCTAACTCCGTACCTAAACTTTTTTTAAAAATTATTTGCTCACACAAAGCAACTTGAACGTTCTCAAAAACTGAAAGTACATCCGATCTTACTCTTTTTTTTCGGGAATTGTTTTATCTTTAAAACTAACACATTTGCTTTCAAATTTTTCTAGTTCATATTTAATAACATTTCCATCTTCAATATTTAAAAACTGATTAAACTCCTTTCTAGCTCTTTTTTCAGTTTCATAGGCACGATTTAAATCCAATTCTTTAGATTTTACTGCAGCTTGTGCTTGAAGTAAATCTGACTTTTCAGATAAATCCATACTATACTTTTTTTGAGTCCAATTCAAAATTTTTCTTGCTCTTTCTAATGATAACTTTTTAGAATCTATAACTGTTTTTGAGTAAGCTAAATCCCAGTACGCCAATTTAGCTCTAAGCAAAATATTTTCCCTTTCATATTCTAGTAAATACAAATATGACCTTGCAGCTGCTTGCTCTTTAGATATAACAGTTTTTGTAAATACGCCATTTACATCTTTCCATAACGACTGTTGTAAACTTAAAGAAGGGATTAGAAAGATTGATCTTGATTTTGGTAAATCATCTCCAACAGAACCGTTATTCATATCCAAACTTTTTACATCATTTTTATCGCATTTTAAACACAAAGAAACATACGTCCCTGTTTTAAGAAATTTGCTTATATCTGCACTATAAGTCTTCATTTCATTAAACTTATATTCAGTTCCATTCCTACCATCAATATAATTAGTACATGCCTTTAAAAAATAAGAGTACTTTTTCTCAGCTTGAAGAAGCTTTTCCATCGCAGAATCAATTTTTAAGTGTATGGATCTAAGTTCCTTGTTATTTTTAACAACAATATCCATATAACCTTTTACACTTAACACTTCACAGAAGGCAGGCAATGCCACAAAAATAAACATAATTACCAATGATAATTTTAATATTTTCATAATATCTCCAGTCATTTATAACTCTAGTAACACTACAACTTCAATATGATATGTTTGCGGAAACATATCAATAAGTCTGATTTTTTTTACTGTATATTTACTGTTTTCAATAATCGACCTCAGATCTCTGGCTAGCGTTGAGGGATTACAGGAAACATAAATTATCCTTTTTGCTTTTGATCTAATTAAAAAATTAACAACGTTTCTTGTTAGACCACTGCGTGG
>BTIF01000011.1:0-4606 GCA_036245315.1 Endomicrobiia bacterium | reverse complement strand
TATGATGATAAGCATGATAGTAGTGATGATGATTGTACAGTGATTCAAAAAAATGTAAAAAAACTGAAATCCTTGGGTTCTAATAAAGATCAAAAAGAATCTGTGGCAGTTTCTTCGATGTCCCAAACATACTTAATATTACATTAGAGAAAGCTCGTCCAAATATACCTGATTTAGTCGGAAAAATAAAAATGTAAGTAATAAAAAAAAAAGCCAATGCAAAAAACAAAGCTATTATTTCTCTACCTTTTTCTGAAAGATCTTGTTTTTTGCTCTTAAATTTTCTATTTTCCAACACAAAAATAATCCTACTTTTGAAAAGCTTATTTTAAAGAGATTTAATAATTAAACAATCAATTGATAATTACTTTATCCTAACCTTAAAAATCACAATCTGAGATAAAGTATTTTATAGGTCTGTTAGATTTGTTTTCAAAGAAAAAGTTTAAGTGTATTGCTAAACTTTTTCTACCTCAAATAACTCTTGGTTTAAATTTACTGATTTCCCATTTTCTATCAATATTTTTAATATCTTTGTTTTAAAAGTGGTTTTTATTTCATTCATAACTTTCATAGCTTCAACTATACATATAGTTCTTCCAACTTCAACAATATCCCCTTCATTAACAAATACTGCAGATGATGGAGATGGAGATCTATAAAACACACCCATTATCGGTGACTTTATTGTCTCATTTGGGACTATCGAAGAAACTGCCACAGATTCTTTTTGATCTTTATTAGAACCCAAGGATTTCAGTTTTTTTACATTTTTTTGAATCACTGTACAATCATCATCACTACTATCATGCTTATCATCATAATACTTACGCTTTATGTAAATTTTATGCTCTTTTGAATTTATTTCAAGCTCTTGAATCTTTTCATCTTTCATTATCTCATAAAGAGACTTCACTTTCTCTATAATATTACCACTCATGATAACCCTTTCTGTAAGAGTGTAAAAATAAAATAAAAATCAATTACGCCACGTTTAGTTTAATAACAAACTACTTATTAAATATTATTGTTGACTTTCCCCAAAAAACACAATAAAACATTTTTCTATTATTTACAAGATTTAATTTACTGCTTTTAAGCTTAAATTTATTCTTCCTTGACTATCAATTTCGATTACTTTAACTTTCACTTTATCTCCTTCTCTCACAACATCATCAACCTTTTTTATGCGCTGCTCTGACAATTGAGAAATATGTATTAATCCTTCTTTCCCAGGTAAAATTTCAGCAAAAGCACCAAATGTCATAATTTTAACAATCTTACCATTATAAATTTTCCCAACTTCAGCTTCAACAGTTAAAGATTCAACATATTCCTTTGCAGAATCAACTCCAACAGATTCTAATCCAGTAATAAACACTTTTCCAGTCTCTTCAATATCTATCTTAACATTATTATCTTCTTGAATTTTCCTTATATTTTTCCCACCTGGACCTATAAGCTCACCAATTTTGTCTTGAGGTATAAACAAAGTTACCATTCGCAAGGCATAATTTGAAATATTATTTCTAGGGACTGAAATTGCAGTATCCATTTTATCTAATATAAACAATCTGCCACGCTTTGCCTGTTCAAGAGCCTGAGCTATAATTTCAGTAGTAATCCCGCAAATTTTTATATCCATTTGTAATGCAGTAATACCTTCTTTTGTACCTGCAACTTTAAAATCCATATCACCAAGATGATCTTCCATCCCCATAATATCTGTTAAAACAATGTAATTTTCACCATCCTTAATAAGCCCCATGGCAACACCAGCACAACTTGACTTTACAGGCACACCAGCATTAAACAAGGCAAGTGAACCACCACAAACAGAAGCCATTGACGATGAACCATTTGACTCCAATATATCCGATACTATTCTTATGGTATATCCAAAATCATTTTCATTTGGTAGAATAGATTTCAAAGCTCTTTTAGCTAAATTTCCATGTCCAATCTCCCTCCTGCTCGTAGATCTCTCTCCTTTAGGTTCACCAGTTGCAAAGCCAGGGAAATTATAATGAAACATGAAACGCTCTTTATGCTCACCTGCAAGTTCATCAACAACCTGCATATCAGTCGGAGTCCCGAGTGTTACCGTTACTAAAGCTTGAGTTTGTCCTCTTGTAAACAAACTTGAACCATGAACTCTAGGAAGTATATCTGTTTCACAAACTATAGGTCTTATTTCTTCAAAACCTCGCCCATCTGAACGAACCTTTTTATTTAAGATAAGGTCTCTAGCTTTTTTATAGAAAATATCTTCCAATATTTCATTTATCGTAGACATCGACTCGTTAGGATATTTTTTCATCAGTCTTGCTGACAAATCTCTTTTAAATGAACTCCAAAAAAGCTCTCTCTCAGATTTTTCTTTAATTGAAACACTTAATTCAGCTTTTAGAATAGCCTCAGATTCAATATCCGCCTTTAACAATAAGTTATAATTAGGATATGAATCCTCAATTTTTGTTTTCGTAGAGAATGTTTTCTGAAACAAACATATTTTTTTTATTGTATCTTTTGCAAGATTTAAAGCTTCAAGTATTTCCCTTTCTGAAAGTTCATTTGCAGCCCCCCTCAACCATCGTTAAAGCTTCTTCCGTTCCACTAACAACTAAATCCAAATCACTAGATCTCTGATCTGTAATTAACGGGTTTATAGTGAATCGTCCATTCACTTTGCCTATTCTTACAGATGCTACAGGTATTTTAAAAGGTAAATCTGATATATACAGAGCAATCGAAGTCCCTAAGATAGCTACCATATCAGAATCATTTTTACCATCATGTGAAAGAACTATTACAGAAACTTGCGTGTTATTTCTCCAATACTTTGGGAAAAGAGGTCTAATACTTCTATCTATAAGTCTACTCGTCAATATTTCCCAATCTCTAGGTTTAGTCTCTCTCTTAAAAAATCCACCAGGGATTTTTCCGGCGGCGTAATTTCTTTCTCTATAGTCTACTGTTAAAGGCATAAAATCTGCATTAGGATTAAGTTCTTTTGAAGCAACTACTGTAGCTAAAATGATTGTATCACCAATTTTTACAGTGCAAGAACCATTTGCCTGTCTTGCAAGTTTGCCAGATTCAATAATAAACTTTTCTCCAGCAACTTCCAATTCTCTATTAAAATATTCCACTCTCAACTCCATTTCTCAACCAGTCAAAAATAAAAAACCACCACATCAAAACTTTCTAGTTTTATAACTATTAGGTTATATTTAGGTATATTTCTTACCTTCTGATATCTAATTTCTTAATCAATGAAGAATAACTATCTTTATTATGTTTCTTAATATAATTCAATAATACTTTTCTGCGACCTATCATTTTAAGAAATCCCACTTTGGATGCAAAATCTCGTGGAAATTTTTGAAAATGAGTCGAAAGATATTTAATCTTTGTTGTAAGAATAGCAACCTGAACTTCAATAGAACCAACATCAGTTGAATGTCTTCTAAACTCTTCAATCACCGCTTTTTTAGTAAACACCATATTATTTTACCTACCCTGTATTCATTAATTTTCTACACTTTAGCAATCTAAAAATTCTACAAAATATTTTATTTTCTGTCCAACGCTCAGTTTCTTGTATTCTTCATTATCAAATTCAATTCTTAATTTCTACTTTAACTTACAAATAAAACAATAAAAATAAAATAGAATCACTTTCAAAGAAAACATAAAAAAATCTATTGCAAACCTTTTTCCTTCAACTGTTTATCTAAATAATCAACCATTCTTTTATCAGGTCTACCTGTTAACTTGCGGAGGAAACACCTAAATTTATCCATGTATCCGAATATTGCTGGAATAACAATCAAAGTTAAAATTGTAGAACTTATTATACCACCTATTATAACAATTCCCATACCCCTCCTAAACTTTCCTACATCGCTAAATCCTAAAGCTGTGGGAAGCATGCCAGCAACAATAGCAAATGACGTCATAAGTATTGGACGTAATCGCATAGATCCTGCTTTTATTATAGATTCATCTATATTTAATCCGCTTCGAATATGCTGCTGTATACAATCCACTAAAAGTATTGAGTTTTTAGCGACAATTCCAAGCAACATTACCATACCTATCATCGTAAATACATCAATAGGCTGATTAAAAAGTAGCAATGCAATTATTCCACCAATAACTGCAAGTGGAAGAGCTGTCATAATTGTAAAAGGAGTTATAATAGATTCATACAGGCTAGCAAGAACAATAAATATAAACACTATCGAAGCAGTACATGCTATAAAAATACTTTTAAACATATCTCTCATATCTTCAGCATTCCCAGAAAATTTATAATCGATATTTTTCCATTTTTCAAAATTTTTTATATTAGATTTTTCTTCATTAAAAATACGTAACACTTCTTTCTGAATTTCACCTATAGTACCGTTAGCAGCAATGTTCCCTTCAATTGTAACACAACGAGAGCGATCTTTTCTATGTATCTTAGTAGGATTAGAAGTTTTTTCAGCGAGTGCAATGTTTTTGAGTGCTATAAGTTTATTATTAATGTTACTCACGTATGTATCATCAAAATCTCTGAATATATCTTTTTGATCATCTTTAAATTTAACTTTAACGT
>BTIF01000010.1:0-5689 GCA_036245315.1 Endomicrobiia bacterium | reverse complement strand
TTTTACAACTGGACATCATTCAAATTTAGGAGCTATTTCAAGTTTAGCAGGGCAAAATGAGGTTTTAATTACGGATAAATTAGATCATGCTTCAATTATAGATGGCTGTCGTTTGTCTTTTGGTGAAATGGTAAGATTTAGACACAATGATATGTCTGATCTTGAGAGACAAATTGTTAGATGTAAAGGAAAAGGTATATTGATTGTAGTTGATGGAGTTTTTAGTATGGAAGGTGATATTACAAATTTGCCAGAAATTGCAAGACTTGCAAAGAAATATGCAGTAAGGGTATTTGTTGATGAAGCTCATTCTCTAGGTGTGATAGGTGGAAATGGAAAGGGAACTGGAGAATACTTTAATATGAGGGACGATATTGATGTGTTAATGGCGACGGCTTCTAAATCTTTGGCTTCCATTGGTGGTTTTATTGCCAGTAAAGCTGAAGTTGTTGACTATATTAAACATAATGCAAGAACAATGATTTTTACAGCAAGTCTTCCCCCGGCTTGTGTAGGAGCTATAGATGCTGCTTTGGATTTAATTGTTGCTGAACCTGAACGAAGAATAAGACTTATGAAAATTTCCAAGAAAATGAAATCAGATTTTCAATCTATGGGATATGACACAGGTTGTTCACAATCTCCTATTATACCTTTAGTTGTGGGAAGCGACTTGGTTGCTTTTAAGATGTGGAGAATGCTTTTTGACGAAGGAGTTTTTGCTTCACCTGTTGTTACTCCTGCAGTACAAGAAGGACATTCTATAATTAGAACAAGTTACATGGCTACTCATTCTGATGACAATCTAAATTTTATACTTGAAAAATTTGAGAAAGTTGGTAAGCAACTTAATATACTAGTTTAGATACATGTGCAGTGGAGACTAATTAAGGAGTGAGCTGGATATATAATGAAAGTAATCAAAGTAAGTACTAAAAAGCAATTTAAAGAGTTTATTCGTTTACCTTGGAAAATTTATTCAAAAAATAGTCCATGGGTGCCGCCCTTAATCTCAAGTACTGCAAGTATTTTTTCAGAAGCTAAAAATCCTTTCTGGGTACATGCAAAAAAGCAGCTTTTTTTAGCTTATAGTGACAACAATGATGTTGTTGGTAGAATTGTAGCAATAATAGACTATAATTATATAAAATTTCAAAATGACAAGTGTGGATTTTTCGGTTTTTTTGAATGTTTTGATGAGGATAATGTGGCAGAAGCACTTTTTTCTGCGGTAAATAATTGGCTTAAAGAGCAAAATATACATAAAATGATGGGACCTATGAATCCATCGACAAATGATGAATGTGGATTTTTGTTAGAGGGATTTGACATTCCGCCAAGTTTTATGATGTCTTATACTCCTCAATATTATTTGCGCCTTGCTGAAGAATGTGGTCTTAGGAAGGTAAAGGAACTTTACGCTTATGATATGGATGTCGCAGAGGATTCGAGAATTTACAGACTTGATAAAGCAATAACGATAGTTAAAAGAAAGCTTCCTACGTTGGAAATAAAAACTATGCAAAAGGAATCATTTGAAAGATATTTAGAAGATATAATATCAATATATAATCGTGCATGGAAAAAAAATTGGGGTTTTGTTCCGTGGAGCAATGAAGAGTTTATTGAAATTTCCTCAAAACTAAAAATACTTATGGATCCAGAAATGATAATAATGGCAACAGTAGCAAATTCTCCTGTTGGAATGCTTATTTCTCTGCCTGATTATAATCAGGTTTTAAAAAAACTTGATGGGAAACTTTTCCCATTTGGAATCTTAAAATTTTTATATTATAGGAAGAAAATAGATAGTTTGAGACTTATGATAATGGGTGTTTTAAAAGAGTATAGACATAAGGGTATCGAAGCTGTTATGTATGAAAGAGGTCTAAAAAATGCAGTTAATAATGGTTATAAACATTGCGAACTTTCGTGGGTACTTGATGATAATGTAATGACACAACGTACTGTTGAAATGATGAATGGCAGGATATATAAGAAGTATGCTGTATATAGTAATAGTAATTAGAATTTCAAATGTTTCTTTTATCAGTTTAAATTTATAATTGTAATAAATCTTAATTGTTGTAAATTTAATTGTTCATGTCTTTCAATTATTGCAAAAATAATCTTTATATATTTCGGTTCTATTAAGAGAAGTAAGGGAATATTAAAATGTTAAAAGAGAAAAATTCTTTATGTGAGATGTAGGTAAACTCTTTTTTGTTTTTTGTGATTGCTTGTTCAACTTTTGTTCTTAATCAAGATAAAGATTATCTTGAATATCAAGAAAGATTAAGGTGAGCTTATGAGTGACTTTTATCTGAATAGCTATCTGTTGGTAAAGTGCAAACTCAAAAAAATGAAGTTTAAGTTTTTACTGCTCAAAAACAAACCTTTATATTAAATATAAAAATAATAATGTACTTAAAAAAACTAGAAGTAAGTGGTTTTAAATCGTTTGCTGAAAGGACAGTGTTAGAATTTAAGTCTGGAATTTAAGGTATTATAGGTCCTAATGGGTGTGGTAAATCTAATATTGTTGATTCTATACGTTGGTGTCTTGGAGAGCAGAAATCAAAATCAATGAGAAGTTCTAATATGCAAGAAGTTATATTTAGTGGCACTCAGATAAGGACTACTAGTGGAATGGCAGAAGTTTCTCTTATTTTCGATAATTCACAAAATATTTTGTCTGTGAGCTACTCAGAAGTTACTGTGACGAGAAAATTGTTTAGAAGTGGTGAAAGTGAATATTTTATAAACAAAAATCAATGTAGACTTAAAGATGTAAGAGATATATTTCTAGATAGTGGTCTAGGAGTTGATAGTTATTCAATAATTGAGCAGGGTAAAATTGATTTTTTAGTTGCGGCAAAACCTGAAAATAGAAGGGAATTGTTTGAGGAGGTTGCTGGAGTTGCGAAATATAAGGTAAGAAGAGAAGAAACTTTAAAGAAACTTGAAAGAATTGACACAGATATATCTTGTTTGTCTGATATTCTTACAATACATAAGCAGCAAATGACAGCTTTAGATTTAGCTGTGACAAAAGCGAAGCAGTATAAGGAATATCAAGAAAATCTTGCGAAATATGAGATTTCTTATTTAGTGTATTGTGTTACTTGCAATAATATTGAAATAGAAAGAACTAAAAGAATACTAGATGATAAAGTAAAAGAGTTTAAGTCGGATAATACTTTGTTAGAACAATTTAATTTGGAAATTCAAAAGTTACGTCTTAATCTAGATGAGACAAATGAGCGACATCTAAATGTAAATAAAGATTTGAGTGAAATAAGAACACAGATAGGTGTTGCTGATAAAATGATCCAACATGCGATGCAACGTGAAACTGAAATAAAATCAGAACAGGAAGTACTCGAAAAAGAACAGCAATACAATTCGGTAAAAGTGAAACTACTTGAAATTGAATCAAAAAAAAATCGATTCAGTTGCGAATTTCAGAACTTGAATCTGAAAAAAGAAGCTTCTCAATTTAAAAGAGAAATTTACAGAAACAAAAATACATTTAAATACAGATATAGTTTCTTTACAAAAGATAGTAGTAAGACTTGAAAATATTATTGGTCATACGAATCAAGAGATTACAAGGATTGAAGCCGAACTTATCAGTAAGGATAAATCACTGCAATTACTTAAAGCTAAGCAGGAAGAAATAAATGAAGCTATTTTGAAAAACAATGAAGAAATAAGAATTTTTAATAGTGATTTTTCTAAGTATAAAGATATCATTGCTTCTAATGATGCCCGTATAGTTACTTTAAAAGAATTTGATCATAAAGATCCCATTAGATCATCTATAAGAGCAGTATTGAATTTGGGTGATTTTGCAAGGGGTCCTATAAGTAATTTGATTGTTATTGATAGTAATAAACATGAACTTGTCGCGTCCATTTTAGGAGAAAAATTAAATTATCTTGTATGTGAAACCTTAGAAAAAGCTGAATATGCTATTAGATTTTTAGAGAATAATAATTTGAGCAGGCTTTCGTTCATAATTGCTGAAAAAATTTCTGATTATTATAAAATTGTCAATATAGGACTTCCTTTGGGACATTTTGAACTTATAAAATATTTAAGCTACGATCCACGTGATGAAAAAATAATTCGTTTTATATGTTCCAATGCTTTTATTTCAGGGATTAGAGTTTATAGGAATGTTTTAGTTCAGGGTGGGGGGGGGATTATTTCTTGAGAAACCGATATTGATTGAAGAACAAGTAAAAAGACTTTACGATAAGTCTGTGGAAATAAAACAGAACATTTCTAATATACAATTTAAAATGCGGCAGGTAAATATATAGAGAGTCTTTTAATTGAGAAGGAGAGTTTAAGTTTTGATGTGATAAAGATCAAAACACAGATTGATGAGAAACGGGTTTATATTGAAAAAAAAAGAAATGAGATGAAAAATATTGTTGATGAGGTAGATAGACATAAAAAAGAAATGAGTATTAAATGAGTATTAAAGACTCAGAGCTTAAATCTTTTAATGAAAAAATATCTGTTTTTGAGATGAAGATTTCAGATTGTGAAACAAAATCACTTAAATTTTACGATGAACTGAAAGCCGTTGAAAATAATTTGGTTTTAATGAGAAAAGAAGAAGAGTCTATTGCTTCTGTTATGATGAATGCAAGAAGTGATTGGGAGAAAAAGGGTGCAGAATTTGAAAATAAAAATAGAGAGCGTCAATACATTATTGATAATATCACTAATTTTAGAAATCAAGTAAAAAATCTTAAATTTAAGATTTCTGAAAACAATAAAAAGATTTTAGAGTTAGTTGTATCTCATCAAGCGGAACGTAAAAGAGTGCAACAATTATTTGAAAAACAGTCTGAAAGGGAGCTTGAAATACGAGTTTCTTTGACAGATAAACAGGCATTTCAAATTATGCTGAATACAAAAATAGACGAATTGTGCAATTTGCAAAGTAAGATAGATAGTATAAACAGTGAAATAAACACCATGCAGATAAATTTAAAGAGTCTTGAATATCAGAAAAATGATTCAGAAAGAAAGCTTTTAAATACTTATGGAAAAAATTATGAAGAAGTGAAAAATAATTTTGATAACAATATTGAAGTGAATACTGAAGAAGTTAAAAGTATAAGAAATAAAATTGAATCTTTGGGATCTGTAAATCTTGTGGCACAAGAAGAGTATGAGATCATAGAACAAAAATATAATTCTCTTTTAGCACAACAGCAGGATTTGTTAAGGGCTAAGAGTGATTTACATGAAATTATAAAAAAAATTAATCAGTCCACTACTGAAAATTTTAAAAAGCTTTACATAAGACTTTTTGGTGGTGGCGAAGCGGATTTAATACTTAGCAACGAAGATGGTTTACTTGAAAGTGGGATTGACATTCTTGCACAACCACCAGGAAAGAAATTGCAAAATATTTCTCTTTGTTCGGGTGGTGAAAAAGCTTTAACAGCTGTTGCTTTAATTTTTTCTTTTTTTATGGCAAAGCCTTCTCCTTTTTGTATTTTAGATGAAGTAGATGCTTCGTTAGATGATGCTAACGTTGGTAGATATAATGCTATGATTAAAGAGTTTTCTACTGAAATACAGTTTTAGTTGTAACGCATAATAAACGTACGATGGAAATAGCGGATGTTCTTTATGGCGTGACAATGGAGGAATATGGTATTTC
>BTIF01000009.1:0-5841 GCA_036245315.1 Endomicrobiia bacterium | reverse complement strand
GAAATGAATTTGCTAGACTACTGAAAGGTGACATGTCAAATACATCTTGCATTATATGTCTATCTTTTAAAGTCACGTTATCTAAAAGTATTGTTATAACATCCAAAACAAACATATAAATCACGCCTAAAAACTGCATGAGAAGTAAAATGACTATTTGACCAAATGTTGAATAGTATTCACCAGTATTTACTACTGAAAGTCCAGTAACACATATAGCCGAAAACAGACATAAATATGTTTGTAACAAAAGAAAGTTTGCTAAAACTATGTTCTATAGGTAAAGACAGAAGTATTGTCACAACAATTATGAGTCCAATATAAATCCAAGAAAAAACGATACTAAATTTTTTGCCTGGTAATAATTCATTTGAAAATATCTATACAGATACAGTCTTTGCAATTTTAATTAGTTGTTTAAACGCAAAGTTATCATTCACAGCCATTTCTGCAAGCATCTTTCTATCTATTAATATATTAGCTTTCCTGAGTCCTGCAATAAATCTATTGTATGAAATACCCTCTTCTCTCACTGCAGCATTAAGACGAACTATCCAGAGAGTTCTAAAATTTGCCTTATTATCTTTTCTTCCTGTATAAGCATAGCTAAGAGATTTTTCTACTTGCTGAATCACCATTCTCCAACGATTTTTCTTTGTTGCATAAGATCCCTTTGCGAATCTAAATATTTTTTTCTTTTTTTGTCTTCTATATACAACACTCTTCACACGCATATTAAATTTCCTTGATAATAAATATTTTTAAAAGCTATATGGCATAAACTTCTTCATTGTCCTCATATCTGCTTTTACAACTATAACAGGTTTTCTAGCCATTCTATTTTGATTACCAGAGTCACCAATTAAAAGGTGTCTTTGTCCCGGCTTTTTATATTTAACTTTTCCTTCTCCTGTAACATTAAAGCGTTTTTTTGCACCACTATGTGTCTTCATTATATGCATACTGCTTCCCCCCATCGGTATATTGTAATTTATCCAACATGGCATCATAACTTAAATCTTTTTTATCTTCTTTTTATTAGGTATAAAAATTAAAAACATCCTTGTACCAAGTGAAGATATTTTACCTTCAGATACTGCAATGTCAGATAAAGATTCCTTTATCCTATTCATAATTTTAATGCCTAAATCTTTATGTTGTATCTCTCTTCCAGAAAACATAGCAGTAAGCTGCACTTTATCCCCACTATCAATAAACTCCCTAGCACGCTTAATTTTAACTTCTAAATCGTGTTCACTAATACGAGATCTTATTCTTATCTCTTTAATATGAGAGATTTTTTGTTTCTTTTTAACTTCTCTTTCTTTCCTTTCAATCTCATATTTAAACTTAGAAAAGTTAACTATCTTACATACAGGGGGACTTGCCTGTTATTCCATCAGAACCAATAAGGCTCACTTCCGGCACTCTAATAAACTGATTTATACGAAATCTCTTGTTTTCGACGACTCCTCCTCTTGACATTAAATATTCTATTTTGTCAACTTTTCAATAAAAAAATCGAGGCAGATTTGATTATTCTGCCCCGTAAAATATATTTCAATACAAACAATTAAAACTTTTTACATAAAACCTTTTCCCTTAAACTTAGGTAAAGGTGAGCTAGAACGGCCACTTTATTTAATATGTGTACACACACCTTAAATGTATAACAATTATATTTTTTTGTCAAATAAACTATTAAACCTATAAACCCACTAATTTCTTATCAGTATAATATGGAACCACTTTTTGAATCTTGATAATTTTTTATATGAGAATCATTCTAATCATGTTTACCTTGACATAAACCGCACAAAAAGCAGAGAGTATTTTGTTTACTTTAGCATTATAGTCCATAGTCGACTATTATTTTAGATATTTGCACAAATGTAGTAGTAGCATTGACAGTAATCATTATTGATATTGGAGGAAATACCGTAAACTTTCTTGCATTGCTAGATATTACCAATCTAGCAAATAAAGACAAAAGTCTGTTTCACAAGGCCATCCTTGAACATTTATAATAGATTGTAAACAAAGTAAAGTATAATTGTTTATAGTCTTCCAATACTTACATCCTTCATATTTATCTTTAAATCAGAATATTTTTATGAACCTTTTTCAATAGGTGACGACAAAGGCAAAATTTCAAGCAAATAACCTACCTTAAGATAAATATACTGTTGATTTATTATACAATGTGACTTTGCATAACTTTTTATTGGGCAGGCTGGGTGGAGGGAAGTATTTAAAACTTTCTTAATACACATGGAACATGCTTATCCAAAACCTTATTTACAACATTAGACTCCATATAATCACCGAAAATATGAAACAATAGAATCTGTCCTTATAAGAAGGAATCTAAGCAATATCAGGTTTTTTCTTATAGTTAATAAAATTTACCTATTAGATAATTATACCATCCATATAATTCATTACCTTTTGCATTGTCCTTTTATTTCTTAATAACTTTAGCTATGTTTAGCATCATGGCCCAACTAATTACAAATATAACGTTTGCTCTTTATTATTAAATTTTTTTTAAATTTCTTTGCACAAGGGAGAGTCGTCTTGCAATAATAATTCTCATCAGGTAATGGAAATGTTTCTATTCCTTGCCGATAGATATAGGAATTCAAAGAGTCGTCACACGTAATAACAGTGTTACAATCAACTTCTTTATTGACATCAGTCTTTCTTAAATAACTTTACTGTTTTTTATCGGCGGAAACAAAATGTGAAAGGTTAAAATTGCTTCTTCCAAAGGCTATGATAGAACAAAAAACACAAAATAATTTTCCACTCTATCCTTTAATTCCTTAGAATGCCATTTACTTTTAGCAACTACAGCAGATCAAGATCGTATAGCAACAAACACAACTTCATTTGCAATCGTATTATTATTAACAGCTATAATACACATATTTACACAAGCATTATAAAAGTAATAAATATAACAACCCATCAACAAAGATCAAAATAAAGACAGACCTTTTTGGTACACTTCCTTATATTTATAAAAATATATTTGAGATAATAATACCTAAACAAAATTGTTGAAGATACCGCGTGTATATGTGTATACCCCTTAGGAAAGAGCTTGCCTTTTCGAAACTGACGGATAACATTTAGCACCCACTCAACAAAAAAATTATAAGCAAGTCCTGAATGAAAAGCTCAGTATTAATAACAATGTCAATCTTATCATCTTTCAAAACCATCTGAGCTATTTTTTCATTATTATTACATATTCTTTTCAGTACACCGAAAACATACCTGTTGTATAGTGATAGTCAAAACAGAAATCATCTACCTCCTACTATAAATTTAGCTCTCGTACATGACTTCGTAATAAGCTTAGAATTTGACAAAAATTTTTGCTGCTTCCACACAATTTTTTCCCAAAAGCCTTAAGGGGTCCGCCAAAAAATTCAGAAGAGAGGAGATTTTAGACTCACTAACTGAAAACTACCAGAGCATTCAACTCCAAGTCATTTAGTTTTAAGTATCATTTATTTTAGAACTACAATCAGTTCCTTCATTTCTTATACTTCATATATAAAGGTTTAATAAAAGCTTTTATTTCTCTTCTATTATTGTGGATTTCAACCTCTAATTTGCCAGATTTAACATTTGTGTCAGCATAAATCAATGCCATGCCTATTGCTTTCTTCAATGTAGGAGAAAAAGAACCACTTGTTACATATCCAATCTCTTTACTGCCCAAGAAGACTTTATTTGTATTTCTTGCAATACCGGATAAACACTCAAAAGCTATTGATATTCCCAAAGGCCTGTCTTTTAAAGGCAAAAGTTTAGCTTTTCCTATAAAATCATTATCCCAATTTATCGTCTTTTGAAACCCAGCATCAATCGGGTTAATATTCTCATCAATTTCATGCCCATGTAAAGGCATGCATGCTTCAAGTCTTAATGTATCACGGCATCCAAGACCACAAGGTTTTATTGAAAGATTCATAAGTTTTTCCCAAAGAACAACTATTTGTTCTTTAGAAATAAAAATCTCAAACCCATCCTCACCAGTATAGCCCGTTCTTGCAATTCTGCAGAAATTTGCATTTATATTCTTTAACTTCAATTCTGATATAGTAAAATATTTCATATCCTTAATATAAGTTTCACAAATATTTTGTAATATTTCAGCAGATTTAGGCCCTTGTACAGAAATAAGACAAATATCAGTACTTATATTTTTTATTTCAGTCCTTCCTACTTCTTTGTGCTTATTTAACCAATCAAAATCTTTTTCTAAATTCCCAGCGTTTACAACAATCATATACTCGCAGTCAAACCTATAAACTATAATATCATCTTTTATACCACCATTTTCATTCAAAATCATAGAATATCTTGCTTTCTTATTAGGAAGTCCAGAAATATTTCCAAGCGTAACATAATTCAAAAATCTCTCAGAATTTTTTCCAGTGATTATAAAAGTCCCCATATGAGATGTATCAAATACACCTATGTTTGTTCTTACTTCATTATGCTCATCAATAATAGACGTATATTGTACAGGCATTTCCCAGCCACCAAACTCCGTAAATTTTGCTCCAAGCTTTTTATGTTCATAATATAAATGTGTTTTCTTCATTTTTAAAATTCTCTCATAACAAAAATTTTATATTCAAATACATTTAATTCACTGCTTATGACTTAAAATCTTTATTCTTCTTCGCCAACTCCACACATTTATCAAAAGCATCTTCATAGGCATTAAACAAACTTTCACTAAACGATGGATGAAAAACCGATTCTCTCGAGATGTGATAAATATCACTTCTAATAATTTGTGAGGCAACATTTATAAGTTCGTCTGAATGTGCTCCAACAATCCAAAAAGCCAAAGGTTTTTCATTTACTTTATCAACAGCACACTTTACAAAACCAACGCGTTCATTCTCAATAAAAGCCCTACTACTTGCAGTAAACGGAAACTTTCCATAAATTACATCCTTACACTTTAAAAAATTCGACACTTTTACCGAAGAACTTTGAGGCATTGAAAAAACGACTTGAGGAATAACAAAATTATCAATTGAAATAGAGTTCATTTTAACCGCATTTTCCGCAGCTATTGCACCCTCGCTCTGTGCTGTATAAGCTAATAAACTCTTCCCCGCGATATCTCCAACAGCATAAATATTACTTACATTTGTCTGACAAAATTCGTTTGTTTCTAGAAACCCTTTCCAAATTGTTTTAACACCAGCCCTTTCCAAATTTAGATCATTATTCGGCATTCGTCCAGTGACAATTAATACTTTTTCATACTTATTTATATTGTTGAGCACATCAGAACATGAAACTAATACGTCAACACCTTGTTTTGTCAAATTTCTCTTTATCTCTTCCGAAACTTCTCTATCTTCGTTTGGAAGTAAACAATTCTCATTTTCAGCCAAAGTTATATGACAACCAAATCCAGAAAATATTGTCGCCATTTCAATTCCTATTGCACCTCCACCAATCACAAGCATATTCTTCGGAATTTCTTCAAGGCTTAAAGCATCAGTTGAATTTATTATTTTGTTACCGTCAAAGGCAAACCCTTTAATTATTGAAGGACTTGTACCCGAAGCAATAATAATTTTTTTAGCAAAAATTTCTAAAATACTATTTCCTTCATTATTTGAAACTATAAGATTGTTTTTATCTTTAAATGAGGCTACGCCTTCTATAACATCAACATTGTATGAAGATAGTATTGTCATCATACCTTTTCTAAGATTAGCGATATTTTTATCTTTTTTGGCAAGTATATCTGAGAAAACAATAGGTTCTAAATTTAATTTAAAACCATATTCATAAGAT
>BTIF01000008.1:0-5981 GCA_036245315.1 Endomicrobiia bacterium | reverse complement strand
AAAAGAACTAAATATCAAAGAGTTTTGTGATAATACTACTGATCGTTGTTATCTCTGCAAAAAAGAGTTATTTTCAAAAATTTGGAATATAGCTAAAGAAAAAAATATAAAACATGTAGTTGAAGCCTCAAATATAGACGATAATAATGATTATCGCCCTGGTTTGAAAGCAGTACATGAATATAACGTAAAAAGTCCATTGCGTTATGCAAAGCTTACAAAAAACGAAATTCGTATACTTTCAAGAAAACTCAAACTCTTAACATGGAACAAACAATCTTTTGCTTGTCTGTCTTCACGTTTCCCTTATGGCGAACATATTACTTTAGAACGCCTATCAATGGTAGAACGTGCGGAACAATTACTTTTAGACATGGGTCTTGGACAACTCAGAGTACGCTATCACGGAAATCTTGCACGAATTGAAACTGATGAACATGGATTTAATACTCTCATGAAACACAAGCAACGCGAAAAAGTATATAAACAATTTAAAAAAATAGGATTCATTTATACTGCGATAGACATTTTAGGATATCGTACTGGAAGCATGAACGAAACATTAACAAAATCTACTCATAACAAAAAAATATTAAAAACCATATAAAATAATTTAAAAAATATATTTTATATATATCCGCTATAAAAAATCTTAATTTATTACCATCTAGGATGAAATTTTTTGTATTGTTCTACTATTTTACCTATTTCAAGATGTGTATAAATCTGTGTCGTCATAATTGAAACATGCCCTAACATTTCTTGAACAAAACGAATCTCTGCTCCTCCTGCAAGCAGATGACTCGCAAATGAGTGTCTTAAAGTATGCGGTGTAATATTTTTAGTAATCCCTATATTTTTAGCAATATTTTTAAGCTGTCTCCAAAATTCTACTCTTGAAAGTTTCTTGCCTAATCTAGAAATAAATATATTATCTTCTATATTTAAAGCAGTCTTTCTTTTTATTAAGTAATTATCAATAAACTCTTTAGCTTTTTGTCCAAAAGGAATAAGCCTTTCCTTAGAACCTTTGCCTAAAACTCTTAAAAAACAATTTTCTAGATCTACATCAGAAAATTTCAGATTTATAAGTTCCGAAACCCTCAACCCAGTAGCGTACATAAGTTCAAGCATTGCTTTATTTCTTATATGCACTTCATCATTAGAATTTATAGAATTTAAGAGAAGGGTAACTTCATCAAAAGTAAGTATACACGGTAAACTCTCAGGTATTTTTGGAGATCTCAAATATAATGTAGGGTTATTTTTTATTAAATTCTCTAAGATTAAAAATCCATAAAATTGCTTCAACGACTCAACAAGTCTACAAATTGATCTTGGATTTAAACCTTCAATTTTCAACTTCCATAAAAAATCAGTCATATCGTGATATTCAAAGTCATCAAGAAATATCTGTTTTTTTCTAGCAAACCTAATAAATTTCAAAATATCAGCCTTATAAGCTAAAACTGTATTTTTTGATAATCCTTTTTCAGCAATTATATAAGAAATAAAATTATTAAGTGCTTTTTCATAATCTAACATTTTTTCAAACTTCCAATTATTATTTTAAATATGGATTATGTCTTAATTCATTTGCTAATATAGTCTTACTACCATGTCCAGGATAAATAACAAGAGATGGATTTAGTCTTTTTATTTTAGAAAGAGAATCTAAAATTTCTCTGTAACTTCCACCAATCAAATCAGTTCTGCCTATTGTCCCTGCAAAAAGAGTATCTCCAGTAATCAAAAAACCCGTAAATAATAAGCAGATACTACCTTTTGTATGGACAGGTGTATGAATAACCTTAAAAGTTGTAAAAGTTAACTTCACTTCTTGATTATCCTCAAGAGTTATTTCAGGCATTTTAACAGCACATGAAAAATCAAATAAAGAAGTATTGACAAGTGCTTCCAATTCATATTTGTGTATAGCCAAAGGAATTTTAAATTTTGAACGTATTTGATCGTCAGATAATATATGATCATAGTGACCATGCGTATTTATGATCATTTCAGGTTTCAATTTATCTTTCATTAGCTCAAAAATAACTTTTTCCCCATCTTCTCCTGGATCTATGATTACTGCTTGTAAATTTTCAGAATCGTAAACTACATAGCAGTTTTCAGCTAAAACACCAGATACAATCTTTTTTATTTTTACCATTTTATCACCATGATAACTTGTAGTATAATGTTCGCAAACATTCCAGCTGTAATATCATCTAAGGTAACTCCAAACCCACCCTTTAATTTTTGCAATTTTTTTATAAACAGAGGCTTTCTTATATCAAATATCCTAAACAATAAAAAACCAAAAAATAAAATCATCAAAGTTTTTGGTAGAAATGCAACTGAAACCCATGATCCAACAACTTCATCTATAACTATTCTTTGATCATCCTTTTTATTATAAATAGTTTCAGCAATAGAAGAAAACAAAACTGAAATAACAAATACTACAACAAGCAGAAAAACTTGAAATATATACCTGTTCGGCACAAATAACATCCAAAGCAAAAAACCAATTAAACTCCCAAATGTTCCTGGAACACACTTCAAATAGCCTAAACCAAAAACAGAAGAAAAAAATATTATTATTTTATTCACTTTTTTAGTTTTCAATTAACAATTTTCTATACTTCCACACATATTTTATCCCTGAATAAACTGTAAGCACAACAACAACAAAAGTCACCCAAAATGGTGTTTTTTTCATTACAATAAAAATCGTAGAATAAGAGTTTTTCAGAGTACTTTGTGTTATCCCAAAAAACTTAAAAAATACATTATTAACTAGAAAAATTATTATTACCATTATAATTATAATAGCTAATATTTGCGATGTAGTCTTAAATTTTCCAATTTTATCTGCAGGTATCATTATTCTTCTAGTGGCAGCAATAGAACGTAAACCTATAATCAGGAATTCCCTAGCAACTATTATTATAACCATCCATGTCGCAACCCCAAGTATTGGAATCTTAATAAAATATATAAAGGCAGCTGATATTAATAGTTTATCGGCAAGAGGATCCAAAAATATTCCTAAGGATGTCACTGTTTTATTTTTCCTTGCTATTCGCCCATCAAGTAAATCTGTAACCGATGCAGTGCAGAAAACAAGCAATGCTAAGATACTGTTATAAGTCCCACCTAACTCCATGAATAAAATAAAAAACGGAATCATACATATTCTTGTTATGGTAATCTTATTTGCCAGATTCATTTACTTTCTCCATCTATCGTAAATTCTAATCTTACACTGTAATACCAATTTCTATATATTCTAATTAAGTTTTACCATTTCAATATCATTACTCATATTGAATTTAAACATATTTTTATCTAGATTAGAGTTAATAATATAGTGCTTAAACATAGTTTCCATAATAGCTCCATCAAATTTTACAACAATTTTCTCAGGGTACATATTTAATTTTGAAATATATATCTTTATATCACAGTTTTCCTTTGATAAAGTAGTAACTTTTACTAAAACATATTTCTCATCTTCATCAACAAAATCTATCATATTTGTTTTTTTCATTCTTTTCAAATCTCCACAAACACCTATAAAACTTAAAAGAGTCGTAGAAGTAGAATTCTCATTAATTGCACCATTCCAGTTGTCAATTATAACTTGCCTATTTTTTGGAGTATAAATAGTTATATTTTTACCATCAAAATATATTTGCTGCTCCTGTGGAATTTTCTGATTTATATAAACTCCACAGTTTTTTTTAAAAAATAATTTTCCACAGTTTTTTTTCTCTTCCTTTGTAAATTCAAAAAAAATATTTTGAACATAATCTACACTAATAGTATTTATTTTTTTATTAGTCTCTTCTATTTTCTCAAGAAATATATCAATTTTATTATCACGTATTCGAGCATAAGTAGTTTTAGAAAAAGTAAATATAATAATTATTAAAGTAATAATAGTTACTTCTACAATAAATGTGTGATTTTTCAACAACAAATTTCTATGTTTATAATCCATTTAATTGTTTCCAATTTTATTTTTTAAATAGTTTCCTATTCTATCATGATCTATTTGCCATTTATTGGTACCATCAGGCTTTGTTATAAAACCCTTTATTTCAAGAATACTCAATATATTAGTAGCTCTTGCAGATCCTCCAAAATTCGCTTTAAGTAAATCCTGAGATACACGTCTACGTTCAGTTATAAGTTTAAGGGCTAGAATTAAATCTTTCTCTCCTTTATCACCCTCATTTTCACAGAAACCATTCTTCTCTTCAACTTCAGTAACTACAGGTTCATAAATTCTCGGAAATTTTTGATCATTTATAAAAGAGATAATTCTTTCAGTTTCTTTCAACGAAACATAAGCCCCTTGTAGACGAATAGGTTTTGCTTCTCCAGGTGCTAAAAACAACATATCACCTCTACCAATCAAACACTCAGCTCCAAGCATATCCAAAATAACTCTTGAATCTATTTTAGATGTTGTCTGAAATGATAATCTCGCAGGGAAATTGGCCTTAATAATACCAGTTATAACATTAACTGACGGTCTTTGAGTAGCAAGGACTAGATGTATACCTACAGCTCTCGCCATTTGAGCTAAACGCTGTATAGAATCCTCTATTTCTTTTTGTGCCATAAGCATTAAATCTGCAAACTCATCTACTATAACGATTATATAAAATTCTTTCTCCCCACCAATATTAGCTATTTTATTGTTATACTCTTCAATATTTCTTACCATTTGTCTTGCAAACTTCGTATATCTTCCCTCCATAACCACAACAAGCTTTTTTAAAGCTTTTGCGGCCTCTTTAGGGTTAGTTATAACATCTGCATTAACCGCATAAGTACATGGATCAAAAATATGAGGAATATCCTTATAAATAGATAATTCAACTCGTTTAGGATCAATTAACATAAATTTTACTTCATCAGGACGTGCTCTATATAAAATAGAAAGTATTATAGAATGAATACCAATACTTTTCCCCGAACCCGTAGCACCTGCAATCAAAAGATGTGGCATTGAAGCTAAATTGGCCACATAACCCAAACCATCAGTTGTTTTGCCCAAAGCTAAAGTAATCAAAGATTTTGAATTTTTAAAAGCACTATCTCCCAAAATTCCCCTTAAGCCAACGCTGAAACTTGAAGGATTAGGCACTTCTATCCCTACAGCAGCTTTTTCAGGAACTGGGACAACTCTTATTGATGCAGTTCGCATAACAAGAGAGATATTATCAATAATATTAGATAAAGCTTGTATTCTTATTCCAGGAGCTAAAACTAAGTCATAGCGCGTAACAACAGGACCTGGAATAATATCCTTAACTTCAGCATTAATACCAAAATCCGCAAGAGTTTTTCTTAAAAGTCTCGCCCTTTCAAAAAAATCATTTTTATTCACATTAAAATTTGTAGTAGAGTCAATGCTAAGCAAATCAATAGGAGGAAGTCTATAATTGAAGATTCTAACGTTAGCTTTTTCATGATCAGTAATCATTTGTATGGAATTATCTGATTTTTTGCCCTCTTCTTTCCCATGCCATCTTATAATGTTCGGTCTTAAAAATCCACATTTAGAAATTTTAGGAGAAAACTCTTGTTTTAATATAAGTTTTGTTTTATTTTTTTGTCTTGTATTCTGAACCCTATCTTTTTTTAATTTTATTAAACTAACTCTTAATTTCCTCAGAAAATCATATATATAAGAAATCAACGAGCACTCTAAAATTCTTACAATAGAGAAAAAAAATATAAGTACAACTATACTCAAACAAAGCCACGTACCAAAAAGTTCCTTAAAAAATACATATAATCTATATCCGATCCAACCACCAGAGATTCTCGGTATAAACGCAAAATGTATCACTTCAAACAGCACAGTAGAAGAAACAATAAAAACAATAGACCATATAAAACAAAGTTTTTTTTCATATTTAATAGATTGCCTTACTTGTACTTGCATTATAAAATATCGCAAA
>BTIF01000007.1:0-9717 GCA_036245315.1 Endomicrobiia bacterium | reverse complement strand
AGGAATGTTTTACACTCTCAAAAGATGATGACGTTACACCAGACACCTTTTGCGTCGGCGAACTTAATGAGGCAAAAATCGGATATTCTCTCTCAAGTCGCTCAAGTTCCTTTACAAGATTGTCGTATTCGCCGTCAGATATTTCAGGATCGTTTTTATCATAATAAAAATCATTATGACGAATAATCTCTTTTCTTAAATAATCAATACGACTTTCTATTTCTGACTGCATAGATTGAATATATACCTCTTTTCTTGAGAGAAAAATTACACAAAAACAATGTACATATATTTTTATAAATCCTTAGAATTATCTTTTCACGTAAAGTAAAACAATACTCTTTTCCCACTTTTACCTTAATTTTAATAGGTATCGTTTTTCTGAAACACTGACAGAGGCAGTTGTACATCACTCAATAAATGTGCAACCCCCCCTCCTCACTTTCTATTTTACATCCTTATCAACTTCACTATTTACTGTAACCGTTTTCCAATACTCTTTGTTTTTGCTTCCAAAAATTTTCCACCCCTGGGAATACGATGCCAATTAATCTCTCAAAAGTCCCATACTTATTAAACACTCATTTATCCATTTATAAATAAATTACAGCATATATATTTTTTACCTTATATCAAGGGACACTTTATGTGTTCTTATAAATTTAAGTTTATCTAAAATACCGTTGATGAATTTACTTGAATCTTTTGTGGAATACTTTTTAGAAATCTCAACAGCCTCATCTATTATAACGTTTATTGGAATATCTTGATTAACCATAATTTCATAAATTGCAAGACGTATAATATTGCGATCAACAACTGCCATCCTGTCAAGTTCCCAGTTTTTTGCATATTGATTGATAAAAAAATCTATTTCTTCTTTATTTCCGCAAACTCCCCTAAATAAACTTATCGCAAACATTCTGTAATCCTTGCCCTTAGGGAAATAGCCATCAAAAAACCTACATACATTCTCAATCGACACTTTACAGTTATCAAACGTGTAAAGCATTTTTAAAGAACATTCTCTTGATTCTCTACGAGTACTCATAATTAAATTATAAACACGCTTTACCGACCAAAACTTTTAAAATTATAAAATACATCCAATTCAATACCCAAGCTGTCCACAAGCGGCACTAATATCGACGCCTTTTGGTTGCCTTATATTAACTGTTATTCTGCTAAATCTCAATATATTTTCAAATTTTTGAACTGAGTCATGTTCAGGAGGCTGAAACTTCACATTGACTAGAGAATTAAAAGGTATTAAGTTTACATTGACGTTAGAATTTACAAGTTCATGCCGCTTTAGTAATCTTGCAAGTTTATGAGCATCTGCCATAGAATTATTAATTCCTTTTAAAAGAGTATATTCTATTGTAAGATGCGAATTCGTTCTTTTAATATAATATTTCCCAGCATTTAGAATATCTTCAATTCCAAAACCAAAGTTATTTGAAACCAATCTTTCTCTTAGTTTATCATCAACAGCGTGCAAAGACAAGGCAAGACGAATACCTAAATTTTTATCTGCAAGTTTTTTTATCGTCGGGACAATGCCAATGCTTGAAACTGTTATATGCCTTTTACCTATACCGAACTCTTTATCTGACAAAAGCGAATTTAAAACAAAGACAGTGTTGACAAAATTGAGCATGGGTTCACCCATTCCCATAAATAAAACGCCTGTAATTCTTTTTCCAATATCATTTTCAATTTGCAGAACCTGTTCTATTATCTCCCCTCTGCTTAAATTCCTTGTAAATTTAATTTTTCCAGAATAACAAAAAGCACACATTACCGGACAACCTATCTGAGATGAAATACAAACGGAATTTCTGCCGTTTACAGAAAGAAAAACAGCAAAAATATATTTTTTATCCAAAGTTTGAAAAGTATATTTTATCGTATCATCAATTTTGGACTTTTCTTTATTTACTATTTTCAACGCTCTTAACAAAAATCTTTTGTCAAGTCTTTCTCTAATTCCTTTCGGCAAATTTGTAAAATTTTCAAAAGAATCAGATTTTTTTCCATAAACCCATTTTGTAACCTGAGTTAACCTATAATCCTTATCAATTATAGATTTTGCAGCTACTTTAAACTGACTATCAGTCATATCCAAAACATAATTTTTCATATATAATTTTTTTTATTAAACCATTTTTAGAACTATCATATTTGCTGTCAGTTTCTCCTTTAATATCAGTCAAAATAACATTTGCTAAAACCTTATACTAAGTTCAACTCTCCTAATCGATCAAATTTTTTATCTGACACATAATTCCTTGAATAAATATAAATATTTTATGTTCATATAAAACTATTAAAGCAACAAGTGTTCTAGGACTAACTTTGTCAATTAATTATATTATTTGTAGGTTTATTCTTGTCAAACGTTTTATGTCTGACGAAGAAATATCAGCTTTTTAAGTTTTCAATAACTTCACATTTGGTAAGACCAAATTTTTATGTTTAAATCAAAATAAACTAAAATTTGCTGAATCAAGAATATTTTCACCATTTAACGCGTACATACCAAGAATATATTCGATATATCTTTTTTAACATAAGTTGTCAAATTTTAGTAAAAAAATTACTTGCCATATTTGCTACAAACTTAAACTTGAATGATATTTTAACAATATAAATTTATGATATATTCCTATAAAAATTTTATAAAATACTAAGTAAACATATGATAATCAAAAGTACTGAAAATAAAATTTTTAGATTTGCTTTAAAATTACAAGACAAAAAATTCCGCAATAAAAGCAGATTATTTCTTATAGAAGGCAAGAAACAAGTTGAAGATATTCCAGAAAACTGGAATATAAGACAGATTTTTATATCTGAGCGATACAACAAAGGCATTACTGCGGATTTTAAAAACACTACAATTTTCTCAGATCATTTATTTAATAAATTGTCAGCAACTAAATCACCTCAGGGAATAATGGCACTCATTGAGAAAAAATACTATGATCCAAAAGAAATTATAAAAAGTTATGGAAAATTCATAATTTTAGAAAGTATATATGACCCAGGAAATCTCGGAGCAATCATACGTTCTGCAGATGCTTTCGGAATAAAAGCCGTATTTGTATCAAAGGAAAGTGCAGACATATACTCCGATAAAACTTTAAGAGCAACTATGGGATCAATATTTCATATACCAGTAATAGACAATATTGAAATTGAAGACATTTTAAACTCAATGAAAAACGAAAAAATCCTTATACTCGCCGCATCATTAAAAGGTAAAAAATATCTAAATGAAATTAAACTTGAAAACAAAAGTGCTTTTATAATAGGCAATGAATCACACGGCATTAGAGATAAAACAGAAAACCTAGCAGATATATTAGTTAAAATATATATGCCCGGCAAAACAAAATCCTTAAACGCTGCTGTCGCAGCTTCAGTTATTATGTATGAAATGTCAAAAGAGTAAGAACAAATACAACTAACTATTTTTATTTTGTTGTACCACAAAAAATTCCAAAACAAACGTTTTTGAGACCTAAACGTACCATTCCTTACAATATAATTAAATATTCCTCGGGCGTATTTTTCTTGCCTCAGATTTTTTCTAAATAACCATATATCCCCCACTCGGTCAATAAATTGTTATTCTGGGTTACAAAATCTGAAAAACCATTAAACAACTACCAGTCTTAAGAAGACTATATGACTTTTACTAAGTAAACTCTCCCAATTTTTATCATCTCTTAAATGATGTAAAGAGCTACACCTTACAAAGTAATTTTCTTCAAGCTCCAATCAACCCTAATATCACTTTGTATGGTTTTAACTTCACATTTCGTTTTTTTGAAATTCTTTCAAACCCCTTATTTAACATTGATTTACTTAGATTAGATAATTCAAATTTTGAAAATTCTTTAACATTATTTTCAATACGATTTTCAATTTCTTCTATAGTCTTCTTACTCAATTTATATTATACTCCACATAAATTTTATTATGACATATTAAAATAGATTTAAGCACTTTACAACCAAAAAAACAGGACTTGAATATGCAAAACTTCATATACGCAAAATAATGTAAGCAGTTGCGACTAAAAGTTATATGGTCGCAACTGCTTACATTATTATTGTTTGTTACAAATAAAAACGTAATCAATAACTATTAATCGTATTAAAAATCATTAACTAGTTTTTCCATATACGCTTTTGGATGTAAGCATGCTGGACACTTATCTAAAGCTTCTTTGCTTTCATAAACGTAACCACAATTGCGACATCTCCATTTTACAACAATATCTTTTTTGAAAACTCTATCGCTTTCAATATCATTTAAAAACTTTAAATACCTAGCTTCATGATATTCTTCGGCAACAGCAATTTTCCTAAAACATTCCGCTATCTCTGGAAAACCTTCACTGTCAGCAATTTTTGCAGCTTGCGGATACACCTTCGAGTACTCTTCATTCTCACCTGCAACTGCAAACCTCAAATTCTCAGCCGTGCCTCTTACACTTCCAGCGGGAAAAATTGCAGAAATCTCAAGAGACCCACCTTCTAAAAACCCAAAGAACTTTTCAGCATGTTCTCTTTCATTATTCCCAGTATCTGTAAAAATTGCAGAAATTTGTTCAAAGCCTTCTTTCTTTGCCCTTGAAGCAAAATAAGTATATCTCATTCTTGCTTGAGACTCGCCAGCAAACGATTTTAACAAATTTTTCTCTGTCTCTGTTCCTTTAATTGATCTAACCATAAATCCAATACCCTCCTGACTATAATTCATAATAATTAATTATAAAGCTTCATTATGCAATGTAACAAATTCTAAATAAAGTTTAAATAAATAATATAAATGCCTTATATTATTTATTTTGTATAACTAAACAATTCACAAACCACAGTACTATCTCTTAATTATATCAACTTCACTAAACCATTTCCCATGCAAGTTACAATTTTCTATAACTTGAACTTTACCTTTCACACTATCTTTTAAATGTATAACAGCAGCAGGATTTGTATTATACGTAAGCATAATATTTTCTGCAAACTTATCATTAACATAAAAGGTTATTTCAGTTATTAAGTGTTCAGGCAACATAGGGTGAACAATTTCTCCGATTTTTACATGTACATCTAAACATCCTGACCTAGAAATTAAACCACATTCTTTAACTATTGTAAAGGCAGGTAGATGTTTCTTTTCAGTTTCATTAGTAATTTTCCCAATATCTAATATTTTATAAGCATCTTCTCTTATTTCAAATACATCCCTCGCTTTACAAATAGGACAATGATCCTCGTTTCCATCTAAAGAAACATAACCGCATATCTTACACACTAACCCTTTCACATACCCTCCATTTAGTGATAAAACTTAGATTTTCCACGACGACTACTTTCAAAGAATACAAAATCTACAAATGCCTATATTAAAACTTTGCATTACATTTCATTTTTTATCTTCAAAGTAAAAATATTTGCCAAATTCAAAATATTTATTCTACTAAACTCTGCTACACATTCTAATCGCCTTTCTACTCCATCAATAAGAACCGAACACAAAAGATACCTTATCTTTGATCCTTTAAAGAAATGCAAAAAACCACAATAACAGGAAGTATTTCGTCATCATGAGTTGATGAACCAAAAACCAAATCTTTGGCATCAAGTATATATGATGAGATGAAATGTTGATTCTATCGTATTTTGCCACATCAAATAAAGAGACTTTAACAACTTTTTCGCCATTTTTTCAGTAGAATCCCACATAGTTTCACAAACAACAGCAATTACGCTTTCACAAAAGTATAACGACCAATAAAAGTATCTACGTATAATTTCAGACATATACTTACGCCAAACAAGTCCACGTCTAGGAATTATAAGCCAAACATTAAGATCTAGTTTATTTATTAGCGATAATTACATTTAAAAGGTCAGAGTATAAAAGTATATTTACATAGCATTTCTGTGCTTCACCAGTTAAAGAAGCAGAATCAACCTCATCACTAAACATCTTACTTCTCGCATAACGCTCTCGCTGATTTGAAAATAAGACTTTACAACACTCTAACTAATCACCGCTTACATCATAATATTTTAAAATTCCCTCTAAAACAATTTTATCATCTACAATTAAATAAGAATTACAGTCAACACATTTTCTTATCACGTAACTATGACCGTGAAAATCTCTTTTATTTCAAATTAATAGCCACTACTACATAAACTTCCTTTTTTAACAACTTTACTAGCATAAAATAAAATCCATTTTTTCAATTAAAAACATAAATACATCCCAGCCTCATAACTAAAAATTTGTGCTTACATTTTTATTTTAATATCATAAGCTTTAACTTTACTATACTTTTTCACTTTAGAAGCACAAGTTATCGTTTTTTTCGCACACTGCAAGCAGGACATTCACTATATTCTTCGTATGCATATTCAGATTTGCAAACAGGACACACCTTGATACCACTATTTTTTTTTACATAACAAGGCGTGCAGAATTCGGGATTTAAACAGCCATTCTTCAACTCTGCTTCACAATGCGGACAGTAGCAATTATGATAGTTAAACGTGTTATTCTTCATATTCTTTTTCCTTTAATGTTTGGATATCAAACAACATTTCAACATAACTAAATAATGCATTCTTTTTATAATTTTAATTTTTTACTCTTATAGTTTTCAATAGCTTTATGTAACGCATCCGACCCTAAGTTAGAACAATGCATTTTATTTGGTGGGAGACCACCTAAAGCTTTTGCAACATCCGCATTTGTAAGAGTCATTACTTCTTCAATTGTTTTACCAAAAGCCATTTCTGAAACCATAGAAGAAACAGCTATTGCTGCACCACACCCAAACGTTTTAAATTTCACATCTTCAATTCTATTATTATTAACTTTTATATAAAAAGTCATCATATCGCCACATACAGGATTCCCTACTTCACCAATACCATCAGCATCCTTTATTTCTCCAACATTTCGTGGATTTGCAAAATGTTCCATAACCTTTTCTGAATAAAACGCCATCAACATCCTCCAATACAAAAACTTAACAATGAACCCAATAACCAAAAACACACTTAAAAATAATGCAATAGAAATTGTCCTTACACATCACAATGAAAATGTTCGTCAAAGTTTGTCCCAGGTTCAGCAACTTTTTTTTTACCTGTCCGTACAAAATGCGAATACAATGGTGATATATCCCTTAATTTTTTAACTATACTTGGGAACTCCTCTAAAACATACTCTATCTCTTTTTCTGTATTGAACTTTGATAAAGTGAACACAATTGAACCTTGTCCAATCGCAACATCCACATTTATAGCCCTTAAAACATGAGAAAGCTTGAGGTCTTTACTAGCACACGCAGAACCGCTAGTCACCATAACACCTTTAGCATCTAAAAGCAAAAATAGTGCCTCTCCCTCAACAAATTCTACTGAAAAATTCACGTTGCCCGGCAAACGGTTTTCTTGAGCTTCAGGTCCATTCAAATAAATGAACTCAACGTTGTTGAGAAGTCCACTAATGATCCTATCCCGCAATTTACAAATAAATCTACTTTTACTTACAAGTTCTCCTCTAGCTATTTCACAAGCTTTTCCAAAACCTACAATAGCTGGAATATTCTCAGTTCCTGAACGTTTAGAGTTTTCCTGAACCCCACCATCTATTTGGGGACTAACTTTTAGGCCTCTCTTAATATACAAAGCGGCAGCACCTTTAGGCCCATGTATAGCTGAAGCAGAAAAAGTTAAAGCGTCTACTCCTAAATCTTTAACATCAACTGAAATTGTTCCACAAGCACTAACTGCGTCCGTATGAAAAACTACAAAATTACCAATATTTTGACTCTGTTTGACAATAGACACCAACTTCTTTATATTTTGTATTGTGCCAATTTCAGGATTAGCATATTGCACAGATACTAAAATAGTATCTTTTCGCAACATTTCTTTTAATCTCAAATCGTTTATGTTACCCTTATTGTCAACAGGAAGAAAGCTCACCTCAAAACCTTCTTTTTCAAGTTTTTTTACAGAGTTTAAAATTGAAAAATGCTCAATTGAAGAAACGATAATATGTCTACCACTAGCTTTTAAAGCCTCAGCAATTCCTTTTATTGCCAAATTATTTGACTCTGAGCCGCATGAGGTGAAAACAACCTCCTCTGCATCTGCATTAATTAAGCTCGCAACTTTGCATCTTGCAGATTCAAGAGCATCTTTAGAAACAGCTCCTAATGAATAGATGCTTTGAGGGTTTCCGTAATATTCGATAAAAAACGGCTTCATGCTATCGAATACTCTTTCGTCAAGTCTAGTACTTGACTGATTGTCTAGATATATTGGTTTCATAAATTCATCACTCTTTTTTAAAATCTTCTTTAAGAACACTACATAGCGGACATACCCAATCATCAGGAAGCTGCTCAAAAGAAGTTTCGGAAACAATTCCGTTATAAGGAATACCTTAAACTCGCATCATAAATACAACCGCATACTAGACATTTCCATTTTTCCATAAAATCCTTCCTATACCACCACATCATCATTATTAATTTTCTTTAAAATATGACTCTTACCTATAACAACAATACAAGACACCTCATTTTCACTAAACCAAAACACTCTTCTTTCTATACCATAAAACCTAAAAACATCTACGTCACTACTTCTTGTTTTAAGTCTTTATGAAATAAAGCTTTAAGACTTGAGATACCTAAAAGCTAACATAAAGAATAAACTTTGTGCTATAAGTAATCACACACACTCTAACAGATATATTTTTTACTTGTTATCATCATTATCAACGGAATCGTCACTTTCACTTGTTTTAGATTCAAGAGAAATCACAATATTGCAACTCAACTTTCCAGCAACAAAATTATAAACACACACCACAACAATACCAGAAAGCGTCATAAAAACGATATAAATCAACGAAAAACTAAGAGATGACAAAAGTAAAAGTCTTAAATTAAAATCAAGATTTCTAGCCAGACTATTAGACAAAAATAATATAGCCCCTAATATAGTACCAGAAATTGTAAAAATAATAGGAAACACCTTAACAATTGAAGAAATTTGTATCTTTTTTATGTTGTAAAACGACATTTAAAAGTTCCTCCTAATTTCTAATTTATGTAATAAAATATTTTTATATAACTATTTTTCATATATATTGAGATCACTATTTAATTAAATGCGTACTGCTTCTTCATATCTTCAAGAGAAATAGGAGAATAGTCTTTGGCATGCCAGGAAGTTCCAAAATCTTTCATTTTCTTAATAATAAGATTTGTAAGAGCTGTTCTTGCAGACCCCAAATAATCTCTTGGGTCAAATTTTTCAGGCATTTCCGTAAAAACTTTTCTTATAGCAGCTGTAATAGCAAGTCTTCCATCAGTATCAACATTTATTTTTGAAACTCCGAGTTTAATCGCCTTCTGAAGACTTGCAATAGGCACACCTATTGCACCACGTATCTTTCCGCCGTATTTATTTACCTCATTAGTCAATTCTTTAGGAATTGACGATGCACCATGCAACACAATAGGAATATCTATCAACGACCTTATTTTTTTCAACACATCAAAAGCAAGATTGACACTTCCTTTAAATTTATACGCTCCGTGCGAAGTTCCTATTGCAATAGCTAGCGAGTCAATTTCTGTTTCGGATACAAATCTTTCTGCTTCTTTAG
>BTIF01000006.1:0-13123 GCA_036245315.1 Endomicrobiia bacterium | reverse complement strand
TCTAGTTGCAAGTAATATTTTAGTTACAAAAGAAGAAAAAGAATTGAGTTGTCTTGTAATTGACTTTGGTGGTCTTACGACAGGACTTGTATATTTTGTGGATGGTATAGTCAAGCATGTTGATGAAATTTCTGATGGATCAGATTATATTACAAGAGATATTGGTCATAAGTTGAGGGCGTCTTACTCTGTTTCAAAAGAAATTAAAGAAATGTACGGAGCGGCTTTTGTTTACAAAGATTTTAAAAATGAAGAATTTGAATATAAAGGTGCAGATGGAAGAACTACAAGAAAATGCGATAGACTTGAGCTTGTAAATGGCATAATTACACCAAGAATTGATAGAATTTTATATGAAATAAAAGAAGTTATAGAAAAAAATGACTACGGATGTGAATTTTTGTCAGGAGGAATAATTCTTACTGGCGGAGGTAGTAATCTTCCTGGTCTTGTTGAAGCGTTTGAAAAGGCATTTAATTGTTCGGTAAGAACTGGGATACCTGATTCTAATAAAATTGTATGTCCAAATGAAATATTATTGGATCCTTCTTATACTACTGCTATAGGCTCAGTAGCATATAATTTTCTGAATCTAAAAGATTATTCTAGAAATGGTAAGTCATCTGGGAACAATATATTTTTAAAGATATCAAAGTGGTTTGAGGAAGTTTTTTAAATGAGTGTGAAAATATTGTTACCTACAAAAGAAAAAAGTACAGGGCAACCTGCAATAATTAAAATCTTGGGTGTAGGTGGTGGTGGATGTAATGCTGTAAATAGAATGATTGCGGCGAATGTTGGGAATGTTGATTTTGTGGCTATTAATACAGATGCACAAGCTTTGCTTAGATCCTCAGCCCCAGATATAATACAAATAGGTGAGAAGATAACAAAAGGACTTGGTGTGGGAGGTAATCCTGAGGTTGGCAGATGTGCTGCAGAAGAGAGTGCAGATGAAATCAAAGATAGACTTGATGGGGCCGACATGGTTTTCGTTACTGCTGGGATGGGTGGTGGAACTGGCACAGGTGCAGCTCCTGTAGTTGCAAAATTTGCAAAAGAGAAGGGAATACTTACTGTTGGAGTTGTTACGAAACCTTTTGAACATGAAGGAAAAATCAGGATGGCTCAAGCTGAAGAAGGAATTAAAAATCTAAAAGAATATACAGATGCTTTAATCGTTATTCCAAATGAAAGGGTTTTTAATGTTATAAACGAGCGAATAGCCCTTGACGCTTTTTATCATATTATAGACGATGTTTTAAGACAAAGTATTCAAGCGATTACCGATGTGATAACTGTTACTGGCGAAATTAATAGAGATTTTGCTGATGTAAAGAATATTTTGATTAATTCAGGCACTGCGTTAATAGGTATAGGTGAAAGTACAAGCTCTTATGTTAAAGAAGCTGTAAAGAAAGCTGTGACAAGTCCACTCCTTGATAATTATGATATATCAAAAGCTGAAAAAGCACTTGTTAATATAACGACAAATTCTAATGTCGCTGCTTTAACATTGCAAGAAATATTTAATGATATAAAAAGTTATGGTATTAATGGACATGTGTTCTTTGGTCACACTATAGACAATAGAATTGACGATAAAATTAAAATTACTATTATAGCTACTGGGTTTAAAACTGATAGGACAGAAGCTATAATAAAAAATGAAGACGAAAATGTACAATCTGATCTTTTCTCAAAACATAGCTTAACTAATATTAAAGAAGTAGTAGATCCATCAAAACCAGCATATACCTACTGGAAACCAAGATTTCTTAAATAAAAAGGAATTTTATTATTAATGTAAAATAATTTATATAAGAGAAGACTTCTCTGCATAAGTATTTCATCACTAGTACTAGAATTGCAGGTGACATGAAAATTAAGTTGCAAGAACTGGTTTTTAGTTACTAAAGAAAAGAGTTAATGCTTGGGATTTATACGGCAGATTCTGTTCCTTCACTAGTCTTTTCAGAAAATAGAGAATTAAATACGGAAATCCCAATGTTGATTGGAGAAGATTTTATAGTGGTGTAACATAAATATAGAATACTTTTTAGTATAGATGTACTAAATGTGTCGAAAGAATTAGTATAATTTAAATAGGAAAATTTATGTCATTAAAGTTACAACAAATAAGACAATCTATTGAAGTAGTTGCAAAGATTTACAACCTATATATTTTATAAAAAAGTGTACAAGAATCTAGAGAAAATTTTATGAGATTTTTTGTTGTGGAAAGAGCTTTAATGAAAGCAAAAATTTAAGGAAAAATTTGAAAAGAATGGAAATAACAAAAATAATAAGAAAAGTATGTAAAGACTTTAGACCCTACGTTGCAGGAAAATCAATAAATACGATTAAGAGAGAATTGGGTTTAGAGTTTGTTATAAAGCTTGCTTCAAATGAAAACCCACTCGGTGCTTCTAAGAAAGCTATTGAAGTAATAAAATCAAATTTTGAGGACATATTCTTTTATCCAGATTCAAATTCTTATTACCTTAAAAAAGCGTTATCTGAAGCGTACAATTTACCAATTAATAATATTTTTACAGCTGCAGGTGGAGATGAAATAATAGAACTTATAGCCAAGCTATTTTTTAATCATGAGGATGAAATAATAATTTCCAAACATTCTTTTATAAGATATGCTATGGCAATAAAATTGATGGATTCAAAAGCAATTGTAGTCCCTATGAAGAAAGAACTTACATATGACTTAATGGCTTTGTTAAAGGTGTGCACTCAAAAAACAAAAGTGATCTTTGTAACGAATCCCAATAATCCTACGGGAACATATAATACAAAATCAGAACTGTTAGAGTTTTTGGGACAACTGCCTTTAAATAATAAATTTGGGATTAAGCCACTTGTTGTGCTTGATGAAGCTTATTTTGAATATGCTCTTTTAGAGAACGACTATCCAAATGGTCTTGACTTTTTAAAAGAAAATCCTAATCTAATAGTCTTTAGAACATTTTCAAAGATTTATGGACTTGCTGGTTTGAGAGTGGGTTATGGTTTTGCAAGTGAAGAAATAGTAGATTATATTGAGAGAATAAGACCACCTTTTAATGTCAATTTTTTAGCGCAAGTTGCGGCGGCGGCGGCAATATTTGATAAGGAACAAGTTGAGAAAAGTCAAAAACTTATAAAAGAAGAAAAAAATATCTATATAAAGAGTTTGAAAAACTTAAAGTAAAGTATATTAACTCTGCTGCGAATTTTATCCTTTTTAGTTCATTACCTTTTAATGGTAAGGAATTATTTAGGAAGCTTCTTGAAGAGGGTATTATAGTAAGATCAATGGATGAATATGAATTGCCTTATTATGTGAGAGTTACCATTGGTACTCATAAAGAGAATGAGTTGTTTATAGAAAAATTAAGAAAGATCCATAAAATTTCATTGTAATTTTTCTAGAAAAAGATTTTTTTATGAAAAAGCAGTGCTATTTCTTCTATAAGAGCTCATCCTATGGCGTGCAAAGAGAAGAAATGTAACACTTTCAACTGATGTAAGTATGTTTAAGGATGTAAGTGTTATTATGACAGATTTATCAAAAAAGTACTTGTAACTCATATTTGGACGAAAGTGTTTAAAATATCTACTCAAAAACACGATGAACTTGTTGCTTTTACGAGTCATTAGTTACCTTATACCACATAATTATAGTTTTTTTTGTTAAAAAAGGTGTATAAAAGGGCAAAGAAAAGATTCACAAATTAATATACTAGTTGTTAACTCTTTTAAAAGTGTGATGAGGGTACAGTTTTAAGTTCAAATATATGGGTGCCTATTTTTCTGTTGGGAAATATTTAATTGAATTTGTAAAAGAATTTAATGATTTTAAACAAAGGTAAATATAAATAAAACTTAAAAAAGTTAATTCGATTATAATTGAAGTTTCAGGAGAAATGTAATTCTATTGTTTGGAGCTTTTTTGTTATCAAATAATTGTTATAAAACAATTGAAGTATTTCGCAAGTTCGTAATAAGATGAGTGTAAAAATTAAATAATGATAAAAATAACCTTTAAATAAAAGGCGTAGGATTAAAAACTTACTAACCCGAATCATAAAATATATTATGCAGGAAATTCTTGTACTACAAGGAGACTTTTTTCTGGGATTCTTGCTGGACAAAACTAAGAATCTTTAAGTAAGATCTATGCAAAGAGTTATATGCCCTTTGCTTGAAAATAGGTGTTGATATTAAGTTAAATGGGGGATTACTTCTTTTAATAATTAATGGCAAAGAGTCACTAAAAGCAATAAATTACAAAAGTGAGAAATCCGCGGAACATGTAAAATTTACTGTTTTGTTAGTTGGTTTATATGTCTATTGTTAAACAACAGCCTTTTTTTATTGTAGCTACTTTAGTAGTTTTAATTGCCCATAATTTTCTAACTTAACAATAAAAAATGTGGGAATAAATCCTACAAGAAACGATTTAAATGATTGATGAGATCCATATTTTTGTTCTTATCGCACAATCTAAGAAGAAAATGTTACGAAAATTTCTAGAGCTGAAGAACTTAAAGTAAAAGAAACTGATAGAACAAAGAAATATAGTTAGTCGATTTAAGAAACTAGGTGTGCAAATTAAAGTGCTTGAAGGTGGATTTTTATTAAATAGGCACAATGGATTTACTATTACAGATATTGTTTTCTTAATAGTTTTAACGATCATAGAATAGTGATGACTTGAACCGTAGCTTCATTGATTACAAAAACGAAATTGTAATCGAAGATTCACAGAGTGTGTTAATATATTTTTTTACATGCTTCTGATGAAATATTAAAGAATATATGAATATATGCGATTAAAAGAAAAATCTTCAATTTTATTCTTGCTAGGTAGACAAATATTTAGGTTAGTATTTAGTTTGTTTTATAGATGGCGTATTGAAGGGTTGGAAAATATACCATACTCTGGAGGGGCGATAATTGTTTCTAACCATATAAGTTTTTTTGATCCTCCATTAATAGGTTCTGCTATAAGACGTCCTCTATATTTTATGGCTAAAAAGGAATTATTTGACATTCCTATTTTAAAATGGATAATTAAGCAAACACATGCTTTTCCTATTAAAAGAGATGGACAAGATATGGTAGCTATGAGAAATGCATTTTCTCTTTTAAAAGATGGACATTTGCTTCTAATATTTCCAGAAGGGACTCGTTTAAAAGATTATAGAATGGGAAGGGCTAGAGCTGGTGCCGGGATGTTGGCTTGCAATACTCAATTGCCACTAGTTCCAGTAAAATTAAAGAACACAGATGTAATGTTGAAATTTAAACGGATAGAAATAAAGTTTGGGAAACCAATATATCCTCCAAAAAACTTCGCAAAAGATGATTATATCGATTTATCGCAAAAAATCTTAAATTTAATAACCAGGATGTAACAAAAACATAAAATGTTTTTAATAAATTAAGTTTGTGATATGCAAACTAAATTGAGATGGATTTGAGAACAGGATTAAAGATTAAAATAGCGAATAATGCTGGCTTTTGTTTTGGTGTAAAAAGAGCCATAAACTTAGCAGAGAAAACTGCTGATAAAGAACGCAAAGTATACACTTTAGGCCCTATTATACACAATCCACAAGAAGTTAAAAGACTCGAAAAGAAAAGAATAAAAATTTTAACTGATATAAATAAAATTAAAAATGGTTCTATAATTTTACGTACTCACGGTATACCTTTTAATCTTCATAAAAAACTTATAAAAAATAAAGATATCAATATAATAGATGCTACTTGTCCTTTTGTAAAAAGAGCACAAATAATAATGAAACAGTTGAGTACAGATTTAAATTCTAAAGATAAGATAGTAATAATAGTTGGTGAGAGAGTTCATCCTGAAGTTATTGCACTTATGTCATATAGTAATAATGGAAGATGTGTTGTTATTGAAAATGTAGTAGAAGCACAGAATTTTAAATTTATTGGAGATTTAAATATTGTAAGTCAAACTACGCAAACTCCTGAGAATTTTGAAAATATTGTAGAAATTTTAAAAAAACAACATGGAGTGAAAGTTTATAATACAATATGCAAAGCGACTTTTGATAGACAAAAATCTGCAGAAAAGCTTGCGAAAAATGTCGATTTAATGATAGTTGTAGGTGGCAAAAATTCAGGCAATACTACAAGACTGACTCAGATTTGTTCTGCTAATACAAATACTTATCACATTGAAACGGTTGGAAGTATAAAAGAAGAGTGGTTTAAAGATATTGATAGTGTTGGATTAACTGCAGGAGCGTCTACTCCTGATTGGATAATAAAAGAGGTTGAAGAAAAAGTAAAGGAAATTAGTATGAAGTATCACTACTAATTTTTGAAATATCTATAATATCTAAAGTATACTCTTTTATTAAGGGGAAAAACAAAATGACGGGAAACAAAAATTTAAATAACACGTTGATAAATTTTGAGGATAATGAAGATTTAAGTATGAATGATTTAATGAAAGATTATGGCAAAGATAATAGTATTTATTTTGGAAAGGAGATTGAAGTCGTAATTATTGAAGAAAACTTGGATAGTTTTATGGTAGACTTGGGAATGAAATTTGAAGGAATAATTCCTAAAAAAGAATTTGGTGAAAGTAAGATACCATCTGAGCTTAAGGTTGGGGCAAAAGTGAAAGTAAAGGTTTTAAGCACTAATGGTCAAGCTCTTGTTTCTTACATGAAAATTTTGGAAAAATCTAGATGGAATGCGATTTGTGAAGCTTTTAAGAACAATAAACGTGTTTACGGTAAAATAATAAAAAGTGTAAAATCTGGATTTATAGTTGATATTGGTGTAAAATCATTTTTACATATTTCTCAGCTTGACGTAAATTTTATAAAAAAATTTGAAGAATTTATTGGAAATTCGTATGAATTCATAATAACAGAGTTTGACGAAAATAAAAAACATGTTGTTATTTCTCGTAGAAAAATTATTGAAACCGAGAGAAATGTTGCGAGGGCATCTGCCTTGGAATATATTAATGAAGGACAGGTAATCGATGGGACAGTATCTAAGATTACTAATTTTGGTGCTTTTATTGATCTTGGTGGAATTGATGGTCTTTTACATATTGATAATATGGCTTGGTACAAAATTAAGAAGGTTGAAGATTTGTTACACTGTGGACAAGTAATAAAAGTGCAGGTTTCAAAAGTTGACAAAGTAAATGGAAAAATTTCTTTAAATATGAAAAACCTTATTCCTAATCCTTGGGAATGTGTAAATGAAAAGTTCCCGGAGGGTCTTGTTGTGAAAGGAACTGTTAAATCAGTTATGGATTATGGTGTTTTCGTGGAGCTTGAGCCGGGAATTGAGGGGTTACTACATACTTCCGAATACTCTTGGAGCGATATTGAAATGACTTTGAAAAAAGGACAAAATATAGAAGTGAAAATTATAGGTGTTGATGTAGCGAATAAAAAGATTGCTTTATCAGTTAAGAAAATGTTAATAAATCCTTGGGATAAAGCTTTAAGAAATTATATGCCAGGAACTTTTGTTAAAGGTATAGTGAAAAATATCGTACCATTTGGTGCATTTATAAAACTTCATTGTGGAATTGAAGGATTAATACATATAAATGATTTTTCATGGACTACAAAAATAAAATATCCAGAAGATGTTCTTAAAATAGGTGAAGAAATTAAAGTTATGGTTCTTGAAGTAAATACAAAAGATGAGAAAATCTCACTTTCACTGAAACATACAAGACCAGATCCCTATAAAAAATATAGCATTGGGGATGTCATAAAAGGCAAAGTTCTAAGAATGGTAGATTTCGGTATTTTTATAGAGCTTGAACCTGGTATAGAAGCTTTAGTAAAAAGCAATGAAAAATCTTTCATAAAAACTTATAATGGAGAAAGTCTATCTGTAGTAAAGAAAGATGAAGAGATTGAGGCTAAAATAATAAAAATTGATATGAAGAATAGAAAAATAGAACTGTCAGTAAAGAGATTAGAACTTGATAGGGAAAAATCTCTTGTAAGTAAATATGTAAATCAGAACAATAATCCTACCCTTAGAGAGATTTTAACCGAAGAATAAGAATAGCATTATTATTAATGAATTTCGATTAGATTTAATAGTCTTGCTTTTTTAAGGTTAATGCGTCTTTTGTATAAACACATCTTGGATTCCATAAAAGCCAACTTTCTATTTTATTATCATAACAAGCTTGTATTTGTGCTTTAACTTCATCTTTGCCGTACCTATACCCCATACTAAAATCTTGAAGCCATGGGCGAAGTTTTTCTTTTGGTATTCTCTTTAATGCTCCTTTTAAAGCTATATAGACTAGTTTGTATGGTTCTTTGTTTGGTTCTGCGATTCCATAGTTCCATTTTTCATAATGTGATGGATAAACCATAGGACATACATAGTCAACCCATTTAGCCATTTCAACTATTTTTTGTCCTATACCCATATCATCTAATGCAGTTGTTGTTAATCCAAAAACATCGATTGATATATTTATACTCTTAGCTTTTAAACGTTTATTAGCTTCTTTTAGAAAACCTACTAAAGCATTTGAAGCTTCAATTGTGGAATGAGGCTTACTGTAACGACAATTTTTTGTAATACCATCAGATGGAAAGCGAATGTAATCAAACTGTATCTCATCAAAGCCTATATTTATAGCTCTTTCAGCTATATCTATATTGTAAGTCCACGTGTGCTTATTATAAGGATCAAGCCAGGCTGAACCTTTTCCGTCTGTCCAAATGGTGTTGTAGTCAAGGGTTTTTACAGCAAGTTCAGGCTTTTTTCTTGCCATAGTATTATCTCTAAAAACAACAATCCTGGCTATTGTATAAATACCTTTTTCTTTTAAATTAGAAATATATTTTTCAAGATCGGGTATTGCTTCAATATAAGCATAATTTTTCTCTACAGCTTTTATTCCATCGATGTAAACTTTCCCTTCGTATTCTTTAATATCTATCACAACAGCGTTTAATTCTGTGTTGTCGAGTAAATCCGTTAAAATTTTTCTACATTTTTTAGAACCACTTACCCATGCTGAAAGATGTATACCCCTTATATATTTTTTATTCATTTCCTTTTCAGATTTTATGTTGGATAAGACTGTTTGGGTTATTGTATCTATTAATGATATTTCTTGAGATTGTTCTTCTAATACTGCTAACTTAATATTTGCCTTAGAATTAGAATATAAGCAGCCTTCTGCTGTTACTAGAAGAAATAAAATTGTTAATATGTAAACAAAAAAGTTAACTACTTGTGTTTTCATACTGAGGATAACCTAAAACGTGCATTTGAATTAAGTTCAATAAAAAATAAAAATTATTATAAGTAAAAGAAAAATTTAAATTATATACAAAAACTTTCGCGAGATAAAAAATAAATTTGTTTTCTAAACATAGAAAAAGTTAAAAATCTATCTTACTTCTTTGATATTTTAATAAAATACATTTAACTATGTGACTTATTTATTACAGTCATAAAGAATGTAATTATTGATTGAATTATTCTTTTTTCTTGCTTACACGATATTAGTTTTTATGTAACCCTCGTTAAAATTTTAATTGATAAAAAGTATTTTTCTATACAATACTGCGGGATTATAAAAGCAATAGTTAAATGATTTTATAGACTTTGAATTGTAATGTTTTTGGTAGTATATTTTCAAATTTTTGTCTAGATTTTTAATAAAAATGGTAAGATGGTAAGTGATTAAAGATCTTTTTAAACTTGTTGTATTATTAATATGAGACAGAGAAGAGTTTTTCACAGAATACTTATTGTTTTTCGAATTCATTTAGAAAAGCTTGTACTTTTTCTTTTAATTTTTTTTTATCTTCGTTTGTTAATATTGTTTGGGGTGGATGTTTCATTTTAAGGAAATTAAAAAATTTACCACTATGTTTTATTCTGAAATCTAAATGTGGTCCCGTAGCCAGGCCTGTACTGCCAACGTATCCTATGGTTTGTCCTTGAGTTACCCTAGCACCTTTTTTTATGCCTTTTCCATATTTTGAGAGATGTCCATAATATGTTTCGTAACCGTTTGTATGTCTTATAATGACTAAATTGCCAAAACCTCCTTTATTATACTCTGCTTTTATTATAACTCCATCTCCAACAGTTGACACAGGTGTTCCTTTTGGAGCTGCATAGTCTATACCTAAATGAGGTCTTGAATATTTTAATATTGGATGGAATCTACTTGTCGTAAAGTATGAGGTTATTATTCTAAACTGTAGAGGGGATTTCAAAAAAGCACTTTTTAATGATTTACCATTTTCATTAAAATAACTTCCTTTTTTTGAGTTTTTTGATTTGAAGTAAAAGGCATTATAAATTTTTGAAGATGTTTTGTATTGTGCTGCGATGATTTTTAGTGGTAATTTTGTATTTTTTTTATTTATTTCTTCTATTTCATATATGATTCTGAAACTATCTCCTTCTTTTGTATCTGTAAGAAAATCGATTTTCCATGCGAATATATCTGCAAATGAATGTATTATTTTCAACGGTATGTTTTGAGATGTCATAGCTACCCATAGAGATGAGTAAATAGTTCCTTGTGCTTTATGTTTTTTTATGACTGTTGCAAGCTCTTTTTTTTCAATTTTCATTCTGTTATTATTAGAAATTTTAGTTATTAAGTAATATGAAACACCTGGCGGATAATAACGGAAATATTTCCATTCCCCAGTTTTTGAGTCATAAAGTATTTCATAGAAATCCCCTGGCATACAATGATTTACATTTAATAGTTTTTTAAGTTGTTTAGTGATTTCTATAGAATCTTTAGATGAAAGTCTTGTGTTGTTTAATGTTGAAGTAAGAATATCACCTTGTTTTATTGTTACTCTTTCAGTATCTGTTTTGTTTTGAGAAAGGTTACTTTCACTGCTAATAATTCCTTTTGTAAATGTTAACTTAGCTGTGGCAACTATAGAGAATGAAACTATTATGATAAATATGGAGCAAATATTTTTTTTTTGAAGAAATTTCATGATCAATAAATTATTCTATCAGATTTTAAGTTTTTTGACAATATTAAATTATTTATTATAGAATTTTCTTAATTATTTAAAATTGTTAATTAATTTGTAAACTTAGTTTGCTATTATATATGGAATGGAGGAAGTAATTATGGCACAAATAAAGGCATTTCAAGCGATTAGATTCTCAGAGAATGACATTACTAATTTTATATGTCCTCCTTATGATGTTATAAGTTCCGATGAAAAGGAGAGACTTAAAAAGTTATCACCATTTAACATTGTTAATGTTGAGCTGTCTGATTCTTTAGGTAAAAAAAATAAATATGAAAATGCTGCTGACTTATTTAAGTTATGGCAAGATGAAGGTGTACTTGTGTATGATGAAAAACCTGCGTTATATTTTTATGAGCAGGTTTTTGATGATCACGGGATTAAAATGACTAGGGTAGGTTTTTTTGCAGCTTTGAAACTCGATGATCCCCATTCCGATAAAAGTTCAATAAAACCACATGAGAAAACACTTATAAAACCCAAAGGTGATAGATTGGAACTTTTGAAAGCGACAAAAGCAAATATTAGTCCTATTTTTTGTTTATTTGAAGATGAAGATTTTATAATTAAGGATATTTGCAAAAAAGTATGTAGAAAAATACCTTCAGCAACTGCAAAGGACAAAGATGGGACTTTTCATAAATTATGGATTGTTAACGATGAATACGTGATTGAAACGATAGAACAATATTTATTAAGTAAAAAAATGTTTATAGCAGATGGACATCACAGATATGAAACTGCTTGGGATTATAGTCAAGAAATAAAGGAAAAAGATGAAGATTATTCTTTACAAAAAGATTACAATTATGTTTTAACCTACTTTTGTCCGATGGAAGATCAAGGCATTTCAATTTGGCCCACTCATAGAGTTATTGAAGAACCTGTTGAATTGGAGTCAAATATTGCTAAATATTTTGATGTATATTCAGCAAAAGATTTTCAAAAACTTTCTAAAAAAGAAATTCAACCTATAATGGTTTTTAAAAATGGTAAGTATAGAGTTTTAACTATAAAAAAAGATTCGCTTCTTAAAAAAATTATGCCTAATAGTAGTAAGGCTTACAGGAATTTAGCAGTAAGTATTCTGCACAGTGTACTTATACCAAATAGTGACGCTTCAGAATTTATTTATGTAAAAAATGATAAGGAAGCTGTATTGCTTGCCCAGAAAACTGGGAAAATTGCAATTATAGTGCCACCAACTCCTGTCGAATCTTTAAAAGCTATTAGCTTAAATAATGAAATGATGCCTCAGAAGTCAACATATTTCTATCCTAAAATTGCAAGCGGAGTAGTAATGAGGATAATATCATCTTATTAGTAGATATTTTTTGCTATTTAAGTTTAATTGTAATGGCACTAATGGGTTTCTCTGTTGGTTTTACAAGAATTTTTTTTATGATTCTTGCAGCATCATTAGCTATTTTTGTTGTAAATAAATATTCATACAGAGAAAGATTAAGTTTATAAAATTAATATTTTGCAATAACTATTTTGTTAATTATTGTAATAGATTGTTTAATTGCGAGGTTAATTAAATTTTTATGCATGAATTTTTTAGATAAGATGTGGATTTGGTATTAAATATTTGTATTTGGTTCATCTTACTTCTTATATAATATAAGATAAGATAAGTATTACAGTCTAGACTGTTATGTGGTTGCCCATAAAAAATTATGCATATGCACTTAGATAAATCAAGTGGAAAATTATATAAAACTGTATCTTATTTTGTGAAATCTAGAATTCCTTTATTCCTTTATTGAAAGATTACGTTTTTCCATGTGCTCCCTTGAAATCAAAATTATAAGGTCTTAAAATTTAAGTAGGATAATTAAGAGGGGTATAATGAAAAAGTTAAAATTAGGTTTTCCAAAAGGAAGTCTTCAAGATTCAACAGTTGAATTATTTAAAAGAGCGGGCATAAAAATAGATATATCATCTAGATCGTATTACCCGATATCTGATGATGACGAGCTTGAAATAATGTTAATGCGTTCACAAGAAATGCCTCTGTATGTTCAAAATGGTTTTTTTGATGCTGGACTTACTGGTTATGA
>BTIF01000005.1:0-16770 GCA_036245315.1 Endomicrobiia bacterium | reverse complement strand
CATTTATTGGGGAACATAAATAAACTACAACTCATTTAATTTAATTACTTACACAATGTCATAAACCCTATCTTTCTTATAAAAATCCATTTTTTTTCAACATTCCAAACGTAATACCATTTGTTTTTTCATTCGTAAATTTCTCTATGTATCTAGCAAAAATATCCGTTTCAATATTTACTTCATCACCTAGCCCCTTTAACTGCATAGTCGTATTATTAAAAGTTTCAGGTATAATAAAAACTTCAAACTCTAAAGTTGATACAGATGAAAGAGTTAGACTTATGCCATCAATTGCAATAGAACCCTTATCAATGCAATATTTGGTTATATTTTCATTACAAGAAAATATAATCCTATAAAACTGCTTTAATTTTTCTATCTTTTTTACTTTAGCTATTCCATCAACGTGTCCGCTTACTATGTGTCCACCAAGCCGAGAAGAGAGTTTCAGTGCTCGCTCTAAGTTAATTCTAGAATTTCTTTTCAATTTTGAAAGAGTTGTAATCTTATCCGTATTTGGACTATAATCGGCAACAAAACCATATTCACATACTAAAACTGCAGTCAAACAAACACCATTCACCGCAATACTTTCACCTTTTACAATGTTATCAAGTTTTGTTTCAATTTCAATTTTAGAACTTGAAGTATTTTTAACTATACCAACATCTTCAATTAGTCCCGTAAACATTACATAATCCTTTCTTATTCTTTAAAAAAGAATTTTATTTATTCACAATACTTCCAGTTATAAGCAGATCAGAACCTATTTTTCTCGTTTTCATATTTTTCACTAATAGTGACTCGCATATTTTTTCTACTCCTTGTCCGCCAACACTAGAAACTGCAAATTTACCACCTACTATTTTGGGAGATATAAAAAAATATATATCATCTACCACATTTGAAAATAAAGCTGATGCTATTACCTCGCCTCCACCCTCAATTAAAATCCTTTTTATTGAAAGAGAGTTCAATTTTTTTACTATTATACCAAAATCTTTTTTTGCCATATTAATATCAACAGGAGCAAGAATTATCCCTTTCTTATTTAAATGACTCGGGATATTAGCAATGTTCGAGTCATAAATAATAATTGTTGGAACAGTTGCATCGAATAAATGAGATGAATTAGGAAGTTCTAACTTTGAATCTATAACAACCCTTATTGGATTTTTTAATGTTTTAGAATGTGTTTTAAGAAAAGGATTATCTTTAAAAACTGTATTTGTGCCAACAAGAACCGCGTCATATTGAGATCTCATTTTATGCACAAAAGTTCTTGATTTTTCAGACGTTATCCACTTCGAGTCATATTTATAAGTTGCAATTTTGCCATCTAATGTCATACCAACTTTGATTGAAACCTTTGGTTTATTCTTTAAATACTTCAAATAGTCTTTAACTAAAATCCTAGCTTGCTTTTTTAGTAGACCTCCAAAAACTCTAACACCACTTTTTTTAAAAACTTCTTTACCGCATAATACATTATTACTGTCAGGCATTGCGTAATAAACATTTTTTATACCAGCTTTTATAATTGCAAGAGTGCAAGGAGGTTTCTTGCCATAACTATTACAAGGCTCAAGAGTGACATATAAATCCGCTCCTTTAGCATTTTCACCTGCGTCTATAAGTGCATTTATCTCTGCATGATTGCCCCCAAAATATTGATGCCAACCCCTTCCAACAATTTTATTGTCTTTTACAATTACACAACCTACCAAAGGATTAGTATAAACTTCGCCTTTCCCTTTATTAGCAAGCTTTATTGCAATTTTCATATATTTTTCATTATTCATAAAAGAAAAACCTTTTCAAAAATATATCTAAAAAACACTATAAATAAATTTTATACCCTATATAAATTCTTAAAAACTTTTAACTTAATTTGTAAAAATCTTTAAAAGAGTTACATGACAAAATTTGATAAAAAATTAAAATAAGTATAAGTAAAAGATATTTATCGTAATGGTAAACGACCAGAAAAATATTCACAAATATATAAAATCCTCTGCTATCCATCAAGTAATTCACAGCTATTGTCGTCATTCCATACAAAACAATCACTTGCTCAGAAATCCATTATCATTTTTCATTTCATCAAAAATTTAAATATAAAGTATTTTGCTCATGCAAATGCAACGTTTAATCCAAATAATATTAAAATTATTTATTCTTTCTCAGCATAGCATATACTTTCGTTGGTAAACCCCACAAGTTAATGAAACCTTCGGCATCTTTATGATTATAAATTTCATCTTTTTCAAAGGTTGCAAGCTTCTCCGAATATAGAGAATATTTCGCAGTTCTTACAATAGGTACAATGTTTCCTTTATAAAGTCTCAATTTAACAATACCGGTGACATATTTTTGAGTCTCATTAATAAAAGCATCAAGAGCTTCTCTAAGTGGAGAAAACCACAATCCATAATATACAATCTCTGCATATTTAGAAGCAATGGTTTGCTTAAAATGCAGTGTATCGCGATCCATAGAAATAGACTCTAACTCTTTGTGGGCTGCATATAAAACAGTAGCTGCAGGAGCTTCGTAAACACCCCTTGATTTCATCCCGACAAGTCTATTTTCAACTACATCTGTTCTTCCTATCCCATTTGTACCAGCGATCTCATTTAATCTTATAATAAGCTCAACAGGTGGCAATTCTTTGCCATCCACAGAAACCGGTATACCGCTTTCAAAACCTATGGTAACATAGGTCGGTTTATCTGGAGCTTCCTCAGGCGAAACTGTCATTTTAAACATTGACTCGTCGTATTCGTTGTCAATATCTTCTAAAATTCCGCCCTCATAAGAAATATGCCATAAGTTTGCATCTGAAGAGTAAGGTTTCGATTTTGTTACTGAAACTGGGATGCTCCTTTTTTTAGCATAATCAATTGCCTCTTCTCTTGATTCTATATCCCATTCCCTCCATGGAGCAATAATCTTCACATTCGGTATTAAAGCTTTAAAGGCAAGTTCAAAACGCACTTGGTCGTTTCCTTTACCAGTTGCACCATGACAAACAGCATCAGCTTTTTCCTTGTTTACGATATCAGAAATTTTTTTAGCAATCACAGGTCTAGCAAGCGAAGTACCTAAATAATACTTATCCTCATATAAAGCGTTTGCCTTTATAGCGGGGTAAATATAGTCAACAACAAACTCTTCATTAGCATCAATAACATACGATTTTGAGGCACCAGTTTTACTTGCTTTTTCGTTCAATCCTTCCAATTCCGTCCCTTGTCCCACATCTACACAACAAGCAACAACCTCACAATTATAATTTTCTTTTATCCAAGACAAAATAATAGACGTATCAAGACCACCAGAATAAGCAACAACTACCTTCTTAACACTATTATTTTTATTGTCAATAGTCATTTTACACACCTTTTTTATATTTTTTTGTTAAATTACTTGTATCTTAAAAATTACATTTAAAACAATCTAATACTTATACTTGTTTTGTAACTAAACTACAATTTAAAGCTTCGTCTAAAATCCTTGTAGCAAAATCTACATCATTTTTTGTAATTATAAGTGGAGGTAATAATCTTATCACCGTATCATGTATACAGTTTATAATTAATCCTTTATCCAAACAATAATTTACTATACTTGAACCATTTATTGTAAGATCAATACCTAACATTAAACCAAGTCCTCTTACATCTTTTATAATTGAATATTTCTTTTTTAAATCTTCAAGTTTCAAAGAGAGATATTTTGCAACTTCTAAAGAATCATTTAAAAACTTTGAATTAAGAATATTCAACACCTCAAGAGCAGCCGCACATGAAACAGGATTTCCACCGAATGTAGATCCATGATCACCGTAAAAAAAAACTTCAGCACATTTTTTTACAGCCACAACAGCTCCCAAAGGTAATCCATTAGCCAAAGATTTTGCCAAAGTAATAATGTCAGGTTTAACATCATAATTTTCAAAAGCACAGAATTTTCCAGTGCGACCCATTCCACATTGTATTTCATCAAAAATCAAAAGAAGATTATTTTCATCACAAAGTACTCTCAATTCTTTTAAAAACGTTTTTTCAGACGGAATCAGACCACCTTCCCCCTGTATAGGTTCTATCATTACAGCAACAGTTTTTTCATTTATAAGTTTTTTCACTGATCCTATTTCATTAATTTCTGCAAAAACAAACTTTTCCTGCAACGGTCTAAAAAATTTATGAAATTTCTCTTGTCCTGTAGCAGAAAGAGTTGCTAAAGTTCTACCATGAAACGAATTTCTAAAACAGATTATTTCATATCTATTTCCATTTCTAGAAGAATTTAAAAAACCCCATTTTCTTGCAAGCTTTATCGCACACTCATTTGCTTCAGCTCCAGAATTTGAAAGAAAAACTCTACCGTCAGGAAATATTCTTTTTGTAAGTTCCTCACCTAGCTTAATCTGTGATGGCATATAATATAAATTTGAAGCATGTACAAAGCTGTCTAGTTGATCTTTTGCGACTTTCAACACAGAATCATTGCAATGACCGACATTACACACACTTATACCAGAAAGAAAATCAAGATACTTTTTACCACTTTCGTCCCACAAAAACTGACCTTTCGCCTTTTTTACTATTAAATTAACACGTTTATATGTACGCATAAAATATTTTTCTTCAATTTGTTTTATCATACTTTTACCATTGTTCCTTTTATATCTTGTATTCCGCTCATTCCATCTGCTATCCACACTTCTTTTACACCATTTTTAATAGAATCGGCACAACATCTAATTTTTGGTATCATCCCTCCGACTATAGTTTGACCTTTTATAAGAGTTTTTACATCTTTTACTCTAATTTCTTTAATAGTATTTTTATTTTTATCAAGCACTCCAGCAACATCTGTCAACAATATAAGCTTTCTCGCTTTAAAGGTCATAGCTATTGAAGCAGCTAAAGTATCAGCATTAACATTCATAACATTACCTTTAGCATCAGCAGCGATTGAAGCTATAACAGGTAAAAATCCATTTCTCATTAAAATATCTATAAGTTTTTTATCTATTCTAGTCGGCTCACCGACAAAACCAAATTTTTTTAGTTGTTTGCATGTTACACTTCTCCCATCTTTACCTGATATACCAACAGCACTAGCACCATTCTTTATAAGACCAGTTGTTAAAATTCTATTTACTTTACCGCTTAATGCCATTTCAACAACACCAAGAGTTTCAGCGTCAGTAAATCTCAAGCCATCTACAAATTCGCTTTTTATAGCAAATTTTTCAAGCAAAGCATTTATTTCAGGACCTCCACCATGAACTAAAACAATACTTTGTGTTCGTGAAATTTTGGCAATTTCCTTAAGAAATTTATCTCTTGCATGTATATTACTAGCTAAACTTCCGCCAAACTTCACTACTGTCAAATTTTTCATTTATTTCTCCTGTATCAATTTTTAATTCTACAAAGCTGAAAACCCGCACTTAGATTTTAAATCACATATTTGACACTTTGAAATATCAGGATCAAAATTTTCCGCCATTATATCTTCCGAAGTACTTATTGCAATATTTATTGCATCGGATATTTCACTTTGAGATTTTGTTGTACAAATTTTTTTATTTTCGGACAAAAAATAAATTGACATTTTATCTGGACTAAAACCAAAAACACTCCTACAAGCATAAGCGTAAAAACTCAACTGTAAATCCTTCTTTACTCTCTCAGGCTCCCATACCTTTATATGAGTTTTATAATCTATAATTTCACATGTACCATCTGGATATCTGTCGACCCTGTCAATAATACCTATAAACTTATATTTCCCTATATTAGTGTCAAATGCCTTTTCAACATATAAAACTTCAGTATTTGATTCCTTAAAAGACCTATAATAATTCTCCAACATTTGCTTACCTCGCTGATAATACTCAAAAATTTGCTGAGGATTAACAAATCCATCATTTCTCCATGAATTATCATAACATTCAAACAACAAATCACGATTTGATCTTCTAAAGCTGTGAAACTGTTCAAGAGTTTTATGAATTATACGTCCGAAAGTAATGTCTACACTGATGGGAACACAAATATTATCCAAATATACAAGTTTATATTTATAAGGGCAAAACAAATACGAGTTAATTCTTGAATAACTTATTTTAAAGTCCTGTCTCATCTTTCATATTTTCCCATATCTCTACAACGCTTATAAAAAGAAACAAGAGTGTCCCCGTACTTCTTCGATCTAAAACATTCAAGTCCAGTGACACTTCCTACAGATTCTTTTATATGTCTTTGTGTAATAAGTATGGAATCACCTTTTAAAATATCATACTTTACAGAATCTCTTAATATGTTGTATGTAAAAGTAAGTATATTTTTATTTTTATCTCTATAAGGAGGACTCATAAAAATTATATCATATTTGCCCTGTAAAGTAGCAAAACTTTTTATTATATCACATTTAATTACTTTTGCTCTATCATCAAAACCTAACATGCTTACGTTATGCTTAATAAGTGACAAAGAAATATTGTTCAATTCTACAAATATAACTTTTTTTGCACCTCCAGAAAGAGCTTCAATCCCGATCGAACCTACACCTGCAAACAAATCAATAAAAACAGAACGAGGAATCTTAGACCTTATTATGTCAAAAACAGATTTTTTTATCCTTCCAAGCATAGGACGTATAGATAAATCATTAATAGGTAAAGTTTTTAATACTCTTCCGCGTGCTATACCAGAAATAACTTTCAAGACCACTTAACTATCCTTCAAAAATTTGAAAAACTTCCCCTTTCTTGACTTAAAAAACAATTTCTCTAAATAGTTCTAGCAATTAAAATCAAAATATAAAACTAAATTGATTAAGTTTTATAACTTAAATTAAAACAGTTCAATTATCAATGTGGAGCTAAGGGGGATTGAACCCCTGACCTCTTGCATGCCATGCAAGCGCTCTCCCAGCTGAGCTATAGCCCCCCCCACTCTTTTCAATTCTTACACTCACATTATTCAAGAATTTCTCAATGCAATACTCTAAGTTTATTATCTGCAAAAATATATTATTTTAAGCAATAAGCAATATTACTAACTAAAAACTCATTGTTTGTAAACTAGTTTCAAATAATATTATCCTATCAATCCATAATTATCATAATTGTAATGTAGTAATATAATGAAAGGTACACTTAAACTGTCAATTTTTGAGCTTCAAAGAATTGTATTATTACATACTTAATTGACTATTATGCATAGCATATATTTTTTATTTTTATATATATTATAATCTAAAGATTTAAAGTTTTCAACTAATTATCAATTCCAAAATTAAATTCTCCACAACGTTTATGTTAATATACACAATATTCACTATTTCTAAAATTAATAAATCAGAGTATTGGGATTTAATTGACAATGACTAGCAAAATTATTTATCACAAAAATTAAGAGAAATCTTGCAAGAAAAACAAGCAATAGTAGCAAAGTATTATTATGAATTATGAATAGAGTTCAAATAGATTGTTATAAAAGAATAAAAGAAAAACTAGAAGACAGAGAGTATAGAATAGGTTTAGATTTAGGTGTTGATTCGATAGGATATACAGTAGTGTCATTGAGTAAAGATGATGATAACTCGTATATACCAGAAGATGTCATTTTATGCGGTAGTAGAATTTTTAAATCTTCATAGGGGCTGAAGAACGTAGGAGTTTTAGAAGCCAAAGAAATAGCCATAAACATCACAGAGAGCATATGCGATTTTTATGGGAACTACTTGCCAAAAAAATTAGATTTGCATCCTCCTGAAAATTTAAGTAAAAAAGAAAATGTTAACGAATTCGATACTTCTCATAAAAGATTTTCAATTGATATATTAAAAACCGACCCATATACTCTACGATATAAAGCGTTGAATGAAAAGTTATCTTTGTTTCAGTTGAGCTACATTTTGTACCATATTGCAAATCACAAAGGCACATCTTCTATAAGAAGCTTTTCAGAAGATGCTAAAGTTAAAATCAAAGAAAATACAGAAACTGCAAAACATGCAAAAAAATTAATAGAGACTATGAATGCCAAAAATTACCTTACATTCGGATAGTATCTCTATAAGGAAAAAAATACAAAATTCCAAACCAAATAAACGAGAAAAAGTTACAAACAGAATAACAGTCCAAAACAAAAATAAAGAATTTTTTGTAACTCGCGATATTATATTAATGTTTTAATCGACGATTACATCAAAAACATTAAAGACACAATATCTTATGAAACTGAAAAACTTATTCCAGAACCAGAAGATTGCCCTTATTTTAAAGACGAAAAAACTTCCTCGCTCTCATAAACTTAATGAACACATTAGAATATATGAAGCACTTAATAACTCCAATTATTTAACCCCAGTCAATACTACTGGGGAATATAAAAAAAACAGCTTACAAAATTTATTCAGGAATCGAGAATGAATATATAATTACAACATTTAAACGTGTTTCAGAAATAAAGTTCAAAGAAAAACCGCAATATATACTTGAGCAAACCTTATGTAAATATGTAGATAATATGTAGATAAATTGTCATATATAAAAAATAAAGAATTAGAACAAACAATAAAGCACAATAATGACATTTATAATAAAATAAAAACAATTTACCTAAAGCAAGGCAAGAATTAGAGAAATCTAATCAGAAAGCTAAAGATGAAGGTAAAAAACTACAATGAATCACACAGATAGCTTAATTTACAAGAAAGCATGTGATATATAGTTAGAGGAAAATATATTTAACTTGAAAATAAAACTCAAAATAAATTCTTTACTTTAAACCATCCCAAAGAAGCAAAAGCAGGATTTAGTTACGACACAGGAGATAACTTATCATTGGATTTATATCACGATAAAAATGGGAAATTATGTGGTGAAATTATACGAAAAATAGACTTTAATAAAAATAAAATCCCAAATTATAAAAATGAAAGATATAATCTATTAGAGGGGATTTATCAAGGCAATACGTTAGAAACTGATATTAACGAAAATAAACATTCACTAAAAAATGAGGGGGGCCCAGCTCCAAGCGGTAGAACATTTGTGAAAGTATTAATATTTACGGAGATCGGCAAATATTTTGAGGGTAAAAAATATCAAATACGAATATTTTTCAGCAATATATTAAAGTCAGAACACAATCAAGAAGATTCTTTTTCTATATCAAGCATGCAAAACTACAATATAAGAAAGGTTATTTTAACCCCCTTAGGCTTTATATAAAATATAGATCAAAAATATTGAAAAATAAAGAGAAATAAATGTGGAGAATTATTGACATGAACGGAAACGGGGATACTATATTTGTGTCAAAAATAACAATCTTTGTGCATTAAAAAATAATGAAGAAAAACTTCACATAAACTTTTCAGATATTAGTTGTATTATTTTGTATGGGAACAGTATCACGTATACAAACTCGTCAATTCAAAAATGTATTGAAAATGAAATTCCTATAGTTTTTTGCGATAAAAACTATAATCCTGCGGATATGCTTTTACCACATTTTAACATTGCAGAATATGGGAGACGTCTAGAAATACAATCATCAGTTACTCAACCTACACAAAAACAAGCTTGGAAACAAATAATAACAGAAAAACTTACAAATCAAGCTACTTGTCTAGCATTTTTTTCAAAAAGAAACTGTAAATATTTACAGTTTTTAGAATTTGCAAAAGAAGTAAAAACAGGTGATCGTACATTTAGGGAAGGCGTAGGTGCAAGAATATATTTTGAAGAACTTTTTGACAATTTCCAAAGAAATAATAATTCCTCATTGAACTATGGTTATTCCATTTTAAGAAGTGGTATAGCAAGAGCGATTGTCTCAAGTGGTCTTAATCCTGCAATTAGCATATTCCATAGTAAAAATAAAAATCCATTTTGTCTCGTTGATGACCTTATAGAGCCACTACAACCTATGGTAGATTACATCATAAAATTAAGATTTGACGACTTCATTAAAGAAGAGATACTAATCCCAACTCTAAAAAAGCTTCTCGTAGTTTCAATAACAGAAAAAAAACTATTATTTGAGGATTCAGAGTATTCTTTTATATTTGGGTTACAAAGATATATACAGTCATATTTAGTTTATATATCTAAAGAGTGCGAACAAATTACTTTCCCAAAGCTTTTTTATGATATCAAAATATAAATCTATGTGGATTTTAGTTGCTTTTGATTTACCAGTATTAACACAAAAACAGCGTAGAATAGCAAACACTTTTAGGAACTATTTTAAAAGTATTGGATTTATAATGTTACAAAAATCAATTTATTGCTACTACTCATGTACAAAAGAAAGAAGTGACTTAATTGGGAACGCTATAAAAAAGAATGTTCCTAATAACGGACACGTAAGTATATTATTTCTCACAGATAGAATGTTTTCTATGACAAAAAAAATCACTACGGAAAGTTAAAGATTGATATAAGCCAACCTGAACTTTTCAACAACTTAATTTAAACAACGACCCGATATAATAGGGGGCATCTTACGAAATAAATCTTGTTAGAGTCTGCCCATATACTTTGTACAAAATATTTTCTAAAAAACAAAGAATATTTTTTTATTTGTCACCTTAGAATAAGATAAGATATGTATATTAATAAATTTTATATTTCAAGGGGTAGCCCTAACAACGCAAATTATTTTATATTACCTCTCCCACTTTTAACCCTTCACTTCCTTATAGCTATTTGGAGTGCTCAAATTGAAGAGTTTTAGTTACCATATCTGTTAATTCTGAAGGACCAAAGTATTGTACAGGTCCTGGGAAGACATAATTTTCACTAATGGCCCATTTATTTCTATTTTTTACAAATTTTTTGAATGGTTTTCCATTTAAATCAACTAAAGTTTTTTGTATAACAGGATTATTTTTACCATGTCTCTTTTCAATATTCATCATCATCGTAAGAGGAATTCCACCACATTCCCAATACTTCGGAGGTCTTATAAGATTTCTCACTGACGATAAATAACTTGTAAATCCATTAAGTACAAGCACAGCCGCATTGTATCCTAAAGCATAAGTGTAATTAGCATCAAAATTTGATGGTATCCCACAACGTCCCTCATACCCAAAAAAATGCGTAATTGCCAAGAATTTACCTTCATATTTATTCACTTTTTTAAGTTCCAAAAGCCTTTTTTGTATCATCTCGACTAAAAGTTTTTCTGTTTCAATCAATGATACTATAACATTACCATGAGGATCCCTATCCAACATAAGTTGTGAAACAATTCCTACAGGAAGAGATTTCATCAAATCGGAATGTTTTTTAGAAAGTTTAGTATAAATAAATTCTTTTCTTTCTTCAAATGAATGAAACTTTGCAACAAACTCAGTATTTTCAACTAAAATATCACTAAGATTAGATATTAACTTTTTCATATCATATATAAACTCTATAAGTCCTTCAGGTACTAAAATAACTCCGAAATTTTTACCATCCTGTGCCCGTTTAACTATAACACTAACAATACTTTCAACTACCTCGACAAGTGTCATTTTATTCGCTAAAATTTCCTCGCCAATTAAAACGATATTAGGTTGAGTCTTAAACCCAACTTCCAATGTAATATGAGAAGCACTCCTACCCATAAGACGCACAAAATGCCAGTATTTTCGTGATGAATTTACATCTCTGCAAATATTCCCAACAAGTTCTGAATAAATTTTTGTAGCTGTGTCAAAGCCAAATGAAATCTCAATATATTTATTTTTTAGATCCCCATCAATAGTTTTGGGAACTCCCACAACACATTTATTTAAATTTTCTTTTCTCATGTATTCAGCTATCATAGCAGCATTTGTATTTGAATCATCCCCTCCGACAATTACTAATGCATCAACTTTAGAAGCTGCAAGGCTATCTCTTGTCAAGCAAAAATGTTCATGTGTCTCAATTTTTGTTCTACCTGATTGTATAAAATCAAAACCTCCAGTATTCCTATAATTACACAACATTTTTTCAGAAATCAATTTATATCTATTCTCCAAAATTCCAGAAGGCCCACCTAAATACCCTATTAAAATATTTTTTTTATTTGCTTTTTTCAGTCCATCAAAAAGCCCAGCTATAACATTATGTCCCCCTGGAGCTTGACCTCCAGAAAGAACCACGGCAACTTTTATAGGTTTTTTCGCAATATCTTTATTTACACCTTTTTTGAACGTAATCTTAGGCAACCCATACGTATTTTTAAAAATCTCTCTCAAATTATCCTGATCTACATTAGAGTTTGCTACTTTCCCTTTAACGGGTTTTATAAAAGAAACATCTTTTTTCAATATATCTGGAAGAACAGGCTTAAATTTCCACCTTTCAATCTGAAGTTTTGAAACAAAAGTTGATTTTTTAGCCATTCTAAATTTTCCTCTCTATTTTCACTCTAATCTACAGTTTCTAACTTCTGATATAATATCTTCCAGTGTAATCTTAGAAATCTCATTCCTCTTTATTATTATATGCCTTCCTATAGGCATAGGACCAGTTTGAAGTGGATCTGTATAGCCAAACATACCTACACACCTAGTCCCAACAGCAGCAGCTAAATGCATTGCCCCAGAATCTATACCTACAAATAAATTGCACATCTTCAAAAAAGCCGCACTATCTAAAATTCCTTTTGATGCAACAAATATTCTAGTAGGCACCTTACATTTTTCAGCAATTCTATTCAACAATCCGCTTTCCCAAGTCGCACCTGAAAGAATACATTTTAACCCGTACTGTGATAAAGTATCTATTACTTTAACCCATTTGTCATCTTCCAGACACTTATCTTGTCTTTTTCTACTTGCACCAGGTGAAATTGCAATTGTTTTCTCAACGTCAAGATTATTTTCTCTAAACCATTTTTTTGCATTATTTAAATTACTTTCTGGAACATTTAATATACCAACATAATCTCCTTGAATAACTTTTAAACCGACACTAAAACCTAGTTTTCTGTTGTTAAACAGTGATGGAACTCCAAATCTTTTTATCTTTCTATTAAGTAAGAAACTTAAAGGTGATGTTTCAAAACCTACTCTTACTTTTATTTTCCCAAAATAAGCTAAAATTAATGAACTTGGCGACTCTGAAAAGAGAATAGCTTTGTCAAATTTCTCTTTGCCTATAGTTTCTATATTCTTTATAAAATTTCCATTTTTAGGTATTATTGCATCAACCAAATTAGAAGATAATAAAAGCGGTGCTAATGTAGATCTAACAACAGAACATATTTTTACATTCAACTCTTGCCTTACAGCTTTAAGGACAGGAAGTGAAAAAAGTAAGTCACCAAGTTGATTCATGTGGAAGAAGATTATTTTATCCATTTTTTTATCTCTATAAAAACATCATTCGGTTCAATAAAATCAATATTTTTAGGACTACTCTTATTCCAAAGCAGAGAAAACTTTCCTATATAAGGAGACGTTTTATTAACGTCAGAAGCTCCAAATATAAAAACAGAAGGAACTTGCAAAACCGCTGATAAATGCATGGGGCCAGTATCCACACCAATATTGACCTTACTTTTTAATAAAACAGCCGCGAGTTCTTCTATGTTAGTTTTACCGCATAAATCCACGACTTTATCAGAATTTATTTTGCCAAAATCTTTAACTGAACCCAAAACTATAATCTGCATATCAAAATATTCGTTTTTTATTAAATTGATAAGTTTATGATAGTTGTATATAGTCCAATCTTTCCCTTCGCCTCTTGCAAAAGGTATTAAAGAAATAAACTCTCTAAAAACTTTATTATCTTGCAAAATTTTATCCACACTTAAATTCACTTTTATGTTAATTTCAGGATGATAGTTCTTACCAGTCAAAAAACGAATAGGTTCAAGGTTACGAAGCATGGCATTTAAATTAATACTTTGAGGATAGACTTCTTTTATTAAAAGATTACTGAACTCTTTCATTCCAGGTGCTCCAATCTTCACTTTTGCTTTTGCAAACTTTGCAAGCAATGCACTTCTTAAAAGTCCCTGTAAATCTATAATTAAATCATATTCTCTTTCATTAACTTTTTTCAGCACCTCAAAGAAACCTGCTAATCCTTTTCTTCTGTTCCAAGATATAATTTTATCGACATCAGGACAAATTCTTAAAACAGAAGTCCACATGTTAAAAACAACCCAACTTATTTCACAATTGCGATATATTTTTTTAAAAGCGTTTGCACAAGGTAAAGCATGAATAATGTCACCAAAAGAACTCGGTTTAATTATTAGAACTTTCATATTTTTTCTTTACCGCACTAAAAACTTCCTCAACAGATATATCATGCATACATATAACATCTTTACAATCCCTGTTCCTACAAGGTTGACAAGGCATGGTGTGTTGTATGATATTGGTATTCCCTTTGTATGGACCTGTATTTTTTACATTTGTAGGTCCCAAAATTGCAACAGCTTGAGTATTTAAAGCTGTTGCAATATGCATAGGCCCAGTCTCATTCCCAACAAAAACTCTACATATCTTTAAGAAAGCACATAACTCTTTCAAAGTAAATTTCCCAGTCATATCAATTATTTTAACATAAGAAGTCGCAATTATTTTTTCGTTTAAACCTTTTTCGCTACTCCCACCTTCTTTACCTCCAACAAGAACAATATCAGCATTCAACTCTAATTTTAATTTTCTAGCAAGAGCAGCAAACTTATAACTTTCCCACCTTCTTGAAGTCCAACCAGCACCGGGATGAATACCTATTATTTTTTCAAAACCTATATTTTCCATTAATAACTTATCTATAACGCTTTTAAAATTACACTCATGGATTGTAATAGGGTAGCTTATTTCATCACAACAACCCAAATATTTTGCGACCTTAAGGTGACGTTCAACACAATGACAATTTTTAGAAGATTTTATTTCCTTTGAAAACAGCCATGAAAACTCTTTCATGTTGTTTGTAGACGAAGAGGCTATTTTAAATTTCGCATTAGCAAATACAACAAGTAATGCAGATTTAGCAAGTCCATGTAAATCTATGCTTAAATCAAACTTTTGATTCCTTAATTGTCGTCTTAAATTTCTATAGTAATTAAAAGAAATCCGTTTTCTATCCCAGATAAAAATATTTTCTAATAAAGGATTATCATCTAAAATTTCGGCACATCTTTCATCAACAATCCAGCTTAATCTTGCATTAGGATATCTTCTTTTTATTGCTGAAAGGACTGGCAAGGAAAATATAATATCACCTATTCTACTAGGCTGTACAATTAAAATTTTAGGCTCTGGATGATACTCTAAGTACTTTAATATATCTTTTGTCCAGTAATATTTATTAGTAAATTCAAACAATTTGTTTACTTTTTCTTCTATAATTATAGTTTTTTTATCGATATCATCTTCCTTATCAATATAAATTGGTTTCCCATAAGCTTGCACCATTTTTGAAAAAGGTAACGGAATTATAGATTTATCCCAAGATCTAGAAAGCACAACCTTATTTTTTGATGAACAGCTTATCGGAATTATCGGCATACCAGTCCTTTGGGCTACATATACAACTCCAAGTTTTAGTTTATGGTACGGACCTCTAGGACCATCTGCTGCAAAAGCAAGACTATACCCCTCACGGGCACATCTTATCATCTGCATCAATGCTTTTTCCCCTCCCTTACTTGAAGAACCCCTAACAGTTAAATAACCAAATTTATGTAAAACTTGAGATAAAAGCTCTCCATCCTTTGAAAGACTTACCATAATGACTATATTTTTTCTCTGATTAGTTAAATTAGCTAATACTATCGGCAATTCATTACCATGCCAAAAAGAATAAACTGAAGGTTTAGGATAGATAAAAGTATCATTTATAAATGTCTTTCTTAAGGTCTTATATAAAATACGACACACAAAAATAATAATCTTTACAACAAGATTTGTATCATACACTCAAATTCTCTTTCAGTTTTTTTATTACAAAAGATACAACATTTTTTTGAGACTCAACAGCTTTCAAAGCATTTTTGCCAACACATTCAAGAAATTTTCTATCACATATAAATTTCTTTATATTATTGTACAAATCCTCACCGTCATTAACGATTAAGGCACCATTATACTTTAAAAGAATTTCTGACTCCACTTTAAAGTTATCCATATTTTTACCGAACAAAACAGGTTTGCCATATCCTGCTGGTTCTATAGGATTTTGCCCGCCTTTATTTACAATTGCCCCGCCTACATAACATATATCTGAGATGGAATATATGCTTTGTAATTTTCCAAAAACATCAACCAAAACAAATCTATTCTTAAAATTTCCACTTGAAAATAACGAGTATTCGATATATCTATTTTCAAGGATTTTTACTATAGCTTTAATCCTTGAAAGATGTCTAGGTGCGACAAAGAACTTGATTCTATTAAAATCTAAACTTATTCTATTGAACACATCTGCAATAATATCTTCTTCTCCTTCTCTTGTACTGCCTGCAGAAAATACAAAATCATCTTCGTTCAAAAAGAAATTTTCTCTTTTTGAATCTAATGTAAAATTTCTATCATATTTTATATTTCCTGAAATAATAACTTTACCTTTACCACCGGTTAAAAATGAAAACCTATCAGCATCATCCTTACTTACCGTAATAATAGTATCAATTAGCAGAATGAATTTATTCCAAAAAAATTTAAATTTTTTATAAATTTTAAACGATTTAAATGACATCCTGCCATTAATTGTAATAATTTTTATATTCT
>BTIF01000004.1:0-53297 GCA_036245315.1 Endomicrobiia bacterium | reverse complement strand
TAGTCTTATCTTCATGGCAACCTATAGCACTTACTATAGTAAAAACATCTTCATCATATCTATCATCTCCAACAATATTTAGAAACATTATCGCACTGCTTTGATTGTGCCCACGCTTTGAAATTATGTTGCCAATATCGTGCAGGTAAGCTGCAATCTTAGCAAGCTCATGTTCTCTTTTTTTATAACCTAAATATTTCAAAACTCGTTCTGCAATTTTAGCAGCATGCATAGCATGATTTCTATCATAACTTTTACGTTTTATAAGATCAAAAGCTTCATTTGTATTTTCAAAATACTCTTCCATATATTTAAAATACATCTGTATTTCCGCATTGTTTTTTATCTCTTTATAAGTCAATATTCTACCCATAACTAAGGTTATTGTATCAAATTTATACTTGTATTAATACAATTTTCTAATTTCAAAATATCTCATCATAATTTTATAACAATTTATTATAGTATACTTAATATAATATCACAAATTGATAAAAATAAAATAATTTATAATTATTTATTTATATATTATGATAATAGAAGTTTATGAAAAACAATTTGATACAAGTTAATTTCTTAAAGACTCCACTTGACAATTCCACTACAATTACAGGATTAAAAAAATTTTGGAAAAAAGTTTCCCCCATTATTTTAAGCAGAGAAAAACACTTTGATAAAGTACGGGAAAATGGAACTGATGAAGAGATATTTGCTGAACTCATATTTTGTCTTTTTACTCCACAAAGTAAGGCTATTTTGTGTTGGAACGCAGTAAATGAGCTCGCTAAAAAAAATATGATATTCAATTCAGAAGAAGAAAACATAATCAAAATAATAAAAAAAGTTAGGTTTAAGAATAATAAGGTAAAATATTTAATTGAAGCAAGAAAGATGTTCATTATTAATGGTAAAATAAATCTAAAAGAAAGACTTAAGTCTTTCAAAGACATATACAAATTAAGAAAATGGCTTGCAGAAAATGTTAAAGGAATAGGATATAAAGAGGCAGGACATTTTTTAAGAAATATTGGTATTGGAAAAGATTTAGCCATATTAGACAGACATATATTAAAGAATCTCAAAATTTACGGTGCAATAAAAGAAAAACCCTTAATACTCAATAAGAAAACATACTTGGAAACAGAAAAACATATGCAATCCTTTTCAAAAAATATAGGGATTCCTATGTCTCATTTAGATATGCTATTTTGGTGTAAGAATACCGGCGGAATATTCAAATAAAATACTCTATGATTAAAATAAATCATTAAATTTTTATAATCCCGGAATCTTCATTCCACAACTAAGTTTCTTAAATTCTTCAGTCATAATATTCTGTGCCTTTTTATTTGCTTCTACAAAAGCCGACAATATAAATTTCTCCACTTTATCTCTATTTTCTTTGAGTATATTATCTGGAATACTCAAATTTAGAAATTCATTTTTAGCATTTACTTGTACTTTTATGCCCTTATACTCAACATCTATAATCTGAGATTTTAATTTTTTATCCATTTCATTTATTTTACTTCTCATAGCCATTGTTTCTTTCGCCATCTTAAACAATTCCATTCTCAATCCATCCTTCTTATTATTTTTTTATATTTCCTAATAAATCTCTAATAGTACGAATTATAATATTAAACTTAAATAAGTACTAAAAAACTATACTGTTTTAATCTTATTTTTCCGCTAATCTTACACTTCCAGATACTATCTTTTCAAGCTTATTTTTTTCTGTTTTTACAATAAGCCTTCCACTTTCATCAATACCAAGATTTCTCCCGGTTACAATATAATATCCACTATCAACAACTATATCTCTATTTTTATACGCAATTTTATCATTGTATTCTTTTAAAAAATTCTCAAATCCATCTTTCTTAAAATTAAAATATAAATACTCAAATTCATTAAAAAACGCAGAAATAAGTTCTAACATATTTATTTTTCTTTTCAATACGCCTCTTAAAGAAGTCGACATATTCTCTAAACATTTGGGCAAACTATTATTAATATTCACACCTACTCCCGCAGCAACCCAGTTTACACTATTCTGTTTAACAGACATCTCCGTTATTATTCCTGCAATCTTCTTCCCAAATATAAGAATGTCATTAGGCCATTTTATCTCAGAATTAATCCTATATTTTTTTTCAAAAACTCTTCTCAGTACAATGCCCAATAATAACGTCAATTTTGAAATTTCATTAGGATGTATTACAGGTTTTAAAAGTATAGAAAACCATAAACCACCTACGTTTGAAACCCATTTTTTTCTATCGCGCCCATAACCTCCAGTCTGCTTTTCTGCAATAACAACAATTCCTTCATCAAAACCCTTCTCTGCAAGTTTTTTAACGACAATTTGTGTTGAGTCCACTTTTTTGTAATATCTTATAGTTTTACATAGACTAAACTGTCTTTTAGAATTCGTTTCTATTTCATATTCACTATAAAACTTATTACTTCTTATAAAAATATAACTTCCAGGACAAAACTTCATTATTTAGGGATTCCTATCTAACTTAATTTATTTAAAAACCTCCAATAAAATAAAAATTGTCCCACTTTAATCTAACAGAACTCAAAACATAATTATAAATAAACACTTAAACAGTCATCTTATTGTTATTTCAAGAGTTGTGTCTAAAACTGGAGAAGAATGTGTAATCATTCCTATGGATATTCTCTCTACATCAAGCTTGGCAAATTCCTTTAGAGTTTCAATATTCATACCTCCAGAAATCTCTATTTCAGGCTTATACTTTTCTGTAGAACATTTCCTTATAAAAGCAACAATTTCTTTTGTATCTTCAAAATTTGTGTTGTCAAGCATTATAACATCAGCTTTTGCATCTAAAGCTTGTTTAATTTGTTCCATATTTTCACATTCGATCTCAACAGGTATATTTTTAAACCTCTCTCTAAATTTATCAATTTTAGCACTTAAATCCTTAACAAATTTCAAGTGATTATCCTTTATAAGAACCATATCGGCAAGACCTTTCCTATGATTAGTCCCTCCACCACACCTTACAGCATATTTCGCAAGTTCCCTATATCCAGGCACAGTTTTTCTCGTATCGTATATTTTTGTTTTACCGTTGCTTATACACACTACAAATTTATTTGTTAAAGTAGCAATTCCTGACATATATTGTAAAAAATTAAGAGCTGTTCTTTCACCTGATAAAATTGCGTACGCAGGGCCAGCAATTATTAAGATTTCATCGCCTTGTTTTACACTTGAACAATCCCATTTTTTTAACGATATACTGCATCTTTCATCTATAGCCTTAAACACCTTTATAAAAATATCAACACCACAAAGAATTCCAGGCTTATTTGCTATTAATACTGCTTCAGCTTGTTTATCTTTATGTATGAATTCTTTGGTAGTAATGTCATTAAAAACACTATCTTCTTCTAATGCTAGATTGATAAGATTATCTATAATCATAGGTAAATAACAGTATAAATTATTATATAGCAAAAACTCAATAAAAATATAATCGGTTTTATAAGCCAACATCAATATTTTAAATTATCATAGTAATATATTTAATTATATTATTTTACAAAAAGACGGGCAAAGCTTATTTAGTGGACAAATTGAATGATCCGCATTTCTGGCCTTGCAAATTCTTCTCCCTAAAGTTTGTATTAAAAATGAAAAATTTATCCAATATTCTTTAGGGACAACCTTAATTAGATCCTTTTCAATTTTTACAGGATCATTATATTCTGTAAGTTTTAATAAATTTGAAATTCTTATAACATGTGTATCAACAGCAATTCCTTCACTTTTCCCAAAAGCGATACTTAAAACAACATTAGCAGTTTTTCTAGCAACACCAGGAAACTCAAGCAATTCTTCCATAGTCTGCGGAACAATACCATTATACTTACTTATTGCTAACTGTGCAGATCTAATAATATTTTTTGCTTTATTTCTATAAAATCCCGTAGATCTAATATAATTTTCAAACTCTAAAACGTTAGCATTTGCATAGTCTCTTATATTTCTGTATTTCTCGAAAAGTCTACTCGTAACATTATTAACTCTTTCATCTGTACATTGAGCTGACAGAATTGTCGCCGTAAGAAGTTCAAAAGGATTAGAAAAATTAAGAGCACATTTCACATCTTTATAGTTTTCCTCTAAAATTTCCATTATTTTAAATACATACTTTTTATAACTTTTTTTCACTAATAATTTGCAATATTGCTTTATGTAAAGCAGAACCATTTGACGCAAGCATTGTATCTTTAAACACTATAGAATCATCTAAACCAGAATAATCTGATATTTCTCCACCTGCTTCTTTTACTATCAAAATTCCAGCAGCAATATCCCATGGTTTTAGACCTTCCTCCCAAAAAAAATCAAAACGTCCGCATGCCACATAAGCCATATCTAGAGCGGCAGCCCCCAGTCTCCTTATCCCCTGCGTCTTAAGCATTATATTTGTAAAATTTCTCGTTACTCTCATACTATCTTTTTTAATATAGTAAGGAAACCCCGTAACAGCCAAGGCTCGAATTGCATCTTCTGTTTTTGATACTCTAATCTTTTTACCATTAAGCCATGCACCCTTATTCTTTTCAGCAACAAAAATTTCTTTCATAATAGGAGAATAAATTATGCCAGAGATAATTTCATTTTTAAATTTTAATCCTATGGAAATGCAAAACATCGGTAAACTATGCACAAAATTTACTGTACCGTCAAGAGGGTCTATGATCCAACAATATTCCTTTTTTATTTCTATCTCATTTATTTCACCTTCTTCTGCCAAAATACCATGCTGTGGAAAAATATTTTTTATTTCCTTTATTATTTTTTTCTGAGAATTTCTATCAGCTTGAGTAACTGGATTAACTTCTCCCTTATACTCAACATTTAGAATACCACTATTATAATACTTAAGAAGAACTGAAGCTCCCTTTTTTGCAGCAAGCAAAGCTGTATCTGTATAAGACGAAAATTTCATAATATATTTATTATATTTCCTTTATATCTTTAATTGTTGGAACCATAATTATCCAAAATTATAAAATTATGAATTCATAATTTTCATTCAATAAATATATGTCATGACAAACTACTACAACTCTCTTTCTAATCTAAAAAATATCCCTAAACCAAAAGGAATCAAAGAATAAACGGGGACGACGGGATTTGAACCCGCGATCTTTGCCTTGACAGGGCAATATGTTAAACCAGACTACACCACGTCCCCAAATCCGCTACTGACATTTTATTAGAAAAATACTCACTAACTTTTTACCAACATACATAATTTTCAATTTACTAATAACTATCAAATATACCTAATTATTACAATTTTATGCACTCATCATTTATATTCTCAATATTTTAAATCTCTATATATAGGAAATTCATTGCACAATTTTAACATATCCAATTTAACATCAGAAATTACATTTTCATTATCTATATTCTTGAGAACTCTAACTATTGCCTTTGCTATTTTTACCATTTCAGGTTCTTTCATACCCCTTGTAGTAACAGCCGGAGAACCAACTCTTATTCCAGATGTGATTGTTGGTTTTTCAAGATCATAAGGAATTTCATTTTTATTTAAGGTTATGCCTGCCTTCTCCAAAGTCTCTTGAGCATCTTTACCTTTAACGCCTAAAGATCTTAAGTCAACTAAAAATACGTGAGAATCTGTACCACCAGAAACAATCTTTAAATTACCCTTTTCTAAAATCTCAGCAAGTTTCTTAGCATTAATCAAAACCTGCTTTTGATATTCTTTAAACTCAGGTTTAAGTGCCTCTCCGAAAGCTACGGCTTTTGCTGCTATAACATGCATCAATGGCCCTCCCTGTCCACCGGGGAAAACCGCAGAATTAATCTTTTTTGCAAGTTCTTCATTATTAGTAAGAATTAAACCGCCTCTAGGTCCACGAAGAGTCTTATGAGTCGTAGTTGTAGTAATATCAGCATAATCTACAGACGATGGATAAACCCCTGCTGCTACTAGACCCGCATAATGAGCTATATCTGCCATATGATAAGCATTAACTTTTTTTGCAATCTTGCTTATTCTTTCCCAATCCCAAATTCTTGAATATGCACTACCACCACTAATTATAAGTTTTGGTTTGTGCTTTAAAGCTAGTTTTTCCATTTCTTCATAATTTATATAACACACCTTCTCTTCTACAGTATAAGAGATAATTTTGAACCATTTACCAGAAACATTGTAAGGACTTCCGTGTGTTAGATGTCCACCATGAGATAAGCTAAGCCCCATAATAGTATCACCTGGATTCAAAAGAGCAAGTTGTACAGCAAAATTTGCTTGTGCACCAGAATGTGGTTGCACATTTGCAAATTTTGAATTAAAAAGCCTTTTTGCCCTTTCTATTGCAATAGTTTCTGCTATATCAACAATTTCACATCCACCATAATATCTTTTACCCGGATATCCTTCAGCATATTTATTTGTTAGACATGAACCTTGTGCTTCCATAACTGCCTGTGAAGTTATATTCTCAGAGGCAATAAGCTCTATAGTCTCCCTCTGTCTTTTAAGCTCTTTTACAAACACACTATAAATTTCACTATCATCCTTTTTTAGAATTTCCATTTTCTCCTCTCTATACTTATAAATATTTCAATAGATTATAAGTATTTAAACAACCTTTACGAACAATAACATATGGGAATCTTATCATATCTATAACTGTAGATTCAAAAGAAAACTTACATTGTCCTCCATCAACGATAATATCAGCCACACCATCAAACTCTAAAGCTTCATCTATATTTTTGGCACTCTTTTCATTTGAAACATTTACAGAAGTTGTAAAGACAGGACTATCTATTTCTCTTAATAGTTTTAGCATAAATCTATTATCTGGGATTCTTACTCCTAAATCTTTTCTACCACCTGATAAAATTTGCCCAATTTCCGTTGTAGGAAATATTAACGTGAGCTGACCTGGCCAAAATTTTTGAGCAATTTGTGAAGCCTTTTTAGAAATATCAACAAAAACTCTCACACTATTAATATCATACGCCATCATAACAAGTGGTTTTTTAATCCCTCTATTTTTGATTTTATATAACGCTTTCTGTGCTTCAATATTAAAAGCGTCAACTACAAAACCATAGACTGTTTCAGTAGGAACAATAGCTAAACCACCGCTTTTTATTGTTTCACTTACTTTTTTATGTACATTTTTATCTATTGATGAAACTTTCAAACTCATATATTCTTCTACTCTAATTAACTACATTTTTCATCTTAACTTTATTTCAACTTCTATAACTGCTATTTATTTTAACATAATCAAACGAAAAATCACAAGTATAATACTTACAATTTTCTTTACCCGATTTAAAATCTACAACAACCTTAACTTCTTTCTTTAATAACGATTTTCTAGCCGCTTCTTCAAAAGAATTTAGTATTTCCCCATTTTTAAAAATTTGAACACCTCCTATATATATGTCAACCTTACTTAAATCAAATATAACCCCTGATCTACCTGCAGCTGCTAAAATCCTTCCCCAGTTCGTATCAGCACCAAACATTGCTGTTTTAAAAAGTGGAGAAGTGGCTATTGTTGAGGCTACAAGTTTTGCATCCATTTTAGTTTTAGTATTTCTAACGTCAATTTCAATAAACTTTGTAGCTCCTTCACCATCTTTTGCAACAGACTGTGCAAGTTCTAGAGTAAGCTCGTCAAAAACTTCTTCAAATTTTTCTAAATTTGAATTTGACAATTTACCAGTGTTACTTTGGCCATTAGCTAAAACTATTACCGTATCATTCGTCGATGTGTCCCCATCAACAGAAACACAGTTAAACGATTTTTCTGAAGAGTTTTCTAATATTTTCTGAAGAGTTTCACTTTCAATTTCAGTATCGGTTAAAATAAATGAGAGCATCGTAGCATGTAAGTCCGTTGATAGTCCACACATATCCGGATGAATCATCCCAGCACCTTTTATACAACCCCAAATTTTAATCTCACCACTCTCAACTTCAATTTTTCTATTTACTTTTTTCACAAAAGTATCCGTAGTCATTATTGCAAGAACAGCATCATTTTCATTTTCTATAGATACACCTATATTATTCTTTAATAAATCAACACTCCTTTCAAGTTCCTCTTTAGAAATATTTAAATGTTGTCCTATAATTCCAGTAGAAGCACACAAAACAGATCCTACATTTAAGTTGAAAGATTTTTCAATCACTAAACACATATTCTTTGCATTTTCTTCACCTTCAATGCCAGTACATGCATTTGCACATCCTGAGTTTGCTATGATTCCGAAAAACTTATCTCCTTTTCTTAATCTTTCAATATCAACTAAAACAGGTGCAGCTTTCACAACATTTTTTGTGAACACGCCAGCAGCACTTGCAGGTGACTCTGAAATAAAAAGAGCTAGGTCTTTTTTTCTATTATTCTTAGCTATTCCGCTACATATTCCACCAACTTTAAAACCTTTAGGAAGCATTATTTAATCCCTCCTCTTATTATATTAAACCAATAGTTTCAGGTAAATTAAACATAATATTCATGTTCTGCACTGCTTGTCCAGATGAACCTTTTAACAAGTTATCTATAGCTGAGATTACAATAAGCTTGTTTGTTCTCTTATCAATTTTCATACTTATCTCACAATAATTAGTATTCAAAACATCTTTTATTGTCGGCATTACGTCTTCATCAAGAATTTTTACAAATTTTCTGCCTTTGTAAAACTCTTTATATTTATCAAGTATTAAAGATAGAGGAATTTGTTTTTTCATATCTAAGTAAATAGTTGAAAGCATTCCCCTCTCCATTGGAATAATATGAGGAGTAAAACTTATTGTTATATTTTCTCCAGATAAACTTGATAATTCCTGCTCTATTTCAGGTATATGCCTGTGTGTACCTGCAATTTTATATGCTTTGAAGTTTGGATGTTCATTCTTAAAATATTCTTGTGTCCCTTTTCTGCCAGATCCAGAAACACCACTTTTTGAATCTATAATTATATGTTTTAAGTCCAAAAAATAATTCTTCATAGCAGGTGTACATCCTAAGATAACTGTCGTAGGATAACAACCAGGATTTGCTATAAGTAAAGCTTGCCTTATCTCATTTGTATTTAGCTCAGCTAATCCGTAAACCGCTCTATTAATATATTCTTTTGCAGTATGTTTTACATTATACCATCTCTCATAAACTTCTGAGTTTTTCAACCTAAAATCAGCAGATAAATCTATGATCCTAACCCCAGTTTCAAACAAACGAGGAACAACTTCAAAAGCGACAGCATGTGGCAAAGCCAGAAACACCACATCACATTCATTCCCAATCTGCTCTATATTCAAAGCTTTTACCTTAAAACCTAAATGACTAAAATGCAAATAAATATCTCCAAGATCTCTCTCTTTTGAAGAACTTCTACCGTAAAGACCAACTATTTTAACATTTGGATGTTTTGAAAGAATTTTTAAAAGTTCTTCTCCAGTATATCCTGTTATGCCTACAATCCCTACTCTTATCATTTTTCCCCTATCTAATTTCTTATAAAACACAATTCTAAAACCAACTATCACCAAATCACAAAAACTCACACTAAAAAACCTTCAATAATACTATTTAATTCAATTTCAAAAACTACTTTTTAAATTCTATCATAAAATAAATGAAAATTTCACTCCACTTGACACTTTATTTCCGGATATATTAAGACCACAAATTCACCGAGGAAATCACGCTTACTTTTAATACTTTCCAAAATTTCTTCAATCGATCCTCTTATAAACTCTTCAAATTTCTTTGTTATCTCTCTCGCAAGACAAATTTTCGCATTTTTGCCAAACACATCTTCACATATACCTATAGTCTTAATTATTCTGTGCGGGGATTCATAAAAAATAATAGTTTTCTTTAAATTTAAAAGATTAGAAAGCTCTTTTTTGATCTTACCAGATTTCCTCTTTAAAAACCCACAAAACACAAAGCCATCAACAGGAAGACCTGACCCTATAAGAGCAGTTATTAATGCACTCGCCCCTGGTAAAACCTCAATTCTTATATATTTTTCTATTGCTAATTTAACTAAAATATATCCCGGATCTGAAATACACGGCATTCCAGCATCGGAGACAAGAGCAATCTCATTTCCATTCAACAACTTATTGATTATATATTCAACTTTATGATGTTCATTGTAAGAATGAAAACTAATTAAAGACTTTGAAATCCCAAAGTGAGATAGAAGTTTTAAACTTTTCCTCGTATCTTCACAAGCAATTAGATCGCATACTTTGAGAACCCGCAAAGCTCTTAAAGTTATATCTTCAAGATTTCCTATTGGAGTTGGGACGATATATAAAATACCTTTTTTCTTAGACTCTTTTAGCATACACAAAATTGCACTAATCGAGAAATACCAGAAACATGGAAAACAATAATTTACACTTACACTGTTTCATTATTCATTATTTAATAATATATATTAATTATAACAATACATGAAATATAGTCCAAAACATACCTTTATTTCTATACTACCTTTAACAGCAATACAAAATTGTGTTCATCCTTAAAAAATTTCAACAATCTAAAAATTAACATACAATTAATTAATATCTACTAATTATCTTAATTTGAAGTTAAAAGATAAAAATGCTTCTATAAAAAACATTCATCCATCATTATTAGTCAGTAACACTTCAAATTCATATCGCTTTCTACAAATCTTTTAAATATTTAACATTGATAATAGAACAGGTAATCTCTCATGAGAACACAGTATTTTCCTACACAGATCAATATAATACAATAAATTTTACTTTTGGTAATGCAGAACTAACAAACCTTTAATTAAAGAAAACTAAATCTTATTTCTTTATCAATTTACTTATATAACTCCAACAGTCAAACAATTAGAATATAATTACTACTTTATGAATGTGACGTTTCATTGTATAACTTTTTAGTTTGAAAATCAATCCAAACATATTCTTACTCTTATAGTAAATTTTGACAAATTTTTAAGAAATTATTTACAATAATCCCCAATGAATGAAAAAGATTTTTTAGATTGCTTAATAAATTTGACTATGTAGAATCAATTCTTAAAACGCAAAAGAAGATCTCTCATCACATTTAAAGTGGTAGGTCTCCTATGCTTACAGACGACGCTATTTGCAGTCCTTCAAAATCTATTAAACCTAAACGAGAGCTTAAAATTGCTATAAGAAACAATATAAAAATAGTTCTTTACAATAATAGCACTTACCAAAAATCCTTAAGAAATTTAATTGATAAACCGCTCATTTTCTACATTAAAGGTAACATTTCAAAAAAGATTTTGAATTTTATTTTAATAATTGAAAAGAGGAAAAACAAGCAATTATGGGAAACCGTCAAATTAGAGTTTGCATCTCATTTTTCAAAAATAGGAATTTCCACCGTTTTAGGTCCGGCAAGAGGCGTTAACACTCAAACGCATAATTATAACTTACAGCATTGGAAAATAATTTAAGAACAATAACTGCTGTTTCAGGAATAGGTTGCTTGTAAATTAACCTCATGAAAATAGGAAATTTCAAGAAAAAATTTCACAAGAAGAGGCAATTATAAGTAAATTCCCTCATTAATAAAAAAACCTAATAAAGAATAATCTTTTCTTAAAAGAAATAAAATAATAGTAGGATTCTCCAAAGTGAGACCATACTCACAAGAATAACACATGAAAGCGTAGTAATAATAATGGCAACATTTTGCACAGAATATGAGAAAGAGGTTTATTATACAGTTCAATGGAACATATATATCTAAACAAATCAGAAGTAAAAAATGAACACTCTAGTCTCAACGATTTAGAAACAAAAGTAGTAAACCCGATAAAAAAATGACACCACACAGGATTCTAATAGTCCAAAAATTAAACGCAAGCATTTCAGAAATAGCACCAACTCTCTTAAAGTTTGAAACAAATAAACTTATTAAAATAATTACATGACAAATATACAGTAAGAATGTATTGAAAATCAAAGGAATAATGCAATGTCAAAATACTTAGTTATAGTAGAATCACCTTCAAAAGAAAAAACAATATCAAAAATTTTAGGAAAAGATTTTGTTGTAAAAAGCTCTTACGGGCATATAAGAGATTTACCAAAAAGCAAATTAGGTATTGATATTGAAAATAATTTTAAGCCGATATATACAAACATATCAAAAGCTAAGAAGCTTATAGAAGATTTAAAAAGACAAGCTGAAAAATCAGATAAAATTTATCTTGCCACAGATTTTGATCGCGAGGGAGAAGCAATTGCTTGGCACTTAAAAGAAGCACTAAAACTTCCTGAAGATAAAATTTTAAGAATAACATTTAATGAGATAACAGCTAAATCAATTCTAAATGCAGTGAAAAAGCCAAGAAAATTGGATATGAAACTTATAAATAGTCAGCAAACACGTAGAATTTTAGATAGACTTTTAGGTTATAAACTTTCTCCTCTTTTATGGAAAAAAGTAAAGTTAGGACTTTCTGCAGGCAGAGTACAATCTGTAGCTGTAATGCTTATCTGTAATAGAGAAAAAGAAATTGAGAATTTTGTCCCGGCAGAATACTGGCATATTGAAGTAGAATTATCAAAGCATAAAAAAAATGCTACAATTTTTAAAGCTCAGCTCTTTGCAAAAAATGGTATTAAATATGACAAACTTTCAATAAAAAATAAAGAAGAGACAGATGAGATATTAAAAGAACTTGAAGGTGCTAAATACACTGTAAAGTCAATTAATACAAATCAAAGGAAACGTTCTCCTTGTGCACCCTATACAACCTCAACAATGCAACAAGACGCCTATAGGAGACTTGGTTTTTCAGCCACAAAGACAATGTCTATAGCACAGAAGTTATATGAAGGTATTAATATTGGCAACAATGCAGAAACTGGTCTTATAACTTATATGAGAACAGATTCTCTGAATATTGCAAAAAGTGTGCAGAATGAAACATTAAAATTTATAGAGACTACTTATGGAAGTCATTTTCTACCAAAAACTCCAAGAATCTATAAGACAAAAATTAAAGGAGCACAAGAGGCTCACGAAGCAATAAGACCAACTTTACCAAACAAAACACCACTAGAAATAAAGCAAGATTTATCAGTTGACGAATTTAAGCTTTATGAATTAATATGGAAAAGATTTATTGCAAGCCAAATGGCAGATGCAACTTACAATATAACAACCGCGGAAATCTTAGCAAAAGACTATTCATTTAAAGCATCCGGAAGTACATTGTTTTTTGATGGATTTCTAAAGGTTCATGATATAATAGAAGAACACGAAAATGAAATAAAAATCCCATACTTAAAAGGTGATGAGGATTTAGATTTTTTACAGTTGACTTCTCAACAGCACTTTACAGAACCTCCACCACATTACAACGAGGCAAGTCTAATTAAAGTACTTGAGGAACATGGTATAGGAAGACCTTCGACTTACGCTCCGATAATTAAAACTATTTCTGATAGATTATATGTGCGAATTGATGGCAAAAAATTTATCCCAACAAATCTAGGCATTGTCGTAAATAACGTTTTAAAACTTCATTTTGGAGATATAATAAATATTAAATTCACCGCAGATGTGGAAGAAAAATTGGATAAAATCGCAGAAGATAAAATTGTATGGCAAAGCGTACTAAAAGATTTTTATGAGTCATTTGACAAAAGTTTAAATAAAGCAGAAGAAAACTTACAAAGACAAAAAATTCAACAAAAACATACTTCAGAAAAATGTCCTAAATGTGGAAGTTCTATGGTTATAAAAGATTTTAGAAGAGGACAATTCCTAGGATGTTCTAGATATCCTAAATGTAAAATAACACTCTCAATAGATAATAGCGGAAAAGTTATCAATGCTTCCTATGAAACAGATATGAAATGTGAAAAATGTGGAAGTCCATTAATAAAAAAAACTGGATTCCAAGGTAAACAATATCTTTCATGCAAAAACTACCCAAACTGTAAAACTACGTATAACATAGATAAATATGGAAATAAAGTACCTAAACCCACACCAGAATATACGGATATAAAGTGCGAAAAGTGTGGTTCAAAAATGATTAAAAGAATAGGAGAAAAAAGATCATTTCTAACATGTTCATCATTCCCTAAATGTAGAAATTTAAAATGGATAAAAATAATAAAAATTCCAAAATCAAACACAATATAACCAAAGAATTAGAAAATATAAAATATTCCTTTGAAAAATATCTTAGTGCTGAACGAAATTTTTCTTCACATACTTTAAGAGCTTATGCAAGAGACATTCTTGATTTTGAACTTTTTTTACGAAAAAGACAGTCAATTTTTTTGAATACTAATAAGCATAATATAAGAGAATTTTTAGAAGAACTAAATAAAAAAAAACTAAGTAAAACAACTATTGCAAGAAAATTTACTGTGCTCCGTTCTTTTTATAAATTTTTAATAATTAACAATATTATCAAAGAAAACCCTTTAGAAGTAATGAAAGGTCCTAAAAAAGACAAAAAAGTGCCATTGTTTTTAACTGAAAATGAAATACAGGATCTCTTAAACTTGACAAATATAAAACCACGAGATAGAGCAATAATTGAACTCCTTTATGCCTGCGGTTTAAGAGTTGAGGAATTGACAAGTCTAACCATAAAAAATATAGATTTTATATCAAACACTATAACCGTAACAGGTAAAGGGAAAAAAGAAAGAATTGTCCCAATAGGAAACACTTGCCTTGTTACAATTAGAAATTATATAAACGAACGCCGTAAGCTCGGATTACCCTACAATATAGAATCTCCAGTATTTTTAAACAATAATGCAAAAAGACTCAACCAGAGAACTGTGAGAAGAATTTTGCATAAATTATCCATTAAAGCTGGCATCAAGAAAAAAGTTAGTCCCCACACTTTAAGACACACATTCGCAACACATATCCTTGATAATGGTTGTGATATAAGAAGCGTTCAAGAAATGTTAGGACACAAAAATCTTTCTACAACCCAAATTTATACACATGTTACAATAGAAAGTCTAAAAAAAGTTTACAGTAAAACACATCCAAGGGCAAAATAACTTAAAACATATTATATGTATTATATATATCTAATATATCAATAAAAAAAGCAACTCTCAGCGTAAATACTGAGAATTGCTTTTTTACTTTTACTTGTTTCACACCCTTTTTGTACTTATACTAATTAATATTCAGGCATTGGAGGCATTCCACCACCCATAGGCAACTTTGGAGATTTATCCGGAATATCTGTCACCAAAGTTTCAGTCGTAAGAATAAGTCCAGCTATTGAAGCAGCATTCTCTAAAGCTGTCCTTGCCACTTTCGCAGGATCAACAATACCAGCCTTTATCATATCAACATATTCATTAACGTCAGCATTATAGCCAAAAGTAGCATCTTCTGAATTTTTAATCTTATCAACTATAACAGAAGCTTCAAGACCAGCATTTTCAATTATCATTCTAATAGGACTCTCTAATGCTTTGAAAACAATTTCAATACCTGTTTTTTCATCAGAATCTGCAGCTTTAATCTTTTCTAGAACAGTTTGTGCTTTAAGAAGAGCTACTCCTCCTCCAGCAACTATACCCTCTTCAACGCCTGCTCTTGTCGCATTCAAAGCATCCTCAACTTTGAACTTTTTTGTTTTCATTTCCGCTTCTGTTGCTGCACCTACATTGATAACTGCAACACCACCAACCAATTTTGCAAGTCTTTCCTGAAGTTTCTCTTTATCATATTCTGACTTTGTATCTTCAATTTGTTTACGAATTTGTGCTATCCTCGCCTCAATTTCTTTCTTATCGCCAAGGCCAGAAACTATAGTCGTATTTTCCTTATCAACAACAACTCTCTTTGCTTGCCCAAGAAGATCTATTGTAGCCTTATCAAACTTCAAACCAGTTTCTTCAGTAATAACAGTACCTCCTGTAAGAGTCGCTATGTCCTGAAGCATTTCTTTTCTTCTATCACCAAACCCAGGAGCTTTTACAGCTATAACTTTAAGAGTACCTCTAATCTTATTAAGAACTAAAGTTGCAAGAGCCTCACCCTCTATATCTTCTGCTATAATTATAAAAGGCTTACCAGTTTGAACAATTTTTTCAAGTAGAGGAAGTACTTCTTGCATTGAACTTATCTTCTTATCTGTGATTATTATATAAGAATCCTCTAAAACACCCTGCATTCTTTCAGTGTCAGTCACAAAATAAGGTGAACTATAACCTCTATCAAATTGCATTCCTTCTACAACATCAAGAGTAGTCTCTGAAGATTTTCCTTCTTCAACGGTTATAACACCATCTTTCCCTACTTTCTCCATTGCATCGGCAATTAAGTTTCCTATTTCTTTATCGCTTGCTGAAATCGATGCAATTTGAGCTATCTCTTCTTTATTTTTCACTTGTTTCGCAATTTTTTTAACCTCATTAATAACTGTATGAACAGCCTTTTCAATCCCTTTCTTTATATGATTTGCATTTGCACCTGCAGTAATATTTTTAAGCCCTTCATTTATTAAAGACTGTGCTAAAACTGCAGCAGTTGTCGTGCCATCTCCTGCTATATCATTAGTCTTGGAAGCAACTTCCTTAACAAGTTGAGCACCCATATTCTCAAAAGGATCTTCAATATCAATTTCTTTTGCAATCGTAACACCATCGTTTGTAACAGTAGGCGAACCAAATTTTTTATCTAAAACTACATATCTACCTTTTGGACCTAACGTAACTTTTACTGCATTTACAAGCTTGTCAACTCCGCTTTTCATAGCTTTGCGAGCTTCATCATTATAAATCAACTGCTTTGCCATTTTATTGTCTCCTTGAATTATTTAATTTATTCGATTATTCCTAAAATATCGTCTTGGGACATTATAAGATATTCCACATTGTCTATTTTAACTTCAGTTCCAGAATACTTTCCAAAAAGCACCTTATTACCTACCTTTACATTCAAAGCTATCACTTTACCATCATCTGTTATCCTGCCTGTTCCTACTGCTATAACCTCACCCTCTTGAGGTTTTTCCTTTGCGGTATCAGGAATAATAATACCACCTTTCTTAACTTCCTTAGCTTCTGTAGGCTTAACCAAAACTTTCTCACCTAATGGCCTAATCATTTTTACTTTCCCCCTTACATTTATATTATTTTTTCTCTATCCTTTTCATTTTTAGCACTGTCACGGTACGATTGCTTATTATACAAAATCAAAGGAAATCCTGTCAACCACACGCATAAATTTTTTACACTTATTCAATAATACTTTTACTATTACTCCAATTAACGAGAGTCAGGATTATCACATTCTTATTTTAGCACTGTCACGGTACGATTGCTTATTATACAAAATCAAAATACTTTATGTCAATAGTTTTAAAATTTAAATTTTCTTCTCAAACCACGCTTAATCAAATATTAAACTTTAAAAAGAAAGGAGTCATTTAAACAACAATAATAATCACGTATACACGTATACAAAATTGTTTATGTTTGATAAAAACTTATCCAAAATCTCTTAAGACCGGCTTAATAAATAATTTTCACCTTATACTTCTCAATAAGTTTATTCCCTAATTCTCTAATTTCTGATTCTGCAAAATTCTCAAAATATTCTTTAAAAGTAATTAAAGCACTTACATCATACAGTATGTTTTATTTTTTCAGATTTTGCTAAATCCATGAAACTTTTCTTTGTCCTGTTTTTACGATAATATACAGTGCAAAACTTGGAACAAATTCTTTAGAAAGTAAAGATATTACCAACTTACTTAGTGAGTGCTGATCATTAATATTAAATTGTCTACCACATTACATCTATTATACATCTATTATATTATTAAGGACTTCTTTCAAATTCTCCTCATATATTCCACACTTATATGAGCCCCACTAAACTTATAAGGCCATCTCTTAAGTTTGCAATTTTTTCTCGTTGACAATTATTATCCATTTATAATGAACAGAAAGTCTTAAAATAGAACTCAACTTTTTAAATTCTTCATTTGGAATGAAGAAATATTCTAGATTTAATGAGTAATTCAGATCCAAGAGCAGGTTTAGGTTGAATACTAATTACTAAGAAGTTCCTAAACCATAAATTTTCTCTAGATATTTCAAATATGCATAAGCAAATACAAGAACTTAAAACTATGATCATGGAGACCCTAACAACAGCCCATATCCCAAACATCATCAATACCAGCTATAAAAATGTATTCTCTACAGCATCTAAATGATTATAAATCAGATTTTTTGTACCAAAAATGTGAGGCTTCTTATTAAGTCTCTTGAAGTATTTGATGTGTACCTTACCTATACCTGTTCCTTTAAGTTTTTTAATCCTCAACACTCATATAAATGACATTCATATTCACTCTTTTTATTCTATTTCCCTTATAGCTTGCATTACAAATTGCTTTAACTGCGTATCAATATAACAATCATAATAATATTCTCTTTTGAACGAGGTATCTCTCTCCAGTAACCATCAAAATATGTTTATGCACTCTTTTAAAAAGTATTTGCGTATGCTCTTTATTATTTCTTGGAATGTAAGTTTTTCTCTTATGGCAACTCTGTTTTTTGAAAGATTGTATAGTCAGTTACAGATAAATGTTTTGCAGATTTTTCTAAACTTAGTCTTTTTAGTTGTGTTTATTTCTATAAAATTTTGACAACTCCTTGCTCAGTTACAGTTATTTCAAGTAAAGAATTTATTTTTATTCCATCTACATACTATCTATGACAAAAATTAATAACTTACCAATTTCAAAAAGAATTCTTCATAAGCGAAAAAAAATCATCAATCCCCATAATACCCAAATCTTTATTGCCTCTTGCTCTTACGGAAATCTTATCTGTATTCATTTCTTTATTCCCGACAACTACTATATATGGAATTTTCTTCATTGCATTTTCTCTTATTTTATATCCAATTTTTTCATTTCTACTATCAAAGATAGCTCTTATATTATTATGTTTAAATTCTTTCAACAAATAAGAACAATATTCATACTGATCTTCATTAATATTGACTATTGCAACTTGAACTGGAGAAATCCAAAGAGGTAGTGCACCAGCATAATGCTCTAAAAGAACTCCTATAAACCGCTCTAAAGATCCCATTAACGCCCTATGAATCATATAAGGTCTCACTCTTTCCCCAAATGAATCGATATAACAAATATCAAATCTTTCAGGAAGATTAAAGTCAAACTGTATGGTTGAGCATTGCCAAAGTCTATCTATACTATCTTTTATTTTTATATCAATCTTTGGGCCATAGAAAGCTCCTCCTCCATCGTCAATTTCATAATCATAATCAGTTTTCTTTAAAGCATTTTCAATTGAATTTTGAGCCTTTTCCCAATCTTCTACTTTACCTACATACTTACTTTTAGGTCTTGTGGCAATATAAATCTTATATTCATTAAATCCAAATGTTTTAAGGCACTTTATCGCCATATTAAAAACTTCTAGTATTTCTTTTTCAAGCTGTTCTGGAGCAACAATCACATGACCATCGTCTTGTGTAAACCCCCTGACTCTTAAAAGTCCGTGTAAAACTCCAGATTTTTCAAATCTATAAACCGTGCCTAATTCCGCATATCTTATCGGAAGTTCTTTATAAGAGTGTAGTTTAGTTTTATATATCATCAAATGCATGGGACAATTCATAGGTTTTACCCGATATGGTTTCCCCTCTATTTCCATAGAAGCATACATATTTTCAGAATAAGTCTGTAAATGTCCACTTACTTTAAAAAGCTCTTCGCTTGCAATATGCGGTGTAAATAAAAGTTGATATCCATTTTCAATATGAAGCTTTTTAAAATAGTTCTCAATAATATCCCTTAAAATAACACCTTTAGGATGCCATAAAACTAAACCGCCACCAACAACATCGCTAACACTAAATAAATCTAGGTCTTTCCCTAGTTTCCTATGGTCTCTTTTCCGAGCTTCTTCAACTTTATTTAAATAATCGTCAAGATCTTTTTTTGTAAAGAATGCCACTCCATAAATTCTTTGAAGTTGATCTCTTGAAGAGTCACTTTTCCAATAAGCACCTGCAACTGAAAGAAGTTTAAAATATTTAAGCTGCCCAGTTGAAACTATATGAGGACCCTTGCATAAATCGGTAAAATTACCAGTTTTATATATGCTTAACCTATCCTCATCTATTTGAGACGCTATCTCAACTTTATATTTCTCACCTTCCTCTTGAAATCTTTTAATAGCTTCTTCTTTAGGTATAGATAAACATATAAAATCATCATTCTCTTTTATTATCTCATTCATTTTTTCTTCAATTTTTATTAAATCGTCCAGAGTAAAAGGCTCAGTCTTATCAAAATCATAATAAAACCCATTTTCTATAGATGGACCTATTGCAACCTTCGTCAAAGGGAAAAGCTCTTTAACAGCAGCAGCCATTATATGAGCTGCAGAGTGTCTTAAAATATCCAACGGTTTTTGCTCTTTCATATTATCTTTTTCCCACTTAATGACAAATTCTAATTAAGCTTACATACTAAGTATACCGTATCAGTAAACTTTTTATACTATTAAAGCCTAAAGACATATCATATAATTAAATAAATTATCTTTATCTAAAAATAAATGCCCCTTTACTAATTAAAAAACTATACTCTAACCTTTAATTTATTTTAAAAACACCCTAAGAAAACAATCACAACGACCGCATCTTTATCTACTAAAACATTCTTTTTTAATCTTATATCTCCAAAACAAATACGTCTCTGCATTTAGTTATACTAACTTTGTAATAATCTTTCAATCCCTTAAATCTTATACGTTCCTAAATAAATTTCATTTTAAAACAGTCGCCCCTTGATTTCATAAAATCTATTTATATTATGAATGATTCGATTATACTTGCTGAATAGGTTAAAACAGAAAAGTGACAAGGTTAAAGAAAAGTGTAAAGAAGTAAAGGGGAATAAAAAAGATGAAAACAAGAAACATAAGATATAGAATTACCCCCTCTAGAGGAGTACTTAAACAATGATAGAAGGATTAGGGATAAGGGGATTTTATAGTAACGAATTGATGAAGAAGATATTGGAAACAATAGAGAAGTATATGTATATGACAAGTATGGGAAAGAAACAGCAAAGAAAGCATATCTAGAAAAGGATTGTAATGTAAAAGAAGTTTTGGAAGATTTAGATCAGCTTAGAAAAATTATTTTTAGACCATAAAAAGAAGAACAAGAGGTTTATATTAAGTTTCTTTAAAGAGGGAATATTGAGATAAGAAAAAAACCAATAATTCATACAAGTACATTTATTCCGTTATTCCGTAGACCTATTAACCTAAAAAATAGTTTCATTTTAGTCTTGTAACGTTTTTGAATTATTTTTCAGTTATCTTAAATAATTCATGATATCATGAATTTATCTATCTGTCGTCTAAAAATAAGGGTCTTAAAGCCTTCTTGAAATCGGGACGACTGAACTTGAACCAACAATCTCTCCAACTCCCAAGTGAGTGCACTAGCCAACTGCACCACACTCCAAATCAACTACATTACGATTAAACTAACATATTGTATTCATTTGTTTGCAACACATGAATAATGCTTACTAGTATTGTTACTTTATTATACTTTAAAAAGTTTTAAAACATACTTAAGTTCATATTTTAGATCTCTTAAAAACCTAGAATCTGGCATATGTTCCAAGTCTAAATTTAAATCTGTTTGCAAATCTGTAAGCTTTTTACGTTTGTCGCCTATTAAATATTTCTTTACGCCGCTAATTGTATATTTTTTATTATATAATAAATCCTTAATCCTAAAAATTAACTCTACTTCTTCTGCACGGTACCTTCTTTGGCCAGAATTTTTTCTAATAGGACGCAAGAGATTAAATTCCCTTTCCCAATATCTTAAAATATGTTTTGAAACAAGAGTTACCTGTGAGACCTCACCTATAGTAAAATATTCTTTGTCAGGTATTGGTGGAATTTTAGGCATTTCATACCTCTCAAATCAGTAAAAAAAATCCTTAGACTGCTTAAATCTTATTTTTTTCATAGGAGCTATAAGGAGTTTTTCACCAGTTTTAGGATTTCTTCCTTTTTTCATCTTCGTTTCAAACATATAAAAACTCCCAAAACCAGTTATAACAACTTTATCACCATTCTTCAAAGAATTTGACATCTCTTCAAAAACCTTATTTACAGCTTCGTAAGCTTCCTTTTTAGAACCCAAAATTTTTGACAACGCTATCACTACATCATTTTTTGTCATAAAACCATCACAATTTACATTAAAACACAAATTTTAATGCTATTTTATTTTCTTTTAGTTATTTAAATCTATGCTCAGAGCCTTTCATTAATCTTTTAATATTTGTTCTATGTCTGTAAATAACAAAAAAAACTATTATAAAAGTAAACATCATAGATTTCAGGGTGCTATATCCTGAAAAATAAGACACTATAGGAAGACTTAGAGCCGCACATATTGAACCCAAAGAAACATAACCTGAAAACAGAAAAACTAAATTAAAAACAAGAAACGATATTAGTGATGGAACAGGCATGAGAGCTAAAAATACTCCCAACCCAGTAGCAACACCTTTTCCACCTTTAAATTTTAAAAATATCGTAAACATATGCCCTATCATTACGCTAGCGGCAACAGCTAAAGAATAAAAAAAAGAATTATCTATAAATGTCGCAAAGTATACAACAATAAACCCTTTCAAAGTGTCAGCCATAAAAGTCAAAATTCCCGAACCTTTCCCTACCATCCGAAAAACGTTTGTAGCTCCAGGATTACCCGAACCTACACTATATATATCAACTTTCCCAACTCTTTTTGCGATAATATATGCAAAGGGTACTGAACCACATAAATAAGCAAGAACAATATATAAAATTTTTGCTAGCACTGTGTCATAACTTTTTCCTATAATACTTTCTGAATTTTAAAATTATTGGACTCCCGTGAAATTCAAACCTATCTCTCAAACAATTCTCAATAAATCTTTTGTAAGAAAAATGCACAAGTGTTATATCATTAACTGAAAAAACAAAAGTAGGCGGTTTTGAAGATACTTGTAAATATTCTTTAAATTTCAAAGTTTTACCTTTACTTACATAAGGTTTTCTTATTATAACATCTCTTATTATCTCATCAAGCTCATTCTGCGTTACTTTCTTTGAGAACTGTTCAAAAACAATTTCAGCTTCTTGAAATATTTTATTTACTCTTTGTTTTATTTTTGCGGATATAAAAACAATACTTACCCAACACATAAATTTTACCCTTTGTCTCAACCATGCAACAAAATACTTAGCAGATTCCTCCTTTTTTTCTATTAAATCCCATTTATTAATAGCTATAATAACCGGTTTCTTTTTTTCAATTAAAAGTCTTGCAATTTTGACTTCAGTATCCCCTACTCCTTGTGAAGCATCTGCAATTAAAACGGCAATGTCTGCATCATCAACAGCATAATTTGTGCTTAAAGAAGACAAATATTCCATATCATTTTTAACTTTACTACCTCTATGGAGCCCAGCAGTATCTATTAAAATGTATTCTTTATTATCAACCTTAACCTGTACTCTAAGAGAGTCTCTTGTTGTACCAGGAGCATCGTGAACAATACTTCTTTCTTCATCAGCAATAGCATTAACAAAAGAAGATTTCCCTACATTTGGTTTCCCAACAATGACAATTTTTAATATTTCACTAGCTTTTTCTTTTTTTCTATCATATTTTATGTTTCCCCAAATTTTATCCAGCAAGTCATGTACACATCTGCCGTGATTTGCAGACACAAAAATAATATCATCAAACCCAAGCTCATAAAACTCATATCCCTTAACTTCTTCTTTCTGCATATCTATTTTGTTTACAACAAGAATTATTTTCTTTTTACTAAGTCTAATTTTATGAGCAATATGAAAATCTAACGAATGAATACCCTCTTTACCGTCTACAACAAACAGTACTACGTCTGATATTGCGATAGCATTATCTACCTGTCTGAATATATTTTCTGAAAATATCGAAAAATCTATACTCCAACCTGCAGTATCAGTAATAATAAACTTTTTATCCTTCCAAAGAACCTCATAATCATTTCTATCTCTTGTCGTACCAGAAATCTCGTGAACAATACTTTTTTTTTTACCTATAAGTCTGTTGAAAAGAGTAGATTTACCAACATTAGGTCTACCAACTATGGCAACTCTTTCTAACATTAAATAATCCCCTTCTTAATTTCTATTCCATAAAATTTCAAGAAATATATGCGGACACATAGCAATAAGCTATTATATTATATATTTACAAAACAAATAACTCCATATCACTAATAAAATTTGTAAAACCACCAATTAAGCAAGAGAATTTAATATTCTCATTTAAAAATTATTCATATAACAACTAAAAGCCTTCTTCTATATAATAATCTATCTGATATCTGACGATACAAAAATTAATATATACAATTCATGATATTCAATGATCTCTTGTTATATCTAAGTGAACAAAATATGTTACTCTCTTCAAAAGAGAGATATTGAGGCAATTAAAGAGTTGTATCCTCTTGAAAAGTGGCTTAAAAACATAAAAGAATAATTTACACACGCGAAACGAACGTGCTCTATTCGCCGTTTTGCAAGCCGAATAAAAAATGGGCGTAAATAACGTCTCAGATCTCATTTTGTGCACTTATAATAATATGATAGCCAGTTTGTGATACACACCTTCTCATCATCGACAAAAATCTCTTTATACTCTTTTATATTCTTGTATGCACACAAACCTATATACTCTCCACATACAGAACTACAGGGGTTTGTATGGTGCAGAGAATAAGTCGGACTAGATTGGTATGGAATTTCTAGTTCTGGTGTTATTATAGTGTTTGGCGTCGGCGTTACTTCTGCTACTGTTGCTTCTCCTGGCAATTCTTCTGCTTCTGCTAATAGGTCGACTAATTCCATTGATTTTGCGTTCGTCATTTTTACAACCTGTTAATCCTGATCAAAGAATAGATAAAGCTTTTTGTTTAATGCATAACACTGAAACAATAAAGTTAAGCATAAAACGCAAGAATAATGTGATTTCTTCATAAACAAAAATCTAAAATTAAGGAGTTTCATTCTTAATCCCTCACCTATTTTGGGAGATGGGATAGAAAGACTGAAATTATGCTGAAGTACTTGTGTGTGTTTTGCGTTATACTTTATTTTTTATATCTAGCAATTATTGTTTGTTCCCTTTGACGTCACAATAGGATGTCGTTTAATATGTCTCAACATTAGCATATTGCATCTACTCTTCTATAAGAAATTGAAAAATTGGAAAATCCCAGAAACCTATTTAATATTTTACTTTTAATAAACAAGAATTGAAATATATAAATTGGGCTTGTAAAAAATGAACAATTTTGTGATGTAAAATTGTGAGTATACTTCCTACTCCTATTTGGTTTTGTTAGTTTATGTATATGTGAAAACTATACAATAACAACTGGCAAGATTAGATGACCTAACAAATATTTTCAGAGAAAATGTTAAAACTGGCAAATAAATAAAACAAATCCAAAAGTTGTCGAAATATGGAAGCTTTAATACTGGGAAAAAATTGAGGAAATCTATTATAAGTCGTGAAATAGGAATGCTTAAAATTTAGCTTGTTTTTGATACAAAAAACGTTACCCGTATTCAAATTACTATGATTTAGTAACCTTATTCGGTCTCAATTAATTCAAAAACTGAAAAAGATTATATAAAATAAGGAATAAACCACATTTAAACACGTTTGTAAAAACTAAACAATTCAAAGAGACATACCTACTCACTTTTTTGGTGAATTCATAATTAAATTAAAGAAAGTATAAGAAAACCCGTAAGAAATCGAACTTCTTTTTACTTACATATAAAGGCAAATCTTTTAGACTGGGCGGGTTAAGCCTATACAACTCGCAAACTGTTCAAAAAGCTCAAATTTACTCCAAAAAAAGAGTTGCCTTTTATTTTTCCATAGAGAGTGGCAGACGATACGATTAAAAAATAGCAATGGAAGTATTAATAATATATGTGCCAACAAGTAAAACTCTTTTGGGCACAGTAATACAAGAGACAGCAGAAGAAGTGTACATGGATTTCAAATCACATGACATAAATATTTTAGCCTAATTGATTACATAAAAATTAATGTAAAAAAGCCAAAATAAAATTGTAAGCTTTATAAGCAACAAATTAATAAACTTGACAAGATTTTATAACGCTTGATAACTTCAAACCGCTATTATTTTTCGTAGCATAACCATGATATGTTAGAAACAATTACAGTTTCTAAAGTCAAAAAAACATGTTAAAGAGCGGGCGATGGGACTTGAACCCACGACCTTCTCGTTGGCAACGAGACGTTCTACCACTGAACTACACCCGCAATTACATTACACAAAAAGTGTTTGTTCGCTAACAATAAATTGCTGAGGGCGGGACTTGAACCCGCATCCGATTAAGGACACGCCCCTCAAACGTGCGCGTATGCCAATTCCGCCACCCCAGCCCAGCAAACAACACACTTTATCTTACAGTTGCTCACAAATTTCAGTTACAAGATTCATAAAAATATTCAGCACTACTTAACTACAGATATCATATTTATGTTCACATAAAACTTTGCAAGCAGTAAAGAAGTAATCAAAAATATGCAAGCCATAAAAATAGTCACTTTATTTATAAAAGCTATTCCCGAAGAAGTATTAAAAATCTGATCAGATCCCCCTCCTACAAAAATACCATTACCACCCATAATCCCACTTTTTCCAGCTTGAAGAACAACTATAATAATCAATCCGATACACGTCACATAATGAGAAAACTTTAAAGCAAAAAACAAAATATTCATAGTTAACTTGATTATACTACAAAATCACATAAAACAGCAAATTTACTAACTCTTTTTTATAATATTAAAATAATTCACATTTAAATTCAAAACGTTCTAAGACCTAAGTCTAGCTTACCAACAATAAAATATTAGACATTATTAAAAAATTTCTTATTTATTAGGTATACTAGCAATACCTGGAAGCTCTTTGCCCTCAAGAAATTTCAAAGAAGCTCCTCCACCTGTAGAAATATGGCTTATTCTTTTGTCCACTCCAGCTTTTTTAACCGCAGCGACTGAATCTCCTCCGCCAATAACAGATATTGCTCCTTTATCAGTTCCTTCGGCTACAAGTTTTGCAATTTCAATCGTTCCCTTGGAAAATTCGCCTATTTCAGAAATTCCAAGTGGTCCATTCCAGACTATAGTTTTTGCTGACTTAACTATTTCTGAGAATTTATCTATTGACCTAAATCCTATATCAACCCCCATAAATCCACTGGGAATAACTTCATCTAAAGTGGTCTTCACAATGGCATCACCTGGGACATATTTGTTTAAAAAATCAACCTTATTCGTAATTATATGATCAATTGGCAACAAAAAATCGACTTTTCTATCTTCAGCTTTCTTAAAAAGCTCAACAGACAAATCAAGTTTATCATTTTCAACCAACGAAGTCCCCGTACTAATTCCGCGAGATTTCAAGAAGGTATAAGCCATCGCTCCACCAATTATAATCGTATCAACTCTATCCAAGAAGTTTTCTATAACATTTATTTTATCGGAAACTTTTGCTCCACCAAGAATTGCCAAGAAAGGCCTCATCGGATTTTCAAGTGCTTCACCTAAAAATTTCAATTCTTTTTCAACAAGGAACCCTATCGCTGCATTTTTAACATATTTTACAATACCTACAGTTGAAGCATGAGATCTATGTACCGTCCCAAAAGCATCTTGAATAAAAATCTCACCCATTGAAGCAAGTTCTTTCGCAAACGCCTCCATTGTTGTCTTATCCTTCTCACCTGACTTAGATTTGCCTTCTTCTTCATGATGAAATCTAAGATTCTCAAGTAAAAGCACTTCACCAGGCTTTAGATAACTTGCCGCTTTTTTAGATTGCACACTTATACAATCGCCCCCCAAAAATTTAACTGGTTTTCCCAACAGCTCGCTTAAACGAGTTGAAACTGGCATTAAACTCATTTCTGGAACAACCTTGCCTTTTGGCCTTCCTAGATGAGATATAATAATCACTGCAGCATTCTCATTCAAAAGATATTCTAATGTCGGTACAGTTGATACTATTCTTTTATCGTTTGTTATCTTAAGATTTCCATCAAGAGGAACATTGTAATCAACACGAATTAAAACTTTTTTCCTTTTTACATCAATATCTTTAAGCGTCTTTTTCATTTTTTTCCTCAACAGAACCGAAAAAACCGCACCATACAAAGCTATATTATATGCAATGTTTTTAGGTCATTTTTAAATATCTAATAAATTAAATTCATTAAAATTATAAATTTTAATTTAGTACTCTTTGTTCTTTATAATTTCCAAATTTAACCGTTCACTTTTTTCATATAGGCAATTAAGTCTAAAACTTTATTTGAATAACCCCATTCATTGTCATACCATGAAACAATCTTAACAAACTTGTCTGTTAGAGCTATTCCGGCTTTTGCATCAAATATCGAAATACGTGCATCACCTAGAAAATCCGAAGATACAACTTCATCTTCAGTATAACCTAAAATCCCTTTAAGCTCATTTTCAGAAGCTGATTTCATAGCAACTTTAATTTCATCATAAGAAGCAGATTTTGCCAAATTAACTGTCAAATCAACGACCGAAACATCAAGGGTAGGAACACGAAGTGACATACCTGTCAACTTCCCATTTAATTGTGGAATTACCTTTCCTACAGCTTTGGCTGCACCAGTAGAAGAAGGAATAATATTCCCAGATGTCGCCCTTCCACCTCTCCAGTCTTTAGCTGATGGGCCATCAACTGTTTTCTGTGTAGCCGTAGTAGCATGAACTGTAGTCATTAAGCCATCAAGAATACCAAAATTATCATTTAACACTTTGGCAATAGGAGCCAAACAGTTTGTTGTGCAAGAAGCGTTAGAAACAAATTGTGTGCCTTTTTTATATGAATCTAAATTTACACCGCAGACAAACATTGGGGTATCATCTCTAGAAGGAGCAGACATAACAACATATTTAGCACCCGCATCGACATGTGCCTGAGATTTTTCCTTAGAAAGGAACAATCCAGTCGACTCAACAACATATTCAGCATCCACATCATCCCACTTCAAATCTACAGGATTTTTTTCCGCGGTTACACGAATAGCATTCCCATTAACAACTATGTTGCCTTTTTCAACTTCAATAGTCCCTTTAAAAAGTCCATGAACTGAGTCATACTTTAACATATAAGCCATATAGTAAACACTGATTAAATCGTTGATAGCAACTATCTTAATATCATCTCTTCTTTGTGCAACACGAAATACTAAACGTCCTATACGTCCAAAACCATTGATACCAACTCTAATTGCCATAGCTCACCTCCTCAGGAGTAAACTTTATATTTACAGATTTAATTTTAGTTTTAGTTGAACTGCAAAATTTTAATTTAAGCTTTGCGAATACTTAGACTTGATGTACTAAAAGTACTAGTTATTTTTTATTTTGTCAAATCACATTGTTAAAGACAAAACTAATGATAGAATATGTTCATTATTGTCTTTAAAGTTTTGTTTTCACAATTCTACTCTACTAAATCAGTTGTTCTCACTCTTAGGTGTTTTGTTTGTATAGATTATAAACTTCTCAACACTTATTAACTTCCGTTTTAAGTATTTAACCCAACAATAATAATTATAAACTATAATTTATAAAAAAAATAACAAAAAATTACTTTTAAAACATAATAATTTGAACATGTTTTTTTGGTATAGTAGAATTAGAAGTGAGTATTGTAGTACCATGCAATATAATATTATATAAAAGGCTTCTTTATTATAAAAACATTAAAAATATACAAGAGGCGTAAAAAAAGTGAATATCACAAAGAAGATTATTTCTCAACACTTGTTAAGTGGAAAGATGGAAATAGGGCATGAAATTGGACTTAAAATAGATCAGACTCTTACCAAAGACGCCACAGGTACAATGGCATACCTACAGTTTGAAGCTATGGGCGTTCCAAAAGTAAAAACAAAATTATCTGTAAGCTATGTAGATCACAATACTTTGCAGTCAGGTTTTGAAAGCGGTGATGATCATAAATTTTTACAAACTATAGCGGAAAAGTATGGAATAATTTTTTCACCTGCAAGAAATGGTATATGTCATCAAATACATTTAGAAAGATTTGGCATCCCTTACATGACTTTGATAGGATCAGATTCCCACACTCCAACTGGCGGAGGAATTGGCATGCTTGCTTTTGGAGCTGGAGGTCTTGATGTCGCTTGTGCAATGGCAGGCAGGACAACCTTTTTATATAACCATGCCTAAAATTGTTAAAGTGAACCTCAAAGGTAGATTGAGAGAGTGGGTAAGTGCAAAAAACATAATACTTGAACTTTTAAGACTTCAAAGTGTTAAAGGAGGCAGAGGGAAAATATATGAATTTTCAGGAGAAGGAGTCAAAACTTTATCTGTACCTGAAAGGGCAACAATTACAAATATGGGAACTGAACTTGGAGCAACTACAAGTATATTTCCGTCTGATGATGTAACAAAAGATTTTTTAAAAAAACAAGGCCGAAAAACAAGCTGGATAAGAATTGAACCAGAAAAAGACGCAACTTATGATGAAGAAATTGAAATAGATCTGAATGCATTAGAGTCACTAATTGTTGCACCACACATGCCAGATAATGTAAAAAAAGTAAAAGACTTAGATGGAATAAAAGTAGACCAAGTAGGCATAGGTTCATGTACAAATTCATCGCTTGCAGATATGCTTTTAACAGCAGAAATTTTAAAAGGTAAAAAAATAAATAAAAATGTAAACTTTTTTATTTCACCAGGTTCAAGGCAAGTCCTTGCAATGCTTTCATATTCAGATGCATTATTTAATATTATTGAAAGTGGTGCTAGAATTCTTGAAAGTTCATGCGGTCCGTGCATAGGTATGGGTCAAGCACCTAAGAGTAATGCAGTGTCACTTAGGACTTTTAACAGAAATTTTGAAGGAAGAAGTGGAACAAAAGACGCACAAGTATATCTATGTTCTCCAGAAGTCGCTCTTGCCGTTGCCTTAACTGGCAAGATTATAGATCCAATGAATTACTTTAATAAAAAACCATTAATAAAAATGCCAGGGAAATTTTTAATAGACGATACACATTTTCAGTTTCCATCCGCATGTAGCTCAGAAATAGAAGTCATAAAAGGACCAAATATTAAATCATTAGACAATAATTTATACGGAAAAATAGTTTTAAAAGTTGGCGATAATATATCAACCGATCACATACTTTCAGCAGGAGCAAAAATCTTGCCGTTGAGATCTAACCTTCCTGCAATATCAGAATATACTTTTGCAACAGTTGACAAAAATTTTGCGGCAAGAGCAAAATCAGTCCCAAATGGAGTCATAATAGCTGGTGAAAATTATGGACAAGGTTCTTCAAGAGAACACGTCGCCCTTGCTCCACGATACTTAGGAATAAAAATAGTTTTAGCAAAATCTTTTGCAAGAATACACCTTGCAAACCTTATAAATTTTGGCATACTGCCACTAACATTTGATAACTTCTTAGATTATAACGAAGTTAAACTTGATAGTGAAATTAATTTTGACAACATTGGAAATATAATTAAAGAAGATAAGTCTATCTATGCCAAAGTAAATAATAAAAAAATCAAAGTAAATTACAATTTAACACAAAGACAAAAAGATATTATCTTTGCTGGGGGACTTTTAAATTGGATAAAAAAACAACTAACTAAACATATTGTTATAAAAACTATACCTCTAATTTAAGTCTATATCAACAAAAGTTATGAATGTAATTCATTCAAAAATAATAAGAAGTTAAACAATTAAGGGTAAAAGTTACAGAATAAAACAAATAGTTTTATTAAGAGTCATGTTGGCAAAAAAAGCTTCAAGATCACTTGTTATTCTGAAATGAATACAAATAAATAATATATTTTCACAAATAATCGTTGCTTTTGTAGCGAAATATAAATAAAATAGGTATTGAAGTAGCGAAGATAACCTCAGCTCTAAATATAATTATTATATAACTCTAGCAAGAAAATGTATAGATAATATGTGACAAAAGGTACAAAGAATGTTATTTCTTTGAACTTATCCTATCCTAAACAGGAAGAACAATAATCGAAGAAAATAAGAGATCAAACCTGTAACTGAAAAATATTGGAGCATAGAACACAAAGTATTACGATTTTAAACTCTCAATCTCAACTAAACATAGTAAATAAGTATATCCCATGATCAATGATGTATTCTGTGTGAAGCTATTGTCACAAATAATGAACAAACAGCAAATGAATTTGTTGCAAAACTAGATTGATCAGCCATCATCTTTTTTATAAATGTTTCAAGCAGACTCCATGCTCCATGATGGTAGTACTTTTGGTTTAAGTTGTAAAATAGGCAATCTCACTCTCAACACACAAAAGCTTCACGCACAATGTACAATGGGAATTAATGAACTCACTACCACCAAATACATAACAAAAGGAAGGAAATGATACGATTACGATACGCGAAATTAACTCTTATCTTTTGCTCATTTCAAAATCACACATTTTAAAGATAAAAACAATATGATATATATGTATAATATATACAAATTAACTGGATTTGCCATAACTAAATAATAAACTATATGAAACTAGGAATTATTGGTCTCCCTAACGTGGGGAAATCAACATTATTTAACTCTATAACAAAAGCTAATGCACAAGTAGCAAATTATCCTTTTTGCACCATTAATCCAAACATAGGCACAGTCTTAGTTCCTGACAAACGTTTGGATTTTCTTGAAAAACTTTACAAACCTAAGAGGAAAATTCAGTCATTTGTAGAATTTGTAGATATTGCAGGACTTGTGAAAGGAGCTTCACACGGAGAAGGATTGGGCAATCAATTTCTAGAACACATAAGAAAAACCGCTGCAATAATTCATGTGATAAGATGTTTTGAAGATAAAAATATTACCCATGTCATGGGAAATGATATTGATCCATTAAGAGATATAGAAATCATAGAAACTGAGCTTATATTAACTGATTTAGAATCTATATCAAGAAGGCTTGAAAGACTAGAAAAAAGTGCTAAACTCAATGATAAAAAAACGTCTGCAGAAAAACATCTTGCAATAAAGTTAAAAACTTATCTTGATAAAGGAAATCCCGCTAGAACTCTTGAACTTGACACTAACGAAAAAATAATATTGAAGGATTTTTTTTTAATAACCTCAAAACCTATTTTATATGTTTGCAATGTTTCAGAAAATGACTTACCCTTAATGGAAAACAAATATACAAAAATCGTAAAGGAAAATTTCAAAAAGAATCACGTACAAGTAACAACTATATGTGCAAAAATTGAAGCAGAACTCTACGAACTCTCTGAAGATGATCAAAAAACTTTTTTAAGAGATCTAGGATTAAAAGAGTCCGCTCTTAATCGCTTAATAAAATCAGGATATGAGCTACTTGGACTTGCAACATTTTTTACAGCAGGTAAAGATGAAGTAAGAGCGTGGACTATAGAAAAGGGAGTATTAGCTCCACAGGCAGCTGGTACAATACACTCAGATTTCGAAAGAGGATTTATAAGAGCTGAAGTCATGAATCTTGACGATTTAACCAGACTTGGTAGCGAAAAAGCTGTCAAAGATGCTGGATTGCTAAAAAGCGAAGGAAAAGAATACTTAGTCAAAGATGGAGATGTAATAGAATTTCGTTTCAATGTGTAAAATTATAGGATATATCTTTGATTTTGATTATACGACTAACTTTTACAATCCCAAATCGTTTTTGAAATTAAATAAAAACAAATATTTAAAAGTTAATTTGATTAATAAAATATAAATTTGTAGAATTCTCTGCTAGAATTAAAGTGTTTTGCAATTTAAAAACATAATAACTTGATTCTCGTAATAAAACATAATTGTGTGTTAGTTTACGTATATAAGTTAGCAATTTAAACAAAATCTTAACTATACCTTACTTAAAGAGGAGTGAAAGAATGAAAAGGTTTTTTGTAGTAGTAGTGATGACAATTTTTATGACATTAAATATCTTTGCGGCACAAAAAGTTACAGATCAGACTTTAGCCATAGTAAATGGTGAACCTATTTTCGCATCTGAATTTAACAAATCGTTTACACCTTTAATTAAAATGTACAAGCAAACTATACCTGTTAAAGAACAAACAGATCAAAAAATCAAAGAACTTAAAGACATTATCTTAGACGAAAAAATTAACGAGATTCTCTTACTACAGGAAGCAAAGAAACAAAAAATTAAAGTTTCAAAAATAGAAATTGATAATAGCATTAATAGTTTAAAAAAACTATTCAAAAACGAAGGCGAATTTAATTCATGGCTTAAAGAAATGAATATGACAACTGTAGATTTTGAAAATAGACTTATATCCGCAAAGCTCTTAGAAAAAGAAGTAACACCTAATATAAAAATGCCAACTGAGACAGAATTAAAAGCTTTTTATGAAAAAGCTATTGCAAAAATGAAAAGTAAAGACACAAACCCAAGTCCTTCAAACCTTTCACTTGAAGATAGTTTAATTGTAGTCATTGCTAACGATATTAAAATAAAATCTAGCGAATGTGTGAGAATAAAACACATTTTTATCAGTTGCCCTAAAAATGTAAATAGTTCCAAAATGAAAATAGCACAAGAAAAAGTTGCAGCTGTTAAAAGAGAACTTCAAAAACAAACTTTTGTAGATGTTGCAAAGCAATATTCTGAAGACCCTGTTTCTAAAGTAAGAAATGGTGACTTGGGATTAATTGTAAAAAATGATGAAAATCATCATCCAGATATAAGTAAAACTGCTTTTAGTATAAAAGTAGGTGATTACACCAAAAACCCTATAAAAACAGATACTGGATATCATTTCATAAAAGTTGAAGAAAAACATGCAAGTAAAAATATAACTTTTGATGATGTAAAAAATAATATATCTCAAATTTTGCAACACTACAACCTTGCGAAAGCTGTTGAAACATATGTTAATAATTTAAAATCAAAAGCAAACATTAAAATAAATAAGACCTGGTAAAATTCACAATCAAATCCAATCATTAAATATAAATGATAAAACCTCGTCTAGCAATTACATTAGGTAGCTCTACAGGTATAGGTTTGTTGCGAAATAGTTCAAAGAGCTGTAAATTAATTCTACAACTATAAAAAGAGTTTGCAGTCCTGTTGTGTTCGGTGACACAATTTTTTCCAGCAATTTTAGAAATACTGGATTTACTCCATCTTCTAACACTGGAAGTTTACTTAAAGTAGGATGTCCATTAACAAAAGCTGGGATAATCGCATCGTAATGTCTGAAATATATGATATATGATGAAGCCGTAAAGTACTGAACATGAATGGGTAAGACCTTAGGCCTTGTTTACATACAAGCTCCAGTTTTTAAAAAATCAATAAAATGGTAGGATTAAGATACCAAGGGCATAAAAAATTACTTGCTTCTCTCACGAAAAGTAGAGAAGGTTGCAATGATGATGACTTGTAAAAATATACACAGTGTTATGGTTATAAGACATATTGAAAAAATATCTGAAAACATAAAAACAAAATATATAATTGAAACTGTAAACTTAAGTGTAAATTTTAAAAAAATATAAAAGTCGATTTGTACGGTTTACCCACACGCTGGCGACAATTCAATTTTAGGATTTGAGGAAAAAATTATATTACCAGTATACAAAATATTAAAAAAACAGGTATTAATATAACAAAACCGCTTCTTGCAGATTCGGTTTGGTTAAAAGCTAAAAATGGACGGTATGATTTAGTATCTTCAATGTATTACAATCAAGTGATGACACCTCTGAAATGCATTGACGATACGAAGTAAATGTTACAATTTGTCTTCCTTTTATAAGAACATCCCCTCTCTCGGACATGGAACAGCATTTGATATCGTAAATAAAGCAAATGCAAGTACACAAATGAAAGAAGCAATATTATATGTTGCACGTAGTGCTTAAATAATTATAATAACAATTAACAATTATAAATTTCATTCAATAAATAAAGGTGATAAATTTAAAATTCTTTTTAAAGTTCTAAATGAGTGTAAAAGATATAAATAATCAGTTTATACCTATTATTTATTCTAAAACAACAATATTAAATTAAAGTAACAAAGAAAATCCACCGCTCCACATTTAAGAATGAAATTACATCTGAAAGCACCAGCAAAAATCAACTTTTTTTTAGAAATCAAAAACAAAAGATCCGACGGATATCACAACTTAAAAAGCGTTATGCAAACTGTTAGTTTACATGATGAACTTTTTTTTGAACTTACAGACAGTGAAGTTTTACTTAAATGCGAAAACAAACACTTATCTATTAACAAAGAAAACATTGTTTATAAAGCGGCACAAATCCTCAAAAAGTATTATAATGTAAATAAAGGCGTAAAAATATACTTAAAAAAAAAAATCCCTATCAAAGCTGGTTTAGGAGGTGGATCTTCTGATGCTGCTTCAACACTTAAAGCCCTAGTCAAATTATGGAATATAGAAACGTCAAAAGACAAACTAGAGAAAATCGCTGTAAAACTTGGTGCTGACGTTCCTTTTTTTCTTACCTCTGGAACAGCTCTATGCGAAGGAATAGGAGAGATTATTACCCCATTAAAAAATATTGAAAAATTAAACATAGTTCTTGTAAATCCAGACTTTGGACTCAGTAGTAAAGATATATATAAAAAAATAAGATTCCCGTTGACAAATCAAGTTAAAATTAATAGGATAATTTTTTCCATTAATAATGGGGCTTTCAATAAAAAAGAAGGGTTTAATTATTGTTTTAATAGATTTGAAGAATTCGTTTTTCCTAGCTATCCTGAAATAGTGAAAATTAAAAAAGTTCTAAATGAATTAGGTTGCGTAAGCCTTATGTCAGGCTCCGGCACAACAGTTTTCGGAATTTATGACAATGAATCTGAAACCGAAAAACTTAAGTCAGAACTTAATAAATATAAATGGAAAGTTTGGTTTGTCAATACAATTAGCTAGTAGCTTTTTACGTAATTTTTGACCTTACATCTATAACATAACATGAGGATTCCGGGATTGTGTAATGGTAGCACAAGGGAATTTGGATCCCTTTGTCTAGGTTCGAATCCTAGTCCCGGAGTTGTCTTACAGTAAACAACTACAGTGTAACAATAGAAATTAAATACTCCAATGCAACTTTGTTTTTAAAGTCTCAAAATAAGATTTACTACAATTTTTTATAAGTTTAAGCTGTTTTTTATATAAAGAAAATTTCACACTCGTTCCGTTTGGGAGAGTGTAATTGTCTTGTCCATCTATCGATACCATAATCTTTCCGTTACTATCTTTATTTTTTGTAATAAATGAAACATTACACTTATTAGACAATATCATTGGTCTTTGCGTTAACGTGTGAGGAGAAATAGGCGTAAGAATTAACACCTGAAGATTGGGATAAACTATAGGTCCTGAAGCAGCAAGAGAATATGCAGTTGACCCTGTAGGTGTTGCAATAATCATTCCATCACATTTATATTCAGTCGTAAAATTTTTGTCTATATTAACGTCTACTGTAATAAGTTTGCCACCTGATAAAGAACGTAACACACAGTCATTAGCAGCTATCATTTTCATCTTTCTGTTTTTATATTCAAATTCCACGGAAAGTAAAATTCTTTTTTCAATTACAAAACCTGAAGAAAAAATATTTTTTAAGATTATAAATATTTCACTTGTATCCGTATCTGTTAAAAACCCAAGAGAGCCAAGATTTATACCTTTTATAGGAACTGATAACGGTGAAAATGTTCTTATGACTTTAAGCATTGTACCGTCACCACCTATTGATAAAACAAAGTCAACCTTTCTGGCTTTAATCGATAAGGAGTCAATAACAAACGCTCTACATTTATTCTGTTTAAGCCAAAATGCAATTTCAAGTGCAAGTTTCTTTGCATTCGCCTTTGATTTATTGTAAATAACCCCAGCACTGTATTTCATAATTTTTCCAAATCATAATTATATTCAAACAACACTGTAGAAAAAGAAAATAAAAAATATTTAATTAAACACTTCTCTTTTAATGTCATAGTACATAGTAAAAAGAAGTTTTACCCTCAAAGTTAATTTCAGTTTTATTTATAAATATAAAGCTTTTTATACCCTTTAGAACTTGCGGTACAGAAACAGAAATAACTTTGCCTTCAACAAGAGATTGTAGCATTATTCAATTTATAAAAAATGATTCGCTTCTCATAAGAAAAATAACCAAAAGTATCTAACAAAATCAGTGCAAAAACATAAACAATAAGAATTTATATTATAACAGGTCATTTATACGACATCTTAATCATAGAAAAACTCACAACTGATTTTTATTATATCAAAATTGATATAATCATAATAATGGAAAACAAAAATGTCTCAAAAATTGGCGAATTTGAACTAATAGATATAATAAAAACCCAATTCATAAACACAAGTGGTGATAGAAATATCACTGCAAATATAGGCGATGATAGTTTTTGCTTCAAATCTGGTAAAAATAATATTTGTATAACAAAAGACATGTTGGTTGAAGAAGTTCATTTTAAAAAAGAATGGATAAATCCTCAAGAACTTGGTAAAAAATCAATTGAAGTAAATGTGTGTGATATAGCTGCAATGGGGAATATAATTCCAAAATATGTATTCATAGGACTGGGTTTTTCGCCAAAAACATCAGAAATATTTGTCAACAACTTGTATAAAGGGTTTAAAAAAGCATGCGATAAATATAAAATAACGATAGCAGGTGGCGATATTGTAAAATCCGAGAAAATTATAATCTCTGTTACACTTGTTGGCATAGGAAAACAAAAAATAATTAAAAGAAATGGGGCTAATGAAAGAGATCTAATTGGCGTAACAAACACTTTTGGAGATGCCGGAGCAGGGATAACTCTTCTATATAAACATGGAATAAAATACAAATATAATAAAGCTGAACGTTATTTAATTTCAAAACAAAACAATCCCAAAGCAAGGCTTAAAGAAGCATGGAAAATATCAAAATATTTAACTTCTTTAACGGATGCTTCCGATGGATTGTACGTTTCTGTTAATATGCTTGCAAAAGATTCTAGAAAAGGAGCAGAAATTAATATGAATAAAATTCCAATCTCATCGAATTTAAAAAAAGTTTTCAAAGAAGATAGAAAACAATTAAATTTTGCATTGTTTGGAGCAGAAGACTATGAGCTTGTCTTTACAGTTCCAAACTTAAAAGCAAAACTTTTAAAAAAATTAATCCCTGAAATTTCATATATAGGTATTATCAATTCTTCAAATGAAGTAAAATACTTTTATAATGGCAAAGAACAAAAAATTAAATATCTCGGCTACAAGCATTTTTAACAAAAATATTTTTGTTACAAAAACTTCACAAGAAACTAGGAATCTAGGAAGAAGATTTGCATCTATATTAAAAGGTGGAGACATTGTTTTTTTAAAAGGTGATTTGGGAAGTGGAAAAACAACTTTTACACAAGGAGTTGTAAAAGCGTTTTGTAACAAAGATTTTGCGAAAAGTTCAAGTTTTACACTTATAAACGAATATGATACAAGCAACTTAAAACTTTTCCATATAGATTTATACAAACTTAACCCTTTGATCGTTTGGGATATTGGAATAGAAGAATATATTTACGGCAAAAATATTTCAATTATTGAATGGGCAGATAGACTTCTAGGAGCAGAAAACGACAATCACTGGAACGTTGAGATTGAAAATATGAACCCAAAAAGAAAAATAAAAATAGAAAATAAAAAATGAAAATTTTAGCTATAGAAACCTCTGGAAAAACATTTAGCTTGGCTATAAATGAATATGGAAGAAATACTGCTTCATTTTATTACGACTGTGTAAACATACGTTCTGAAATGATTATCACAGCAATAGAAAGATTACTTAAGGATACTAAAAATACTTGTCAAGACATAGACAAATTTGCAATATCCACAGGACCTGGAAGTTTTACTGGAATAAGAATCGGCATGACAGCGGTAAAGATGTTTGCTCAAGTTTTAAACAAACCTATTGTTGCCGTTGACGCTTTGTCAATCTTAGAAAAATCTTCCAGCAAAATAAAAGGAATAAAAATAATCCCAGTAATAGACGCCTTAAGGAATGAGGTTTATGTTAAAGAAGGTAAAAAAATTGTTATAAAAAATATAGACTTATTTATCAAGAGCTTAAAAAAATATAAAAATAATTTACTACTTATAGGGAATGCTACAATATCTTACAAAAAAAAACTTATTAAAGAATTCGGTACATATAGTATTTCTTTACCTTACACTATGCATATGCCGCAGGCACATATATTAGCAACAATAGCTTACAAATCTGTGAAAAGCGAAAATTATTCAAAAGTAAATCCACTTTATATACGTAGATCGTGGGCTGAAGAAAACAATAGTAGTCTTAATCTTAATAAAAAAACAAATTTTATACTTTCAATTTTTAAATGAAGATAACATTTAAATGTTTGGATGATTTTCACTATTTTTAAAAAAGTCTTAAATTCTATTTTCAAAACTATTTTTTTGAAAGGATAAATCTAAGTTCTTCATCTTTATCTGTTATAACATCAAATCAAACCTTTAAAAACTTCTAACAATACAAAAATCAATAACATAAGAATTTATGGACAAAATCTTTAATTAAGATATAAAAGAGGTGTGTTGATATTTCAAGTATTTGAAGCATAGTAATTCCACGTACTTACAGCTTGATGACACAAAAATATGCCATTATTAATAACGTATTTCATTTTTCTTTTAAGTATCTTTAAAAAAGCTTTATCTAAATCTTTTTTAGCTAAATTGCGCATTTTCTCTGCATTTCCCCATTTTCTATCATATGAAGTAGAATCTGCAACAAAAATTATTTTTTCAAGAACACTCATATTTTCTCTTCCAAGTGTATGATTTCTTATCGCATTTAAAATATCTTTGTCTTTTATTTTAAAATTTTCTATCGCAATGACTTCGCCAGCAAAGGAATGTAAAAGATAAGGCGAGAGTCTAATTATCTCACAAAAGTATTCAAATTTTTCATTGTTTTTCTTAAAAAAATTAATAAGGCTTTCATTTGTCATATATTTTGCACAATCATGTAAAAGTCCTGCAATTTGAGCCTTTAGCATATTTTCATTGTATACAGACGCAAGCTTTACTGCAAGTGTAGCTACATTACAAGAATGCTCGCATCTTTCATAGCTCAAATGTTGAGACAAATAATCAAATATTTTCTTCTCAATATTTTTATACACAATACCTCATTGCTTCTATTATATAAAAGAAAAGTTTATCTATATAATCGCTTTTGAATTATATAATCATAAACTCTACTATCAAGTAAAGAAGACGCTTCTATGTGGCCTAATTTAATAAGTTCTCTAATTCTAGTAGAAGAAATATTCTCAATTTCATTATTTATAAAAACACATCTATCAAGATACTTAGTGTCATTACTTATTTTGATATTATGTCTTCTAGCAATTATAAATTTATAGCGAGTCACAATGTAATCTATATTTTCCCAAGTAGACAAACTTAAAAGAGAGTCTGAACCTATAACCATATATATTTCATCCGAGGAGTACAAATTCTGAAAATAATCTAAAGTTTGATGTGAATATACCACTTCTCGTTTCTGAGCTTCACAACAACTAATTCTAATCTTACTTACGTTGTAAGTAACAAGCCTCAACATTGAAATTCTATCTTCAATATCTGCATATTGTTTTTTCTTATGAGGCGGTGCATAAGCAACAACAAAAATCAATTCTTCTAAATCAAAACACTTAACTGCAAGATCTGCAATCTGAATATGCGATTTATGAACTGGATCAAACGATCCTCCAAAAATTGCTATTTTACTCATTTATAATTCCCATAGTATTATGATTGCAACAGATTATCCTAAACTCTCCAATATTGATTTTTCACTTTTATTTATTATTATAAGCAAAATCACAGAAATAATAAATATAAATTTTTAATTTGATAATTAAGAACAAAATAACATTAAACTTTTTTATCTTACATATTTGATGACAGTACCAAGATTCTTAAATTATTCTCTACTTATCACTATTATTTAAGTTCCATTTTTTATACTATAAAAAGAAATTAAAATAACTATTTTAAGTCAAAAAAATAGTTGTATTTGCATACATATAATTTTTATGATATCATAAACAAGATTATGTAAAGCATCTTTACTGAATTTGTGGGTGCTAAGAGGATTCTTTGATCCTCATAAGGCTGAGAAAAGGACTAAATCCTTTAACCATTTGAACCTGACATGGATAATGCCGTCAGGGAATATAAAAAAGTTCTATTTTTATAATCCCTTTAGGTACATATCCTAAAGGGATTTTTGTTAGTAAGTTTATTTATTGGAGGACAGAGAGGATGAACAAAGATATCTTAAACATCGCAGGCATGGAACTTGAGAGTAGAATTTTTATAGGGAGTGGAAAATTTCCAAATAATGCACTCATCCCCAAAATAATTGAATCCTCACAAACACAAGTTATAACTGTAGCTGTAAGGAGATTTGACTTTAGAAATCCAAAAGAAAATATTTTAAACCATATACCCAAAAATATTTACATAATGCCAAATACATCGGGTGCAAGAAATGCCACAGAAGCAATACATATAGCACGAATTGCAAAAGCCACTACTAAAACTAACCTAATCAAAGTAGAAATAATTAATGACAATAAGTATCTTTTGCCTGACAACTATCAAACTGCGCGAGCGTGTGAAGTTCTTTCAAAAGAAAATTTTAAGGTATTTGCCTATATGAACGCTGACTTGTACGCTGCAAGAGACATGCAAAATGCTGGAGCAGTAGCAATTATGCCTTTAGGGGCACCTATTGGTACAAATAAAGGATTAAAAACAAAAGAAATGGTGGAAATATTAATTGATGAAATTGACACTCCAATAATAATTGACGCAGGACTAGGTAAACCATCAGATGCTTGCGAGTGTATGGAAATAGGATGTAGTGCAATTATGATAAACACTTCAATCTCCTCAAGTCCGAACCCAGTTTTAATAGCTGAAGCATTTAAAGACGCCATAAATGCTGGAAGAAAAGCATTTCTTGCAAAACTTGGGGCGATATCAGACAGAGCAAGAGCATCATCTCCATTAACAGGATTTCTATATGACAAATAACAAACATTAGATTTTTTATAAAAGTGTTAGTCTTATATTTTTAATTTAATCTAAAAAATCAAAAATTGAGGACATATTCTATGACTTTTTATAATGTAAAACAAAAATACAACAATTTTAATCTTGAAAAATATATAGAAAATATTTCTGATAAAATGATAAAAAATTCCATACAAAAAAAAAATTTAGATAATATGGATTTCTTGAATCTCTTATCACCCAAAGCTTTAAATCATATTGAGGAAATGGCACAAAAAGCACATGAAATATCAGTAAGATACTTCGGTAAATGCATACTTTTGTATGCACCTTTGTATGTTTCAAATTTTTGTACAAATAATTGTGTCTATTGCGGTTTTTCAACAACAAATAAAATTAAGCGAGAGGTTCTTTCCTTCGAGGAAATTGAAGAAAATTGTAAAATAATTTCAAGCTACGGCCTTCGTCATATTCTCCTTGTTACAGGAGAAAGTAACGTAAAAACTCCAATAAATTATCTAAAAAAATGTGTTGAAATATTAAAGAATTATTTTGAAGGAATAGATATAGAAATTTATCCATTGGATGAATCAGGGTATAAAACACTAACAGATTCAGGAGTTGATGGACTTACAATTTATCAAGAAACTTATAATGAAGATCTCTATAAACTTCTCCATACCAAAGGAGAAAAATCAAATTATAGGTACCGTATAGAAACATGTGAAAGGGCGGGAAGAGTAAATTACAGAAATCTAAATGTAGGTGTGCTACTTGGATTAAATGATTTTATAAGTGATCTTTTTTTTACTGGCATCCACGCAAAATATCTTCAAACAAAATTCCAGTCAGCAGAAATTGGGATATCATTTCCAAGACTCAGGCCAGCTGCAGGAGCATATCAACCAAAAACACTAATACCTGATAAAAATCTCATTCAAGCAGTTTGTGCAATAAGACTTTTTATAAATCGTATAAATATAACTATATCTACCAGAGAAAGCAAAGAACTAAGGAATAATTTAATACCCTTAGGTATTACAAGGATGTCAGCAGCATCAAGCACTGAAGTAGGTGGTTACACTAAGAGAAAACAATCTGAAGGACAATTTAAAGTAAAGGACACAAATACAGTTGATAAAGTAAAAGAAATGATATATGAAAAAGGTTATCAGCCAATAATGAAAGATTGGATCACATTATGAAAAACCAAATCCCTAAAGGTTTATATGCAGTAACTGCAGAAAATTTTTCAAATGGTAAAGACAATATCACTGTAGTAAAAGAAATGCTTGATGCAGGAATAAAAATCCTACAATACCGCGATAAGCATAAATCAAAACTTGAAAAATTGAAACAATGCGAAACTATAAGGAAATTAACATTAAATTACGAATGTTTTTTTATAATAAATGATGATATAGATATAGCCTTAGCCATACAAAGTGATGGAATACATTTGGGGCAAGAAGATTTACCTGTTTCAAAGGTTAGAAAAATTGTAGGACATAATATAATCATAGGTGTATCTAGCCATTCACCTAAACAAGCAAAGTCAGCAGTAGAATATGGGGCGGATTATATAGGAGTTGGACCAATATATAAAACTTTTACAAAGGAGAATATCGTAGACCCCGTAGGATTCGAATATTTAAGTTTCTGCATGAAAAATATTGAAGTGCCAAAAGTGGCAATAGGAGGTATCAAGCTCTCAAATTTATCAGAAGTCTGCAAACACAAACCCGAAAACATATGTATGGTAACAGAAATAACATCAGCACAAGACATAAAACTCATAATAAAAAAGGCACAGGAGATAATAAAAAATGATTAACGTCAAAATTAATGGACAAAACAAAAAATTAGAAGACAAAACAAATATAGCTGACTTTTTAAAAAATAATAATATTGATCCTATAGGAGTAACAGTTGAACATAATTTAGAAATTATCAATCAAGAAAATATTGCAAAAATTATATTAAAAGAAGGAGATACATTAGAAATATTAAGATTTGTAGGAGGTGGATAAAAATGCAAATAGATCTCGAAAGATACAAAAGACAACTATTAATTGAAGCTATAGGAAAACATGGACAGCAAAAACTTTTCAATGCAAAAGTACTTGTATGTGGAGCAGGAGGATTAGGTAGTCCAGCACTTACTTATCTTACAGCAGCAGGGATAGGTAATATAGGTTTATGCGACTTCGACATTGTAGAACCAAGCAACTTAAACAGACAAATTCTTTACAACCATGCAGACATAAAAAAGCAAAAAACAAATATTGCCAAAGAAAGACTTGAAAAATTTAATCCTGATGTTAAATTTAAAATATATTCGGAAAAACTTACAGAAAAGAATACAAGTGATATTTTTAAAAATTATGATGTTGTAATAGATGCAGTTGACAATTTCCAAAGCAGATATTTAATAAATGCAACAGCTTATAAAAGTTACGTACCATTAGTATGTGGAGCTGTATGCGAATTTGAAGGGATTTTAACTGTAATAGTCCCAAAAGAAAATACAAGCTGTTTTCAATGTATATATCCTATAAAGCCTTCTGCAGAATTGACGTCAAAAACATTTGGTATTCTTGGAGCAATAGCAGGAATAATAGGTTCTATGCAAGCTTTAGAAGCAATAAAATTTATTTTGGGACTGCATTGTCTTAAAAATAAAGTTCTAATTTTTAATGGTATAGAAAATATGTACAGGATTAGAAACATTTCAAAAAGAAAAGATTGTCATATTTGCAGATAAATACAACATCTTTCAAAACTTGACTTATTAAGAGTATAATTCTTATTATTAGGCTAAATAAATTAAATTAAAGGCATAACGAAATTCTGGAGGAACACATTAATGACAAAACTTAAAACAGGTAGACACACTTCTTCTCTTAAAGAGGCAAGAAAAGCAGAAAAAAGAAACAGAAGAAATATGGCAATAAAAAGTAAAATAAAAACTTCAACAAAAAAAGTTGAAACAGCAGTAAGAGATAACAACGTAAAAATGTCAGAAGAGAAATTAAGACAAGCTTTTTCAGAATGGGATAGAGCGGCAAAAAAGAATGTAGTACATCCTAAAACTGCTTCAAATCAAAAAGCAAGACTATCCAAACTTGTAGCAAAAAATAATAAAAACAAAAACTAGAAATTTTAAATGCCTAAACACTGTTTATTGTATATAACAAACAGTGTTTAGGCATATGGTCTTCATCTACAAATAAATAATATGACTTTTTCTAAAGTCGATATTGTATCACCACCTCCGGTCTTTATTACAATATCAGCCTCTAGTATCATTTCTAAACTTTTTTTTAATGACTTCATATCATATTTTTTTAAATTTGAAAAGAAAACTTCTTCATAAAATTTATTGACGCCGAGTTTAAAAGCGACTTTAGTAGAAGATATACCTTGTTCTTCAAGCATACTTTTCGCATTAAGCATTCTTCTAATAGATGAAGAAACCACGGAAAGAAGTATTAAAGGTTCTTCTCCCTCGTTTACAAGTTTCTCTAAAACAAATATAGATTTTTCTAAATTCTTTGCCTCAAGACTCAAAGACAAAGCATATATACTCTCTTTTATGGTATATCCACTGATTTCTTCTAAATCATCTCGCGTAACATTTTTTTTGTCTTTACCTACAAACAATGATAATTTTTCTACCTCATTTGAAATATTTAATAAATTACTATCATTTTCATCAATAATCTTTGAGATTACGTCATCTGGAACAATTTTTTCTTTTAAAGCAAACTCATTTCTTACAAACTCTTTTATTTCATTTTTATATCGTCTTCTACAATCTATTGAAATACAATTTTTTGAATTAATACATTTATCTATAAACTCTTTTCTTTTTATAGTAGTTTCTTTCTTTAAATTATCTGAATATAAAAGTATAAGACACGATGTCTCTACAATATTTGATAGATAATTAGTAAGTTTTTCAACATCAATAGTTTTAATCTTATTAATAGCTTTAACAATAACAATCCTCTTGTTATCTAAAAAAGGAAGCGTTTTAAGAGAACTTAAAATATCTTCTACACATGTTTCTGAAGCATGAAAAACTTCTCTATTTAAGTCACTCACGGCAAGGAGTTCTTCTGTCTTTTTAAGACATGAATCTATAAGATAAGACTCTTCACCTATAAACAGGTAAACAGGTGACAATTTTCTATCAGACATCAATTTATTAAAGTTTTGAATTTTCAATAAAGACATAATTAAAAAACTATAAAATTTAGAATAATGTCGAAGATTCTTTTTTTTCTCATAACTTTATTAAAATCACTCATAAATTTTTAATGGCTTACAAATTTCTAAGATATATTAGTAATTAAAGTGCTTTAACTATTCCTCTCACAATATTTCTTGAGAATCTCTCCCATATATTATCTCTAACGCTTTTTAAATCTTTTGTGCAATCCATTTGTATTCCCTTCATATTTGATTCAGTCCACAAAGCCATATTTTTATTTCTATCAACAAGCGAAACACTCACTACAATTATGATTTCATATGGACCAGAAGAATTATTATCACCAAAAGTGAACAGTTGCTTCATAATATATTGTTTAATTACAGCAGTTAAAATCCCATCCGATTCTTCCTCAGTATTTACAGGAGAAATGCGTCCATCTTTCAATATTTCATCTATGACAGCATTTGTAAACTCCACTTCAAGACCGACCTCGCTTGTAGGGTTATAAAAGGGCTTAACATATACTTTCTTAGCATGTCCTGGCAAAACTCTTGCGACTGGGCTACAAGACAAAAAAAAAGTTAAAAGAATTAAAAAAATTACTACAATTTTTTGCATAAATTCTCAAATTCTCATTTCTTTAAAACATTATTCGATAACTATAGTGACTATCTTATTTTTAACGTAAATAAACTTCGAAATTTTCTTATTTTCTAAATACGGCATAATTTTTTTATCTCTTTCCACAATCTCTCTAACCTTATCCTCACAAGCTTCTACATAAGCAACTATCTTTCCTCTTAATTTTCCATTTATTTGCACAGGAAGTTCAACATAAGACTGCTTCATAAAGTTTTCTTTAAAAGCAGGCCAAGAATACTCTGATACATATTTTTTATATCCTAACATTTCCCATATTTCTTCACAAAGATGAGGTATAAATGGTGCCATCATAAGCACAACGTTTTTATACACTTCAAGAGATATTCCATCATCATTTAAATGATACTTATATGCATATAAGGCATTTACAAGCTCCATAACAGAAGAAATGGCGGTATTAAATTGAAATTCTTTTTCAATGTCATTAGTAACTTTTTTAATTGTTTGGTGCATCATTCTTAGAATATTTGCTTTGTCTTCTTCAGGTGCAGGAATCTCAGATTTCATATGAATTATGTCATAAAGACGCCATATCCTATTTATGAACCTCCGACATCCTTCAAGACCTTCTAGAGACCAATCGAGCTGTTTTTGTGGCGGAGCAACAAAAAGAATAAAAAGTCTCACTATATCTACCCCGTATTTTTCAATCATCTCATCAGGACTAACAATATTACCTTTTGATTTAGACATAGTGCTCCCACCCAAAGTAACCATACCCTGAGTCAAAAGATTTTTAAACGGCTCATCATACTTTACAATACCTAAATCTCTCATAAATTTATACCAGAATCTTGAATAAATCAAGTGCATACAAGCATGCTCTATTCCACCAATATATTGATCTACCGGCATCCAATAATTCACTTTTATACTGTCAAAAGCCATATTATTATTGTGAGCATCACAATATCTCGCATAATACCACGAAGAGTCCACAAAAGTATCCATAGTATCGGTTTCTCTTTTAGCATCCATACCACACTTATGACACTTTACATTAATAAAATCTTCATTCAGCTTTAATTGAGATTCTTTAGCTCCTCTAAATTCAGCCTCTTCAGGAAGAAATACTGGCAAATATTTTTCAGGAACAGGAATGATACCACAAGCTTTACAATAGATCATGGGTATAGGAGTTCCCCAATATCTTTGTCTTGATATAAGCCAATCTTTAAGTTTGAAATTTACTATCTTTTTACCATAATCTTGTTTTTCAACCCATTCCGAAACTAATTCAAATGCTTCGACAGATTTTAATCCATTAAATTGTCCTGAATTTATAAGTATTCCATCACCCTCATAAGCATGTTCATATATAGATGATTTAATCTCAAATTCACAACAATTATTGCCTTTTATTACTTCGACTATAGATATACTATACTTCCTCGCAAATTCCCAATCCCTCTGATCATGAGCTGGTACTGCCATAATCGCACCAGTACCGTAATCCGTTAAAACATAATCTGCAACAAAAATCGGAATTTCCTTTTTATTAGCAGGATTTATCGCATTGACTCCCTCAAGTTTTAGACCAGTCTTTCCTCTATTTGAAGATCTTTCAATGTTCGATTTTTTTTGACTCACAACTATATACTTCAAAACTTCGCTATAATTTTTAATTCTAGATTTCAATTCATTAATAATCGTATGCTCTGGTGCCACAACTATAAAAGTTACACCAAAAAGCGTATCTGGCCTTGTCGTAAATATTTTCAATCTTTTATTAGTTTCTTTTAATGCAAAATAAATCTCCAAGCCAAAAGATTTCCCTATCCAATTTTTCTGCATTGATACAACCTGCTCGGACCACCCAACAAGCTGTTTATGTCCTTCTAAGAGTTCATTAGCATAATCTGTAATTTTTATAAACCATTGTTCTAAATTCTTATGTTCCGTATAGCCATTACATCTCCAGCACAATCCATTTAAAACTTGTTCATTTGCAAGAACTGTATTGCATGATGAACACCAATTAACATTAGCATTTTTTCTAAAAACTAAGCCTTTTTCCCACATTTTTATGAAAAACCATTGATTCCATTTATAATACTCTGGATCACATGTAGCAATTTCTCTATCCCAATCGTAAGAAATACCAAGAGGTTTAAGCTGCCCTTTCATGTGTAAGATGTTTTGTTTCGTCCATTTCGCAGGATGAATTCCGTTTTTTATAGCTGCATTTTCGGCAGGAAGTCCAAAAGCATCCCAACCAATTGTATGTAAAACATTCTTTCCTTTCATTCTATTAAAACGTGCAAAAACATCTCCTATAACGTAATTTCTAACATGCCCCACATGTAAACTGCCTGACGGATAAGGAAGCATGACTAAACAATAATATTTCTCCTTATCAGTTCGCATATCACTTGAAAAAATTCTATCTAATTCCCACTTTTTCTGCCATTTCCTTTCTATTTCAACATGATTATAACTCACCATTTATTACCTCAACTAAATATAATTTCAATTTCACAAAGACATTCACTTAATAATGAACAGAGCCAATCATATCATAACAGTATAAAATCAGAAAATTTCATTGAAGCATTTCTAGTGTTTCTTTTATCAAATTTTCTGGAGTAAGACCATATTTTTCCCTTAAAATCCTCAAATCCCCATGTTCTATAAATTTGTCCGGAAGACCTATACATTTAACAGTAACCCCTTCATTACACAGAAAAGCTTTTATGCTTTCGCCAAATCCCCCTATCAAGGTATTTTCTTCAATAGTGATAATTTTTTTTGTTCTAATAAGAATTTTCTCTTTTATAGTATTAATATCAAGAGGCTTCAAAAATCTCATATCAACAACAGAAACATTTACACCAGTCTTCACAAGTAAATCTGCAGCTTTTAAACATGTTTCAACATGATTACCAATCGCAAGAAAACAAATATCAGCTCCATATCTTAAAATTCTAGCTTTTCCTATTTGCAATACACTAGGCATTTTATCCAAAATAATACCAGTGCCATAACCTTTCGGATACCTTATTACACATGGACTATTGGAGTCTAGTGCCGTTTTAAGCATATGTTGCAACTCATTTTCATCAGATGGAGCCATAACAACAATATTTGGAATATAATTTAAATATGATAAATCAAATGATCCATGATGTGTACCACCATCTTCTCCAACAAGTCCAGCTCTATCCAAAGCAAAAATAACTGGAAGATTTTGTAAAGCAACATCATGTATAATATTATCAATTGCTCTCTGCATAAAAGTAGAATATATAGCACATACTGGATGCATACCGGCTACCGCCATTGCTGCTGCAAACGTAACAGCATGTCCCTCAGCAATACCTACATCAAAATATCTATTAGGGAACTTTTTTGCAAACTTATCAAGACCTGTTCCTTCAGGCATAGCTGCCGTTATTGCAACTATCCTGTCGTCAAATTGAGCTAAATTTACAAGAGTATCAGAAAAAACTTTTGTATAAGTAATAATTTTATTCTCTACTATCTTACCAGTTTCAATACTAAATTTCCCAATACCGTGGAATTTCACTGGATTTACTTCTGCAGGAAGGTAGCCTTTACCTTTTTTTGTAATTACATGTAATAACACTGGACCGCTCATATCTTTAAGATTCTCAAGAATTGCAGTAAGATTATTTATATTATGACCTTGAACGGGACCTATATATGTAAATCCCATTTCTTCAAAAAGCATGCCAGGGAAAAGCATAACTTTTACTCTCTTTATAAATTTACCAAATGACGAACCTAAACTATGAAATCTGCTCACAGTTTCCATGACTTTCCTTTCAAATTTTCTCGCCATTCCGGCAGTTAAAAGCTTTGCAAAATATTCAGCAATAGCACCAACTTTTTTAGAAATAAACATTTCATTGTCATTTAATATGACAAGTATATCCTTTTTTAAATGCCCAGCGTTTTGTAAACCTTCAAAAGCAAGTCCACCAGTCATAGAGCCATCGCCAATAATGGCCACTATTTTATAGTTTTCATTTTTTAAATCTCTTGCAACAGCAAATCCCAATGCAGCAGAAATTGAAGTTGATGAGTGTCCTACACCAAAAGCGTCGTATTCTGACTCCGATATCTTAGGAAATCCACTCAATCCACCATGTATTCTTATTGTAGTAAATTTACTTTTTCTTTCTGTAATAATTTTATGTGCATAAGATTGATGTCCTACATCCCATATTATTTTGTCATGAGGAGAATTAAATACATAGTGGATTGAAACAGTTAAGTCAACAACACCTAGACTAGGAGCCAAATGTCCCCCATTTTTTGAGATAGTATTTATTATTTCCTCTCTTATCTCTCTTGCAAGATCAGTCAGAACACTTCTATTTAATTTCTTCAAATCTTGAGGATTATTTACACTATCTAATATCTTCACTGGCTAATACCTTTTACAGAACAAACATTACCTTACACTTAAATTATAGCTTTCAACACTCTAATCAAAAACATTATTACTAATATATTCTACTTGTAATATAATCTGCTAATTTAATAAATACTTTAGACTTGTCTCCAAATACCGCTATTACTCTTTTAGATTTCTTCACATATTCTTCCACTTTCTTTTCAGCTTCCTGCTTAGTATATAAAGAAAGAGTCGTAAGTTTATTATTCCTTATATCACTACCTTTTTTACCTAATAACTTCTTATCGGCATATACATCTAAAATATCATCAGTCATTTGAAAAGCTATACCTATATTCTTGCCATAATTCTCAAATACCTTTAAACTTTCTTTATCTGCGTCTATTAAAATCGCACCTATTTTTAAACTTGCAATTATTAATGCTGCTGTTTTTTGAATATGAATAAATTTTAACCTTTCTTTCAATATAGCCTTATTTCCCCTATTCCATATTCCAGTTTGAGTAGTGTCTTCTGCTTGTCCTGCAATCATACCTTTATAACCACCATAATCTGCAAGAATCCTTATAGC
>BTIF01000003.1:0-57170 GCA_036245315.1 Endomicrobiia bacterium | reverse complement strand
CTTTATCTGACATTGCAGTATCTGAAGGTAAAATATCTTCACTTGGTACAAGGATGTTTTTAATTTTTATACCTAATAAAAAGAAGATAAAAAAGATTTAAGTTATGATGCCATGTTGGATAAATAAAATATACCCCCCCCCATACCCCATAACTTATATTAAATGAAAAAGGCATAATAACTATTGTTTAAAATGCAGACAAAGCTTCCTCATAGTCACTCCAATTTATTTTTATTATTGACAACATCATACAAAGTACACCCACAACAATTAATGCATGTGCTGTAGCTTCTGGTGAAATTAATTATACTAAAAATTTGCAATTGGAAGATGCAATAAAAACATTATTACAATAATAAATCCTGTTAATCCTCTTCTTCCACCCACTTAATATGCCAGATGTATCTCAACATATGTAGTTACAGCTGCTTGTTCCAAACAATCCAATAATCCACTTGTTGCTTATACAATACTATATGAAAACAAAGCTTTTTCAAACTTAGAATTCAATAATCTTACTAGATTTTTTATTGTTCTTCTCAGCATCAATATCAAAAACATTACTTATTGCATCAAAAGTTTCTGAAAGGAATAATAAAAATACGGCAATTAAAGTAAAAATTGTTTTATTAAAATCCAAAAACATAGAGTAAATCTTAGAACTACTAAACATTACTAATGCAACATCTTTTATTGAAGTTATCAATTTTAAATCAAAAAATTTAATTTTTGAAATATTTACTATTCCCGTAGTAATACAAAATTATGGTAGCCATTATAATACCTAATCAAAATCGCCCACTTTATTTTTCTCACAAAAAGCACTATAACAAATATTAGTCCTAAGCAATGCATCACAATGCATGTGGATTGTCAAAAACTGTAAGAAGCGACGGAATAACCGAACTATCTGAAATCAAATTGCCATTTTCTAAAACAGTGTGTTTACCAGCAACATTAGAATCCATTCTATGAGCAAGCACAAAAGGCATATTCACATATAAAGCCATTATCAAAGTTAAAGAGAGAGTGCCGAGGCGAAGATTAGAGCTAATATTGTTGCCACGAAAACCTCACAGCACAATGATATCCCAGGATTTAAAGAAAGAATAGAAGAGTTTACAAAAATTACATATGCCAGCCATAGTGAAAAATGTAGTTAGCCCAGTAATAATCTCTCAATAGAAATATTTCTATTATTTTCTTTAAATTTAAAAAAGTCTTTCATTTTGTCATAATTATTTTTTAAATAATTTTAAAACTTTAGACACAACCTCTTCAGGCTTTAAAAGTTTAACATTACCTTTAGGATCCCTTCTTGCTTTAAATTCCACATTGCCATTCGCAATGTTTTTCCTACCAATTGTTATTATATAAGGAATACCTATCAAATCAGCATCTTTAAATTTGACACCTGGTCTTTCATCTCTATCATCTACTAAAACATCTAACCCTTTTGAAGATAGTTCTCTATATATTTTCTCTGTCACCTCTTTACTCCTATCATCATAATAATCTAAAGGAATAATTAAAACCTCAAATGGAGTAATATTGTCAGGCCATACTATACCACTATCATCATGAAATTGTTCTATCGTCGCAGCGACTATTCTCGTAACTCCTAAACCATAACAACCCATAAAAATAAGATTTTCTTTCCCATTTGAGTCAAGATATGTCGCGTTCATAGACTTTGAATATTTAGTGCTTAACTTAAAAATATGCCCAACTTCAATACCTCTCAAAAATTTTAATTTTCCTTTTTCACATCTGGGACAAATGTCACCAGGTAAAACTTTTCTTATATCAGCAATTACATTAACATCATAATCCCTTTTATAATTTACATTTTTTACATGATAATCTTTTTTATTCGCTCCAGAAACTGCATTTAAAATTCCAATAACAGATAAATCAGCAATAACATTTATATTCTTGAGTCCTACAGGACCTGCAAAGCCTATAGGTGCATTTGTTATAGTAGTAACTGTCTGCTCATCAGCAATCATTATTTCGCTTGCCTCAAGTAAAGTCTGCAACTTTGTTTCGTTTATTTCATGGTCTCCTCTTACTAAAACAACAACAGGATTTCCATCCGCAATATAAATCATTGTTTTTACAAATTTTTTAGGAGATAAATCCAAAAACTTCGCAACATTTTCAATAGTACTAGAACTTGGAGTGAATATTTCCTCCATATTATGTAATTCTTCCTTACAACACTCAATTTTTAAACACTCAGCTTTTTCACTAGTTGCACTATATCCACATTTACACCATGCTACTTCTGTTTCACCATTTTCTGCCAAAACCATAAACTCATGAGATAATGATCCACCTATTGGACCTGACGCTGACTCAACAACACAAAATTTAAACCCGCACTTCACACATACGTTTTTATAAGCATCAAACATAATTTGATAATATCTTTCTAAATCTAACTCATCGGTATGAAACGAATAAGCATCTTTCATTAAAAATTCTCTCGAACGCATAACACCAAAACGCGGTCGTATTTCATCTCTAAATTTTGTACCAAACTGATACAACATAATAGGAAGCTGTCTATATGATTTTACGTCTTTCCTTACTAAATCTACTATTACTTCTTCTGCTGTAGGAGCAAGACAAAATTCAGCATTTTTTCTATCTTTTAATCTAAAAAGTTCTTTGCCATAAATGTTCCACCTCCCTGTTTCAGTCCATAAATTTTTAGGAAAAATCAAAGGAAGAATTACCTCTTGACCACCAATAATATTCATCTCATGCCTTATTATATTTTCAACTTTTCTTAAAACTTTAAGCCCCAAAGGCAAAAACTCATAAAGTCCTGAAGCAAGTTTGCGTATCATCCCAGATTTTATCATTAATTTTGCAGAGACTATATCAGCATCTGCTGGAGATTCCCTTAAAGTTGGAATTAATAGCTTAGAAAAAAACACAAAAAATCCCTCCTTTTAATTAAAACAAAATTTGTATCAAGTAAATTATCAGACATATACTATTTTCCATTCTCCAATATTTATTCCTTAACATCAAACTTTTTCATTATTAAAATATTTATCTAAAAATTTCCAATATTTTGAATTTAGTTTTACCTACTGGCAACTTAACTGTAACTATTTCACCAGTCTTATGCCCTAATAGCCCTTGAGCAAGAGGCGATTGTATAGATATCCTATTTTCAGCAGGATCTGCTTCTTCTGAATCCACAATAGTATATTCATAATCGTCACCATTTTCATCTTGTATTTTTACTGTAACTCCAATAAATATTTTATCTGGATCAATATTTTGTTCTTCAATAATTTTTGAAAAGGTTATCTTAGAGTCAACTTCCACAATTCTATGTATAAGATTAACAAGAGTCTCTTTAGCAGCATGATATTCTGCATTCTCTCTTAAATCACCAAGCTCTCTTGCTAGCGAAATCTCATCTTGAAGAATAGATTTTTTCTTTTGAAGTTCTTTTAATTCATTAACAAGCCTATTCCTACCTGCTCTAGTTAAATAAATCTCTCCCATTTTTTCACCTTTTTTGTAACTCTACATCTTATAATCTCTTATCATATAAATAAGCTTATCAACCCATTCATCTGGACTAACTTCTCCTAAAATTTTACCGTTTTTAAACAATATACCTTTCTCTTTTCCACACACTATACCGAAATCTGCGTCTTTTGATTCACCAAGACCATTTACAACACAACCCATTAAAGCTATTTTCAAAGGTTTTGAAAATTTATTTAAATTCTTAATTGTAGAAATTTTTTTTTCAACTTCTGAAACCATTTTTATTAAATCCACTTTACATCTGGAACACGTAGGGCAGGAAACAACCTCTATTCCAAAATCACGAAGCTCCATATACCTTAAAAGAGAATAAGCAACTCTAATTTCTTCTACAGGATTTGCTGTAAGAGAAACTCTGATAGTATCACCTATACCATCGCATAGCATTATCCCCAATCCTGCAGCAGATTTTATAGAACCATCTCTAAGCGAACCTGCTTCTGTTATTCCCAAATGTAAAGGATAATTTCTTTTAGAAGCGAAAATCCTATAAGATTGTACTGTCGTATTAATATTTGAAGCTTTTAGAGAAACAATTATATCATCAAAGTTATATTTTTCTAAAATTTTCACATATTCCATAGCTGTATTTGCAAGAGCCTTTGCACGTAATAAACTGTCATCAAAATTGTAAACTCCTTTTAATGATCCCGCATTAACTCCTATTCTTATAGGAATACGTGCTTTTTTGGCTTCTTTTACTAAAATCTCAAGTTTGTCCTTTGAACCGATATTCCCTGGATTAATTCTTAGTTTATCAATACCCTGTTTTATCACTTCAAGTGCTATTCTATAATCAAAATGAATATCTGCTACCAATGGGATCTTAATATTTTTCTTTATCCTACTTACATTGCAAGCAGATTCCAAATCAGGGAAAGAAACACGAATAATCTCACAGCCAACTTCTTCAAGCTGTTTTATTTGCTTTACAGTAGTTTTCCAATCTCTTGAATCCGTATTTGTCATAGACTGGACTGCAATTAAAGAACCACCACCAATCGTAATATAACCAATATTAATTTTTTTTGTCTGAGACCTTCTATAAAATTCCATCTTAAATCAATAACCCAACTTATAATGAAAAAAAATATTTTTTTACTTCTTTTTTAGTTTAGATAAATCAAATATTATATTCATAATGTTTTGCATATTATTAAACTACTATTTGCCAAGCAATCTCATTGCACTTAATCGCAAAAGATCACTATATGTTGCAAAAACGAAAATATTACCTATAAGAATCAATCCTATAACATTATAAATCTGAATAATTTTGGCACCTATCCGTTTCCTAATTATCCCTTCTATAAAAAACAATAATATCATCCCACCATCAACCATAGGTATAGGAAAAAGATTAAACAACCCTAAGGCAACAGATAAAATCGCAATTAACATCAAATAATCCTGTATACTTTCTCTCATAGCGTTCGTCATAAGTTGTATAATTCCGATAGGTCCAGAAATATCAGGCTTTTCCAACGATACAACCTTATTTAAAAGATAAGTGACAGGTAAAACCGTTTGCGATATTGAAGTTTTAACTCCAAAATACAAAGATTTTATAAGACCTATTTTTGTTTTCATAGGATGTATACCTATTGTAGGTACTCCTGTTACAGGTTTCTTTACAACACACATATTTAATTCAAAAAATTTACCTTTTCGTTCTATGACAAAAGAGGCATACTTACCTACTCTGTCTTTCAATTCAATATTTAAATCATTCCACGTTCTTACTTCAGCTGCATCTACTGATTTTATTTTATCTCCTGCCATTAATCCTGCAACTGCAGCAGGAGAATTTTCAATTACAGATCTTATAGAACAACTAGTGGTAGGAGTCATCACTCCAAACATATTAAAAATAAAAGAAAAAAGAAAAATCGCAAAAATGTAGTTTAAAAATGGTCCAGCGAATGATATCCAAACTTTTTTATACCATACAAGTGCTAAATAGCCTTCTTCATTACCTGTAACTTCATCATGAATTTCACCCATCATTTTAACAAATCCGCCAAAAGGAATGGCTTTTATACAATATTTTGTACCTTTAAATGTACATTTAATTAAATCGGGGCCAAAACCAAAAGCAAAAATCATTATCTTTATTCTACACATTTTTGCAGCAAGAAAATGCCCCAATTCGTGTATGAAAATCAAGAATCCAAATCCCACGATAACACTAAATATCTGAAAAATTATGGCCATTTGCATTCCATTCCTCTGTCAATCAATTAATTTTCTTGCATAGTGTCTTGCCCAAAAGTCTGCTTCAATAAAACTATCTAATGATAAACTTTTTGATATTGTATGAGCATACATAGTTTTTTCAACAATTTCTGCAATATCTGTAAATTTTATCTCTTCATTTAAGAACGCTTCAACCGCCACTTCATTGGCGGCATTCATTGCTGAAGGCATAGTAAAGCCTTTTTTGGCAGCGTAATACGAAAGCTTCAAACATGGGAATTTATTAAAATCTGGTTTGAAAAATTCCAACTTACCAACTTCATTAAGATTCAGTGGTTTTACACTTGACGGTAGTCTCTCCGGATAGGTTAAAGCATACTGAATTGGCAGTCTCATATCTGGGTTTGAAAGTTGAGCTATAACTGAACCATCAACATACTCCACCATTGAGTGTAAAATAGATTGAGGATGCATAATAATTTCAACTTTTTCTATAGGCACTCCAAATAAAACGGATGCCTCAATAGCCTCAAGTCCCTTATTCATAAGAGTAGCACTATCAATCGTTATCTTCTTGCCCATTTTCCACGTAGGATGATTCAGAGCCTCTCTAATAGTTATTTGAGAAAAATTTTTTTTATAGTATTTATAAAACGGTCCTCCGGAAGCTGTAAGCACTATTTTCTTTATTTGAGATTTCTTCTCACTTATACAACATTGAAATATAGCTGAATGTTCGCTGTCAATAGGAAGTATAGATATTCCATTTTCAGCGGCAAGTCTCATTATATAGCTTCCAGCCATTACAAGAGTTTCTTTATTTGCAATAGCTATGTTTTTTTTTGATTTTATTGCAGCAATCACAGATTTTAAACCAACAGCTCCAACAATAGCAACAAGAACCATATCAACATCCGGCATTTCTACAAGTCTTTCAAGTCCAGAAGGACCACTATAAATACTAACTTCTATATCATTGAAAATACACCACTTTTTTAAATTATGAGATTCAACGGAATTGCTCACAGACACTACAGAAGGTTTAAATTTTTTAATTTGTAATTTTAAAATCTCTATATTAGAATCAACGGCAAGTCCCTTAATACAAATATCATCTTTCATGTTATAAATTATATCAAGAGCCTTTGTCCCTATTGACCCTGATGATCCTAAAATCACTATTTTTTTCATCTTAAAAATTTTAAAATATAATACACAGTTGGAGCTGTAAATATATAAGAATCAAACCTGTCTAAAACTCCACCATGTCCAGGCAGTATTCTACTTGAATCTTTAATATCACCATCTCTTTTAATAATAGACTCAGCAAGATCTGAAAATTGTCCTGTTATGGCTATTACAAACCCTAAAATTATACTATTCCACAAAGTTAAAATATTACTCATAAATCCAAATCTACATATAACAGCCCCTAAAATGCCAAAAACAACACCAGCTATTGCCCCTTCTATTGTTTTTTTAGGACTAATATTCTCCGCAAGCTTATGCTTACCAAACATTTTTCCAAATGCATAAGCTGCCGTATCTAAAGTCCAAATAACTATAAAAATAAAAAACACAAACTCTATACCACCTTTTAAATTGCGTATATAAACCATATGTATTAGAGCAAGTGGAATAAAAAAAGTTCCCAAAAAAGATGACGATATTCTAACAATACACAAATTCGGGTTCCCTTTAAAAATTTCAACACCAAAAAGAATAATCATCATAACAATGACAGAAACTATTATTTTATTCACTGGAAAATTCTTAAAAAAGTACAAAAATATAAAAAATACAGTAGACATTACAAGCGAAATAAAAGTATGAGGGTTACATTGCTTCAATATAATAAGGTACTCATAAACACATAAAAATGATACAAAAAACATCATCCCATAAAACACTATACCACCACAATATACACAAGCAAAAATAAAAGGTATTCCAATAATTGCCGTTAATATTCTAGTTGACAACATACATAAAACTCTCTAAAATTATAATCTACAACAAATTAACTCTACATCTACAAATAAACACCCTTCCTTACTCTAATAAATATACAATTAAAACTAACAAAAAAACATGAATATTAGTTTTCAATTTTAACGTTCACTACAACCCACCGAAACGTCTTCTTCTTTTTTGGAAAGCTACTATGGCAATCTTTAAATCATCCTGGGTAAAATCTGGCCATAATTTATCTGTTACATAAATTTCAGAATATGCAATTTGCCAAAGAAGAAAATTTGACACTCTTAGCTCCCCTGAGGTACGAATAAGCAAGTCTGGATCAGACTGTCCACAGGTATATAAAAAAGAAGATACAATTTCTTCTGTAGGCTTTTTTATACCTTGTTTTGTCATTATTTCAAAAGCCCGAATGATCTCTTGTCTTGCACCATAATTTAAAGCTATGTTTAACTCAAATTTTGTATTCTGCGATGTAATTATACAAGCATTTTTAATTTCAGATTTTACATTTTCAGGAAATTTTGACAAGTCACCTAGTATTCTAAGTCTGACACCTAAATCGTTTAATTCTCTTAATTCTTTTCTTACAAATTGCCTAAATAAAGAAAACAACGATTTTATTTCACTTTGCGGTCTCTTCCAATTTTCTGTAGAAAAAGCATACAAACTCAAAACCTTGACTCCAAGACCATTCGCAGCCTTGACAATCTCTTTTATAGTTTTAACTCCTTGTTTATGACCAAAAATCCTAGGTAGAGATTTTTTCTTTGCCCATCTACCATTCCCGTCCATTATAATAGCTACGTGCCCAGGTATCAAAAAAATCTCTCTTAATTTTCAGAAATAGCAATAGCATTTACTGGACACGTTGATTCACACACTCCACATCCTTTACATATATTCGGATTAATTATATATTTATCTTCTTTTTGTTCAATAGCTGAAACAGGACAATTTGTTTCACATGCTCCACATCCAACACAAATATCTACATCAATCTTATAAATCATAAATTTCCCCTCCTAGTGACAATATTTCATTTATCATAATACTATTTGTTCACTATTATCTATTTCCATTACAATACATAAACAACACTCGAAAAATTTTTCAGGTAAGCTAACAAAACATTTTAAATCTTATATAATTTTCATTTGAAAATTATCTTATTCATATCTGCATAATTTCTTTTTCTTTAACTTCTATTATTCCATCTACTTTGTTTATATAAACATCAGTAACTTTTTGCACTTTAATCTCAAACTTTTTTTTGTCATCTTCACTTATAATTTTATTTTTTTTCAGTTTTTTTATATTTTCAATTAAAACTCTTCTTTCATTTCTTATAGCCACCTTAAATTCTTCAGCCAGCTTATTTATAGTTTTTACTATTTCTCTTCTTCTATCCTCAGTAAAAGAAGGAATTAAAATACGCACAAGTTCTCCATTAATTATCGGAGTTATTCCTATATCAGCTTTAAGTATAGCTTTTCCTATAGCGTCTAGTTGAGAACTATCCCAAGGCTTTATTTCTATTGTCTTTGCATCCAGAACATTTATAATTGCTATTTGGCTTATAGAAACAACAGAATCATAACTTTTAATCTTTATGCCTTCTACTATCGCTCTATTCGCTCTGTCAGTCCTTATAGAAGATAGTTCATATTTTAACCTATCTATAGTTTTTTTCATAGTATCTTCAGAGATTGAAAACAAATTCTGTGCTTGCATTTTACTATGCCTCCACTATTGTTCCTATTTTTTCACCATTTAAAACCTTTCTTAAATTACCATCTTTATAAAAGTCAAATACAGTAATCGATATATTTGTATACATACATAATGAAAAAACTTCGGCATCCATAATTTTCAAATGTTTATCTAAAGCCTCTTTAAAAGTCAAGGAATCATACTTAACAGCATTCTTATCCTTTTTGGGATCCACATTATAAACACCGTCAACTTGTGTAGCTTTTAACAACATATTAGCTTTTATTTCCATAGCCCTTAACACAGCAGTAGTATCAGTAGTACAAGAAGGTTTGCCTGTGCCACCTGCAAAAATAACTATATTTCCACGCTCAATATAATTAATAACCTTCTCTCTATCGAAACTCTCAGCAAAACCACTTACACCATCTGCAGAAAATACACTTGATTTAACACCTATTTTCGTTAATGCACCACTTAAAGCAAGAGAGTTTACAACTGTCGCAAGCATTCCCATCTTATCTGCAGTAATTCTCTCTATAAATTTCCCTGCCCCTCTCCAAATATTCCCTCCCCCGACTACAATTGCAAGTTGTACCTCACTACAAGAAATAGCAGATTTAATCTCATTTACAGTTCTTAAAAGACTGCTTTCACTTATTGAAGATGAGTCATCACAAAGAGATTCACCTGAAAGTTTTAAAAGCACTCTCTTTGTAGACATTATTATTCTCCAAGTTTAAATCTTGAAAATCTTTTTACTATTATATTCTCGCCGATTTTCGCAATGGAATTTGTTATTAAATCTTTTATTGTCTCTTTTCCATGAGTATCTCTAATATAAACTTGATCATATAAACATGTTTGGCTATAAAATTTTTCAACTTTACCATCAATAATCTTATCCAAAATTTTTTCTTGCTTACCTTCTTTCTTAAGTTGAACTCTATAAATTTCCTTTTCAGATTCAATTACACTTTTAGGAATTTGATCTCTAGATATGTAATCAGGAGATGTTGCAGCAATTTGCATCGCAATTTCTTTAACTAAATTATGAAAATCCACAGTTTTTGCCACAAAATCAGTTTCACAGTTCACTTCAACCAAAACCCCAAGCGTGCCATTACCGTGTATATATGAATAAACAAGTCCCTCTCTAACACACCTTCCAGCCTTTTTAACAGCTGTCGTCACACCTCTCTCCCTAAGCCAACGACACGCTTTATCTATATCATTATTTGCCTCTTTTAGCGCATTTTTACAATCCATTATTCCTGCACCTGTCATTCCTCTTATCTTCGCTATAAGCTCAGTTGACATTATTAACTTCTCCCTCATGAATATTTAAATCTTCCTCCAATTTCATTTTGTCTTTATCTTCGATTTCATTTACAAAATTTTCATTACTACTATCTTCATTTTTCTTGGCGAGAATTTTCCCTTCTAAAACAGCATTGGCAACAATAGAGCAAAAAAGTTTGACCGCTCTTATAGCATCATCATTTCCTGGAATAGGATAGTCAATCAAATTTGGATCACAGTTTGTATCACAAATCGCAACAATTGGAATATTGAGTTTTCTAGCTTCTGAAACAGCCGTTGCTTCTTCATGCGAATCTACGACAAACATAATATCTGGAAGATTAGACATTTTCTTAAGACCTTCCAAAGATTTTTCAAGTTTTATTCTTTCTTTTTCAATTTGAGATTGTTCTTTTTTTGAAAGAAGTTTAAAGACTCCATCTTTTTTCATATTCTCTATTTCACTATATCTCATTATTGATTTCTTCAGCGTCTCAAAATTTGTAAGCGTTCCTCCAAGCCAACGTTCGGAAACAAAATATGCCCCACAGCGCAATGCTTCTTCTTTTACAGAATTCTGTGCCTGTTTTTTTGTACCGACAAATATTATCTCTTTACCCACCGATATAGAATCCCTGATAAGCTTATAATTCCTTTTTAATTCTTTAAGAGTTTTTTGAAGGTCAATGATGTGAATTTTATTTCTCTTACCAAAAATGAATTTTGACATTTTAGGATTCCATCTTCTGGTTTGATGCCCGAAGTGGACACCAGCTTCTAATAAAGTCTTCATCGTAACATTCATCATACTTCTTTCTCCTTATTTTTTCGGTTTTTCAATGCATTTAAAAACACAATTTCCATTTTTGAAAACTCAAACTCTATCTTACGGCTTCCACAATCTTCAATCTCCAAAACTCTATTATAAATACAATTCTAAGTTTAGGAACCTCAGGCAAATCAAACTGTGTGTTTATTTATGATCTATCTATTTAATTATGAAAACAAACTACGCAATGTAACAAAACTATAAAGTAAGTAAAATTAGCTATTTCGCAAGGGTACTTTACTAATGGAGAACAATTATGTAAAGACAATAGAGAAGATTTTTACACAACAACTATGCAATTCTTTAAAATAGTACACTAACCCTTTATTGAACTTAACATATTAACATTTAGCCCCATCATATCTTTTACATTTATTCTTAGTCAAGGTAAGTTAAATTTGAAACACAACTAGTATAAAACTTGTTTTAAGATTAAGATACAACTTTATACATGATTATTCTATTAAAAAAACTTTATTTTTTCAATCGTTACACCAAATATCATAATCTATATAGTTATTACTTTCATAAAATTAAACAGAATCATCCTCCTCATAGATAGTAAAATAATCCTTTTTAATTATTTGCGAAAATCTAGTAATTAACCGTACTTTCTTTCTTATATAAACTTAAACCATTCATTTATGATACAGAGTGTCTATGCAACAAGCACATACTCGCACCAAATACGCAATTTATGAAAAAACTTGTTTGTGGAATGAACATTTATTAGTGGAGTGTGAGCAATCATCAGCCAAGTAAATAATATACCAAATAAAGTATATGAAAAAATCATATTTAAGATAACCCCCACCCTGTTTTTTAATCAATTACCAATAACAGAAATATTATGACATATATTACCTCTTCTTTTCAACAAAACCTATCCCTCTCCTAAGCTGACTGTCCCATAGATAGAATTATCTACTCTGAAAGCCTTACATAGTTGCTTGTTGTATCCTTTATGGTCTGTAACATCAGTAATAATATTTGTATCATCGAATAACTGTCTGCCTGTCGATTTTTCCCCCGTCTTCACTAGGTATATATCCTTTTGCTATTTCTTTCCTTTACATAAATAACCTGAGGTTTCCTTGTTCTGCACCATCCGGAGTTCTTAGGCTCGTTGTCATCACCGTATTATAAGGGTACTTTACTAATGGAGAACAATTATGTAAAGACAATAGAGAAGATTTTTACACAACAACTATGCAATTCTTTAAAATAGTACACTAACCCTTTATTGAACTTAACATATTAACATTTAGCCCCATCATATCTTTTACATTTATTTTTATTTCTAAGGTCTGTTTCTGACCTCTAAAATATGGTGGTTACTACAAAAATTGAAAACTCGCTGTTAAAGTTGTTGCAATGTGCCATTCAGTAGCCGTATACCTGCGGTAAACCTTTTCTATCTCTCCACATTTCTGTCAAGGGATAATTCCGAAATTAAATATAACAAGCAATCAATCACAAATTCTTCTTATATCAGCTCCAAGCTCTTTTAACTTCTTTTCAAGCATGTCATATCCTCTATCCAAATGATAAACCCTTGAAACAGTAGTTGTACCACATGCTACAAGTCCGGCTAAGATAAGAGCCGCTCCAGCCCTTAAATCCGATACTATTACCGGTGCTCCTGAAAATTTTTCAACACCTTTAATATTCACTATTCTACCATTTACTGAGATATTCGCACCAAATCTTCGCAATTCGGCAACATGTAGAAATCTATTTTCAAAAACGTTTTCTTTTACACTCGATTTACCATTTATAAGACACATTAAAGTCATCCATTGAGCTTGAACATCTGTAGGGAATCCAGGATATACTCCTGTTTTTATATTTTGCGGCTTTAGATTTTTTATCCATTTCACATAAATTTTATTTCCACACTCTCTAATATATAATCCACTTTTTCCCAATTTATCATTTATTGATTTCAAATGCTGCGGAATAACTTCTTTTAAAATAATCTCACCTTTCGTAATCGCCGTAGCTATTATATATGTGGCTGCTTCTATTCTATCTGGAATTATCTCATGTCTAAAGCCATGAAGTTCATCTACTCCCTCTATTATAATATTCTTTGTCCCTGCACCAGTTACTTTTGCACCCATTTTATTTAAAACAATGGCTAAATCTTCTATTTCAGGTTCACAGGCAGCATTAACAATTATAGTCCTCCCTTTAATTAAAACTGCAGTAAGCAACACATTTTCAGTTGCACCTACACTTGGAAACCTAAGATTTATCGTTGTACCCTTAAGTCCATTCTTAGCAAAAGTTTTTACATATCCACCTTCAACCGAAATTTCAGCACCTAATTCTTTAAATGCCTCTAAATGAATATCTATGGGCCTTGCACCTATAGCACATCCACCAGGTAGTGACACATAAACTTTTTTAAGCCTCGCTAATAAAGGTCCCATTATCAAAATACTTGCACGCATTTTCCTAACCAGATCATACGGTGCTATATGCTTATATATCCCATTTTCTGAAGAATAAACCTCCACAGTGTTTCCTCTTTTGAATGCTTTTTTTCCTATAAAATTTAAAAACAACAATGTTGTATTTATATCATCAAGAGATGGAACATTATTTATTGTAACAGATTCATCTGTAAGCAAAGTGGAAAAAAGTATGGGTAAAGCAGAATTTTTTGAGCCGGATATGACTACTTCACCTCTCAACTTATTACCTCCGCGTATTACTATTTTATCCATTTTATAACCTTTTAAACTATTAAACCTATAATTATAATATTAAAAATTAATAACTTAAAACCTTAAAAGATTTTTTATAAATGACCACAAATCTCATATAGCTAAACTTATTTATAGATATAGACATGTTCTTATATAAATCTCTAAATGACAATTAATATATATTTTATTTAACTTATAAATTACAAAACTGTTTCAATATTATTTCCCAGCCCTTAATATTCTTGATAATCCCGCATAATCTTTTATTATTTCAACATCTTTATAACCGTTACTTAGAAATATTAGCTTTATGTTTTCAGCCTTATTTGCATTTAATTCAACAAAAATAACCCCATTCTCTTTTAAATATTTGTCAGCTTCGGCAACTATTTTCTTATAAAAAAATAAGCCATTGTCCCTTGCTATTAAAGCATTTTGAGGTTCATATTTAAGTTCTGGTTCTAAAAGTTCATATTCTTCATATGAAACGTAAGGTGGATTCGCTACAATTACATCAAAAATTTTATTACTTACATTGCTGAAAATATCACTCTCAATAAAATCTACATTTAAAGCACTATTAATTTGTACGTTTTCCTTTGCAATTGTAATAGCATTTAGACTTATATCTGAAGCTACAATATTTCTAAATTTGCCCAGCTTTTCTAAACATATAGCTATACAGCCAGAACCTGTACATAAATCTAATAGTGAATATTTATTTTTTTCTTTTGAAAATTCTAATACACTTTCTACCAAAATTTCAGTCTCTGGTCTTGGTATAAAAACGTCTTTGTTTACTTTAAATTTAAAATACATAAAGCTGGCAAAACCAGTTATATACTCTATAGGTTCTCTTTTAGAACGTTTCAAAATATAATGCTCATATCTAGACCTTTGTGTATTGGTGAGCTTTTTGCTTCTTAAAATAGGAAGCTTTGAGCGTTCAATCTCCAGAACTGAACTTAAGAGAATTTCAGCATCAGGTTTAGCATCAAAAAGTCCTTTTGATTCTAAGAACGTTTCAGCAGTTTTCAACATAGTATAAATATTTTCACTTTCAAACATTTAATCTAAATACTATTTTCCTTAAGTTTAAACTCCACCTCAGCTTCAATGAGCTTATTAACAAATCCTGATAAGTCACCATCCATAACTTCAGCAATATTATGAACGCTATATCCTATTCTGTGATCTGTAATTCTACTCTGTGGATAATTATATGTTCTTATTTTCTCTGATCTATCGCCAGAACCAACTTGTAATTTCCTTTCATTTGAAATCTGCTTTGCATTTTCCAAGACTTTCCTATCGAAGAGTTTTGCTCTCAAGACTTTAAATGCCTTAGCTCTGTTCTTCATTTGACTTCTTTCATCCTGACATGCAACTACAAGTCCAGTAGGCAAATGCGTAATTCTTATAGCTGAATCTGTTTTATTAACATGTTGTCCCCCTGCTCCAGAAGATCTATAAGTATCAATTCTCAAGTCTTCCATTCTTACTTCAACATCAACTTCTTTAGCTTCAGGAAAAATGGCAACAGTCACTGCGGATGTATGAACTCTTCCAGATATTTCCGTCTCTGGCACCCTCTGAACTCTGTGAGTACCTCTTTCAAATTTAAAATAGCACCACACTTTTTTACCTGTTATTTCAAATATAATTTCCTTATAACCACCAAGACCCGTAGGACTTGAATCTAAAATTTCATATTTCCATCCATTTTTTTCAGCAAAACGTGTGTACATTCTATATAAATCACCTACAAATAAGGCGGCTTCATCACCGCCAGTTCCTGCACGAACTTCTACAATAATATTCTTATTGTCATTCGGGTCAGGTGGTACAAGTAACATTTTTATTTCAGATTCAATTTTATTTTTTATCTCAACAAGGTCATCATACTCTGCAAAAGCCAATTCTTTTATTTGAGAATCTTCCGAGTTTTTCAACTCTTCAATATCTTTTATACTATTTAAAAGTTTTGAATATTGTGTATATTTTTCAGCAATTGGACGAAGATAAGAATACTGTTTCGAAAATTTCTTATACTCTTCTTGATTTAGAACAACAGATGAATCACTAAGCTCCCTTTCAACTTCTTGGAACTTTGAATTCAACAACCTCAATTTTTCTAAATACATAACACAATTTCCATTCTATAATTATTTAATAATCTTTTACTAATAGTCAATGAAAAAAACATGACAGAACCTTTAACATATATACAAAGCTCTGTCATAGTCGTAACATTTATAAAACTAATTTTTAGCTTATTTGTTTCTCTTTATAATAGATCTTCTTGATCTTGCTTTCTTAGGCGAATTAGTGAGTACCTTATCTAAAGTTTTTCTCGCTACTTGGATTCCTTTACTAATCTTTTTTCTCAATATAGTCTTCCCATCGGTTTTAGCAAAACGCTTTTGAAATTTTTCAACTCTTCCTGCAGTATCTATAAGTTTTTGCTTTCCTGTAAAAAATGGATGACAATTCGAGCATATTTCTAGCTTTATTGAAGGTTTCGTTGAACGAGTTTTAAAGGTATACCCACATGCACACAAAACAATGCTTTCTTCATATTTTGGGTGTATTGCTTTTCTCATTTCTTAACTTCTCCTTTGTTTCTTTTCTCATAGTTTTTGTTGCATAAATTGTAGTATGCAAAATTTTTAACTTTTAATCAATTTTTAAAACTACATTTTACAACCGCTTACAACCGCACAAATGGTAGTGTTTTTTTCTTGTATATCATCAATCTGACTAATATTAAACATTATAGTCTTTCCATACTAGAAAGTTCCATCTGTTTTAAGAAATCCTTATTGGAATTTGAGCTAAGAAGTCTTTTGCTTAACTCTTCCATAATCTCTATAGAATTCATAGAAGTCATCCATTTTCTCAATATCCACATTTTGTTTTTCTCATCTTCATTTAGAAGAAGTTCTTCTTTTCTAGTGCCCGAACGCAAAAGATCTATTGCAGGGAATATCCTCCTGTCGGCAAGTTTTCTATCAAGATAAATTTCACAATTCCCAGTTCCTTTGAATTCTTCAAATATGACATCATCCATTCTACTTCCAGTTTCAACAAGAGCAGTACCTATAATAGTAAGACTTCCACCCTCTTCAATATTTCTTGCTGCCCCGAAAAATCTTTTTGGTCTCTGTAAAGCATTTGAATCAAGACCTCCTGATAAGACTCTTCCACTCGATGGGGTTGCCGTGTTATAAGCTCTAGCGAGTCTTGTAATCGAATCTAAAAGAACAACAACATGTTTGCCATTTTCAACCATTCTTTTAGCTTTCTCTATGACCATTTCAGCAACTTGTATATGTCTGTCTGAAGGCTCATCAAAAGTCGAAGAGATAACTTCCCCCTTAACAAAACGCTGCATGTCTGTAACCTCTTCAGGTCTTTCATCTATTAACAGAACCATAAGCACTATATCAGAACTATTTTCTGTTATTGCATTAGCTATTTCTTGCAAAAGAACAGTTTTACCTGTTCTTGGAGCCGCATTAATCAACACTCTCTGTCCTTTACCTATAGGAGCTAACATATCTACGATTCTTGTTGATAGTTTCTCTTTTTTTGTTTCAAAGACTATTTTTTCATTAGGATATAATGGTGTTAGATTATCAAAAAGAATTCTATCCCTTATATTTTCAAGATTCTCCTGACCATTAACCGACTTCACTTGCAAAAGTGCAAAATAACGTTCTTGCTGTGCCTGAGGAGGTCTAACATATCCAGCCACTGTATCACCCTTCCTCAAAGCGAATTTTTTTATCTGAGAAGGGGATATGTATATGTCGTCTGGACCAGGAAGATAATTATAACCAGGTGAACGCAAAAAACCAAAACCATCAGGTAAGATTTCTAAAACACCTTCATCATAAACTAATTTGTTTTCTTTTGTACGTGCTTCAAAAATTTTTGCTATAAGTTCCTGTTTTCTCAAACCTGCAACAGAGTCAAGTTTAAGACCTTTTGCAATCTCTATAAGTTCTGCCATAGTTCGCTTAGACAAAATAGATACATCTTTAGCCCTATCTTTTTCCATTAACTCCTCCCCCCAGAGTCCTGACACACCTTTGGTCTAATTAAATTACAAATATATAATGTAATTGTGCTTATTAAAAACGTTTACTTGATCTAATTTTGATTTATTTACTTCAATTTAGATATTTTTGATTTGAAAGAATAAATGAGCAATAAACACAGGTCACTTTATCTTATTCTTATACTTGATGTCAATAATTCATACAAATTTTTTACATCTCTTTTTAAATCTATTATATATCCAGAATTATCTATTATAAAATCAGCGAGTTCAATTTTCCTTTTTATCAACATTTGAGAATCAATTCTTCTTTTTACTTGATATGTATTTAGTTTATTGCGTGTAGCAAGACGCTTAGCTTGAACGTCGTAAGGAGTCCAAACAACCACAGTTTTATCACATATTTTATCCAATCCAATTTCAAAAAGAAGCGGAGCATTAACCAATATCATATTATTGCTTATTTTATGTTGATATATTGTTTTATTTATACGTGAAATTATATATGGGTGAAGAATTTTCTCAACTCTGAATTTTATTTTTTCATTAGAAAAAATCATGCTGGCAAGTTTTTTTCTATTTAAAGTTCTATCTGCATATAAAATATTTTGTCCGAGATCATTTACAAGTCTGTTTAAAGCCGGCTCACAATTTTCAGTAATCTCACGCGATATCTTATCAGCATCTATGTTATAAGCCCCAAATGACTCAAAACATTTAGCGGCTTCACTCTTCCCAGTAGCAATTCCCCCGGTTAATCCTATTATCATATTTTTTTCATTTCTCCCCAATTTTTCCCAACCCTAACATCAACAATTATAGGAACACTTAAAGTTACAGAATTTTCCATCTTATTTTTTATAATAGGGATCATATTTTCAAGTTCTTCAATTGGGACTTCAAAAAGGAGATCGTCATGAACCTGTAAAAGCATTAGAGATTTATAACCTTTAAGTTTAATTTCATTATATATGTTTATCATAGCAATTTTTATTATATCCGCAGAACTTCCTTGAATTGGAGTATTAAAGACTATTCTTTCAGCAGCATTCTTAACTTGGACATTCTTTGAATGTAGTTCATGAACAAATCTTACTCTTCCATTAATAGTACAAACATATCCATCTCTTGAAACTTGCTCAATAACTTGATCCATCCACAATTTTACCCCACTGTATCTTTCAAAATATCCATCAATATATTTTCTTGCCTTCGAGAACGGAATATTTAACTGTCTTGAAAGCCCAAAAGGAGACATCCCGTAAATTATACCGAAATTTATCGCTTTCGCCGCTTTCCTCAAATTATCAGATACAGATTCGTTTTGAGGAATATTAAAAACTTCCCTAGCTATCGCACTGTGCACATCCGCACCATTATTAAAAGCTTCCAAAAGTTTTTCATCTTGTGAAATATGAGCTAATACCCTCAAATCAATCTGTGAATAATCGGCAGATAAAAAAATCTTATCATTCTCCGATATAAACGCTTTTCTAAATTCTCTTCCATAAACGGATCTTGTAGGTATATTTTGTAAGTTTGGTTCTGTTGACGACAATCGCCCAGTGACAGTTATAGCTTGATTAAAAACAGTATGAATTCTATCTCCACCACAAGCACAATAATTCATTATAGGAGATATATAATTACTTTTTAATTTTTGGAGCTCTCTGTACTTTAATACCATAGCGGGAAATTCGTAAGATGACAATTCAGTTAATACTTCTTCATTTGTGGAATAACCAGTTTTAGTCTTCTTGATTACTGGAAGATTGAGTTTATCGAACATTATATGTGCAAGTTGTTTAGTCGAATTAATATTGAATTCTACATCTGCTGTTTTATAGATATTATCTTCAATCTCCTCTAGTTTAGAAATTACTTTTTCATTAAATTTACTCAAAAAAGACGAATCTATTTTTACGCCAGAAATCTCCATTTCTGAAAGAATTTCGATTAAAGGCATCTCTACATCAAAAAAAAGCGATGAAAGTTTTTTCTCTTTTATAAGTAAACTGAATATTTTATACGCGGCAAAAGATGCTACAGAAATTGAATTTGCATATCTTGCGTTGTCTTCTACTGAAGAATCTGCAAATGTAATTTTCTTCGTCCCTTTTCTTAAATAACTATCATCACCTGCTTTAAAATTCAAATACTTTGTTGCAATATAATTTATATCGTGAGGTTTTGCAGGATTTAAGCAATATGAAGCAAGCATTACGTCAAAATATATGCCGTTTAGTTCAATCTTCAAAATTTTATAAATATTTCTCTCTTGCTTTAAATCGTTCCCTATTTTTTTTATACTATCTGAAGAAAACAACACTGTAAAGATATCTTTAAATTCGCCAATAGTTATTTGAGGAGAACTTAAATCGCTATGTCCAATAGGAAAATAAAAAGCTTTACTTTCAGTACATAGCGATACACCAACAACATATGTTTTTAAGGAATCAGATAAAGATTTTATTGTTTTCATTGCAAAAATACTTGAACGTTCTATCAACTTTGCAATTTGAATTGCTTTTTCCTTAGTATTTACAATTTCACTATCAAATTCAAATGGTATATTTAATGTTTTTGAATTAAGAGGTAGAAGTCTTTTATTTCCAGAATTAAAAAAATCTATTTCATAATTCTCAATGTTTGCACCATCAACAATTGAAGAAACACTATTGCAACTATTTTCCTTTTGCAACTTTTTAATAGGAGATTCAAAATTTTTGAAAGATTGATAAAAATATGAATATTTCTTAAGAAAACTTTTAAATTCATATTTTTTAAAAAAAGGAATAGCTTTATTTACATCCAAATCTCTACTTTTAAAATTTTCAAGTTCAAAACTTAAAGGAACATGTTTATTTAAATCCACTAACTTCTTACTTATTAGTGCCTTGTCTTTACCATATTTAATTAATTTCCCTACATTTCCTTCTATAGAATCTAAATTCTGTAAAATATTCTCAAGAGTCCCAAATCTTTTAACAAGCTTAACGGCGGTTTTTTCTCCAATACCCTTTATCCCGGGAACATTATCAACGACATCTCCCATCAGAGCAAATACATCTATAAGCTGTTTAGGCATAACTCCATATATTTCCTCAATTTTTTTTGCATCATACATAATATTTTTAGAGTCATTCCAAATTAACACACTTTGTTCTTCTGCCAACTGAGAAATATCCTTGTCAGCAGTTACAATAACAGTCTGTACACCAATTCTTTTATTATTCTCAACTATTGTGGCAATTAAATCATCAGCTTCATAACCCTTTATCTCTATTTTTGCCATAGCCAAAGCTTCCACAGCTTCTTTTGCAATAGGCATCTGACTTATAAGAGTTTCATCAAGTGAATTTCTATTGGCTTTATAATCTTCAAATATCTCATATCTAAAATTTTTTGATGGATAATCAAAACAAACTACAATATAGTCAGGTGTAAAATTGTTTTTAATCTTAAGCAGTAACTTCATAAAACCATAAACTGCATTTATTTGTTGACCATTTGAAGTAGAAAGTGATGGTAAAGCATGATAAGCTCTATGAATATAAGCATTTCCATCTATAACAAAAAATCTTTTCATATATTTCAAAATTGTAATTCTATTACTGACTATGCAATAAGTAAAATGTTAAAAACATCTTAAACAACAATTTACTTTATCATCGTATCTGTGTTATAATTCCAAAGGTAATTAATTAACCTGTTACAACTTCTTGAGCTTCTATATAGTTTTGTGCACTTATGGCAGCTTGGGCTCCATCCGATGTAGCCGTCACAATTTGCCTCAATTGCTTTTTCCTTATATCGCCACATGCAAAAACCCCAGGAATAAAAGTATTCATGTCTCCATCTGTAACAATGTACTTCGTCGCTTCGTCAACTATAACATCTGGAAGGAATAAAGTATTCGGAATTAATCCTATAAAAACAAAAATACCATTTGTATTTAAATACTTATTTTCATGAGTTTTTATATTGTTTATTACTACTTTTTCGATAGAATCTTTTCCTAAAACTTCCTTAACTACACTGTTATACAACACAGAAATATTTTTGCATAGTGCCACTCTTTCCTGAAGAACCTTCATAGCTCTTAAATCATTCCTTCTATGAATAACAGTTACCTTTTTTGCAAATTTAGACAAATAAACAGCTTCCTGGATTGCAGAATCTCCTCCTCCTATAACCAATACATCTTTATCTCTATAAAAAGGAGCATCACACACAGCGCAGAAAGACACGCCTTTACCAATAAATTTTGATTCCCCAGGCACGTTCATTTTCTTGACAAATGTTCCAGTAGCGATGATAATAGTTTTAGTCTCATAAGTTAAGTCTTTGGTAATCACCTTTTTAAAAAAACAGTTGCATTCAATAGAAACAACTTCGTCATAGACTAATTTTGCGTTAAAGTACTTTGCTTGCTTCTCAAGTCTTACAGCAAGATCAAAACCACTAATTCCTTCGCTAAATCCAGGATAATTCTCAATCGTATCAGTCATTAACATTTGACCGCCACAAGCATTTTTTTCTACAAGCAATGTTTTCAGCCTTGCCCTTGAAGTATAAATTGTTGCTGACAATCCACTAGGACCTCCTCCAATAACAATAACATCATAAATCATAATAAATCCTTAATCTAGTACACTATCAATAATTTTTTTTATCTCATTTTTAGGTTTAAATCCCACCATCTTTTGTAAAGGAGAACCGTTTTTAAACAAAATCAAACATGGGATGGATGTAATTTGAAATTTCGTTGATAAAGACATATTTTCCTCAGTATTCACCTTAACTATTTTTACTATACTTTCATATTCTAAAGAAAGTTCTTCGATAACCGGAGTGAGCATTTTACATGGACCACACCATGGAGCCCAAAAATCAACCAATACCGGCAAACTCTCCGATAAAACTTCTTGTAGAAAATTATCTTCATTAACTTCAATCACCATAAAATCTCCTAATCATTTGTTAAGTTCTATAAAATTGTAAATACACGTCATCAATAGAAACGATCGCCAACCGAAAGTTGTCCACCTTGAATAAAACTCCAAGAACACATAACAGATTTATTTTCAAGCTTCATTTTTACAACTAAAATTTTCCCAATAGCACATGACACCGTAAAACCTCTATTCTTTTCTACAGAATACACAATGCCAAAATCATCATTTAAAGAATCTTTGTCAAATATTTCCACTTCAACAAATTTAATTCTTTTGCCTGCAAGTTTACCAAAGGAAACTATCGAGTACACTCCAGGCCAAAGATATAAGCCTCTAAATTTATTATACACAACGCTAACGCTTCTATTCCAGTTAATCAAACCACTTTCCTTTTTTAAAGGTGGAGCAAAACTCGGCACTCCAATTTGAGGAATCACATTATATTTTCCGCTTTCAAAAAACTCAATAGTTTTATTCATAACGACTATGCCTAAAGGAATAAGTTTACTGAATAAAGTTTCAGCAGTATCATTTACATCTATAACAAGTTTTTCTTGAATTATTATATCACCGTTATCAATATCGTCTCCAATATAGAAAGAAGATACACCTGTCTCAGTTTCTCCATTGCACAAAGCGTATTGAACTGGAGATGCCCCTCTTAGCTTAGGAAGAAGTGAAAAATGTATATTAAAAGTTTTGCATTTGGGAAGATTGAAAACACTCCTTGGGATAAGTCTACCATATGATACAACAACACCTACATCTGCATCAAAACTTTTTATTTCTTTAATAATATTACTAGTAAATTCTTCAACTTGTATAAAATCAATATTACTCTTTATAGCACAGACTTTAACCGCAGGGGCAACAAACTTTTGACCTCTAAATGCAGGTTTATCAGGTTTTGTAATAACTAAAATTTCATGATTATTTTTATACAACTCCTCAAGGTAGTATCTTGAAATAATAGATGTGCCAAAAAATAATATCTTCACCAATTACCTGCACTTCTATTTCTTCTTACTTTTTTTTCAATAAATCTTCTTTTCCATTCCGGAAGATAATCTATGAAGAGTTTTGCATCTAGATGATCCACTTCATGTTGAACAGCCATTGAAAACAAATTCTGTGCTTTAATTTCCAGTTCTTTACCATTTAAATCTGTATATCGAACAACAATCCTATCATAACGCCTTACATTTTCGTAAAAACCCGGGAAAGAAAGACACCCTTCCTTTCCAGATACTTTGTTTTCATCGCGTGAAATAATAACAGGGTTTACCATAACACTTGGCGATTTTTTATTTAAATCTACATCAATAACGCAAAGTCTTAACGACACTCCTATCTGAGGAGCAGCTAAACCAACTCCAGGAGCTAAATACATCGTTTCAAGCATATTGTAAGCAAGTCTCTTTATATTATCATTAACTTTCAAAATGACTTTTGCTTTTTTCCTTAAAATTGGATCGCCATATTTTTTTATTTCAAGTATTGCCATAACACAAATATCAGATAAGATACCTTAAAATATAAAATTCTAAACCATTACACTAAAAATAATCGTCATTCTATAAATTCTTTTTATAATCACTATTTAATTTTAAGACCTATATATATTAGATTATTTATATCATTACTTTTAAATTCCATTTACAAAAGTCATAACAAAAATAAATCGTATCATTAATTAATAATGTGAAGATCTAATTACTATGCACAATAAATTATTACACAACGAAATATTATTTCAATATTTCTACAACAATAGGCAGTGCAGGATTTGAACCTGCGACCTTTTCTTTGTAAGAGAAATGCTCTTCCAGTTGAGCTAACTGCCTACATATATACTATACGTTGATAAATTAAAAATATGTCAAAAAATTATTTATTAAAGTTTAAAAATTTTCCTCATTATAATAAAATAATACTTAGACTTAAACTTTTCCATCATATATACAAATTACACATATTACATACTTCATTTTTAAATCATTTATTTAAAAACTCGTTTAAAAATATAATCAACATTTTTAAACTGTGAATTAAGATCACAATCTCTCCTTATCTCCTCTAAAGTCAAATGTTTTTTTATACTTTGATTCCTTAGGCACGCTTCCTCTATAGTTATTTTATTATCTCTCGCATCAAAAGCCACAGCTTGAACTATAGCATAAGCATTTTCTCTTGGAATCCCCTTATCTACAAGAGAAAGTAGCAATGTACCTGAAAAGATAACATCTCTTGTTTTATCTAAATTTATTTGCATATTTTCAGGATAAACATTAAGTCCTGATAATAAAGTCTGCATTCTAACAAGCATATAATGTAAAATTATAGAAGCGTCCGGGAGCATTATCCTTTCCGTTGAAGAATGACTTATATCCCGTTCATGCCATAGCGCGATGTTTTCCATTGCAGTCAAGGCATATCCTCTAAGAACTCTTGACAGCCCACATATATTTTCAGAAATTATTGGATTTCTCTTATGAGGCATTGCTGATGAACCTTTTTGTCCTTTCGTAAAAGGCTCTTCGACTTCTGATAACTCGGTCCTTTGCAAATGTCTTATTTCCATCGCAATTCTCTCTAGAGCAGCACCTACATGAGCAAGCATAGAAAAATAAACTGAATGTCTATCGCGCGGGATAATTTGTGTTGATACAGCTTCTGCTTTTAAGCCCATCTTTTGACATACATATTCTTCAATTCTAGGATCTAAATGTGCCATAGTACCTACGGCACCAGAAATTTTACCATAACTTACAGTTTCTAGAGCAAAATTAAATCTATCTAAAGACCTCAAAACTTCACAATACCAAGAAGCTACCTTCAATCCAAATGTCATTGGTTCTGCATGAATACCATGTGTTCTTCCCATTATGGGAGTCATTTTATATTTATTAGCTAATTCACGTATTATAGTGACTAATTTCTTCGTTTCATTAATAAGTAAATTTGTCGCTTGTTTAAGCTGTGCTCCAGTAGTAGTATCTAAAACATCAGAAGATGTCATACCAAGATGTAAAAACCTACCATCAGGACCTACAGTTTCGGAAACAGCGGTCAAAAAAGATATCACATCGTGTTTGACAGTAAGTTCAATTTCATTAATTCTCTCAACGTTTATTTTAGATTTTCGTTTTATTGTCTCTACAGCTTCTTGAGGAACTGCACCAAATTTTGACATAGCTTCAGCAGCAAAAATTTCAATCTCAAGCATTTTCTTGAATCTGTTCTCATCCGACCAAATTTCAGTCATTTCAGGTCTACTATAACGCGGTATCATATCTTTATGTCCCCTTTCGTACCTCTTTCCCAATTCCAACTTCAAACTTTCCGTTTTTATTATATTCAACACTAAAATCTATAGTTTCATATTACAATATAGGTCCAAAGTAACACTCTAGTAGAACCGTATAAAAACAACTTTCCAAATTATTGTGACATTTTAAACTTCACAGTACAGAATAAGACTATCCAAAAAACATGATCATTTTGTTTAACGTATCAAGATAATCTTAATCTATGTTACTATCATCTTTCTTCAATAAAAGTTCCATGAATCTTTCCAAATATTTTATATTTTACTTCATCGTAAAGCATATTAATCCTTATTAACAATTGTTGACAAAATCATTACACAAACAAACACCGCTAAAACTCTCTTTATTTCACTCATCTCCTATTTATTGAATTTTACATTTAGTGATAGTTTTCTCATTGTACTCAACAACTACTACAATAATACGCAATCTAAAGACTTCTATTTAAATCTTCTATCAAAATTTTTATCGCTTCAGGGTATATTTTGTGCTCTAAAGTCAAAACTTTTTCCGCTACATCCCGTGATGTATCGTTGTTAAAAACCTTGACTTTTCCCTGTACTATTATCTTCCCTGTATCATAATTCCCATCTACAAGATGTACTGTTGCCCCAGATACCATATCTCCTGATTTTACAACAGCTTCATGAACATGATGACCATACATTCCTTTTCCTCCAAATTTAGGCAGGAGAGCTGGATGTATATTCAAAACCTTATTACGATAATTTTCTATTATCTTTTGACCGATAAGTTCTAAATAACCAGCAAGACATACAACATCTACTTTCATATTCTGAAGTTCAGCAAATATAGCGTCATTAAAAGATTCAGCACTTTTAAAACTTTTTTTTTCTACACAAACAAATTTTATATTCTCTTTTTTTGCTCTTTTAAGTGCGTAAGCATTAGGATTATTTGAAATTACTAAAACAACTTTTGCTAATCCCTTTAAAATTCCATCACTAGTAGAATCTATTATAGCTTGTAAATTTGACCCATTGCCAGACACTAAAACCCCGAGGCATTTAATCATACAAGTTCAACGCCTCTTTCACCTTTTTTAACATGACCTATCACTTTAGCACCTTTAAAAAATTTTTCAATCTTTGAGGCAACTTCAGAACATACTATTAAAACCATACCTATTCCCATATTTAGAGTTCTGTAAATATCTGTTTCTGGAACATTACCTTTAGTTTGAATAATTTTAAAAATTTCAGGAACTTTCCATGATTTTTTTTCGATAACAACCCTAATATCTTTCTTTTGAGGCAAAATTCTGCTTATTTTATCTTGAAAACTCCCACCGGTAATATGAGCGATACCAACTATATTTTGTACACTTGAATTAAATTTTGAAATAGCTGAAAGAATTTCCTTAACATAAATTTTTGTAGGTGTAAGAAGCTGTTTTGAGTATTTTTCTAATTCACCCTCCGAAAAAATTTTTCTTATAAGAGAATAACCATTTGAATGAAGACCACTTGATGGTAGCCCTATTATAATATTTCCAGATTTTATTTTACTTCCGCTAATTTCCTTTCCTTTCTTGATTATACCTACTGAAAAACCAGCTAAATCATACTCTCCATCTTTATAAAATCCTGGCATTTCAGCAGTTTCCCCACCAATAAGCTGCGAACCTGACAATTCACATCCTTTAGCTATACCATTAACTACATGTTCTGCTTGTTCTACATCCAGTTTTCCACAAGCAAAGTAATCTAAAAAGAAAAGAGGTTTTGCTCCTACACACACTATATCATTGACATTCATTGCGACCAAATCTATTCCCACAGTATTATGTTTATTCAATATAAATGCAAGTTTTAATTTTGTCCCTACACCATCGGTTGAACTAACAAGATTATATTTTGTCCCTAAGATAGGAAACAATCCCCCAAAACCACCAATTTTTGGAAATTTCTTTCTAAGTCGGTTTACAAGCTCATTCTCAGCATCAATATTAACACCAGCTTCATTGTACATAACAGACATATCAATTATCTCCTATATATTAATATGCGAATTTAGCTAAAGCAATATAGTAAATTTAACTTTGTTTTTAAACTCAAAAGAAATCCCTAACTGCAGATTACACACAGACTCTGAAGTGAAGTAATAAATAATATAACAACACTCTATAATTTCAACTCAAAGTTTAAACTTAAAAAATCGATAAAAACATGAATAAACCTCATACAGCCCATACCATAAAACTACATATCATCATTCTCTGCTTCCAGGTTTTATGGCGACACTTCCTGACTTACACATAGGACAATCATCTTTCTCATAGTTTTTAACTTCAAAAGTTAAAATAGAAAATTTTGGAACTCCAAAGTCAACTTTTCCAGCACTCCTATCAACAAGAGAAGCAACAGCAACTACTACAGCACCCATATATTTAATAGAATCTATGACTTCTGTACTGGATAGTCCTGTCGTTATAACATCTTCAACTACCAAAACTTTCTCATCCTTAGCTACCGCAAAACCTCTTCTTAAACCGACTTTACCATCAACTCTTTCAGTAAATATTGAGCGAACACCTAAAACTCTTCCAACTTCGTATCCGATAACAATACCACCAATAGCAGGAGAGATAACAACATCAACTTTTATATCGTTTTCTTTGATTTTATTGACAAGCTCTTTTGCTAATCTTATAGTCTCCCTATGATTTTGCAAAATCATGGCAGATTGAAAATATGTATCTGAATGTAATCCGCTTGCAAGTTTGAAATGCCCACTTAAAAGAGCTTTGTTTCTTTTGAACAATTCTTTAAGTTCAATAAGCTCCTCTTCTTCTATCTCTTTTATCTTTTTCTCATCTGAGTTTGATTTCTTAAAAAATATATTCTTTACTCCCCAATACCCTAAAACTAGACCTACGATAATGTTAAGCATTTTTACAGCCCAAATTGGTAAAAATGCACCTATAAAATGGCCGACTAAAATTACAAAAGACATAAATACAGGTGTTGCTAGCATAAAACCAGCTGCAAAAACACTTGTTTCTTTAAGTTCCATATCGCGTTTACTTACTTCAAGCGAAAAGATTCCCATAATAAATAAAATAGTAATAGGATTTGCCATATCCAATCCCATCAAACCAAAAAATAAAGCCTTACCTTTAATCATATCAGGATTAATAAAATCGTGTCCTATTTGCCCTGTTGATAAAAACGTTTTTAAAAATAATATCGCAGTTGTTATGAAAAATATTCCAAATGTCATTAATACAATGCCAATAACAATATCAAAAACCCGCTGATAACGTTGTATTTTTTTCACAAGAGCAGATATTGAAAAAACAGCTAAGCTAACGTATGTTAAATCAACAATTGATAAACCTAAAATACCTATAAGCATTTCAGTGACTGGTACAGACAACGACAAAGTAAAAACTAACGTGCAAATAGGGCCAATACCACCAGCTTGCAACATAAGTCCCAGTTTTAACCCGTCAAACAAAAAAGCGTTATTCTTATTTTTCATGATATTCATTTTGTTTTATCATTATTATCTTATTAATTATCCTATTCTATTGTAAATATTTTTCAAAGTCTCGACTGGATTTATAGTATTCAATATAGGTCTACCAACAACTATAAAATCCGCACCTTCCATGATTGCAACATCTGGAGTTGCCACTCTTTTTTGATCATCATCAATCTTTTCTAGTCTAATTCCAGGGGTCACAACATCAAACTCTTTACCACACTCTTTTTTTATGACCGCTATTTCAAGAGGCGATGATATTACACCGTCCGCTCCACAAGCTTTTGCAAGTTTTGCTCTTTTTATAACTTCCTCTTCAGTTGCCATCTGACTTGTCAAAACTGTCACTGCCCATATTTTTGGTCTATTTTTTACAGACGTAGCAGCCATAAGCATATCTTCTCCACCGGCTGAATGAACAGTTAAGCTAAAAATTCCCAGTTCCCTAGCAGATTCGACTGAAAGTTTCACAGTAGCAGGTATATCGTGAAACTTTAAGTCTAAAAATATCTCTTTTCCGTTAGCTTTTATAATTCTCATTATTTTTTTGCCATATCGTAAAAACAATATGGGACCTACTTTATAAACGTCGATATAAGTAATAGTCTTTTTTACAAGCTCTTCAACTTTACTAAAATCGTAAACATCAAGAGCAAGTATTATTTTTTTCATTTATTCCTTTTCAACATTTATTTGTTATTTGTTAAGTTAAATAGTAAAATAAGTTTTATGTTAAAAGTTTATCCTAAACTTTTATTGACAATACCAATTATGTCTTTTAGTGAGCTTATATTTTTCCTTTCCAATATATTTTTAATTCCATAAATAATTTTCATTAAATTTTGAGGAGAGACTAAACTTGAACTTCCAACACTGATTAGTGTCGCTCCAGCGAGAATAAATTCAACAGCATCCTCACCAGTCACTATTCCGCCACATCCAATAATTGGCACTTTTATGCTCTGATAAGCATCATACACGCAACGCACTGATATGGGCTTTATACAAGAACCCGAAACACCTCCTTTAAACGTCGAAAGTTTGTGCTTAAACATTTCAACATCTATAGCCATAGCCGGATAAGTATTTGCTAGCGTTACTCCATCGGCTCCCGAGTTTTGTGCCGTCAATGCAATTTCAACAATATCAGTTACTAGTGGAGAAAGCTTCGCAATGACTGGCACTTTTGACACATTTTTTACTCCTCTCACTATTTCACTAACCAAACACAAATCATGACAAATTATCTTTTTTTTCAAGTTGGGACAAGATAAATTAAGCTCTATAGCCGATACGCCATCCTGTTCGCTTAATATCTTTGCAGTTTCAATATATTCACTTGTCTTAGCTCCAGCAATACTTACAATTATAGGCACACCAATCTTATTTAATCTTTCAAGTGGTTCTCCAATAAAAGCTTTAACTCCAATATTTTGTAAGCCTATTGTATTTAATATTCCAGAATCAACTTCTGTAATTCTAGGTTGCGAATTACCATCGCACGGTTCTAAAGTAATTGTTTTTGTAACAATACCACCAAGGTCACTCAATGGAATTAAATCTGCAAGTTCGTAACCATAACCAAAAGTTCCAGATGCTGTAAGTACAGGATTTTTCAGTTCAATTCCAGCAAAATTTATATTTAGATTAGTCTCCATTTATTTCACTCGTCTCATCCCATATATACATCGAACTATATACTTGTTATATTATGTCTTTTCCACTTTAATATAAAAATAAGTCAGGACGTGTATACTATACTTTCCCCAAGCCTCAATTTGTAAATTCTTTTATCATCCTATTACTATTATTTAGTCTGTCAATTATCATAATAAGGTTTATGTAATTTGCTTGACACAAAATTTCTTCTTAATTTTTTACACAAGACAAGCACAGAACCAGTTCTTCCAAACAATAAATGAAAAATTTTGTTTTTAGATAATTTTATTCTTTGTCTAATCCTTCCATCTATTACCTATTGACTTTTAAGATACTAGTCATTAAACAATTTCATAACTTTTTATATTTTTAAAATTACGAACACATTACTCTTAAACTTTCAATACTTTTACAATTTTCATCTCCTACAAGAATTCGCACTTGAACTACATTATTTAAAAACAGATCTCAATATGTCAAATTATCAAATAAAAAGTTATTACTGCTTCTACATACATTTCTCAAATATCTTATTCCATTATCTCTGCTTCTTCCCATTTTTAATCGACACATCACAGCTCAACATCTTCAATTTTAAAAACAGGACCGTCTTTACAAGTCATTTTATTTTGCCCATTTATTTTTACGGCACAGCCTTGGCAGTTCCCTAACCCGCACGCCATTTTTCCTTCAAGAGAAACGAAACCACGCATCTCTCTTTCTTTAGCAATTTGCAGAACTTTTTTAAGCATTGGGATAGGTCCGCATGCAAAAAGGGTATCACTAGTCTTTAATTGTTCTGGCAATATATCTGTAATATAACCATTATATCCTTTTGATCCATCTTCAGTAGATAAAACAATTCTCCATCCTAATTTCTTAAAATTGTCCAAATGTAATAAATCAGACTCTGATCTTACTCCATAATACAAAGTACCTTTTTTCTTAAGTCTTGAGGCAAGAAAATGAACTGAAGTAACACCAGTACCACCTGCTACAATAGTAATATTGCCAGAATCACCACATGTAGTATCATCATTATTAATAGTAGAACTAGCTAACGGTTCCAAGTCGTAACCTTGACCAAGTGGACCTAAAAGTTGAAGCGTTCCGGATTTAATATTTGATAAAATTCTTGTGCCTTTACCAACAACTTTATACAAAAAACTCACACTTCTTTCTTCAGCATTGACATTATAAATCCCAAGAGGTCGTCGCAAAAAGACACCTGGAACACTAATCATAAAAAATTGTCCTGGCAAACAATATCTATAAACATTTCCCACTTTAACTTTTAACTCAAAATAGTAAGATCGAATTTTCTTGTTACAAATTATTTCATAATTCTCGTCAAATCTTTTACACATACATAATTAATAGGAATTAATATAACAAACCTAACTTATACTTTCTATCTAATATCTAAACTTGTTATTTAGGTCCCAAACTATATTTCCTCCTACAATTGTCATTACTACTCTACCTTTAAACTGCCTTCCTATAAAAGGTGAATTTTTACTTTTAGAAACTATTTCCCCCTTTTCAAACTCATAAGAATATTCTGTATCGATTATCGTAATATCAGCAATATTCCCCTCTCTAAGAGTACCTCTACCCTCAAGGTTAAAAATCTTTGCAGGGTTGAAAGTCATTTTTGATATAGCTTCATAAAAACTTAGAACACCAGTATCAACAAGTTCATTTAAAACAAGACTCAATAATGTCTCAAAACCTATAATTCCAGAAGGAGCTAAGTCAAATTCCTTACTTTTTTCTTCTTGAGTATGCGGAGCATGATCTGTCGCTATACAATCTATCGTCCCATCTGCAAGACCTTGTTTTATTGCGTCGATATCTTCTTTTTCTCTTAATGGAGGATTAATTTTAGTATTCGCATCGTAAACTTTTACGTCATTATCAGTTAAAGTAAAATAATGAGGGCAAGTTTCAGCAGTAACTTTTAAATTTCTTTTCTTTGCTTGCCTTACCAAATCGACTGAACCTGCAGTAGAAACATGAGCAATATGCAGATAAGCACCAGTGAGTTCCGCAAGCATTATATCACGACTTACCATAACTTCTTCAGCCTGTTTTGGGATTCCCCTCAAGCCTAAAAACGCAGAATTTTTCCCTTCATTCATAACACCATTTTTACTTAACTCTTTATCCTCACTATGAGAAATAACTGGAAGTTTAAACATTTTAGAATATTCTAAAATATGCCGCATAACTCGTGAATTTGATACAGGAAGACCATCATCGCTTATTGCAATAATTCCCGCTTTTTTAAGAAGTCCTATTTCAGAAAGCTCAACACCCTTTGATCCTTTAGTTGCACAACCTACAGGAAAAACATTTACACATCCTTCTTTACGCACTTTATGAAATATAAATTCAACTATCGAAGCATTATCGATAACAGGGTCGGTATTTGGCATACAAAAAACAGTAGTTATCCCGCCTTTTGCAGCCGAATGTGTCCCAGTGTAAATAGTTTCTTTCATTTCCTGTCCCGGCTCCCTTAAATGAGCATGAACATCAATAAGACCAGGAACAGCAATTTTCCCTTCCCCGCTAATAACTCTATCAGCATTACTTGCAAATTTTGATACAATTTTCCCGTTCTCAATAAAAATATCACCAATTAAATCTTTACTTTGCGAAGAAGGGTCAACTATTCTAATATTTTCAATTTGAAGGCGCATTTCCCCTCTTTACAGACTGCTCCAAAAGACATAAAACCGCCATCCTCACTGCTATCCCGTTGACAATCTGCTCATTAATAGCAGCATTGTGAGAATCAGCAACTTCAGAAGTTATTTCAATACCCCTATTCATTGGTCCAGGATGCATAATTAAAGCTTCTGGTTTCGCCATCGCCAACTTCTCTTTCGTTAACTGATAAAGACTAACATACTCACGAACAGATGGGAATAAGTTCTCCTGTTGACGCTCAAACTGTATTCGTAAAATATTCAAAACATCTGCTCTTTTAACAGCTTCGTCTAAATTATAGTACACCTTCACACCCAAACTTTCAATGCCTGCAGGGATTAAAGTCGATGGTCCTGAAACCAAAACCTCTGCACCCATTTTAGTTAGTGCCCATATATTTGATTTTGCTACTCTTGAATGTAAAATATCACCAACAAGCAACACTTTTAATCCTTCAATCCTTTTCTTTCTTTCATATATAGTGTATAAATCAAGAAGTCCTTGGGTAGGATGCTCGTGAAAACCATCACCGGCATTTATTATAGATATGTCCAGACTTCTCGCAAGTATGTCAGGTATCCCTGCTAACACATGTCTTATAATTATGTAATCTGCACCCATAGCTTTAAGAGTCTTACCAGTATCCATAAGACTTTCTCCCTTAACAACACTTGAACTGCCCACAGCAATATTTACCACATCAGCAGAAAGTCTCTTGGCAGCAATTTCAAATGAAGTCCTTGTACGCGTAGAAGGTTCATAAAAAAGTGTTACTACCATTTTACCAATAAGTGCCAAAGCTTTATCAGATTTTTTAAAAAGATCTTTAAAGGTTTTAACGGAATCTAAAATTGTTTGTAAGTCCTTTTTATCTAGATGTTCAAGACCAAGCAAATCTTTGAATTTTAGAGACATTTATCATTATCCCACAACACATACTTGCATGTAACTTTATTATCCTCTTTCTACTACTGACTTTTTCTGATAAATCATAAAATGGCATAATCTCTCTATCCAAATATATTTTACAACATAAAAAATCGCTTACAAACAAAGTTTATTTTCTTAATTCCCCAAGATATTTTTCTATTCCATTTTTCTGGAGTTCAAAATCATCTTTGATAACATCTTCTGACATTTTATTTTTGTACGTCCTAAGTTTATCACTTAAATTTTTGTTCGCAACAGCTATTATTTGAACAGCTAAAATTGCAGCATTTATAGCACCAGGTTTTCCTACAGCAACCGTTGCAACAGGTACACCTTTAGGCATTTGAACTATTGAAAATAAAGCATCTAAACTCAAAAAATTTTTACTGTCAACTGGAACTCCTATCACGGGAAGAACAGTTTCAGAAGCTACAACACCTGGAAGTGCAGCAGCCATTCCAGCCACAGCTATGAAAACTTTTACACTTGAACTTTCTGCATTTCTAATACATTGTTTTAAATGTTGAGTGGTCCTGTGAGCCGAAGCAATATTCAAAGTATAAGATAACCCAAATTTTTCTAAAACTTCAATAGATTCTCTTATCAACGGTAAATCCGATTTAGACCCCACAATAATAGCTACATCCACATCACAAACACTACTCATTTAGTGCCCTCCAGGCTATATCTTTCCTATAATGCATATTTTTAAAATATACACTTCTAACATTTGAATAAACCTTATCTATCGCAGTTCTTAAGTTATCCGCTCTTGAAGTAATATTTAGAACTCTACCACCACAAGTAAAGAATTTTCCAGATTTAAATTTCGTTCCAGCATGAAATACCAGCGTATCTTTGTCATTAATATTTTCTAACCCACTAATTTCAAATCCTGTTTCAAACTTTCCTGGATATCCACTTGAAGCAAGTACTACTGAAACTGAAAATTCCTTTTTCCAGTTAATCTTTAAAGCTCCAAGTTCCTTATTTAAAATCGCAACACAAATGTCGGTCAAGTCCGTGTCAAGCAAAGGTAAAACTGCCTGCGTTTCAGGATCTCCAAAGCGACAATTAAACTCCAAGACATAAGGAGATGATTCTTTAATAATTAAACCTACATATAAAACACCCTTATAATTAATCTTCTCAACTTTTATACCGTTAATAATCTTATGAATTATAACTTCAGTTTTTTTATCTAAATCACCCATCATTGCCAGGGGTGCAGGAGCATAAGCACCCATACCACCAGTATTAAGTCCTTGATCATTGTCATTTATTCTTTTATGATCTTGTGAGGCTGGCATTACTGAATAAGATATACCATCAGTAAATATTAAATACGATAATTCAGGTCCCTCTATGTATTCTTCTATAATTATATTGGTCCCCGCAGAACCCAAAATTTTATAATTCATAACCTGATTAACAGCTTTTTTGGCTTCCTCTCTACCACTGCAAATATAAACCCCCTTTCCAGCAGCAAGCCCATTAGCTTTAACCACAACTTTTTGACTTTTCTCGCAATTATTTAAAAACTTTAAAGCATCATTAGTATCCGAAAAATAGTTATATTTAGCTGTAGGGATATCGTATTTTCTCATAAATTCTTTTGAGTATATCTTATTTGATTCAAGTCTAGCACCATTCTTTGATGGACCCACTATTTTTAAACCATTAGCTTCAAAATAATCAACTATTCCCAAAGACAATGGAATTTCTGGTCCCACAAATGTAAAATCTATTCTATTTTCTTTAGTAAAATCAATAAGTTCATTAAAATCACTTACCTCATTAACTGGAATATTCAGATTTGTCGCAATTTGAGACATACCACCATTGCCTGGAGCACAATATAGCTCAACAATTTTAGAACTTTTCAAAAATTGTTGACATATTGCATGCTCCCTTCCACCAGATCCTATAACCAATATTTTCATCTAATCCAATTAACCATACCAAATATTTCTGCATCAAGTTAACAAAAATTTAAATATTGTATAGACTTTAGGGAAATTTATTTTACAAAATAAACAATATACTTAGCAATTTCTAAAATATATTTACATCAATACTACACTCTACTCTAAATTGCAATTATAAGAGCCATCAACTATCACTCTCATCATTAAACAACACACACTTTCTATTACATTATATCCTTACCTGTATTCTTAATCAAATACTCAGAAACTGCTATGGCAGACAAATAGTGTTTAATTAACTTTTCACTATTATCTATTCCATGAGAATACTTTATTTCCCTCCTATTACTCTTACTCCAAATATAATATAAATGTGTTCCTTTAAAAAAATCGCACTTTACAACACCTTTTTTATCCATTATTACTCCGCGATCAATAGAAATAATATTATCTTTCGCTTCCTCAGACAAAATATTTCTTCCCATAGCCATGTATTTAGAATTTGAAATAGAAAGATTGTAAAGAGTAGGCATTATATCTAAGTGAGAACCAAAAACAGATATATCAACTCTCACAGGTCTCAATGACTTTGGAATATATAAGTAGAAAGGAACGCTTAAAGAATCTAATATTTTTTCATTTGAATAAGCTAAAATACTACCAAAATTATGATCTCCAGTGACAGCAATAATAGTGTTATTTGCATATTTTGAATTCTTTATTTTCGTTATAAATCTACCAAGCATTTCATTAGAATATTGATAAGTGACAAATCTCTTTTCGGCTAAACTTTTCCCTATAATATTTTTCTCTAAATCTTTAGGTATATCAAGGGGAAGTTTCTTATAATTGCTTGGTATAGAATATGGAGGATGATTAGTCGTAGATAAAACACAAATAAATTTTTGACTATCATTCTGACTTAGAATCTTAAATAAATAATCAAAAAGGTATTCGTCGTAAACGCCCCAGACACCGCGAGAATAACTCTTGTCCATATTACCCTCGCCAAGAACATTGTCAAAACCTAAATTCGGTATAAAATTACATAAATTTCTCCAACCATTATTACCTCCATATATGAAAGTAGTTTCATAACCTTTATCGTTATATGGCATCGGGCCTGAAAAGATATATTTTTTATATGCATATTTTGATTGTGCCAAAAACATTGACAACGGAAGTCTAGTAACATTCGTAATTATACCTTCAAGACTACCTATAGTATTATCATGAGCTGGCAAAAAATTATAAAAAACAAAATCAGTATCAAAATGTTTTTTTAATTCACCTAAAACATTAAAATTCTCAGAATTATATTTTAATAAATCACTTCCAAAACTTTCCATAATAATAAGAATGACATTAGGTTTAACATTTTCTATTGTTTCATTATACGGTATGTTTTTAAGTAAGGAAACCTCAGGATTTTCCTTTGGAATATCATCAGTATCTAAATTCAAATAATCCGCAAATGCTTTTCTTATATTATTTTTATATCCCGCCTTGTTAGCACAATCATAATCATTATTTTTACTCTTAAGCTCAAGAGCATTCTCTAGAGTGTAAACACCATTTATAGAGACTTTATTTAAGAATACATTTTTAGATACCTGCAAATCGTCTATTTTTAAAGAAAAATATCCTAGAGAGCCTCTAGCGACAATAATATTTGTGAAAATCATTAAAACTGTGACTATAAGTTTCAATACAGTCTTTTTACTCTCAGAAAACTTTTCATATTTAAAGGTTGAGAGCACGTATTTTGAAACAAAAAAAACTATAACATACGACAATATAAATCCGCCAATTATTAAAAATAAATTATAATTTTGTGACAATGTAGATATTAAGGCAGCAGTATCATCTTCAAACAACCCAAAAACTAAAACATTCATATGATTCTGAAAATATGAATAGAAACCGAAATCAACACCCAAAAAAACAATAAGACTACCCATTAATAATGTATAGTAGTATTTAAAAAAAATTACACATTTCTTAAATAAATTTTCACCATTAGCAAAAAGTAAAATGAGTAATGCAAAGACCACTGGAATACTCAGATATGCTAAAACTGATAAATCATATCTGATACCTATATAAAAAGCCTTCATTATATCAAAACCTAAACCATTAAAATTTATACCTTTTCCATAATATTTAAAAAACGCAAATCTAAAAACTGACATAAATGACAAAAAGACAGAATTTAGCAATACTATTCTCAAAAGTAGCGATTTAAAATTTTTCAAACTATTTACTCTTATAAAAAATTATTTTGCAAATGGTAGGGAACAAAACTTTAAAACACACGAAGATCACACTTAATAAAAACCGTCTCAATAACAAAGACTTTTTTTACCTTATTACTTACCAAACTTAACTCACAAATAAATCAATTATTACCTTACAAAATCAACAGCATTCTGAAAAATCACTTTCCCCCAACCATATTTACTATTAAACCCTTCTCTTGCTGGATGTTGCAATGTAAAAACATATCTTTCAGGATGAGGCATAAGTCCGAAAATATTTCCCTTTTCATTACATATCCCAGCTATTTGTTCTATAGATCCGTTTGGAGCTAAAGGATATTCTGGCTCACTTCCATCTTTAAAAGAATACCTAAAAACAATTTGGTTATTTTTATTCAACTTACCCAAAAATTTCTCATCCAAAGGAATAAATTTCCCTTCCCCATGAGCTACAGGCAAACTTATAATATCAGGTAAATTTTTTGTCCAAATACAATTAGACTCATTTTTAATTTTCTTCTCTGTTTTCAAATAAACCCAACGACATTCAAACCTATCAGAATCATTATAAGAAAGGGTAGAGATTTGTTTAAAAAGCTCAGGGTCAGGAAGCAATCCTATTTTAACTAAAACTTGAAAGCCATTGCATATACCTATAATCGGCTTACCACTCAAGGCATATTTTTTAACTTCATAGCCAAGCTTATTTTTAATTTCATTTGACAGTATTTTCCCAGAAGCTATATCATCACCATAAGAAAACCCCCCTGGAAAAGCTAAAATATCGTACTCAAAAATTTTATTTTTTTTTTCAATAAGAGCATTAATATGAACGCACTCCGCAATAGCACCGCATAACTCAAAAGCACTCTGCGTTTCATAATCACAATTTGTTCCTGCGGTTCTCAAGATTAATGCTTTAATTTTTCTCATATATTTTCCCTAACATACATAACGTCCTTGACCATAAAAAATTATTTACAATCATAAATATTTCATATGAAGATTACCAATTGATAGTATTACGCCAAGAATTTAAAAGAAATTCAGAATTTTGCCGTATTTTTATATTATTTTTCTTACTTTCAAAAATCACTTCTTTATCATCGCTTACATAACCAACTTCAGAAAAAATTGATCCATCTAAAATTTTCTTAAATTTTTCCTCATTATTAGGTTTTACTTCAACGATAAATCTCCCATTCGATTCAGAAAATAGTATTTCAACTGGCGTCATCTTCCTATCACTTCTACATCCTTCTCCTAAAGGAGAATATATTTTTATAGCATCTATATCTACTTTTACGCCCTTATTTGCAGAAAAAGCCATTTCACTTACTGCAACTACAATTCCACCTTCAGAACAATCGTGACAAGCCTCTATCAAATTTTCATTTATTGCACTATAAATCTTCTCCATTATATCTTTAGATTCCATATGATAAACGCCAGGCACTATGCCACCTTCAATATTTCTTATTTTTGAAAGCACCGAACCACCAAGCTCATTTCTTGTAACACCTAAAACAAATATTTTATTCCCATTCTTCTTTAGAGACATCGTAACGGTATTTTCTACATTTTCAATAACGCCCATAGCGGATATCAAAAGTGTAGAAGGTATTGAATATTTTTTCCCATTTACAGAATATTCATTATGTAAACTATCTTTTCCTGAAATAAAAGGAACCCCAAAAGCTTTTGAAATGTCGTAACAAGCCTCCATCGCTTGCACCAAATTTCCTAAAATTTCCGGATGGTTAGTATTTCCCCAACAAAAATTATCTAATATCGATATCTTACTAATATCAGCACCCACTGCAACCGCATTTCTCAAAGACTCTTCTATTGCAGACGCAGCCATCTTATAAGGATTTATTTTTCCATACTGAGGATTTAATCCATTAGATAAAACAATACCTTTTTTAGTATCTTTAACAACAGTATAAGGAAAAATAACAGCAGCATCACCAGGACCTGAAATTTCAATGTTATTTCCTTGCAACGGTTTTATAACAGTTTGTCCTTGTACTTCATGGTCATATTGCCTGACAATCCATTCCTTAGAACAAATATTTAAATCAGCAAGTAAGGAAATCAAAGAATTAGAAACTTCGAAAGAACTCATCTCAACAGGTTTTTGTGCTTTTTCTTCTTTTACTTCATAAAACGCACGTCTAATAGGCTTAGGAATTCCATTGTGTAAAAATTCCACATCCATACTCGCTATAACATCGTTATCGTACATAAGAGTAAGTTTTTTATCACCTGTAAATTCACCTATACATACAGCCTCAACATTTTCTTTCTCAAATATCTCAATAATTTTCTCTATATTTCTAGGTGGAACAGCGAAAACCATTCTTTCCTGTGCTTCAGAAATCCATATTTCCCACGGACAGAGACCATCATATTTCAACGGTACTTTATCCAAATAAATAATAACACCAGTTTTTTCACCGAGCTCGCCTACGGCACTAGATAAACCACCAGCTCCACAATCAGTAACAGCCCTATAAAGATTTAAGTCCCTTGCTTTAATCATTGTATCCAATACTTTTTTCTCAATTATAGGATTACCTATTTGAACAGCACTTACATCAGACTCCTTATCAAGTTGTATAGAAGAAAACGTCGCTCCGTGGATACCATCCCTACCTGTTTTCCCGCCTACTACCAAAACCAAATCACCCGATTCAACTTTCTTATCTATTTTATTTTTAGGTATTATACCCATACTCCCACAGTAAACAAGTGGATTTGACATGTATCCATCGTCAAAATAAACCGTACCGTTCACAGTAGGTATTCCAATTCTATTTCCGTAATCTCTAACACCAGAAACAACACCCTTCATTATCCTTTTAGGATGATGGACTCCTTCTGGAACTTTGGAGACTTCTATATTTGGATCTCCGAAACAAAACACATCAGTATTAGCCAAAGGCTTTGCCCCAAGGCCAACTCCTAAAATATCTCTTATAACACCACCTACCCCCGTTGCAGAACCACCATAGGGCTCAAGTGCTGAGGGATGATTATGAGTTTCAACTTTAAAAGCAACTCCATTTTCAGGATCAAATTCAATAATTCCAGCATTATCTTTAAAAACAGATAAACACCATGGCTTATTCAACTCAACTGAAGCTTTAAAAATAGTTTCTTTCAAGAGATTGCTATATATTTTCTTTGTTTTTTCACCGTTTTTTTCTTCAGTATATTCTACCATTCCTGTAAGTGTCTTATGCTTACAGTGTTCACTCCATGTCTGAGCTATAGTTTCAATTTCAACATCCGTAGGTTCTCTTTTAAGTTTTTTAAAATAATTCTGAATCGTTTTCATTTCTTCGAGAGACAGCGAAAGAACATTCTTCCTACTCAGTTCAAGCAACTGTTTATCAGATAAATTCAAAATTTTAATAGTCTCACACTTGGTTGTACATATCATTTTATTATAAACACACCACTTTTGATTCAAGCGATCTTCACTGTTAAAACTTTCCACCTACAAATTATTACTTTAATATTTTTATCGATTTTCGCTCTTGCTTTATAGGTACAATCTACAAGTCAGTGTATTTTATACTCCTGTATCAATGTATTCGCTAACAATTTAGTTACAATATTATTTAAAGTCACTTTCAAAATTTCTCCATGCAAATAGTATTTATGTCCAGTCTTAACTTTAATTTCCTTTGCAATATCTAAATCTTTAATAGCTTTTACTACACTTTCAGATACCGTATCCGTAACACCATTCTTATACCAAACTTCTACAACAGAAAAATTAGGATTTAATCTATCATCAGTTTCTTTTACATAAGAAGATTCTGAAATAACTCTAGAACAGCATTCTGTATAACACTGACGTATCACATAACTTTCCGTAATTTTATCAATCAATAGTTCAGAAGCTATTATCTCAGTCTCGCCAAAACTTATATCTCCATTAACAACATACAATGGAGAATACTCAACTTTCGTTACATTTTCTATGCCAAGTCCACAAATATCAGACAGAATATGTTCTCCTCGTGAATTTCTAAAACCTTTTTTTGTAAGGATTTCTATCTCAAACATTATAAATTTCTCTCGGTCAACTTCTCATACACACTAATATATTTTTTCATAGTTTTTTCAACAACATTTTCCGGAAGTTCTGGAGCAGGAGAAGACTTATTCCACATCACATACTCAAGATAATCTCTCACGTACTGTTTATCTAAACTGTCTTGAGGTTTCCCTTCTTCATATTTATCAGTCTCCCAAAATCTTGATGAATCAGGAGTAAAAACTTCATCTATCAATATTAGTTTATTGTCATAAAAACCAAATTCCAATTTTGTATCTGCAACTATTATACCTTTTGAAAGAGAATATTCACTTACTTTCTCATACAAGTCAAGTGAAATTTTCCTTAAACTTTCAGCTACATCCTTTCCTACTCTTTTTATCGTTTCTCCGAAAGAAATATTTTCATCGTGTTCTCCATTATCTTCCTTACTTGACGGAGTAAAAATAGGTTCTGGGAGTTTTGAAGATTCTTTAAGACCTCTAGGGAGCTCTATGCCACATATAGTTTGAGATTTTTTATATTCCTTCCATCCAGAACCTGCAAGGTATCCTCTAACGATACACTCTATATCTACCCTATTAGCCTTTTTTACTATCATTGACCTATCGCGTAAATATTTATACTGTTTAAGTGTTGTCGGAAAACTTTCAAAATTTCCAGTAATAATATGGTTATGTACTATACTTTGAACAAAATCAAACCAAAACATTGAAAGTTTGTGAAGAACTTTACCCTTATTGGGAATTATCGTAGGAATAACACAATCAAAAGCTGAAATTCTATCAGAGGCAACAATTAAATAACTCTGTCCTAAATCATAGACATTCCTAACCTTACCCTTATGTATCAAAGGAAAATTCACGATGTCTTCTCGATTATTCATTCTATTTTCCTTTCCAAAACATTATTAATATCCTCACACAATCGCATGGATTATAATTTTCTTATCAACAAGCCCAACCCACAAATACTAAAACATTACGCTCATTCCATTAAAAATCTTTGTATTTGTATACTTTTTATCATTATCTCAATTAAATTAAAAAATTACATACTTATATTTTCAACTTAAAGTTAAATACCCTACCCTATTATTTTAATTTTACTAAGTTATTCAACTAAATTAAAATCAACAATACAAGTTGTGCGTGAAACATCCAATTCACTTACTACTTAATTATAGTAATACAAAACAAATAAAGTCAAATTAATAAAAACGCAAGATAAACACCTAAATACCACACTTGAATTATCAATGAATATGTATGTTGTATGTATCCACATTACAAAATTCTACACTTCTCCAAAAACTTGAAATTCCAGCAATAAACGTCTTTAAGAAATTAAGTTCTTTTATCATATAATAGTCATTGAAATTGGACAATGATCTGAGCCTAGAACAGAATTTTCTATGTCCGCAGACTGTAGATGTTTTAGAGAATATTTTGATATGAAAAAGTAATCAATTCGCCAGCCTATATTTCTTGATCTCGCAATAGTCTTGTAATCCCACCATGTATAGTTGTTAGGCTCGTTATTAAAGCATCTGAAAGTATCAATAAAACCCATTGAAACAATATCATCAAGCTTTTCTCTTTCCTTCAACATAAAACCCGAAATTTTCTCATTTTCCTTAGGTCTTGCTAAATCTATTGGGAAATGTGCAGTATTATAATCGCCACCTATAATTACTGTTTTATCTTTAAAACGTTTAAGATATTCGATTAAATAATCATAAAAATCCAATTTATATTTAAGACGTGCCTGTGACATTCCGCCATTGGGAAAATAAATATTAAAAAGGACAAAATCCTCAAAGTCAAGATAAACTACTCTACCTTCTCTATCAAAAATAAAATTTCTGATGCTTGTATGCACAGATTTAGGTTTAATTTTCGACCATACAGCAACACCACTATAACCTTTTCTATCTGAAGAAGAACAGTAAAAATTATATCCGCTAATTTCTTTTACGTCTATCGGAAACTGCGACTCATCGGCTTTCGTTTCCTGAACACATACAATGTCAGCACTATTATTTTTAAGCCAGTTGACAAAATCTTTTTTATATATTGCCCTTATGCCGTTTACATTCCATGAAACTATTCTCATTGAAAATTTTTCCAGTCAAATATTTTAACAAACTCACACTTGCAATCCAAAAAAATCTTTCTCATTATCTTCTGACATTTGCCATACCATTTAATTTACTAAAAAATTTGCAATACACAAACATCTTAAAATTTTGCATTAGCAATTATCATCGTTGGGAAGTAACCATTTTCAATAAAATTTATAAGCCCGACTTGTATTCCATATAAATCTTCAGTCATATTTACAAGTCCAAGTTGGAATCCACTAACTGATTTAGCTTTATTAAAAAATCCGCATTGTAAACCGCAGATTTCGTTTGAGCTTAAATTTATCACTCCAGCCTGAAGCCCTACAAACGATTTTGTAAGTGTTACAAAACTTTTTTGTACTCCTAAACCTTCATCAGTTTTTGAGAAAATAAAATTCCACGATAAACCTTTTAATTTATGAGTATAAGAACTTATCCCTACTTCTAAACCGCTTACCACATCATTTTTTTCAGGTATAGCTATTTTGTCAAACAGAGAAAACTTAATTGGAGTCGTCGCTGGGACATCAGCAAAAGATAGGCTCACAATTAATACACATACTAATACTAACAATACTTTTTTCATTATTCCCACCTAAATTAACTAGTTAAAAACTTAACAGCATCGGCCTTAAGTTTAGCAAGCCCGTTTCCTTTCTTTGCACTTACTACAAATATTTTTGATTTGTCAGTGGCACCAAAATATTCCGCTATTTTGAGTTGTATTGCATTTTCACTAATATTTTGAGGCACTTTATCGTATTTATTTGCGATAATTTTAAATGAAATACCCAACTTGTCAAGCCAATCAGTCATATTAAAATCTAATTCAGTAGGTCCCACAAAAGCGTCAATAATAATATAAACAATTTTTTTACTCTTCCTTTGGACTAAATAATTTTCTATTATTTTATTCCAAATCTGTCTCTCACATCTACTTACTCTTGCGAAGCCATATCCCGGCAAATCAACAATCCATTTGCCTATAGAAACGCTATAAATATTTATATTTTTTGTTCTACCCGGACTTTTTGATGTTCTCGCCAAATTTTTTTGTAAGCATAAAGCATTTATAATACTACTTTTCCCAACATTAGATCTTCCAGAAATAACAACTTCTGCAAAACTTTTAGGTAGAGAATTCACTTCCATTGCACTTTTAAAAAACACAGCTTTTTCTAACATCTTTTAGTTTAGTCTTTTAATTTTGAAAGAGATCTCAACACTTCAATATAAAGCCAAATAAGCGTTATCATAAGACAAAAAGCACAATACCACTCCATATATTTAGGAGCATCATAATTTACAGCATCTTCAATTAAATCAAAATCAATAATAAGATTTAATGATGCGATAGCGACAATCACAAAACTTATAATAACACTTAAAGTTGACGAATTGTGAATATATGGAAAATTTCCCAGTCCAAAGACATTTAAAATTAAATCAGCAATATAAACTAAAAATATAGCAAGTGTTGAAATTATCACAATCTTCTTAAATCTAGAAGTAGCTTTGAGTATGCCATACTTATACAAAACAAGCATACAAAATAAAACACAAATTGTTAAAAGAACAGAATTTACTACAATACCTGGACATGATCTCTCAAAATGCAAAGAAAATATTCCTAAGATAAATCCTTCACATATAGCATAGAGTGGTGTCAAATACGGCGTCAATGTCTTTTTAAACAATGAAAAAAAAGCTAAACCTAAAGCTCCAATTAATATCAGGAAAAATAATGGTACTGTAATATTAGGATTTATCCAAGAATAAAATGCACTTACCACAAGAAAAGTCCATAAAATTATACTTTTGTTTATCGTTCCAGGCAACGTCATAACTTCACTACTTCCTGCATTTTCTACACCTTCTACAGATGCACGAAAGGCATCAGCTTTCAAAAGTGGATTACTCATTCACTCCACCCCCTTTAATTAAACTGTAAGCCAGACTAATAAATTCCCTTTGACTTATAAAATAAAGCAAACTTAACGCTTGGTTTAAAGAAAACCATCCCAACTTTAATATCTCAGTCTTGTCAAAACTCAAAGCATCCTCTAGTGCAAGAGTAAGAAAATATACAGAATGTTTCTCAACTCTACTGCTTTTTAAATTGCTAAGAGGATTTTCAATCATATAAATATCTTCCTGTCTAAAATTCTCAACAAATTTAACCTTATTGATCCCAGTTTCTTCAAAAATTTCCCTAGTCACAGTTTCCAATTCGCTCTCGCCTTCTTTAACATGCCCCTTCGGGAATCCCCACAATTTATTTCTTCTTGAATTCACAAGCAAAAACACAGGCTCACCATTTTGCATTTTGTAAACTATTGCACCACAGGAAAATTCTTTAAACATTTATAACTCTATTTTTCACTGTTAAAATTTGAGATATACATTATTATACTAATAACTTAATTAAATCATTTAACTTTACCATTTTTGGATTATCTCATTTTATTCAATTTATTCAACGTTTTGCAATCAATCTCCTAGCTATTAAATTCAAAACTGTATTAACAGTTTTTTTTCTTATTTCCGTCCTTGTCCCATTAAAGTTAAACTTAAAGTTTTCAGTTTTATTTTTATCAGCAAAACCTACATATACAAGACCTACTGGTTTTTCTTTCGTATTTCCATGCGGTCCAGCAATACCAGTCGTTGAAAAAGCATAATCACTACCTGAAAGTCTCAAAACACCCTCTACCATTTCTTTGGCAATTTCACCACTCACAGCTCCATGGTCTGCCAAAGTTTTTTCTTTTACATTAAGCAACTTCATTTTTAAATTATTTGAATATGCAACAACAGAACACTTAAAATACGAAGAACTACCTGAAACATTTGTAACTGCTGCCGCTATCATTCCTCCACTGCATGATTCTGCAAAAGAAATCGTTTTTTTATTTTCAAGTAAAAGACGACCTACAAGAGATTCAATTGTATCCTTATCAAAGACAAAAATATTATCCTTTAAAACATAGGCAAATTTGAGTTTCAAATCATTTATTGCCTTATTAACAAAAACTTCATTTGAGGCAAAAACTGAAAATTTAATATCTACAACTGACTCATCTGCAAAAATACTGAATTCCATAGATCCTAAACCGCTAAATTCAATCTCTTTCATAACAGATTTTATCATTTCCTCAACAATAGGTTCCGCAACTCCAAACACGTGTAAAAATACATTTCTCTTTATATTTTTAGAGCGATTTTTTAGAAAAGACAAAACACTCTCCTCAAACATTGACTTTACTTCCCTAGGTGGACTTGGAAGTAAAAATAAATTTTTGCGGGAATTTTTCCAACTACCTTAAAATTCAAAACGCAATATCTGTCCAGGTACTGTTTCAAAACCTTCGCACCATTAATTATATTTGCTTACTCCTTGTTGATTATAGCTAGAAATTAATATAATTGAACATCTTAAAAATTACTCTTTATATAAATTCCAATATGTTCTATCAAGATACATATCAGGATTTAAATATTCTGCTACGGTCTCAACAGTTATATAGTCAAATGTAGGACTTAATCCACAAGTAGTAATAACAATATCAATTCTCTCAAAAGCTTTCTTAAATTCTTGTAACAAATCCTGTCTTTCATCACCAATATATTAACGGTAGATACTAATTCAAACCCTGTCACAGAAAACTGCGAACCTATACTAAGTAGCATCACCAAGTACTTACTTTTTCGGAAAGAAGCTCACTGCTTATTCAAATAAGCTCAAATTTTCATATATTTAAAAAACCTACAAAAATGTCTACTATTTCACTTAGATTTTTATGAATTGACTATCTGCCAATATCTGGTAAGCAAGATAATCTATTCTATAACATTTCTTTCATACAATTTAACAAATTTCGTAAAACACAATTCAACTATTAAATAAAATAATAAAACAGTATTGTCAAAAGGGGTGGCTGACGGGAATTGAACCCGCAACCTTCGGCTTCACAAACCGACGCTCTAACCAATTGAGCTACAACCACCAACCGAAAGAAACGTCTCCGGCGTGAATTGAACACGCAACCTACTGCTTAGAAGGCAGTTGCTCTATCCAATTGAGCTACGGAGACAATAACTTAATTTAATATTTTAACAAAACCACTTTATCGCGTCAATAAACTAGACATTAAATATGCAAAAAACTTCAAAGCAAAACATAACTCAATAATTCATTTTGCTACTACTTTTTAATCAATTTTATATCTCTCTTATCTTATTATCTTTTAATTATCTTTTATTTAAATAAGCTATTAAAAAGCCTTTTGAGGCCACAATACTAATTTATATATCTTTTTTTGAATTCCAATCCACTTATCTCTTTGTTTGTTTCATCCAGCTTTGTTGTCACATCTACAATTATATTGTCTCCTTCTTTAAATTTTCCAGAAATAAATTGAGAAGAAAGAGGATTTAACAAATAAGTTTGTATAGCTCTTTTTAATGGCCTTGCTCCAAAAGTGGGATCATATCCTTTTAACGATATAAAATCCTTAGCTTTATTGGTAAGTTCTACATGGATATTTTTATTAATAAGACGACATTCAAAGGATTTAATTTGTATGTCAATAATTTTATTCAAGTCCTGTTCACTTAAATTTTGGAATATTATTATCTCGTCTATTCTATTTAAGAATTCAGGCTTAAAGTAATTGTGAAGCTCCTGCGTAACCTTATTTTTTATTTTACTAAAGTCGTCATAACCTTGAATATATTGCGACCCTATATTTGAAGTCATTATAATAACAGTGTTTTTAAAATCAACAGTTCTTCCATGTCCATCTGTAAGTCTCCCATCATCAAATATCTGTAACATGACATTAAACACTTCAGGGCTCGCTTTTTCAACTTCGTCAAACAAAACCACACAGTACGGTCGCCTTCTTACAGCCTCAGTTAATTGCCCTCCATCCTCAAAACCTACATATCCCGGAGGAGCACCTATAAGACGGGAAACACTGTGCTTTTCCATATATTCGGACATATCAATTCTAACTATATTCTTCTCATCATCAAATAATAATTCCGCAAGTGCCTTTGCTAGTTCCGTCTTTCCAACACCCGTAGGACCTAAAAATAAAAACGAACCTATAGGTTTATTAGGATCTGAAAGCCCAGAACGAGAACGGCGTACTGCGTTCGCTATTGCATATATTGCTTCATCCTGACCGACAACTCTTTCATGTAATTTATCTTCCATTTTAAGAAGTTTCTGAATTTCACTTTCCATCATACGTCTAACTGGTATACCTGTCCACTTGCTTACCACCTCAGCAATATCTTCCTCGTCAACTTCCTCTTTTAACATCTTCTTTTTTTTCTGCAGTTCAAGAAGTTTTTTATTTTCATCTTCAAGACTCTTTTGTATATGTGGAATTTTTCCATAGCGAATCTCAGCAACAGCACTCAAATCACCAACTCTTTCAGCTTTTTGCTCATCAGTCTTCATATCTTCAAGAGAGGCCTTCAAATTTCTTATATTAGATATTGCTTCTTTTTCTTTTTCCCAGTGAACTTTCATTTTTGCAGAATCTTGCTTCAATTTATCTATTTCCGTTTCCATATTTGCAAGACGTTCTTTTGAAGCAGGGTCAGTCTCTTTTTTTACAGCCTGTTTTTCAATCTCAATTTGCCTAATTTTCCGCTCTATAATATCAAGTTCCGTAGGCATAGAATCTATTTCTATTCTCAATTTACTCGCAGACTCATCAACCAAATCTATAGCTTTATCCGGTAGATACCTATCTGTTATATATCTTGCACTCAGAGTTGAAGCAGCAACTAGTGCTGAATCTTTTATTTTTACGCCGTGGTGCACTTCATATTTTTCCTTTATACCCCTCAAAATCGCAATAGTATCCTCAATTGACGGTTCACCAGCAAAGATAGGTTGAAAACGCCTCTCTAAAGCCATATCTTTCTCTATATACTTTCTGTATTCACTAAGAGTAGTTGCTCCCACAAGTTTGAGTTCGCCACGGGCAAGCATAGGCTTTAACATATTTGCAGCATCAACCGCACCTTCGGTAGAACCAGCACCAACTATCGTATGTAATTCATCAATAAAAAGAATAATCATTCCTTGGGCCGAACGAATTTCTTTAAGAACTGCTTTAAATCTGTCTTCAAACTCTCCTCTATATTTTGCACCAGCTATTAGCGCTCCTAAATCCAAAGCTATAACCTTCTTATCCTTTAAACTTTCAGGGACATCCATAGAAATTATGCGCTGTGCCAATCCTTCTACTATTGCCGTTTTACCAACGCCCGGCTCACCTAGAATAACAGGATTGTTTTTTGTCCTTCTAGATAAAACCTGAATACATCTGCGAATTTCGCTATCTCTTCCTATAACAGGATCAAGTTTCCCAAGTCTAGCTAAGTCAGTTAGATTCTTCCCATACTTCTCTAAAGCTTGATATTTATCCTCAGGATTTTGATCTATAACTCTTTGTTCACCTCTTATATCTACAAGAGTTTTTAAAACAATATCTCTTGTAATTCCGTACTTCTTTAATATCTTTGATGCATTCTCAAAATTATCTTCGGTTATAGCTATAAGAATATGTTCTGTAGATACAAAATCGTCTTTTAAACTTTTTGCCGTCTTTTCTGAATTATTTAAAATTTTGTTCAAATTTTGTGATAAAAATAAATTTCCACCTGAAATTTTTGGTTTCTTTTCAATTTCTAAAAGCAAATCTTTAGAAATATCCGCAACTAGAGAATCTTCTCTCCCAGGCAATGCCGTTTTCCTTATTATTGTCCTAACCGTTCCATCTTGTTGTTTAACTAAAGCGTATAAAACATGCTCACAAACAATTTCTTGATTACCGTATTCAGATGCTATATTTTGTGCATCTACCAAAGCTTCTTGTGATTTGACTGTAAACTTAGAAAGATTCATAGCAATCTCCCCCTCTTTATTTTGCTAATACCAACTTGCAAGTCACACATACGTTTGCTTTCTGTAAACACTCTAAGTCTTGTTATAATGTTCCGCAAGTTTTATTTTTGGAAGCACATTTTCATAAATAGTAAATTGTTAGTATAAAAACTGAATACATAAAACATCCTACTATGAACTACAATTAATTTTAAGTAATTCCAAAATTAATATATATATTATCAATTATTTTATCAAAATAAGACATAGTATATTACTGGACTTTAAATTATCAAACGTCTTTTTTATTATGACTTGACTTTTCCTAAAGGCTAAAAAAATATAAAATTGCGTATTCTTTTTCTTTGAGGATTAAAAGTATTCTATCTATCCTCTGAAATATCCAAGGAGGCTATTTTTGGAAAGTCTAATATATTTTTTTGAGTTTGTAAATTATCATCAATTTGATAAAACTATTGAAATTGCATAACGTCACTTCATATTTTTTGAAATTCACTAAAGTTGTAATAGTTTATGCTTTTTTTGTTTTATCGTGACGATCCACTTTACTTATGTAAACTTAAAAGAATGCAAAAATTATAGTAAATGAAGGTTGTAAGAAAATTATAAATGAAAGGGGGAAATAAAAACTATATAAAAACAACAAAACATAAACATAAATATTAAAAATCTCTTTATCATAGCTCCTTATCTTATCCATTAACCTCCAACATATTGGTCAAACGCTCAATTTTACAAATACATTCCACCACTTTTTTCGTAAAATCACTTCTAGCTCAAGAATTTTAATATTTTTATCAATTTCAGTAATGTTCTTACCTTTACTAATCCAACCATTGCCTTTTTTAAAATTAGTTTACAAGTCTATTTAATTCATAAGTTAAATTGTCTTTTACTTAAAAAATACAATAAAACATTCTCTTTATGATAAAAATCTGAATCCATAAAATTCGATACTAGACAGAAATTCTTTTAGGTATTCAACTGTATTCATGTTAATCATTTCTTTTTTCAACCCAATTGCATAACATCTACCTGGTACAAACTCTACTATCTCTGAATAATCACTTATTAGCTTTGCTATGTTTACTCTTGACAAATCCGCTTTTTGTGAAAAATACAACCATATACAACTACTATCTTCAGTTATTTTTTCAATTTTGAGTTTTTTAGCACTAAACCTCAAATATGTTATTTCAAACAACATTTGTGTCTCTTTTGGAATTTTCCCAAAACGATCTAAAAGCTCATTTTTTAATTTATCTAATGTTTCCATATCTTTTGCGAGATTGAGTCTTCTGTAAAATAAAATTCTTATATTTTCATTCTCAATATATTTATTAGGAATTAAAGCACTTATCCTCAAATCTATCGAAGTATCTTCTTTTTTTTTCACTTTATCAAATACATTTCCTTTTAACTTTTCGCCTTCTTCCTCAAGAAGTTTTGCAAACATATCATAACCTATATCTTTTACAAAACCGTGCTGATTTATAGATAGTATTCCACCAGCTCCTCTTATTTCCAAATCTTTAAGAGCAAGCTTGAAACCAGAGCCTAACTCACTAAATTCTTTCATTGCTTCAAGTCTTTTAATAGCATTCTCATTCAAATTTTTATCTTTATAAAATAAGTAACAATACGCTTTTTCCCTACCTCTACCTATTCTACCTCTTAATTGATAAAGCTGTGAAAGTCCAAAATTCTCCGCTTCTTCAACTATTATTGTATTAACAGAAGGAATATCTAACCCAGACTCTATTATCGTGGTAGCTAGCAAAACATCAAATTCCATATTTAAGAACTTCCACATAACATCCTCAATGTCTTTTGCTTTCATCTGTCCGTAAACAATTCCCAATCTAACGTTAGGAACAAGACTCCTAATGCTTGCAGCTTTCATAATAATTGTCTCAACTTCGTTATAGACATAGAAAATTTGTCCGCTTCTTGAAAGTTCCGCTTCAATAATATTCTTAACAAGATTTTCATCATATAATGAAAGATGCGTCTCTATCGGTAGTCTTTCAAAAGGTGGAGTTTCTATTACCGAAAAATCTCTAAAACCAGATAAAGCCGAAGACAAAGTTCTAGGAATAGGAGTTGCTGAGAGCATCAAAATATCTACATTTTTTTTTATTAATTTAATTTTTTCCTTTTGCTTAACTCCAAATCTATGTTCTTCATCAATTACCAATAAACCCAAATTCTTAAATTTTATATCCTTCTGTAAAAGTCTATGAGTGCCAATAACAATATCAATCAATCCTCTCTGCAAATCTTTTATTATCTCTTTCTGTTTTACCTTAGACTGGAATCTACTAATCACTCCAACTCTTACTGGGAAAAGAGAAAGTCTATTATGAAATGTATTATAATGTTGCTGTGCTAAAATCGTAGTTGGAACTAACACAGCAACCTGCAAATCATATTGAACCACTTTAAAAGCTGCACGTACAGCAATTTCAGTCTTGCCATAACCCACATCACCACAGATAAGTCTTTCCATTGGATAAGGCTTTAAAAAATCGCCTTTTATATCCTCAATAGCTTTCAGTTGATCAGAAGTTTCATCGTAAGGAAATGAATCTGCAAGTTTTTTTTCCCATGTAGTTTCCACATATACAGAATCTCTTTTTATCATACTTCTTTGTACATAGAGTTTTAAAAGTTCTTTTGCAAATTTTGCCGCAGCTTCACGTGCTGCCAATTTCAGTCTTTCCCAAGCTACTGTATCCATTGAATATAATTTAGGCTTAACGCCCTCAAGGCCAATATACTTTTTTACAGTATTTATTCCATCAAGGGGAATATAAAGTTTATCGTTATTTTTATACTCTATACACAAATATTCGGAAATGTTATTTTCCCTAGAAAGAGTTTTCAATCCTGTATAACGACCTATTCCGTATTTCTCATGAACTACGTAATCACCAGTTGATATCTCCCATATACCTTCTAAGTATCTTCCAGATTTAATTTTTGGAAAACTCATAGGCTTTTTTTTATAAAGCATTTCTCTAGATGAAATATATGCAACCTTTGCACTTTCTAAATAAAGCCCCTGTGATAAACTGCTATATATAAACTCCAAATTTTTATAATCCCAATGACTTTCATAAAATATATCCACAATACACTCGCGTTCACTTTCATTAGAGTAACAAATTTTTATTATCACACCACTTTCAGCAAAACTTTTAAGCATATTCATAAAAAAATCCTTATTCCCTCTAAATCCAGCAAAGCTTTTATACCCATGGTATTGTGCATGGGTATCTAAAGAATTGTTAATAATAAGTTCGTATTTACTGAAAGACTCTTCCATTTCTTTATCAATTGGGTAGTCAAAAAATAATATAACGCTACTCCTAGCATTAGTTACGTTTTGATCCATAAAATAATCTTTAATTGTTGATTTATATTTTGAAAGATCAACAGGCAGTATTTTAATTTCGTTAATAAAGTAACTTGAAAGCTGGGTTCTAGGATCAAAAACTTTAATAATTTCCACACTATCAAATTCAAAAACAACTCTAAAAGGCATTTCGCTTAAAGATGACCATACATCTATAATACCGCCTCGGACGGCAAATTGGAGTTTATCCTCTACGAAATCTGTTTTTGTATAACCAAAAGAAACCAAAGAGTGCTCTAAATGGCTTAAATCATACTTTTGACCTTTGATTATGATAACACTAATATCATTTTTAGGATTTAGTACTGGAGAGTTAATTGAAAGGTCTGTTGCACATACAATAAAATTCTTTAAGTTTCCTATTCTATCAGTCGTAAAAACTCTACGCTCCACATCATCATAAGGAAGCATAAATATATTTGCAATAGGAATCAAAGCACAAGGCGAAGAGTAGAAAAAAGAACATAAGTCATCATAAAAAGTATTTAATTCTTCATCTTTGACAAAAGCAAAAATACGCAAATCTGAAATTTCTTCACCATCGCTTATGTTTATTTGCATCTCAGATATACGTCTAAATAAGTAATGAGCCTTTCCGCTGCCCCAAATTCCAGATACATACGTTCTACTCAAACTATATAGACCTTTAAATCAATTTGTAAAGCTAAAATTTCTTGAAATTCGCTTCTACAAGATATGAGCTTCGGACATATCTACCAGAGACAACTTGTTTTATTTTTAACGATATAGCAAAATCTTCAAACATCTTAAATTCTTCTTTAGTATATTCCTTAACCACAGAAAAATGTTTTAGTGTCGGAGCAAGATATTGTCCTATTGTGAGAGCATCAACATTTATATTTTTTATGTCTTTAATCATCCCAAAAACTTGCTCTTTAGTTTCACCAAATCCAAGCATTACGCCGGTTTTAACTCTAAAACCTTTTGACTTGGCATATTTTAACACACCGA
>BTIF01000002.1:0-68132 GCA_036245315.1 Endomicrobiia bacterium | reverse complement strand
ATTGATATATTAGATTGATTAAAATTTTTTCTGAAAAATAGGATTGAAATTTATGGTAAATGAAAAAACAGTGGCAACTCAGCGCATAAGAATTAAGTTGCGTGCATATGATCATAAAATGTTGGATCTCATTTCTCATTGAAGGAAATAAATTCTATTTATTATATTTAGTAAGTTGAAAACTTCAACAAAAATATATAAATGAAATCGGAGAATTAAATAGGATGACTGAAAGATTTATTGTGACTATGGCGTGTAATGTATGTAAAGATAGAAATTATTATTTCACTAGAAGTAAGAAACAAGAAGGGAAACTTGCTTTGAAGAAATTTTGTAAGAATTGTGGGAAGAGTACTGACCATAAGGAAACAAAATAATTAATTAGATAAGAGTTAGGGGTATAAGCTAACGGTAAACTGTTGGTCTCCAAAACCAACTTTGAGGGTTCAAGTCCTTCTGCCCCTGTTTTTTTTGAATATATTTGGATATAAGGTATAAGGTGAATTTTATTAAAGTGTTCATACGATTTTTAAAAGATGCGTATTATGAACTTATTAAAGTTACATGGCTTGGTAAGAAAGAGGTTATAGGAACCACAATAATAATAATTGTATTTATTATTATTATGTCTATTTTCGTAAGTATTGTGGATTTAATTTTAAGTACAGTTATGCATGTTATATTATAAATAATAATGTAAAATAGTTATTAAGTTGGAGTAAAAATGATAAACCAGTGGTATGTTGTTCACACTTATTCAGGGCATGAAGATAAAGTAAAGAAAAGTTTGGAAATGACTGTTGCAAATTTAAGTATGCAAAATACTATTTCTCAGATATTAGTTCCTACTGAAAATGTAGTTGAAATAAAACAGAATAAGAAGATAGTAAAGAAAAGGAAATTTTATCCTGGTTACATTTTTATTGAAATGACAATGAACAATATGACTTACTGGCTTATTAGAAACACAGCTGGGGTTACAGGTTTTTTAGGTGATGTTAAACCTATTCCAATTCCTCAAAGTGAGGTTGAAAGTCTTCTTAACCTAATTGCCAACCCAAATGTTTCTAAACCTAGACCAGCAATATTGTTTGAAAAGGAAGAGAGTGTTCGTGTTATTGAAGGACCATTTAAACATTTTATTGGTATTGTTGATGAAGTTAATCAGGAAAGAGGTAAACTTAAAGTTATGGTGACTATATTTGGAAGACCTACACCAGTAGAGCTTGATTTTTTACAAGTTGAAAAGGTGTAATAAATAACTAAAGTTCTATCTTTATTTGATGTTGATTGAGTATAATATTTATAAAACAAACAGTACAGGAGTAAGAAATGGTCTCCAAAAAAGTAAAGGCAATAATTAAATTGCAAATTCCCGCAGGAGGGGCAAATCCTGTGCCACCAGTAGGTCCTGCTTTAGGACAACAAGGTGTAAATATTATGGATTTTTGCAAACAGTTCAATGAAAGTACAAAGAAGATGGAGCAAGGTATGACAATACCTGTGGTTATAACTATATTTGAAGATAGATCATTTATATTCATAACAAAAATGCCTCCTGTTTCAGCTTTGATTAAGAAAGTTGTTGGCATTGCTAAAGCTTCTGGGATTCCTAATAGGAACAAAGTAGGGAAAATTACTAAAGTACAGGTGAAAGAAATAGCCAAACAAAAACTTCCAGACCTAAATGCTAATGGGAATTTAAATTCAGCTGAGCTTATGGTAGAAGGTACTGCAAGAAGTATGGGCGTTGATGTAATTAAGTAAAAAAATTGAGAAGTTTTTGGCATGTTGTATAAAAGGAAGAGATAAAATGGGTAAGAGATTAAAAGAAGCAAAAAAATTAATTGATAAAAGCAGAATTTATATTTTAACGGAAGCTGTAACTCTACTGAAAAAAGTGCCGAAAGCAAAATTTGATGAAACTGTTGAAGCCCATATCAAATTGGGGATTGATCCTAAAAAAAGTGATCAGATGTTAAGAGGGATATTATCTCTTCCGTATGGTATTGGTAGAACAAGAAAAATTGCAGTTTTAGCAAAAGGTGAAAAACATAAAGAAGCTGAAACAGCAGGTGCTGATATTGTTGGTTATAATGATTTAATTGATGACATATCAAAAAGTGATATTGATTTTGACGTTTTAGTTGCGACGCCTGATGTTATGAAAGATTTAAGTAAAGTTGCAAAGATTTTAGGTCCTAAAGGTATTATGCCAAGTCCAAAATCAGGCACTGTGACGTTTGAAATTGCTAAAACAGTTATGGAACTTAAAAAGGGAAGATTGGAGTATAAAAATGATTCTTTTGGTATAGTTCATGTTCCGGTAGGGAAAATATCTTTTGAAGAAGAAAAACTTGTGACTAATATAAAAACTTTATTAGAAACTATTGTAAGGGTAAAACCTGTAAGTTCAAAAGGACAATACATAAAAAGTATTTCTATTTCATCAACTATGGGGCCTGGGATATTTGTTATGAGTAAGATATAAATGATATGATTGTTTTTGAAAAATCTATCATAATTATTCGGAAGGTGACTTATAGTCGCCTTCCGCTTTTTTTAAAGGATTATTTTAATGAGGAGCAGAGTAAGAGAGATAGAGAATTTACTGACACCGATTGCGGAAAAAGAAAAAATTGAAATAGTTGATGTACAACATATTATAGAGAATGGTAGTTGGATATTAAGAATTTTTATTGATAAGAGTGATTGTGTGACTGTGAATGATTGTGAAAATGTTAATCGTATTTTTGGTTCTTTTTTAGATGGAAATAATATATTTACAAGTCCTTATTTTTTAGAAGTTTCATCTCCAGGACCTAATAGAGTTTTAAATAAAGAAGAAAGCTTTAAACGTTTTACAGGAAATAAAGTTAGAATTAGAACTTTATTTCCTGTAAATAATCGAAGAAATTTCCTAGGTATTCTTTTAGGTTTTGTGGATGGTAAGGTAAAGATAAATGATTTTAATGATGGAATTTTAGAGATAGTATTTTCAGATATAGAGAGAGCAAATATAGTAACAGATGATATGAAATATGGAGGACTAAATGGCGGAAAAGGGTGAAATTTTAATAGCTCTTGAACAAATTGAAAAAGATAAAAAATTAAAAAAAGAAGATATTTTAATGACTATAGAAAGTGCACTTGTATCAGCTTATAAGAAACATGTTGGGAAGAACGTTAATGTTGAAGCTAAGATCGATCTAGATACTGGGGAAATTGCTACAAATATAATAAAAATTGTTGTTGAAGATGTTGTAAATCCGTTATTGGAGATCAGTGTTCAAGACGCAAAAAAGATCGAGCAGAATACATGTGTATGTGTTGGTTGCGAAGTAAAAATACCTCTTAATCCTCAAGATTTTGCACGTATTGCCGCACAAACAGCAAGGCAGATTATAGTTCAGAAGATAAGAGAGTCTGAAAAAGATTTATTGTTTATTGAGATGAAAAAAAAGATTGGACAAATTGTAAACGGTGTTATATATCGAATAACAGATGGAAATAGTATAGTAGTTGATTTGGGTAAAACAGAAGCTATACTCCCTGTAAGTGAGCAGGTGATTAAAGAGAAGTTTAGTATTGGGCAACATATAAAATCTGTTGTTTTGAAAGTTGAAAGAAATACTAAAGGTCTGGGAATTGTTTTATCAAGGGCAAGTTCTCAGTTTGTAAAAAGACTTTTTGAACTTGAAGTTCCTGAAATTTATGAAAAAATCGTGGAAATAGTGAATGTAGCAAGAGAGGCTGGTCTTAGGACAAAAATAACTGTATTATCTCACAATCCTAAAGTAGATCCTGTAGGTGCATGTGTAGGTATAAAAGGAGCACGAGTTAAGCCTATAATTGATGAGTTAAGAGGAGAGAAGATTGATTTAGTATCTTATTCTGTGGATCCTACAAAATATATAGCTAATTCATTGTCTCCTGCAAAGATTATTTCTGTAGCTGTTGTTTCAGATGATGGCAAGAAAGCAGAAGTTTTAATATCCGATGACATGTTGTCTTTAGCCATTGGTAAAAATGGACATAATGTAAGACTTGCTGCAAAACTTACTGGTTGGCATATCGATGTAAAATCGGAGGGCCAAAAGATGCAGAGAAGTTGTGAGAAGGCTGAAGAAGTGGAGACGCTTAATTAAAAGATGATTTACAGATGTATAAAATTAACTTTTTAAATATTAATTATTATTTGCTGCCCAGTCCAGTTTTTTAGACTCCAGAAACTAAAAAAATGTTGGAAAATAGTAAATAAAGTATTTAAAAGATATGTGGAGCGTTTATGCCATTAAAACAAATTGATAAAACGAAAGATTCTGAAAAAAAAACTATAAAGAAAAAATCTCTGTCAGGTTCTAAGAAAAAATCTAAAAAAATTACTATTTCAGTTGCTAAAAAAAGGACTAAAGCAAAATCTATGACTGGGAAAGCAAAGGTGAAAGTTGAGACAAAATCTGTTAAAGTTAAGGTAAAAGTTAGAAAATCTCATTCTCCTAGAAATGAAACTATAAAAAAAAGTGTTTCAAGAAGAAAAAAGATTTTAAAAACTGATAGTGAGAAAAATATTGTAGAAAAACACGATTCAGAAGATTCTGTAAAAAAAGAGGAATTGAAAGAAACATCTGTTGTAGCAAAAGTGCAGCGAATTCCCATAGTCAAGGATGACTTATTCCATTCTTCTAGTACGCTAGTAATTGAAGAACAAAAGTCTAAATCACTAGATCAAGAATTTGTAGATTTAGAACATTCTGTTAAGAAACAAGAAAAGCAAAAAGTGGTTCAAGAGAAATCTAAAGAATTTAAGTCTGAAACTAATAAGAGTAAGTATATAGAAACAATTTTAATAAATGAGTTAATAACTGTGAAAGAGCTTGCTGATAAAATGAAGCTTAAAGCTGGAGATGTTTTAAAAAAACTTCTTTCATTAGGTAGTCTTGCTACAATAAACCAAAAACTTGATACTGATGTAGCTATCCTTTTGGCTAGTGAGTTTGGCTATGATGCAAAGCTTGCATCAATTTATTCTGAAGAAAAAATTAATGTTGAAGAAGAAAATCTTTCAAAATTGAAGCCACGTCCTCCTGTTGTTACAATTATGGGACATGTTAATCATGGTAAAACTTCTTTGCTTGATGCGGTAAGAAGTAGTGATATTGTAGCTAGCGAATATGGTGGAATTACGCAACATATAGGAGCCTATAGAGTTAAAAGTCCTAATGAGAAGAATAATAATATTATTGTATTCTTAGATACTCCAGGTCACGAGATTTTTGCGGCAATGCGTTCCAGGGGAACCCAAGTCACTGATATAGTTGTACTTGTAGTTTCTGCGAGTGACGGTGTAATGCCACAAACTGTTGAGGTTATAAATCTTGCAAAAGCTGCAAATGTGCCTGTTGTGGTTGCAATAAATAAAATAGATTTGCCTGTTTCAGATACTCAAAGAATACGCAAAGACTTAAGTAATTATGGTTTGGTTCCTGAAGAATGGGGTGGCGATACAATAATGATTGATATTTCTGCAAAGCAAAAAATTAACATTGATTTGTTACTTGAAATGATATTACTCAAAGCTGAAATGATGGAACTCAAAGCAAATCCCGGTAAAAATGCTAAAGGTGTAGTTATAGAGGCTAAGCTTGATTCACGCAAAGGAACGATTGTGACACTTTTAGTTCAAGATGGAACTTTAAAAATTGGTGATAATTTGGTTATAGGGATCACTTATGGTAAAGTAAGAGCTATGAGTGATGAACACGGGAAAAGGCTTACTGAAGCACCACCTAGCACTCCTGTTGAAATTTTAGGTGTAAATAACCCACCTCAAGCAGGTGATGAGTTTGTTGTAGTTGGTCATGAGTCGCAAGCAAGGCAAATTGTGCAATCAAGGAAAGAAAAAATTAAAGAAACTTCTTTAAAACCAAGACATCATTTATCTCTTGCCGATATAAATTTAAGACAAGCAAAAAACTTGCGAGTAATATTAAAGGCAGATGTTCAAGGTTCTTTAGGTGCTTTGGTTGATGCTTTAGAAAGACTTTCAACCCCTGAAATAAGTTTAAAAATAATACATAAGGGTGCAGGTGCAATTACAGAATCAGATGTTACTTTAGCTGTTGCTTCAGATGCTTTGATAATTGGATTTAACTTGCGTCCTGATGCTGCAGTTGAGAAACTTATAGAGTCTGAGAGAGTAAGTATAAATGTTTATAGGGTTATTTATGATTTGATTGCGGATGTTAAAGCTGCTATGGAGGGTTTGCTTGACCCTTATATTAAAGAAAATGTATTTGGGAAAGCTATTGTGAGGCAAGTATTTAAATTGTCAAGTTATGGAACAATTTTGGGATGTTCTGTTATTGACGGGAAAATACAAAGAGGTACAAGAGTAAGAGTTCTAAGAGATAATATTATTATTTTTGAAGGGAATATTTCTTCGTTAAAGAGATTTAAGGATGATATAAAGGAAGTTGAAAAAGGCTACGAATGTGGGATTGGTCTTGAAAATTTTTCTGATGTAAAGCAAGGAGATATAATTGAGAATTATACTATGGAAAAAGTTACAAGGAAATTAGATAATAGTTGATACATCTAACTTTATTAGAACATTATTTTATTAAAAATTAAAAAAATATTAAAATGGACTAATGGTTTGCCGTTTTGGAGTTATTCGTTTCTGAATTTTCTCCTGATAGAATGTTTGTAATTTTAAAAGAAAAACAGATTTTTTACGTGCGATGTATAAATTTTAGAGGATTAATTATTATGCCTTTGTTATATAAAAGATCTGTGAGAGTTGGTGAACTTATACATCAGATCGTAGCTGAGATTGTAAGAGAAATGAGGAATTTAGATACAAAACTTGTTACAATTACAAATGTTAAACTTACAGATGATTTGTTGAGTTGTAAGATTTATTACTCAGTGTTTGGTGCAAAGGAAGATAAGGAAAAGACAGATATGGTTTTAAAAAAAAACACAAAAAACGTAAGGTATCAATTAGCCTTACGTTTAAATTTGAGACGTACTCCTACAATATCTTTTGTTTACGATAACACTAATGAAAATGCCTCAAAGATATTTGATCTCCTTAGAAAGATAGAAGAAGAAAACTAAACAAAAGTAGTATACAAAGTATTATTTGATAAATGGAAATTAATGAAAAAATAAAGATTGATTCGTCAGATTTTAAAAAAATTTCTGAAATATCTAAAATAATCAAGTACTCAAAAACATTTTTTATTGCCAGTCATGTAAAACCTGATGGAGATAGTTTGGGTTCGGCCTTGGCTCTCGCTTCTGTTTTGAGAAGGTTTGGCAAAAAGGTTTGTGTTTATTGCTCTGACAAAATACCTGATTTTTTAAAGTTTCTCAAAGGTGCTGACAAAATAAAAAAAACAGCAAAAAAGAGTGACGTATTTGATTGTGCAATAATCTTGGAGTCAATTGATTTTTCTAGAATGGGTGATATAATTACTCCCGGACAAGCGAAAAAAGTAATTAATATAGATCATCATCTTACATATACAAACTTTGGGGATGTAAATTATATTGTTCCTTCCTCAGCTTCAACTGCGGAGCTTATAATAAATATTTTAGAATATATGAAAATTAAACTTACAAGGAATGAAGCGGAAAATCTTTATGCTGGAATACTGAGTGATACAGGTTGCTTCCAACAAATAAATACTACCCCCAATTCACATATTGCTTGTGCTAGGCTTATGAGGTTTGGTATAAATGTAAATGATATTTATAAAAAGATTTATGAGAGTAATTCTGTTGATACTTTAAAGCTACATGGATTGGCACTTTATGGGATAAAAACAATTTTTAATAACCGTGTTTCTTATATTGTTTTAAGAAAAAATATGTTTAAGAAAATTGGTTCAAAGAACCTCAGTACAGATGGGATAATAAATTACACTCTAAAAATAAAAGACGTAAAAATTGGGTGTCTTTTTAGAGAAATAGATAAAGAAACTACAAAAATTAGTTGTCGTTCTGTGAAAGAATTTAATGTTTTGGAAGTTATACGCAAATTTGGTGGGGGTGGACATAAAAATGCTGCGGGTTGCATAATCAAGACTGGAATAGATGGCTCAATCAAACTTATAAGCGATATTTTAAAAGAGAAACTTAGTGGCGACAATTTGTAATGATATTTCTGGATTACTGCTTTTGGATAAACCATCAAATATAACTTCTTTTAAAGTTGTTGATGAGATAAAAAGAGTTTTGAATGTTAAAAAAGTCGGACATTGTGGCACTTTAGATCCTGCAGCTACTGGACTTTTACTTATTCTAATAGGCAAAGCTACAAAATTGCAGGATAAATTTATGAAAGAAGATAAGGTTTATATGAGTTCTTTTCTTCTTGGTGTAGTTACAGATACTGGTGATTTAGACGGGAAAATAGTTTCTAAAAATAATATTCCTAATTTGGATATTAGGATGATAACGAAAGTGGCTGGAATGTTTAAGGGAGAAGTTTTTCAAATTCCTCCTATGTATTCGGCTTTAAAACGTAATGGTAGAAAATTCTATGAGTTTGCAAGACATGGTATTGAAATAAAGAGAGAGCCTAGAAAAATCTTGATAAGAGAGTTTGATGTGTTGTCTTATAATGAAGATATTATAGAAGTGAGAATAGAATGTTCAAGTGGAACTTATATAAGAACTTTAGCACAAGATTTTGGAAATGTTTTAAAGTGTGGTGCAACAGTTAAAGCTTTAAGGAGAGAAAGAGTAGGTGTATTTAATGTTAAAGATGCCTTAAAGTTTGAATATACGAATGATACTGATAAGGTACTTAGTAAATTGATACAATTCGATGAACTTTTTAAAAATGTCGAATTAAGTTTATAGATATTTATATGTAATATGTAAAATGAATAGGAAATCAGTAATAGCCATTGGAACTTTTGATGGAGTACATGAAGGGCATAGGTTCCTTATAAATAAAACTCTATCTATTGCAAAAAAAAATAATTTAAAAAGTGTGATAGTTACACTTGAAAGACCTCTTAAAAAAGTGATTGGATTACTAACAACATGTGAAGAAAAAGTAGAAGAAATAAAGTTTTATGGAGTGGATGAGGTTTTTATAGTAAGAGTACCATCTGAAATTTTATCATATAGTCCTGACAAATTTTTTGATGATTTTTTATTTAAAACTCTTAAAATCTCTGAGATAGTTTGTGGTTCTGATTTTGCTTTTGGTGAGAATAGAAAGGGTAATATTGAGTGGCTTAGAAAGAAAACTGAAGGGAGTAATATAAGGATAAATATAGTTGAACCTTTAAAATATAATTCAAGACCAATTTCATCATCTTACATAAGATTATTAGTTGAAAAAGGCGATATAAAGAACGCGACAAAGTTGCTTGGTAGAAATTATCGTTTTGATGGTATTCCATTTAGAGATAAAGGGATAGGTAAAAAACTAGGATTTCCTACAGTTAATCTTTGTGTGAATAATGATAAACTACTTCCTCAAGGAGTTTATATAAGTCTTGTTTCACAAGGTAAAGTACAGTATCATGCGATTACAAATATAGGGATGCGTTCTACGTTCAATTTGGAGGGTGGAATAATTCCAGAAACACATATTTTTTATTTTAAAGGTACATGGAAAAAGTTAAAAACTAAAATTACTCTGTTAGAAAAAATAAGAGATGAAAAAAAGTTTTTGAGCATTGAGGCACTTAAAACTCAGATTTCAAAAGATGTATCAGTAGCATTACAGTTTTTCAAGAATAAGGTTAGAACAGAGATATGAAATTTGTTCAGAGTATATACAAGCAATAAATAAGTTTAGGTTATAATTTATTTTCAGTTTTTTTATACTTTATGTTCAATCAAGGATCAAATGTCTGTGGATTGTCTTTTCTGTAGAATAATTAGAGGTGAAATTGAATCTCATAAGATTTATGAGGATAACAAGGTTTTTGCTTTTAGAGATATAAATCCACAAGCTCCGATACACATTATAGTCATTCCTAAGAAACATATAAGTGGATTAAACGTAGTTTTAGAGAAAGATGAAAGGATATTAGGTTATATTCAAGTTATAATTTCAAAGATATCAAAACAGTTCCCTGAAATGAAGAACGGTTTTCGTGTGATAAATAACTGTGGAGTGGATGGGGGACAGACAATTTTTCATATACATTATCATCTTGTTGGGGGACGAATTTTCAGTTGGCCTCCTAGATGATGTAAAAAATAATTTTTTTATAGAAAGGTGGTGTTTTAAGAAAAATGGTTAATATTAAAGTGCGTGAAGGCGAATCTATTGAAGAAGCCATTAGGCGTTTTAAAAGAGAGTGCGAGAGGAATGGTGTAATGCAAGAAATAAAAAAACGCGAATTTTATAAAGCTCCAAGTGTTTTAAAAAAAGAAAAACTTGCAGAAATAAAAAGGAAGATTCGTCGTAAAATGCTTAAGGATAATAGGTGGACAAAGTGATTAATGATGTAATTATTTCGTATTCTGAATCGGATTGCTAGTATGTAATTCTCTTTTATTTTGAGGTGATGAGGTGAAATTAAAAGACATATATAATTTTTTTATAAAAGAAGGAATTGAAGCGGATCCCAGAGGATTAAATGTTATAAAGCTAGATTTATTGAGACGTAAAGAAGAATATAATGCCCTCTCGGGTATGAAAAAAGAAAATTATGATATAGAGAGTCTTACTAATCCTTATTATGATTCAAGGATTCTCTACGGTGATAAAGACATAGAAGTTAAGACGATTATGGTTGGTATAGATATAGAGAGTCAAGAAATTTTACTTGCAAAACAACTTATAGATTTAGGAAATAAAATTGATTTAATTATAGCTCACCACCCCGAAGGTTATGCCTACTCTACATTTTACAACATCATAGGAATGCAGGCTGATATTTTGAATAAACATGGTATTCCTATAAATGTTGCGGAAAAAATTGTTTCTGACAGAATTAAGGAAGTTCAAAAAGATTTGTTGCCTCAAAATAATGAAAGAATTTATGACACGGCGAAACTTTTGAATATACCTATTATGACTGCCCATACTGTTGCAGATAATCATGTGGTTTCGTTTTTGCAAAATGAAATAGAAACTTTAAAACCGGTATATCTGAAAGAAATTGTTGAATTGTTGGATAAATATCCAGAATATCAGCATGCATCAAAGATTGGACATACACCATTTATTTTAAATGGAAGTGATTATTCACGCTGTGGAAAAGTTTTTGTTGACATGACTGGTGGTACTGAGGGGCCTATTGAATCTTTTGAAAAACTTGAAGCTGCTGGAATAGGAACAATTGTTTCGATGCATTTAAGCCCTAAAGGTGCTGTAGAAGCTGAAAAACACCACATAAATGTTATATTGGCCGGACATATCTCTTCTGATAATTTAGGGATGAATTTACTTTTTGACAAGTTGGAAAATAAGATTCTTATTGAACTTAAGTTTATAGAGTGTTCAGGCTTTAGAAGATTTAGAAGATAAAAATAAATTAAATGGCTATATCTGAAGATATAATAGAAAAAATACGATTTTCAAATAGTATAGAATCTGTAATAAAGGAGTATTTGCCAGATATAAAAAGAGTTGGTCGAAACTGGAAAGCTTGCTGTCCATTCCATAATGAAAAAACACCCTCTTTTTTAGTAAATCCCGAGAAAGGAATTTTCAAGTGTTTTGGTTGTAATGTTGGTGGTGATATTTTCAAATTTGTAATGCTTACTGATAATATATCTTGGTATGAATCAGTAAAAAAACTTGCTAAAAGAGCAAATATAGAAATTAAAGAGGTAAAGCAAGATGTAATAAAGATATCTGAAAAAACTAAAATATTTGATGTTTTAGAAAGTTCGGCTATGTTCTATTATAACTATTTACTTGAAAGTCCTTATGCTCAAAAAGCAAGGGAGTATCTTTGTGAGCGTGGAGTAATTCGTAAAACCATAGATAAGTTTAAATTAGGGTATGCTCCAAATGGAGGGATTTTAGAATTTGCTTTGAAAAAAGGTTACGTAGTTGAAGATCTTTTAAAGGCTGGATTAATAACAAAAACTGAAAGAGGAAATTTTTTTGAATATATGTCTGAAAGAATAGTTTTTCCAATTTTTGATGTTCAAGGAAGAATTGTAGCATTTGGTGGAAGAGCTATTTCCAATCATGAACCCAAATATTTGAATACTCCTGAAACTATTGTTTATTTTAAATCATCAAATCTTTATGGATTATATCAGACTTTACCGACATTACGCAAGGAAAGAAAAATTATTATTCTTGAAGGATACATAGATACTGTTATTTCGCAACAATTTGGGGTATCAGGGGCAGTTGCCACGCTTGGAACTGCTTTTAATCAAAATCATGTTAAATTGATTTCAAGATATTCAGATAGTGTGACATTACTTTTTGATTCTGATGAGGCTGGGAGAGTTGCAACTCAGAGATCTCTTGAAATTTTAGTTGAAAATGCTGTGGAATGTAATGTGTCGGCTTTGCCTGAACATGTGGATGCTGACGAGTATCTTAACAAACATGGGAGAGAAAGCTTTTTAGATCTTCTTAAAAGCAGTTCTGAAAGTCCAATAGATTTTATGGTAGAGTTATGTAACAATTTATTTTCAAAGAGTGCAAAAACCCCTGAAGTAAAAGTGAAAATTGTATCTTATCTTTTGAATTTTATTGCAAAAAGTCCAAATTTAATACTTAAGAGGGAATGGGTGAAAAATGTTGCACAATATGTGGATGTCGACGAAGAAACAATCTGGAATGAATTTAAAAAAAAGTATGAATTAAGACTTAAAGATAAAGATTATTCGCGTGTTTTAATCCCATCACGCATTACCAAAGATTGGATGGTTTTAATGTCTCTAGAAGAAAATCTTTTGAATATTATTTTAAACGATAGAAATTATGTTGAAAAGTTGAATTGTGATTGTTTTGAAAGTGAAAAATGCAAAAAAGTTTTTGATCTAGCGGTTTTAGGTTTAAGCTGTGTGGAGATATTAAGTGCTTTGCCAGAAGAATATAGGAATTGGTTTTTGGAACTAATGCTAAATACAATGGAATATAGTAATGTAGAAGAAGCTATTAACACTATTTTGAAAGATATTAGGACTAGTAAACTTAAGAGAGAGAGACTACAACTTGAAAAAGAAGTTCTTTTGATGAGTGAAGGTAAAAAAGAAAAAGATGAAAAAATATTTTGTGAATATAAGAAATTGACAGCTCTTTTAAAAGGCTCAGGAAAATGAAATGGCAAAAAAAAATCAGAGTTTAATTGATGATAGCAGAAAGCAAGGATATTTGAATAATGAAGAATATATTTCCACTGACAGTAAGAAAAATAGTGTTGAAGCTGTGGAACAATCTATAAAAGTTACAAATGAAGAAGAGGATATAAATCCAGTAAGGATGTATTTAAATGAAATGGCAAGGGTTCCACTACTTGAAAGATGTGTAGAAGTTGAACTTGCAAAGAACATAAAAGAAAATGAGAAAAAGTTAAAATTTATAGTTTTAGAATCTCCGCTTATTATAAAAGAGATAAGAAATTGGGAAACTCTTATAAGACAACAAGAAATGACTCCTAAAGAGCTTATGCCAAGAGGAAGAAAGTCTGAGGCACAACTAAAAGGAATGAGATTAAAAATAAAAACGGCTGTAGAAAAAATAGACTGTATTGAAAAGAGTTTAAATGCTTGCGAGAAGAAATTGAAACTTAAGTCTATATCAAAAAAAGATAGAGAAGATTACCAAACCAAAGTTAAAGAACTTCGTTCTAAAATTATTAGTATTGTTATAGGACTTAATCTTAATCAGGATAAAATTAAGAGAATTATAAATAAAATTAAAACAATAGCTCAGAAATTAAACGAAATAAGATATGATTTGAATAGATTTGAGCATAAGTATAAAAATCCTGTTTCTAAGCTACAAATATTACTTAAAGGTTTTAATTCAGGTAAAATTTCTGCAATCAAATTTAAAAAATGCACTACTGTTTCTGCAAAAGACGCTTTAGGAGATATAGAGTATATTGAGAGTCTTTTGGAAAAACAGAATAGCTTACAAGAGAGTTTTATTGTAAGTCCAGAAGAAATGATTGAGACTGATAGAAAAATTAGAGAATATGAAGATGTTATACATGGATATAAAATGAAGCTTATTGAGGCAAATTTTAGACTTGTTGTTTCAATTGCGAAAAAGCATGTTGGATTAAGTAATTTAGAATTATCGGATTTGATACAAGAAGGGAATCTTGGTTTGTCAAAAGCTGTGGAAAAATTTGAATGGAAAAGGGGGTTTAAGTTTTCAACTTATGCTACATGGTGGATAAGGCAGTCTATAAACCGTGCTATAGCAGACCAAGCGAGAACTATAAGAATTCCTGTTCACATGAAAGAGCTCATATCAAAGCTTACTAAAATTAAGAAGAAGTATCAGCAAGATATGGGTAGAGAGCCTACTATAGGAGAATATTCAAAGGCGTTGAGGTTTTCTCATGATAGAATAAGAAGAATATTAAAAATGATGCAAGAACCGGTTTCTCTTTCAACTCCTGTTGGAGAAGAGGAAGATTCTAGTTTAGAAGATTTTATAGAAGATCAGAACAGTCCAAATCCCATAGTTAAAACTCAAAGATACAGACTTCAGCTTGAACTTGAAAAAGTATTAAATAGTTTAAGTCCGCGTGAAGCTGAAATTATAAGTTTAAGATATGGTATAGGCGTAGGATATCCTAGTACGCTTGAAGAAGTTGGCAAGAAATTTGGAGTGACTAGAGAAAGAGTAAGACAGATTGAAGCTAAAGCTATAAGGAAACTGAGACATCCAAGCAGAAGCAAGTCGCTGCGCGAATATTTAGATTAATTTGGGATTTTTTACTTTGTTGTATAATTTTATAATTTTCACTATATTGCTTTTCCAAGTAGTTTTAGAAGAATTAAACTATCTATATAATGAGTTTGCTTATTGGCAATTAGTTATAACTTTTATTTGTGTATAAAGAGCACTAAGATAGGAATCTTAACGCATGACTAGGCCTTAAGGTTCCATTGTTTGACTTTAATATAAAATTATAAAGATGGCAAATGTTAAAAGAGTATCCTTTTGTAAACATGAGATAGAGATAAAAGTATCTCAAGAGAGATGTAGGGGAATAATGGAAGTTACATGAATTATGAGAAAATTGTATATAAGTTTTTATATATTTATCAGATAAAAGCTTGTTTATCACGATTTCCCATTTTTAACTGCTTTATTAAAAGAGTAACATCATTCATATTCTTGTTACTCTATATAAGATTAAAATAATTACTCTACAACTTCAAACTATTTGTCCTCTTCGTTTTTGTTTAATAAATTATGGCAGATTTTTTTAGTTGAAGTCAAACATCGAAAATAGATAATAGAGTTTTATTAGAGTAATTACTAGGTAATCAAATTTTATAGGTTAATTAATATTTCCACAAGATAAAAAATTATTATTGGGAAATAGTCATACATAATATATTAAATCGCTTTATCTTTTATCACACCGAGTGGAAAAGATTTTATGAACACTTCTTCAAGCCATTTTATTGATTCAAGTGGAGACATACCCAAACCTACAGGACAGTTTGAAATGACTTCAATCATAGAAAAACCTTTCCCATCAATTTGACATTGAAAAGCTTTTTTTATTGCCTTTTTTGTATTTATTATGTTTTTTGGATTGTGAATTGAAACTCTTTCCAGATATATTGATCCCTCTAATGTTGAGAGGAGTTCACAAAGTTTTATGGGATACCCTTCTTTTTTAGGATCTCTGCCAAAAGGTGTAGTAGCTGTTATTTGTCCTATCAATGTTGTAGGAGCCATTTGTCCACCTGTCATGCCATAATTTACATTATTCACGAATATGATAGATATATTTTCGCTTCTATTTGCCGCATGTATGGTTTCTGCTATTCCTATTGCAGCTATATCTCCATCTCCTTGGTAAGTAAATACAAATTTTTCTGGATTTGTCCTTTTTATACCTGTAGCAACAGCTGGCGGTCTTCCATGAGGTGATTCTGTTACATCAAAATTAAAATAGTCATAAGCAAAAACAGCACATCCTACAGGGGCTACTGCTATTACTTTTTCTCTTATAGATAATTCGTCTATACATTCAGCGATAATTCTTTGAATTATGCCATGTCCACAACCTGGACAATATGACAAATTTGTATCTTTTAAGCTTTTTGGTTTTGATAATATTTTTTCCATATAAATTTATTAAAATAAAAATAGTATTTGTTAATAAAATGAGCTTAAAATAATTAAATTACCAAAACAATATATATTTATCATCGACTATATTTATTTGTCTATAATGTTTTTAGTTTATTAATTATTTCTTCTTCTGTAACAAGTTCGCCACCTGCTTTCCCTAAAAATTCAACGCTAGATTTTCCGTTTAGAGCGAGTTTTACATCTTCAACCATTTGCCCGTAACTTAGTTCCACGGATAAGAACTTTACATTGTGTTTTGCTAAAGAGTTTATAATTTTAGATGGAAACGGCCACAGGGTTTTTGGTCTTAAAAGACCTGCTTTAATGCCATTTTTTCTTGCAAGTTTTACTGCAGATTTTGATATTCTTGACGAAATACCGTAAGCAGTTATTATAACATCAGCATCTTCTGTCATATACAATTCATGCTTGACTTCATTTTCAGATATTAGTTTATACTTTTTTTGAAGTTTGATATTATTTTCTTCTAAAATGCCTTCTTTCATAAATAGCGATTTTACAAATCTTGGTTCTCTATTTTTGCAACCATTAAGAATCCAATATTTTTCTTTTAATTCGGATTCTTTTTTTTCTACTCTATTAAATTCAACAGGTTCCATCATTTGCCCTATTATACCATCTGAAAGTATCATAACGGGAGTTCTATATTTCTCAGCTAAATCAAAGGCGTCATAGGCTGTTTCATACATTTCTTGTACTGAATTTGGTGCAAGAACAATTATTTTGTAATCTCCATGTCCTCCGCCTTTTACAGCTTGAAAATAATCTGATTGAGAACCAGAAATATTTCCAAGTCCAGGTCCTCCTCTCTGGATGTTTACTATAAGGGCAGAAACTTGCATTCCAGCCATATAAGAAATTGTCTCTTGCTTTAAAGAGATTCCAGGTGAAGATGATGATGTCATAGCTCTTGCTCCTGTTACTGCTGCACCCAAAGTCATATTTACTGCTGCGATTTCAGATTCAGCTTGAACGAAAACTCTTCCTATTTCAAGCATTTTTTTTGATAGGTATGAGGGAATTTCATTTTGAGGTGTTATTGGATAACCAAAATAGGATTTAAGACCTGCCGCAATTGCACCTTCGCAAAGAGCAATGTTACCTTTAAGAAGTTTTTTCATTATATATCTTTACTTTTGTAAGTTTCTATACAAACATCTGGGCACATCATGAAGCAAAAACCACAACCTATGCAATCATTTTCTTTTTCTAAAATCGCCCAATGGTATCCAAATTTATTAAATTGTTTTGAGAGAGATATACATTGTTTTGGACAAAATTTTATGCACAATCCACACCCTTTACATTTTTCTTGGTTAATTTGAATTGTCGCTTTCATACAAGTTATTTTATGTTTTTTAAGAGATGAAGTCAATCTGACACTGATGTTTAAATTTAAAAAATATGAGGGTGAGGTATACTTGTTTATTGAATAAGCTAGTTGTAAGTTCGCTATGCTAAGATAAGTGATTTAGTTTATTGTAATTTTATAATTATAGTATATAATATTATGCACTATGATTATGGAAATACATCCTTTTGAGCCTTTTGTTCCACAAGGAGCTAGAACGTTGATTGTAGGAACTTTTCCTCATTTAGTGCAATATCATGATTTTAAATTTTATTATCCAAATAGCACTGGAAATAGATTTTGGGTAATTTTAGAATATGTTTTTAATCATAAATTTCAATATTGGAAAAGAGACTTAGCTGTAAGAGAGAGGGAAAATTTGTTCAACAAAAAACATATAGCTATAACCGATATGATTAACAAATGCATAAGGCGTGATGGTAATTCGTCTGATAAAAATTTGTGTAGAATAGAATTTAGAGATGTTTATGAACTTTTGAAGAATCAGTCTGAGATACGGAAAGTTATACTTACAAGTAGGACTTATGGGAACATCGAGCAGATACATCAAAAACATTTGAGCAAATCAAGAAATAATAGTGCTTTGGAGTTATTTAACGAGAACTTGAGAGAAAGGGGCATTATTATTGAAAGTTTGCATAAAGGAGATAATGGAATAATAGAAGGTGAATTTAAGTTGATTAATAGAATAATAAAGATATTTGTTTCATATACGCCGGTTGCTAAGTGGTTTAACATTGATAAAATTAAAGTAAACAGTATGTATAAATATAGTTTCAATTCATAGTTTAATAAAAACTTCATGAAATATTACTTTGAATCAGGATTGGGGCTATACACTATTATAATAACAATTTATCTGCCCGACCTGGACTCGAACCAGGAGACTTCTGCTCCAGAGGCAGACGTGTTACCTATTACACTATCGGGCAATTATAATTATTCCTATAATTTTAAGAAACTGTAATACAAAATTTTATCTTTAATAAACTGTGGAATAAGTTATAAGTTAATTAAATAATTTTTTATTATTTTAATATTAATATTATTTATTTAGTTTTGTGCTTTTGCATCTCAACTATTATGTTTGTTTTGTCAAATTCTTTCCATGCCCATATGTAAATGCATCAACAAGAAAAAAAACTTACCAATACATCCAAAATAACCCAGGCTTTTATTTGTAAATTTGTACATCGTTGTCAATAGTCAATACTAACTGTTTTAGTTTTATAATCTTCTCTTTTTACTGTGACAGTATGATTATCTTTTCGTCTTAGTTTAACATAAGCTATGTTTTGCCCAATGTAATTGTCATCTACATAAATTTTGTTACCTTCAATCATTGACTCTTTACAAACACCCCTCGTTTGTTCCATTAAACATAAATGTGCATGAATTTAAAACAACGAAAAGCAACGCATAAAAACAATACCTTTTCCCATTCTTTAAATTTCTTGATTTGATTGCACAATTATTATTTTTGTTTTCTTCTCATATTTACAAATATACATTAACAGTTATTTATTTTGTTTTCAGAGTTAACTTGTTAGATTAAAAAAGTAAATCGATCTAATTGATCTATGAGTTAAAAAGCACGATTAAAGAACATTCTGAAGTATATAGAGGTAACAGTAATTAAGATAATAACATGCTTGAGCAAATACTTTTTATGACTATTATTAAGTATGAAGTGGAGGTGGCGGGAATTGAACCCGCGTCCGAAAATGTTTCAGTAAGACCGCTACAGGTTTAGTCTGGAAATTTTTTCTCATTTATAACGCTCTCTCCAGACAAGATTACGTCATAAACAGGTATCGTTTTAATTTCATTTTAAACTGACGATACAAGCGATTTAAAACTAACCTGCTCTTTGTCGTTTTATTCTTATAGCAGGTGTCCAAGATAAAACGCAACTGCTTTAAGCAGCCATTGGCACTTCAGAACTATTAAAACCTACAAAGTCCTGTGCTGAATTGAAATTATCGTTGTTTATTTTCAGTCGATTTTTACGGAGCCATCGACTAACTCCGACCTGCTGTCATTACATCAATCGTTTTCGTCGAGACCTGTTCACCCCCTATTATCATTTTAATTCAATAAGTACCACTTTTTTTGTTTTCAGTCCTCTTTTCTTTAAAAAAATCTTTGATGATATCTGCACACTTCGTACTTAGATATTTTTCTCTTCCACCTCTGATCTCCATTTTATGATTAAGTTTTTTATATATTGCCTTATATATACTCTTACATGCACCGATTTTTTTATCAAATGCACCGAAAGTAACTCTTTTTATTCTAGCATTTATTAAAGTTCCTATACACATTACACAAGGCTCTATTGTAACATATATAGAACAGTTGTTCAAACGATAATTCTTTAATTTTTTTGCAGCTTTCCTCAATGCAATATTTTCAGCATGAGCTGTAGGGTCGGACAATGAAATACATTTATTGAAACCTCTTGCTATTATTTTCCTATCTTTAATTATAACTGCTCCTATAGGGACTTCTTTTGCTTTTCTTGCTTTATAGGCTTCTTTTACAGCTTGAAGCATGAAGTAAGCGTCATCTATCTCTCTAATTTGTTTATTTCTCTCTTTATTCATTAATTCATTGAATCCTCTCTATTTTTCATGCTCTTAGCTTAAAATGTATAAAATTTTAAGTGTATGTTATTTCTATAACTTTATCTCTGTTTATATAGACAAGCATTGTAATATATTGAAGAAGATAATAAATAATTTTCAATTCTAGTTTAAGTATATATGGTAATCAATATAGTAAAATATTTTTTGAGTTAATAATATATTTTATTTCCCAATTTTTTATGAATAAAAGTCGTTTGAATTTATTTAAATATCCAAGATATTTATTGACTGTTTGCATCTAGAATGTATATAATTTAAAATATATTTGGAGTTTTACAATTTTTGAATTTAATGTCTATGATGTCCATGTAAATTTTCTAATTATAACTTGACTTAAATTGTTTTTATTATTTGTTCTAAAAAGAATTTCTTCATATCTTCATAAAATCTTTAAGAGACTAAAGGGTGAGTATCTACAGGATCATTACTCATACATAAATATAACAAAATATAGTTTTACTTATTGTATAGATAGGAGAATAAAAATAGAGAAGCATGAAAAGATTAGTATAAAAAAGCTTTTAGAGATGGCGAATGAGCCGTCTAGAATTGCAAAAAAATTACATCCTTTTTATAGAGGAAAAATTGAGATTATCCCAAAATGTAGGATTGAAGATTTTAACGATTTTTCTATATGGTATAGTCCAGGTGTTGCAGAAGCATGTAAAGATATCTTTAAAAAACCGGAGCTTGTATATGAATACACAAATAAATGGAATAGTGTTGCAGTAGTAAGTGATGGAACAAGGGTTTTAGGTTTAGGGAATATAGGTCCCGAAGCAGGCATACCAGTTATGGAAGGGAAAGCTCTTTTGTACAAATATCTTGGCGGAGTTGACGCATATCCTATATGCCTTGATACTGTAGACGAAAAAGAAATAATACGAACTGTGAAAATATTACAGCCATCTTTCGGTGGTGTAAATTTGGAGGATATAGAACAACCAAAATGCTTTCCTGTACTAGATACTTTAAGAAAAGAATGTCATATACCTGTTTGGCATGATGATCAACAGGGAACAGCGCTTGTAACGCTTGCAGGTTTAATAAATGCTTTGAAAGTTGTTGCTAAAAAAATAGATAAAGTTAAGATTGCAATGGTAGGTGCAGGTGCTGCAAATATATGTATATGTAAACTTTTATCTCTCTATGGTGCGAATCCTGCAAATATAATTTTAGTTGATTTGAATGGTATTATTAATAAAGACAGAAATGATTTAACGCCACATTCTGAAAGATGGAAGTTAGCTATGAACACAAATATCAATAATTTGGACGGTGGAATTAAAGAAGCTATGGAAAATGCTGATGTTGTTATTGCTTTATCTACCCCAGGACCAGATATAATAAAAAAAGAATGGATAAGACTAATGGCTAAAGATTCTATAGTTTTCACGTGTGCGAATCCTATACCGGAAATTTGGCCGTGGGAGGCTAAAGAAGCCGGAGCTGCTGTTGTAGCAACAGGAAGAAGTGATTTCCCAAATCAAGTAAATAATTCTTTAGGATTCCCTGGTATTTTTCGTGGAGTTCTTGATGTTAGAGCATCCACAATTACGGATACTATGTGTATAGCAGCTGCAATTGAACTTGCTTCTTGTATTGCGGATAATGAGATTAGATCAGATAAAATCCTTCCTAATATGGATGACTGGGAAATTTTTCCTAAGATTGCTGCTGCTATAGGAGTAAGAGCAATAAAAGAAAATGTTGCTTGTAAAGAGTTAAGTTATGATGAGATCTTTAACGATGCTAAAGTGATAATAAAAAGAAGTAGAGCTATAACTAAAACAATGATGGAGAAAGGTTATATAAAAAGTGCGAAAGATAAAATCTAAAGCTATCATAAATGTTGTTGAAAATTTATGTGCTAATGTGAATTTTGAGCTTCCTATAGATGTTTTAAAGTCTTTAGAAAAAAGCATTGTTTTTGAAAAAGGTATTGCTAAAGATATCTTGGAAGAAATTATTGAGAATGCATCTATTGCAAAAAAAGAGCAAATTCCATTGTGTCAGGATACTGGTACGGCAAATTTCTTTATAAAATTTGGAAATGATGTGATTATAGAAGATGGAGATATTTACTATGCAATAAATAAAGGTGTTTCTTTAGGGTACACAAAAAATTATTTACGTAAATCTATTGTTTTTGATCCACTTGAAAGAAAAAATACTCAAGATAATACACCAGCAAATATTTATATTGAAATAGTGTATGGTGATAAAATAGAAATCACTTTTTTAGCTAAAGGTGGCGGAAGTGAAAATGCAAGTTCATTAAAGATGCTTACTCCGTCATTAGGTTGGGATGGGATAAAAGAATTTGTTTTAAATACTGTAAATGAAAAAGGTGGAAATGCCTGTCCTCCTCTGGTTGTTGGTGTAGGTATAGGTGGGGATTTTTCATCGGTTGGATTTATGTCAAAAAAAGCTCTAATTCGTGAAATAGGTAGTGAAAATAAAAATATTTTTTATGATAAAAAAGAAAAAGAGTTGTTGAATGAAATAAATAAGTTAAATATTGGCCCTATGGGAATGTGTGGAATAACAACAGCGTTAGCAGTATTTATTGAGACAAAGCCGGTTCATATAGCTTCTTTGCCAGTATCTGTGAATGTTCAATGTCACTCATTTAGAAGGAAAACAGTCATAATATGAAAGTAAATTTGCAGGATTTAGTTTTAGATTCTAAAATTTTAAAAGCAGGGCAAAAGATTTTAATTAGCGGAACTATTTATACTGCAAGGGATGCTGCTCATGATAGAATTGTAAAAATGTTGGATTATGATGAAGAAATACCTTTTAAGTTGGAAAATGTAGCTATTTATTATTGTGGCCCGTCACCTGCAAAGCCAGGTGCGATCATAGGTGCATGTGGTCCTACTACATCTTCAAGAATGGATGTTTTCACCCCTAGACTTTTAAGAGAGGGTGTTAAGTTCTTGATTGGAAAGGGTGTTCGCTCTAAAGTTGTTGTTGATTCAATAAAACGAAACAGTGTGGTATATCTTGTTGCCACAGGTGGTGTTGCAGCGCTTCTTTCTAAAACTGTAAAAAAATTTAATTTAATAGCTTTTGAAGATTTGGGTCCCGAAGCAGTTTATAAGCTTGAGGTTGAGGATATGCCATTGATTGTTGCTGTAGATAGTTTTGGCAATACTGTTTTTAAGATGTAACTCCATGATTATTTTTAAAGATCTACACTTTTGTAACTAGATAAATTATGCTGTTATATTATTAAGTTTAGGTAATATTTCATTAATAATATGATGTTAAAAGGATATTATGTTTCTCGCGTTAGATGTTGGTAATACGAATATAACTTTCGGCTTGTTTAGTATGAAAGATAAAAAAAATATTTTACCTGAACCATTGAAAGTTTGGAGGATGTTTACTAGGGAAAAATGCACCTCAGATGAATATGCAATAATGCTTATGAATATGCTTTTTTATTCTGGATTTGATGCAAGAAAAATAAATAATGTTGCGATTTCAAGTGTTGTTCCGCTACTAAATGGTGTTTTTGAAGAACTTTTTAAAAAATATTTTGATAAAGAGGTATTTTTTGTAAGTTGCGATGATTGTGGTGAACTTGTATTTTCAGCAGAAAATTCTAAAGAAACAGGTGCTGATAGAATTGCTAATGTTGTAGCTGCATACTCTTTTTATAATGAAGGGTGTATTGTTGTTGATTTTGGTACAGCAACGACTTTTGATTGCATAAATTGTAGTGGCGAATATTTTGGCGGGGCAATAGTTATGGGACCGTTAATTTTGATGCAGTCGTTAAATTTAGAAATATCGCAACTTCCAAATGTTGTTGAGATAAAAAAACCTTTGAGATCAATAGGTTTTAATACTCTTGAGTGTATGCAATCTGGTATTTATTTTGGATATGTAGGGCTTGTAAAGGAACTTATTACAAGGATGAAAAAAGAAATAAAAGTTAAACATGTAATCGCTACTGGTGGTTTTGCAGGATTTATATCAGATGATATAAAAGAAATAGAAATTATTTTACCAAATTTAACTTTAGAAGGAATCCGTATAATATGGGAAAAAAGTGTTAAGGTTGACAAAGATTGATGTTTTGGTGATGGTGCTTATTATTGAAATAAGATATTAAGATATAAATAAAAAAATGGGATGTTATATTATCTCTTAATAAGAAATTTAAGAAATTGAGGTTTTTTAGTGAAAATTCGTTATATTTTTGTTTTGATATTTATCTTTATGTTTTTTTCTGTACATTCTTATGCGGATAGCTATGTAGTTTCAAATGTTTTAATTAGTGGGTTGAGAAATGCAAGTTTAAAAAGTGTTTTGTCGGTTGTAAGTCTCAAAAAAGGGGAACGCTATTCAAAATATCAAGCAAGAAAAGACGTAGCTTCAATTGTGGGACTAGGATATTTTAATGATGTTAAATTTCATTTTAATAAACAAAGTAGAAGTCTTGTTTTTGAAGTTAGTGAAGATCCTTTTATAGAACGTGTTGTTTTTAGAGGGAATTCAGAGTTTTCTACGCGTAAGCTTAAGAGCGTGAGTACGTTAAAAGAGAAAGATTATTACAATTTTTCAAAACTTGAGGAAACAAAAAAGAATATAAGTACTTTATATGTCAATAAGGGTTATGTTGATTGTAAAATAGAAGTTTATCCTACGGTTAACGTGGAAACAAATAAAATGACATTAACTTTTCTTATAACAGAAAATAATAAAATCATTATAGGGGACATTAAAATTGATGGAGTAGTTTATTTTAAAGAAAAAGAAATTCTTAAAGTTATGAAAACAAAATTTAAAAAAGTATTTAAAGAAGATATTTACCAAATGGATTTAAAATCAATAGAAAAGTTTTATAAGAATAATGGTTTCATAGATTATCAATTTATTTCTTTAACTACTAAGTACAATGATACTAAAACAGAAATGTTTATAACTTTAAATATTAATGAGGGCAATAGATATAAAATAGATTCTGTGACTTATGACGGAAATTTTATTGTTGATGATAAGCAGATGAAAAAAGTGATTAGAGTTAAAAATGGTGAAATTTTTGATCAATATAAAGTTGAAGAAGCTGTAGATCGCATTCGTAAATCTTATTTTAATAAAGGATATCTAAAAGTAGTGGTTAAGCCGTGCTTTAATAAAAAAGATATTAGCGGAACCGTAGATTTAAATTTTTTAGTTGAAGAAAATGAAGTCTTTTATTTAGGAAATATTTATATTAATGGACTTCTTTCTACTAAAGATAAAGTAATAAGGAGAGAAATACTTCTTAAGCCGGGAAATGTGTTAATGATAAAAAAGTTATTAAGAAGTATTGAAAGAATTTATAATTTAGGCTTTATTGAGAATGTAGAATATAATGAATTGCCTACGGAAGTATTTAATATTTTTGATTTAGAGTTTTATGTTACGGAAAATGCAAAAAAATCTAATTTTAATGCTGGTCTTGGATATTCTGCATCTGAGTCTTTTAAATCTATTGTTGGACTTGTGCAACTTCAGCATATGAATATATTTGGATTAGGACAAAAGTTAAATTTGTTTTGTGAATTGGGCAAAGGAAGACAAAATTATGAAATTGATTGGACGGAACCATGGATTTTTGATAGAAATATGAGTTTGGGTTTGAATGTTTATAAAAGAGATGATATTAGGTATAGAAAAAACGATAATAATGATTGGGAATCAGAAGTATCAAAAGAAAAAATTATGGAAAATGATAAAAGGACTGGATTTAAGGTAAATCTAGGCCCTAGAATTAGCGAACTAGTAAGTTTATCGTTTGGATATAAATATGAAAATGTTGACTTTCGTTCAATAGAAAAAGAAAAAGGCAAAATATCAAGCGTTTTTTCTAACTTCCTGTATGATTCAAGAAATTATGTTTTTGACCCTTCAAAAGGAAATTTACAATCTGTAACTTTACAGGTAGCGAGTGATGTATTGGGTGGTAATAAAAATTTTATCAGGGGAACTGTTGATTCTAAGTGGTTTTTTCCTACATTTTGGAGATTTGTATTAAGTGCTAATTTGCGTGTAGGACTAGTTACGTCTTACGGAAATGAATCAGTTCCTATTTATGAGAGATTCTATATAGGTGGAGCGGATACTATAAGAGGTTACGATAGAGATGAAATTAAGTTTTGTATGGGTGGAAAACTTATGGGGATAATAAATGTCGAATATAGGTTCCCGATAATTTCTCAAAGTGATAGAACGGTTGTTCAAGGATTTTTGTTCTATGATATAGGAGGACTTTGGGAAAGAAAAGGAACAGGGAGGAAGTTGTATCAGAGTGTGGGTTTTGGGGTTAGATTGCCGATACCTATGTTTCCTATAAAATTTGATTGTGCATATGGACTGAATCAAACTAAAGGTAAATTAAAATTTTATTTTAATTTAGGAAATATTTTTTAAGTATATATAAAGATAATATGTACAGGTGTTTAAAAATAAGCGTTTTAATTTTAATATACTAGCTAGTTAAATTATACAGAATAGATAAGTTAAATTGTAAAATTACAAAGGTATATAATGAAAATCACAGCAGCAGAACTTGCAGTAATTGTTTCAGGGAAGCTTTTTGGTAATAAGAATGTTGTTTTAACGGGTGCTAGTGGACTTTCAGTCGCGAAAGAAAGTGAAATTTCCTTTTTGGAAAATTTAAAGTATTTTTCCGAAGCATTAAAAAGTAAAGCTGGAATTATTTTTATTGCGGATGATATGGATATTTCACAATTTACAAACAAAAATATAATAAAAGTAGCTAATCCTAAATATGCTTATAGTATTGTTCTTGGTATTATTGAAAAGGAAAGACTAAAATTAGAAAAGAAAGACATACATTTTTCTGCTTCTATAGCAAACAATGTAAATATGGGAATAAATGTGTGCATAGGGCAAAATGTTGTTATTGAAACTGGTACTGAAATTGGTGATAATGCAAAAATATTTCCAAATGTATATATAGGTAATAACGTAAAAATTGGCAGAAATTGCATTATATATCCTAATGTTTTTATAGGAGATTATACAGTAGTAGGTAATGGGGTTATTATTCATCCTGGAGTTGTTATTGGAGGGGATGGTTTTGGTTTTATAACGACTAATGAAAAGAAAATGCAAAAAATTCCGCAAATAGGAAAAGTTGAAATAGGTGACGATGTTGAGATTGGAGCTAACACCACAGTTGACAGAGCTACTGTAGATATTACTAAGATAGGTGATGGGACAAAAATTGATAATCTCGTTCAAATAGGACACAATGTTAGGATTGGTGAGGACTGTGTAATTATTGCTCAAGTAGGAATATCAGGTTCAACACATTTAGGGAATAATGTTACTGTAGGTGGTCAGACTGGACTTGTTGGACATTTGAAAATAGGGAACGATGTAATGATAGCAGCTCAATCTGGAGTTACAAGGAATATTAAAGATTGTGAAAAAGTTGGTGGTAATCCTATAGTTCCGATTAAACAGAGTATAAAGATAAAGGTACTAATGAAGAAATTACCCGAGATATATCAGGATTTGAAAAGAATAAAAGGAACTTTAGGAGACATATAAATTTGTATGGCTAGGCAAACAACTATTCTAAGGGAAGTTTCAGTTGAAGGTGTTGGACTTCATACTGGTAATAAAAGTATTGTAATTTTTAAACCTGCACCATATGCTAATTATGGTATTAGATTTATAAGGGTGGATTTACCTAATAAACCTGATGTTGAGGCTATATGTTCTAATGTCTCATCTGAGTTAATTATAAGGGGAAGCGTCATTGAAAAAAATGGTGTAAAAGTTCATACAATTGAGCATATTATGTCGGCATGTTTTGCTCTTGGAATTGACAATTTGGTTATAGAAATAAATAACAATGAACCTCCGATTTTGGATGGTGGTTCAAAAGCATTTACAGAAACTCTTTTAAAAAGTGGCTTGAAAGAATTTAATTTTCCTAAAGAATATTACATTATTAATGAACCTATATACTTTGAGTTAGAAAAAACTAAAATATTCGCATATCCGTCAGATAAACTTGAGATAGAATGCACTATAGGTTTTAATCATCCATTTTTAAAGTTTCAGAAAATGTCTTTTAGTGGACTGGATAAAAATTTTTATTTAAATAATATTGCACCTGCGAAGACGTTTTGTTTTGATTATGAGATAGAAGCATTAAAAAAAAACAAACTTGCTTTAGGTGGATCTATGGATAATGCAATAGTTATATCTTTAGATGGTGTTCATAATAAAGAACCATTGCGTTATAATAATGAATTTGTAAGGCATAAAATTTTAGACTTGATAGGTGATATTTATTTAGCTGGTAGGCCTGTGAAAGCTAAGATAGTTGCTGATAAGCCGGGGCATCGAAGTAATATATGTTTCATGAGGGAATTTTTGAAGAAAGCGATTGTTAAAAAGGATAAAATCTTAGAAACAATGAATGATAGCATGGAACAAGAGTTAATGAAAACAGAAGTAATATTAAATCTTGAAGAAATTTTGAATTATATACCTCATAGATATCCATTCCTAATGATTGATAAAGTAAAGATAAATAGAGTAAATCCTTTAGGAGCTATTGGATATAAACTTGTAAGTGGAAATGAGAGTTTTTTTCAGGGACATTTCCCGGGGTCACCTATAATGCCAGGTGTTTTAATTATTGAAGCAATGGCTCAAACATCGTGTGTTATGTTTTTATCTAAACCTGAGATGAGGGACTGTCTTGCGTATTTTATATCTATAGATAAGGCGAAGTTTCGTAGTCCGGTGAAGCCAGGAGATGTTTTAGAATTACATGTAGAAACAATTAAATATAGTGGAAAACGTGGTAAAATGAAGGGCAAAGCTTATGTTGATGAAAAGTTAGTCGCTGAAGCTGAATTTATGTTCGTTATTGTTGATAAGAAATAGAAGATTATGATGTATGTATTTATAATATAATATTTAATAATCTGTATTAAGTTTTATATGTATATTGTTTTTTAAGAGTATTTATTCATGATACATAAAACAGCTGTTATTGATAAAGATGCGATTATCGAGGAAGGTGTGGAAATAGGTCCTTATACTGTTATAGGTAGGGATACAATTATAAGAAGTGGGGCAAGAATATATGGCCAATCATTCATTGAGTATGCTGATATAGGAAGTAATTGTAATGTTTTTAGTTTTTCTTCAATAGGTGGATGTCCACAGGATTTAAAATATTGTGGTGAAAAAACAAAAGTTATAGTAGGTGATAACACGATAATAAGAGAATGCGTTACTTTAAATAGAGGTACAATTGCCTCTGGCAATACTGTTGTTGGAAAAAATTGTATGCTTATGTCATGTGCACATATAGCTCATGATTGTGTAATTGGGGATGAGGTAATAATCGGGTATTCAACAGCACTTGCTGGTCATGTTAAAGTAGGTGATCATGCAGTTTTAAGTGCAGGTATAGGAGTACATCAGTTTTGTAAAATTGGAAAGTTTGTAATGATTGGTGCAGGTTCGATGGCTAGTATGGATATCATACCTTATGTAACAGCATATGGGGATAGGGCTAGTCTTGCTGGTTTAAATGTTATAGGATTGAGAAGAGGGGGAATAGAATTTTATGAGATTGAGAATATAAAAAAAGCTTATAGAACATTGTTTATGTCAAAAGTAACTTTGAAAGATGCTATAACTCAACTTAAAAATTCACAGTCACCTTATGTCAAAGATATAGTAAGTTTCATAAAAAATTCTAAAAGAGGGATTGCGAGACCTAGAAATGGGTGGAGATAACTACCTGCTTTAAGCTTTATAGACAAATTGTATATGTAAATATGTAAAGTTGTATGGTTGTTAGTTTGCGAAAATATAATTAATTTTGTTGTAGTTGTAATTTAGAAAAACATGAAAAACATAGGACTTATAGCAGGCAATAATAGATTTCCTTTCTTAGTTGCTCAGGAGATAAAAAAAAGTGGAGATAGAGTTGTTTGTATTGCATTGAAAGAAGAAGCAGATTTAAAACTCAGTGAAGTTTGTGACAAGATTTATTGGTTTTCTATTGGGAAATTTCAAGGAATATTAGATGCCTTGAAAAGTGAGAATGTGAAAAGTGTTGTAATGGCCGGACAAGTGAAACATGTTAAGATTTATTCTGCTATAAAAATGGATTGGCGTGCAATTAAAGTGATGGGAAGTTTAGTAAATAAAAAAGCGGATACAATTTTAGGAGCCATTGCTGACGAATTTGAAAAAGATGGGATGCGTCTTATCTCACCTAATATTTACTTAAAACATTTACTTGCTGAAAAAGGTTTACTATCTGGCAAGAAGCTTTCAGCAAGAGAAAATAGAGACGTTGAGTTTGGGCATAAAATAGCAAAAGGGATAGCAGGTTTTGATATCGGTCAGACAGTAGTAGTAAAGGATAGATCTGTTATTGCTGTTGAGTCGGTTGAGGGTACAGATGAATGTATTAAGCGTGCGTATAAACTTGGAGGAGAAAATTCTATAGTTGTCAAAGTATCAAAACCAAAACAAGATATTAGGTTTGACGTTCCGGTGATAGGTATTTATACAGTTTATACTCTTAAAGAAAATAGAATACGAGCAATGATAGTAGAATCTAATGCTACTCTGATATTAGATAAAAATGAGGCTTTGGATATAGCAAAGAAAATCGGAGTTACTATAATAGCTATATAAAAAACTATAGCTGTTAGTTAAATTTTAAAGTTAGTTTATATTAATTTATAGAAAAGCAAAAACGAGAAATATATGCTAAATATAGCATGTCCTGTTATCGGAGAAAAAGAAGTACGACTTATTAAAGAGGTTCTTGATTCAGGCGTTCTTGCAAGTGGTAAGTATGTTAGTCAGTTTGAACAATCCTTTGCAAGATATTCTGGTACAAAGTTTGGGATTGCATGTGTGAATGGGACGGCGTCACTTCATGTGGCTCTTTTGATGTGTGGAATTAAACCCGGAGATAAAGTTATCACAACACCTTTTTCGTTTATAGCGACATCAAATTCAATTCTTTTTTGTGGTGCTAAACCTGTTTTTGTAGATATTGATCCTAAGACTTTTAATATAAGCTCTATCGAAATTGAGAGAGTATTAAAAAAAGAAAAAAATGTTAAAGCTGTTTTAATAGTTCACCTTTATGGATTGCCTTGCGATATGGAAGCTATTATCGCACTTAAGAAAAAATATAAGTTCATGCTTATTGAAGATTCATGTCAAGCACATGGTGCTGAGTTTGGAAATAAGAAAGTAGGCTCTTTTGGTGAGGCAGCAGCTTTCTCTTTTTATGCTACAAAAAATATGATGACAGGCGAGGGTGGTGTTATTCTTACAAATAATGAAGAGGCTAACAAGTATGGTAGACAACTTATAAACCATGGTAGATGTAGTCATTCATTACATACAATTTTAGGTTACAATTACAGGCTTACAAATATTGCTGCTGCGATAGGTATAGCTCAGTTAGAGCAGCTTGAAAACTGGACTAAGAAGAGAATTATAAACGCTAAAAAGTATAATGAGGCTTTTAAAAATTTAGATTTTGTGGAAATACCTTGTATTCCCAAAGACTGTAGACATGTTTTCCATCAATATACAATAAGAGTCTCATCAACTGAAAGAAGTAAGTTCATTAAATATTTAGCAGATAATGGTGTAAATAGTGGAGTATACTATGATAGTGTATTGTATAAGCAGCCATTTTACAGACAACATGGATATGGATCGGTAATATGTAAGGAAGCTGAAAAAGCTGTAGAAGAGGTATTATCGCTTCCAGTACATCCGTCTCTCTCTGAGAATGATGTAGATAAGATAATTGAAGTGGTAATTGGATATAGAAAATGAAAGTGAAGACTGCCGTTATTGGAACGGGTTGTTTAGGGCAGCATCATGCAAGAATTTTAAATCATCACCCTAATTCAAGACTTGAGTTTGTAGTTGATACGGATGAAAAAAGAGCTCAGAAAATTGCAAAAACAAACAAAACAAATTATCTTACTGACTTCAATGCACTTCTAGGGAAAATTGATGCAGCGGTAGTTTCAGTACCAACCCCTTATCATTATCAAATAGCAAAATCACTTTTAAAGAGGAATATACATTGTCTTGTTGAAAAACCATTTACTTTAAATCTTAGAGAAGCTGAAGAACTTATAGAAATAGCAAGAATTAAGAATTTAATTTTACAAGTAGGACATGTTGAGCGATTTAATCCTGCGGTTATTGCGGCAGTGCCTTTTATAAATAATCCAAAATTTATTGAAGTCAATAGGTTAGGACCGTATAATCCTAGGACTAATCATATAGGTGTAGTATTAGATTTGATGATACATGATTTAGATATTTTATTTTCTCTCATAAAGGATAAAGTCGTTTCTTTTGAAGCATATGGAGCAAAAGTTTTGTCGGATAAGGAAGATATTGCGAAAGTAAGATTAAAATATTCAAACGGTTGTGTAGCGGATGTATCTGCAAGTAGAATTTCAATGGAAAAATATAGAAGAATAAGAATTTTTCAATCTGATAGCTATATTTCTATAGATTATGCGAAAAAAAGTCTTAAGGTTTATAAAAAGAAAGATAATAAAGAAAAAATAACTTCTCCTTTTGGCATAGAAATTAAAGAACCTAAATTAAATTCAAATGAACCTCTTTTTTATGAGCTTGATAATTTTTTAACCAGTATTGTTAACGGTGAAAAACCGAATGTTACTGGTGAACAAGGTAAAGATGCAGTTGAATTAGCACTTAGTATTTTAAAAAATATGACTTTTTAAGATATTAAATAGGATTGAAATTGTGAATAATAAAATTTTTGTTTCTGCTGGAGATCTTTCTGGTGATATACACGCTTCTGATCTTATAAGAGAGATAAAAAAAGTCAGCCCTCTGTGTCGTGTTTCTGCTGTTGGTGGTGTTAATCTGAAATTAGTTGCTGATAAGTTCCTTGATAATATAGTAAGTATAAATGCTTTTGGTTTTTTGCCTGTAAAACAATTTTTATATTTGAAAAAAGTTTTGAAAAAACTTGAAAATCACTTTATTGAAGAACATCCTGATAAAATTATACTAGTTGATTATTATGGATTTAACATATTTGTAGCAAAGCTTGCTAAGAAATTGGAAATTCCTGTTTATTATTATATAAGTCCACAAGTGTGGGCTTCACGTAGTAGTAGAATAAAAAAACTTGCCGAGACAGTCAAAAAAATGTTAGTGATTTTGCCATTTGAGGAAAAATTGTATCAAGATAATGGTATTGACGCTATTTTTGTCGGTAACCCTTTGATAGATAGGATACCTGAAAGGAAAAACATTCCAAAACAAAGTTTTGGAAACTTTAATCCTCCTATTATAGGTCTGTTTCCAGGTAGTCGTAAGAATACTATCAAACGTCATATACCTCTTATTCTTGAAACTGCTAAAATACTTAAACGTAAATTAAACGCAAAATTTATAATGTTTAGTACAAGTGAGAATATTGCTTTTCGATTGCCACAATATATTGAGTTTTGCAAATCAGAAGATTTTGAAAGAAGAAAATCAATAGATTTTGCAATTTGTCCTTCTGGGACCGTAAGTCTTGAAAATACATTAATGGGAGTTCCTATGGTTGTTATATATAAATTATCATATTTCAACTATTTTTTTATAAGAGCAATCATAAAAGTAAAATATATAACTTTAGTGAATATTTTAGCTGGTAAAAATATTGTACCAGAATTTGTACAAATCAATGCAAATCCCAAAAAAATTGTATCCGCTGTGCTAGAGCAGTTAGAGTTTGAGAATTACATGTGTAAGGTTGAGGAATTAAGTGCTTTTAGAAAAATGTTAGGAATTTCTGGAGTGAGCAGAAGAGCCGCTGAGATTATCTTGTCTGATTAGTTTAACTACATAGAGCAGAGCAGTGATTTATGACTATTTATTAATTATATTGCTTTTTTAACTTTCTTTGATTTAATGCAAGATGTACAAACATATTCGCATGTTTTTTTTCCGTTAACAATAATATTTAAACTTTGAAGATTAGGTCTAAAAAGTCTTTTAGAGACTTTGTTTGAGTGACTAATCGTATTCCCAGATCTAGAACATTTGTTGCAAATTATACATTTGTAAGACATTTTCAATATACCTCTCAAGGAAGATAAAAGCTGATTATACTTTAATTGTTGTTTGAAGTCAAACTCAGTTCATATATTTGTATATTATAATAATAAACATGTTAAATTTAGAAAGTGGACTGCGATGCTTAAGAGGAATAGGACGTAAGCGTGAACAAGCATTTGAAAAACTTGGAATAAGAACTATTGAAGATATACTTACTTTTTTCCCAACTCGATATCATGATAGAACAAAAATTGTTTCTATAAAAAATGCTTACAAACAATCACAAAGTTGTTGTATATTTGGCAAAGTAGGCAAAATATATGAAAGAATACTTACAAAGGGACTTTGTCTTTTAGATATAGAGATATTTGACAATACTCGTATGACTCACGTTCGCTTCTTTAGAAAGAGGAGAATGTATTCTAGTATTAATATATTTGCTTCTCTAAAAAGAGTTTTTAGGTCTGGAGTTTTTGCTTATATTTATGGTGAAGTAAAAATAAAGTACAACGACAGTTTTATGCTCGTAAACGATTATGAGATTGTGGAGAAAGATAGTGATGTCCCATTATTCTTCAATAAGATTGTTCCAGTCTATCCCACTACTAAAAAAATGAGTCAGGCATATATAAGGGTATGTATACACGATGCATTGCGTGCATACTTTTATAATTATCCTGATGTATCAGAGTTACTACCTTCTTGTAATTGGATATTAAAAATGAGCACGCCTATTGCATTGAAGAAAATCCATTATCCAGATAGTTTGAAGGATGCTGAAAATGCACGTAGATCATTTGCGTTGCAGGAGTTTTTTGTACTGGAATCTGCATGTTTATTGCAAAATAATTTTAAAAAAAATCTTAAAAAACAAAAATATGAGATAAAATATGATTTGTTGAAAAGATTGGAGAAAAATTTAAAATTTAAATTTACATGTGACCAGCAAAAAGCAATAAAAGATATATTTACTGACATGCAGAGTGAGTATCCTATGAATAGAATACTGATTGGTGATGTTGGCTGCGGAAAAACTATTGTTGCATTAAGTGCGATGTTACTTGCTATGGAAAATGGTTATCAAGCAATGATTATTGCACCGACTGAAATATTAGCTGAACAACATTATCGTACAATGTTAAACTTAATGTCAGGAGTTAACATCAAAATTGCGTTACTGACTAGTTCATCATTAAAGAAAAGAGGTATGAGAAAGATAATATTAGAAGGACTTGAAAGTAACGATATACAAATAGCAATAGGTACGCATGCATTATTAGAAGATATGATAAAATTTGCGAGTTTATCATTAATAGTGATTGATGAACAACATAAATTTGGTGTTATTCAGAAATCTGCATTATTAAAAAAAGCATCTTATCCTGATGTTTTAGTTATGTCTGCAACACCTATACCAAGAGCGTTATCAATGATTATGTATGGGGGAATGGATGTAACTATAATTAAACAAATGCCACCCGATAGACTCCCTGTAATAACCTGTGTTTTGGATGAGACGAATGCATATCAAAAAACGATTGAAGAACTTAAAAATGGCAATCAGGTGTATATAGTGTATCCGCTTATTGATGATTCTGAAAAACTTGACTTGAAATCAGTTGTACAAGAGTCAAAGATACTATCTCAAACATGGTTTAGAAATTTCAAGGTTGGATTATTTCATAGCCAATTGGAATCAGCAAAAAGAGATGAAATATTGAATAAATTTAAAAGTAAAGAAATTGATGTATTGATATCTACAACAATAATTGAAGTAGGTATAGATGTGCCTAATGCAACAGTTATGATAATACAACATGTTGAAAGATTTGGGTTATCACAATTGCATCAATTGAGAGGTAGAATTGGTAGAAGTAATAAACAATCTTATCTCTATCTTATACAAAAATCAAAATGTAAATGTGAGTCTGCAGATAAGAGAGTTGAAATTATAGAATCAACAAATGACGGGTTTGAAATCGCTGAAGCAGATCTTAAAATGCGTGGACCAGGAGAGCTAATGGGAACAATACAACATGGATTTTCAAAGTTTAAAGCTGGTGATATAGTAAAAGATGTGGATATTATTGAGTATGCGAAAAGCTGTGCAAAAAAAATTATTGACGATGATCCTACATTGTCGAAAGAGAAAAATTTTATGTTAAAAAATCTTGTATCTAAGCATTTTTATGATAAAAGAGATTTTATTAACATATGTTAAGTCTCTACTTTTATTGAAATTGTTTGCTGGTTGATTAGTTGAAATAGTTCGTTAAAATAATGAAAAGTGGAATAATAGCATTAATAAAGTTATACATAAAAACAAAATATAACGAAATTTAATTGTTTCTTCTCGTGACTTAACTGTTTAGTTATGTGCTTAAGATATTTATGGAATTTACATAGTTTTTAGCTACAATATCATTTTTTTTAGAATATGGGAAAACTATAATTATTTGCCATAGGTTGTTTGTTTTTTTTATTAATTGTTCTTTAATTGCGTATTTTATTCTGTTTTTTTTATAAGATCCTTCTAAGAGTACTCCCTTGTTACCTGTAATTTCGTTATTTTTTGTTTTATATGTAAAATTATCACAATATTTTAATGTTTTTATAATTAGTTCCAATCCACTTTTTAAGTTTACTTCGTTTTTATATTTTGCATATGCAATAGCATAATCAATTTTCCTGTGCTTCGCTTTATAAAAGGATACTTTATATATTTTGTTGTTTGATGAACTTTTTGTCATCTGTTTACTTTGAATATTTTTTTCCATGATAGGGGCGATGATTGAGATATGGGCATCGTCTAATTTTTGAAAAACAGTCATATTTTTGTTTTTTATTATTTTGTTTAAAACGAGAATTGTATTGAAAATAAATACAAGAATTATCAACACACTTAATATTTTTTTTTCTTTTTTCATAGATAATAAATCTCCATAATTTTTTGATATAATCATAGGTGTAGGCGTAGTGTCTTTATACTCTAGATATTGAATTGAGAGGTGTTATTTTGTTTTTAATTTAGAGTTATAGTAAGAAAAATATCTCTAAGTGTAATCAAGTTACTTTATATTAAAAATATATATAACAAAAATTTAATAAACGCAAAAGAGCTAGATATTTTATGATAAGTATTTTCAATAATATAGAAAGACAATATAAAGCTACTGGAGGTTATTTAGAATTTTTGAAAATAGCAATTCCTCTTATTATTTCTACAAGTGTTGGTGCAATTCAGCTTTTTATAAACAGGACTTTTCTCTCTTTGTATTCTCAAGAATCTTTTGCTGCTTCTGCACCAGCTGGTATTTCTAATTGGGCGATTGTTACTCTTTTTCTTGGAACTTTAGCATATGTGGATGTTTTTGTAGCACAATATTATGGTAAGAGGGAATATCGATCAATAGGTCCTGTAATTTGGCAGAGTGTCTATCTGGCATTACTTGCAGCGTTTATAATTCTTTGTATTTCTTTTTTCTCTAAAACTATCTTTATGAACATAGGTCACCCTTATATTGTAGCATGCGAAGAGGTAAAATTTTTTAGAGTATTATGTTATGGTGCTTTCCCAACTCTCTCTGTGGCAGCTTTGTCTGGTTTTTATGCAGGAAGGGGGGAAACTAAAGTAGTTTTACTGGTTGGTACTTATGGCGTCTTAATAAATATTATTTTAGACATTTGTTTAATTTTTGGACATTTAGGTTTTCCGAGATTGGGTATTCTTGGTTCAGCTTGGTCAAGCAATATATCTTCAACTGTTATGTTTATAACTTATGTCTTTATGGTCATTGCAAAGAAAAATAGTACTTATAATACAAGATGTTTTAAACCTAATTTTAGTTTTATGAAAAGATTATTGCGCTATGGTTTTCCAAATGGAGTGCAGTTCTTTTTTGATATGACGGGATTTGGAGTTTTTGTACTTATAGTTGGAACACTTGGTATTGCGGAACTTACGGTCAGCAATATAGTTTTAAATATAAATAATTTAATTGCTATGCCTCTTGTTGGGTGTGGTATGGCAATATCAATAATGGTCGGTAATTATTTGGGTAAAAATAAAGCATCTCTTGCAAAAATGAGCGTTAAATCTGCTACTCATATAGTATATGCTTATTCAGTAATTGTTATTTTTGTTTTAATTTTATTACCAAGCCAACTCATTTATCCATTTTTATATGGATCACAAGTCTTATTAATAGATAATGTAAAACCAATAGCTGTAAATCTTTTGAGAATTTTAGCAATATACTTGATCTTTGATGCTACTGGAATAATTTTTGCAGCAGCCATTAAAGGTGCAGGTGACACAGTGTTTATTATGAAGGTACTTACAATTTTCACTGTAGTTTCTGTAATTATACCGATGTATCTTATTGTGATAGTTTTTAAATTTGGTATATATGTCGCGTGGTATTTTATGCTGACTTATAGTATAGGTCTTGCGATTAGTTTTTATTGCAGATATAAATCAGATAAATGGAAAGAAATGCGTGTTATAGATATGAACGTTATTGATAATTGATCAAAATATATTAAGGCAGAAGAGTTTATAATTGTTTATAATCAAAATTGCTATTAATATTATGAAGAAGGATGAGTATTTATTAAAATGAAAGTTTGACAAATTCAGGAGGGTTTTGCTTTTGTGTAGATTCATTTGTTTATGGGTAGAATCGACTATTTTTGTACAAAGTTGCTATGTTTATGTTAAGGTAAGAAAATGGGTGTTTTTTTAAATGTAAAGAAACGAATTAATAATTATATAAACCATGAAATTCTCATAAAAATTAAGCGTCTTTGGATTAATTATATTTTTCCGCAGCGGAAGCTTTTAGCGTTTTCAGTTATTTTTATGATTATGTTTGGGGCTTTTGAGGCATTGTCAGTTAATTTGCTTAAACCTATTTTTGATGAATTATTTATAGCTAAGAAAAAAGAAACTCTTACATGGATTGCTGTTCAAGTTATAGTTATTTTTGCTGCTAAATGCATCGCATGTTATATGCAGTCTATTAGTATGACAAAGCTTGGAATAAATTTCACGAAAAAAATTCAGAGTGACTTATATGATAAAGTTATTATTCAGGATTTAGAGTTTTTCCGCAAAAACAATTCAGGAAATCTTCTAGTGTATTTTATGGGTGATTTGAATGCAATAAGAGATGCTGTATTAAGAGGGATTACAACTGCTGTTAAAGATGCATTTTCGGCAATTTTTTTGATTGCTCTTATGTTCTGGAAAAGCTTTGACATGGCTATAGTTGTATTTATATTTTTCCCACTGGCGTTTTATCCAATAGTATATTTTGGGGAAAAAATAAAGAAGATTTTTTCTAAACAGCAAAGTTCTTTTAGTAATTTGTATTCATTTTTAACACAATCTTTTCAAGGAATTAAGATTGTTAAATCTTACAATATGGAAAAAATTGAGTCGCAGAAAGTAAGAGATAGTGCTGTTGAAATAGCAAATATTCAAATAAAAATGGCGAAAAATAATAACATTTTAAGTCCTTTGATGGAGTTTTTTGGGGGGGTTGCCATAGCTGCAAGTCTTATTTATGGTGGGTACAGAATAATTCATGGCTATCTTACTATAGGTGATTTTATGGTTTTTTTACTTGCTATAGTTTCATCATACAAGCCACTGAAATCTTTGGCGAATTTTGGTTCGTATATTCAAATTGGAGTAGTTGCTATTGATCGTGTTTTTACGATAATGGATCAAAATCCTAAAATAGTTGATAAACCTAATGCGAAAATATTTAAAGCGACATATGGAGTCATAGATGTTGCCAATGTTAAGTTTGGCTATATCCCAGGTATTGAAGTTTTACATAGCATTAATTTGGAAGTGAATAAAGGAGAAAAAATTGCATTGGTTGGTACTGCTGGTTCTGGTAAGTCTACTTTAATAAATTTAATATTAAGATTTTATGATGTTGATGGAGGGAGTATAAAAATTGATGGTGAGGATATAAGAGATGTAAGAATAAGGTCATTAAGAGATAACATAGCCTTTGTGTCGCAAGACGTCGTACTTTTCAATGATACTATTAAAAATAATATTTTGATGGGGAAACCTAACGCTACAAATGATGAGGCTATGGAAGCGTCTAGAAAAGCTTCAATACATAATTTTATAATAAGCCAAAAGCAGGGATATGATACGATTGTAGGAGAAAGAGGTAGTAATTTATCGGGTGGACAAAAACAAATGATATCTATTGCAAGAGCCATGTTGAAAAATGCTCCTATACTTTTACTTGATGAAGCTACAAGTTCTTTGGACTCCATATCTGAAAGAATGGTACAAGAAGGTCTTGAAGTATTGATGAAAGATAGGACTTCAATAGTTGTAGCACATCGCTTATCTACGATAATTAATTCCGATAGGATATATGTTTTTGATGCTGGCAATATTGTAGAGTCTGGAACCCATAAAGAACTTCTTGCTTTAAATGGATATTATATGAATCTCTACAATGTTCAATTTATACAAAATTGATTTATGGAATTTTAATTGTTGTTAAAAATTTTTGATTTTTTATATATACTAAGCTAAAAGTATGAATAATATTAAACGAGTTAGCATTAACAATTATGTCTCAAAAATAATTGAAGATATAAAGAAGAATGGTGATAGGTCTATTTTTAAATATCTTAAGAAGTTTGATGACATAGATTTATCTGGAAAAGGTTATAAAGTTTATCAAAAAGTGATAGATGATGCTGTTGGCCAGGTCCCAAGATTTTTGAAAAATGCAATAAGGTCTTCTTATCTAAATGTTTTGAAGTATCATAGATATGAATACTCTCAAATTGAGAAGATGTGGAAATATAAAAAAGACGGTTTAAAAGTAGGACAATTTTATACACCTATAGATTCTGTCGGTATTTATGTGCCTGGAGGACGTTTTGCTTATCCATCAACGGTTATTATGACTGCAGTTCCTGCTATTGCAGCAGGTGTAAAGCGAATAGTAATGGTTACTCCACCAAAAAATATGAGTAGTGCTGTTTTGTTTGCTGCAAAGTTGTGTGGAATAGAAGAAGTATACTGTGTTGGTGGTATAATGGCTGTGGCAGCACTTGCTTACGGAACAAAAACATTAAATAAAGTTAATATGATTGTGGGGCCAGGGAATGCTTATGTGAATGAAGCTAAGAGGCAAGTTTTTGGATATGTAGGTATAGATTCTCTTGCTGGACCCAGCGAAGTAGCGATAGTTGCAGATGAAGATGTTCCTGCAAATTATGTTGTTGCTGACATAATGGCCCAAGTAGAGCATGATCCTATGGCAAGAGCTTATCTTTTATGTAAATCTGAGAATAAAATATCTGAAATTAAAAAATTACTTCCAAAAGAAGCTTTTAAACAATTGAAAATAGAATTTTGCTCTTTAAATGAAGCTATTGAAAAAGTCAATGACATAGCTCCTGAGCACTTAGAATTGCTAGTCAAAGACTATAAAACTTTGTTGAAAAACATTAGAAATGTAGGGGCTGTTTTCGCTGGTTATCAAACTCCTACTGCCTCTGGTGACTATTGGGCTGGACCATCGCATGTTCTGCCTACAAATGGGTCCGCAAAATTTTCTAGCGGGGTTTCAGTTATGACATTCTTGAAAAGGTCTACATATATAGAAATGAGTAAAAAAAATAAAAAGGCATATAAGACTATTGCTAGTTTTGCACACTCTGAAGGCATGCAATACCACGAGAAATCTTCCGAGATAAGAATATGAGAAGTCAAAGAAAAGCAAAAATTGTGAGAGAAACTAAAGAAACTCGTATTTCTGTTGAAGTTAATCTTGACAAGTATTTTGTATCGTCAGTATCAACTACTGTAGGTTTTTTAGATCACATGCTTGAGCTTTTTGCTATGCATTCGGAGATAGGTTTTAAGATTAAAGCTGTTGGGGATACCCATATAGATGAGCATCATTTAGTTGAGGATTCTGGGATTACTATTGGTCAAGCTTTAAAAGAAGCTCTTAGAGATAAAAAAGGCATTGTAAGGTATGGGCATTTTCTTTTGCCTATGGATGAAGCTTTAAGTTATGTAGCTTTAGATTTATCTGGTAGATCTTACTTAAGTTATGACGTAGATATAAAGTTTCAGAAGGATGGATTTAACTATGATTTAATACAAGAGTTTTTTTATGCTCTTGTAAATAATACTGGGATTACATTACATATTAAAATGATTAAAGGAAGAAATAATCATCACATAGCGGAATCTGTCTTCAAGGCTTTTGGTCATGCTTTAGGAAGGGCAGCGTTGTATTCAAAAATTAAAAAATCTATTCTTTCAACTAAAGGAGTTCTTTAAAAATAGTGCAACGAATAAAAATTGCAGTTATAGATTACGGTTTTGGTAATATTAGGAGCATTATAAATGCTTTGCATTATTGCAATGCCGAGGCGTGTGTTGTTGATTCTCCTTTAAGAATTTCAAATTTTGGAGGCACAATACTCCCTGGTGTAGGAGCATTTGGCCCTGCAGCAGATTTTTTAAGATTGAAAGGTTTTGACAAGGCTATACGTGATTATGTAAATTCAGGCAAAATGCTTTACGGAATATGTTTGGGATTCCAACTCTTTTTTACTAAAGGCTATGAAAGTGGTAACCATGAAGGACTTAACCTTATATCTGGTGAAGTAAAAAAATTTAAGTTTAAAAATGAACTGTTATTGTTAAAGATTCCGCATGTTGGTTGGAATAATGTAAATATAAAAAGCAGTTTGTATGCGAAGAAAATGTTTTTTTCAATAAACGATGTAGAAAGCTTTTATTTTGTACATTCTTACTATGTGGTACCTGAAAATTTTTTATGTATTTCAAGTACATGTGAATATGGTTTAGAATTTTGTTCTTCTGTAGCCTATGAGAATTTATGGGGTAGTCAGTTCCATCCTGAAAAAAGTGGAGAAAGGGGATTAAAAATTTTAAGTAATTTTGTAAATGAGGTAAGTAGTAAATGATTGTAATACCGGCAATTGATATAAGACAAGGGAATTCAGTAAGATTAAAGCAAGGTAAAATTGATGCCGAGACTATTTATTCTACAGATCCAGTTTTTATTGCAAAACTTTGGAAAGCAAAAGGAGCACAGCGTATACATGTTGTTGATTTAGATGGTGCTTTTAATGGGATGAACATAAATAAAGATATTATTAGAAATATATGTATGGAAGTTGATATTCATGTTGAAGTAGGTGGTGGAATAAGAGATATGGATAAGGTAGAGGAAGTTTTTGATATGGGTGCTTCGTATGTGGTTTTAGGCACGGTAGCTGTTTATAATCCTGAAATTGTAAGAAAGTCTATAGATAAATATGGACCTAAAAAAATAATTGTTGCTGTTGATGCGAAAGATGGTAAGATTGCAATAGGTGGTTGGAAAGATATAACTCCAGTTGATATTTTAGAACTCGTAGATAGACTCAAGAAAATAGGGGTTGAAGAAATTTTATATACTGATATATCTAGAGATGGAATGTTTACAGGCCCTGATTTATCAGGGCTTGAAAAATTGTGTGGAAGTAATTTAAAAATAATTGCTTCAGGTGGTGTGAAGACTATTGATGATTTAATTGAAATTAAAAGATATGAGGAAGATGGTGTTTTCGCTGCAGTAGTTGGTAGTGCACTATATACAAGTGATTTTAAACTTGAGGATGCGATAAAGAGAGTTGAATAGATATTTTTGTTTGAATTTAAAAATTATAGATATATATACTGAACTAAAAAAGAGGCAAAGTGTTAGGAATTAGGTTGATACCATGTTTAGATGTTACAAATGGGCGTGTTGTTAAAGGAACAAATTTTATTAATTTGAAGGATGCAGGTGACCCTGTTGAAGTGGCAAGACAGTATTATTTAGATGGTGCCGATGAAATTGTGTTTCTAGATATTACTGCAACACATGAAGGGCGTAATGCTACAATTGATTTAGTTAGGAAGACTGCTGAAAGAGTTTTTATCCCTCTTACGGTAGGTGGAGGAATAAAGACTATTGAGGATATAAGAAATCTTTTAAATGCAGGGGCGGATAAAGTCTCACTGAATTCTTCTGCGATTAAAGATCCTGAAATTGTAAAAAAAGCAAGTAATAAATTTGGTGTTCAGTGCATAGTAGTCGCAGTAGATGCAAAAAAAGTAGAAAAGAACAAATGGAATGTGTTTATTCATGGTGGTAGAATAGATACTGGTATTGATGCTGTTATTTGGTCTAGGAAAGTTGCGGAACTTGGTGCTGGTGAAATTTTGTTAACTAGTATGGATAAGGACGGTACAAAAGATGGTTATGATTTAGAGCTTTTAAAAGCAGTTTCAAGTTCTGTAAAAATACCTGTAATTGCATCTGGTGGTGCTGGGAAAGTAGAACATTTTTCCCAAGCTTATGAATCCGGTGCTTCAGCGATACTTGTTGCTTCTCTATTTCATTATAAGGAGTTGACAATAGAAGAAGTTAAAAATTATTTAAAGTCTAAAGGTATATTTATTAGAATGACAGGTTAAAAAAGTGTGAGATAAAAGATAAGACTATAATTATGCTCCAAAATTAGACCTCTACATGGGTGCTTTATATGAAAAAAGTTGAATTGAGGTGTATGTTTGTGTTAAAAGAGAGGATTTCTTATGGGCAATTTTAGTGAAGATTTAAAATTTGATAATAAAGGACTTATTCCAGTTGTAGTTCAAGATTGGGAGAACAATGTAGTTTTAATGGTGGCTTATATGAATAAGGAGGCTATTAAAAGGACTCTTGAAACAAAAAAGACTACATTTTGGAGTCGTTCCAGAAAGTCTTTTTGGATTAAAGGTGAAGTTTCAGGGAATATACAAGAAGTAAAAGAATTTTATTATGATTGTGATGGCGATTGTATTCTTTTAAAAGTGAATCAGACTGGATTGGCAGCATGTCACACTGGGCACAGAAGTTGTTTTTTTACAAAAGTTACATCAAATGGTATTACAGAAACAGTAGGTAAGATACTATTTGATCCTAGTAAAATTTATAAAAAGTGACGAAATGTTATAAACTAGCGTTACATAAGCTTAGTAGGAATTCTTGTTTAAAGATGATTTTAAAAGCTAAAAAACTTGACTTATAGAAATGTAGATTTTAAATTCTTTCCTTTTATTATTTATAGCTATTTTTATCAATTAGTTGTGTCTAAAGTGATAGATTAGATAGAAATCCTATTAAATACAATCGCTTCATTAAATAAATTAGATTATGACATGGATATATGCATTTAATAACTAATCTGTCATTTTTAAATTTATATATAACTGAGATTAATACTATATAGATTAGTTGTTTTGACATTAACTATGGTGAAAAAATTAGTGTTAAAGGTCTTTCTAAAAGAGATTGTTAATACATAGAATTACATTTTGTAAAAGCTTATGAGTAAATAAAAGATTAAAATAATTATGATGTATCAAAGATATTTATAAAAATTAGGATTGGATTAAAAATGGAAAGATTTAAAACTGCGATGGAAATTTTAAAGATAGAAGCTCAATCCATAGAATATCAGTTAAAGCATTTAGATTCGAACTTTGGTAAGGCTGTCTCTTTAATAAAAAATTGTAAAGGACATGTTGTTATTGTTGGGCTTGGCAAATCTGGTTTGATAGGAAGAAAGATTTCTGCCACTATGTCTTCTGTAGGTATTCCGTCAACATTCTTACATTTGACTGATGGTTTGCACGGTGATATAGGTATGCTTATAAAAGATGATCTTGTAATAATGATTTCTTATTCAGGTGAAACGGAAGGGATAAAAGATTTTTTTTCTGTTTTTAAAAAGGTAAAAATAAAAGTTATAGTAATGACTGGCAAAGTTTTAGCTAATGTGTGGCAAGACAGTGAGTGTATTATCAATTGTAGTGTTGAGAAAGAAGCATGCCCATATAATCTTGCTCCTACTTCATCGACCACTGCGATGCTTGCTATGGGGGATGCTTTGTCTATTACTGTTTCTAAGTTGAAAGGTTTTAAAAAGGAAAATCTGGCTATGTTACATCCATTAGGTTCAATAGGCAAAAAGCTTACTATTCAAGTAACCGATGTTATGCGAAAAGGAAAGCAAAATCCTATTGTAAGACAGACTGCAAGTGTTGAGGAAGCTCTATTTGTTATGACTAGTACAGGAGTTGGAGCGACAAGCGTTATCAATAACGATGGTAAAATCATGGGTTTTTTTACAGATGGTGACTTACGGAGACATCTTCAGGTTGATAAAAATGTACTAGAAAAGAATATAACGTCTGTTATGACTAAGAATCCAAAAGTCGTGTATTGTGACAAAATGGCTGTAGAGGCGGTGATAATTTTGAAGAAATTCAATATAGATAATATACCAGTTATAGATAAAGATAAGAAGCTTTTAGGTATTTTAGACCAGGGAGATTTGTTAGCAGAAGGACTTTTTAATTAGTGTATTGAATCTTGATGTTGTTTTATATTACAGTATAAGACTTGTTGTTAAAGTGGAAGTAAGTTTTGGAGGAAAAGTTAAGAATGAAAATGACAGTTAAAAATATATTTGAGAAGAAGGGACTCCCTGCAGGTATTTGGACTAAGTGTGGAAAGTGTGATAATGTTCTCTTGCAGAAAGATTTTGAGGAGAATTTTATGGTCTGTCCTGAATGTGGCTACTATGCGAGACTTAATGCACGCGAAAGAATAGAGTTTATTGTTGATAAAAGAAGCTTTAAAGAGATTAATACGCATATCAGATCTGTAAATTTTTTAGATTTTCCAGAATATTCAAATAAGATAGAAAAATCTGAAATAAATGATGCTGTTGTTACAGGTGAAGCAAAAGTGGGTGGATATAGTGTTGTAATTGCGGTTATGGATTTTGGGTTTATGGGTGGTAGTATGGGATCTGTTGTTGGTGAGAAAATAGTAAGAACTATTGAGCTGGCTTTTAAAAAAAAATACCATGTAATTATTGTTTCTGCCTCAGGTGGAGCAAGAATGCAGGAGGGAATAGTATCTCTTATGCAAATGGGTAAAACTAGTGCTGCTCTTGCAAAACTTGCTGATAGAGGGCTTGCGTTTATTTCTATTTTAACGGACCCAACAACTGGTGGAGTTGCTGCAAGTTATGCTATGCTTGGAGATATAAATATTTCAGAACCTAAAGCTTTAATAGGTTTTGCTGGGCCTAGAGTTATTGAACAAACTATAGGGCAACAGCTTCCGGAAGGTTTTCAGTTTTCTGAGTTTTTGGAAAAGCATGGAATGATTGATATTGTCGTGGAAAGAAAAAATATGAAAAATGTTCTTACTAGAACATTGAAATTTTTTTATGATAAATAATGTTTTTTGAGACTTTAGAAGAATATAAAGGAATGACCTCGGGACTCTCGAGAATAAAAAGATTTTTTGAGAGTATAGGTAATCCTCAGACTGAATTAAAAGTAATTCATATTGCGGGAACTAATGGGAAAGGATCAACAGCGGCTTTTATATCTGAGATTTGTAAGGCAGGTAGATATAAAACAGCTTTATACACGTCACCGCATTTAATTAGTATTACTGAAAGAATTAAAGTTGATGATATAGAAATATCAAGAAAAACTTTTGATGATTTATCAAAGAAATATTTGATAAAAGCACTAAAGTATAAGCTTTCTTATTTTGAGTATTTGACTTCATTGGCTTTTATCTATTTTGCCGATTTAAAAGTTGATATTTTGGTGGTTGAAACAGGACTTGGTGGTCGCTTCGATGCAACGAATATTGTGAAGAGGCCATTAATATGTATAATAACGTCTATTGCAAAAGAACATCAAGAGATACTGGGTACTAGTATTAAAGAAATAGCTTTTGAAAAAACTGGAATAATAAAAAAAGGTTCTTGTGTTGTTTGTGGTAAATTACCTTCTAAAGCTATAAGTGTAGTGGAGAGTAGATCAAGTCCATATCTATATGGAAGAGATTTTAGGAGTATAAATAGTAAGAATGAGACACATGGACAGAAATTTGATTATATAAGCACTGGTATTAAATTAACAGATGTTAAAATACGGCTTTTAGGGGATCATCAACTTATTAATGCTGCGGTTGCTATTTTTGCTGTAGAGCTTTTGAATAGGAAGGGATATGGTTTGAGTGAAGCAAATATAAGGACAGGACTGAATAGTACAGTTTGGCGAGGAAGGTTTGACATAAGAAAAGTTGCTTGGAAAAATAAAGGTTTTGAGTTAATTATAGATGGTGCACATAATATTGAAGGTATTAATGCCTTTTTCAAAACGTTTGAGCAGCTTGGTTTTTCGTGTAAAAAAAGAATTTTTATTTTTGTAATCATGAAGGAAAAAAAGTATAAGTACATAATAAAAAAAGTAGCTTTTTTTGCAAAAAGAATAATATTATTGAAGGTAAATAATAGTAGAGCTTTAAATCATGATATTTTAAGACGAGAATTTTCAAAATATGTTAAACATGATAAAATTTTTATACTAAATTCAGTAGAAGATGCGCTTGATACAATAGAAAATAATGAAGTAGTTGTCGCAATAGGTTCCTTTTATCTAGCTGGTGAACTTTTGAAGTGTATAGAATAATTTCAGATATAAGTTTTAAAAATTGTTTAAAAATAAATAAGGTAAAAAATAATACGAATACGTATATCTTATTGACAATGATTTTAAAACAGATAAAATCATTATTTGAATTAGGGAAAACAATCGCTTTTACCGTAGCATTATTATTCGTACTCCTATTAAGTTTAAATGCTTTTGCTTCGGAGATTAGTTTAACCGCGGATAATCTTGAATATGATGGAAAGCAAGTGGATAATTTTTTAGCAAAAGGTAATGTTGTTGTTGGGTTGGAAGGTAAAAAAGTTTATGCCGATTATATTGAATTTTTTCTCAAAGAAAAAATTGTGAGTGCTTATGGTAATGTTAAAGTTGAAGAACCTAAGAATGTAATTTATGCAGACAGTGTTACATACAATTATGACAAAAAAAACGGCAGTATGAAAGAAATTTTTGGATATTCTTCTAATAATGTGTTTGTAAGAGCAGAATATCTTGAAGGTAATGGTAATGAAGCGAATACTTATAGTATGAATAATATAAAACTTTCAAATTGTGATTTAGACAATCCTCATGTTTGTTTTAAAGCAAAAAGAGGAAAAATCGTATTAAATAAAAGAGTGACTATTTATAATGCAATTCTCTATGTAAATAGAATTCCAGTGTTTTATATGCCTGTACTTAGTAAGTCTTTAGATGGAAAAAGTTTTTTATCTAAACTTAAAAGAGACGTTACGATGGGTCTTTATAAAGAAAAATTATTTTTAAGACTATGGCTTTCATATCCGTTAACTAAGTTTTTGACTGCTAAGGTTATGCTTGATCCTTTGGCTTTGGGAATAACAACTGACTGGGATGGATCGCTTGACTATGAAACTGAAAGAGCACGAGGAATTATTCATGTTTATCGTGATGCTAATAAAAATAACTCGGAGGCAGAGTTTAGTTATTTTCAAATGATAAATGATATTTTGACCATAAGATCTAAAGCAGCTGTACATTTTACTCATTACAATTTAAGTAATTGTGAAAATTATAAGAATTTTTATATAACTTTAGTTAGGCAAAAAAATGTTTCAAATTTAAGTGTTGGACTTGGTTTCCCACAACAAATTCAGTCACAAAATGCTTTTAGTATGGCTAGCATTAATGATACTAATTTGACAAGTGGTTATAAAAAGTTTTTAATACGCCCTAAAATAAATTTTACGTATTATCCTAAAAATATTTTTTTGGGAATAATGCATAAATTTAGTTTTGTATATAATAGTATTTTATATAATGACTCTAATAATGATAAATCTAAATATGCTGAAGTGTATGGTAGTTTGTATAGTGAAAATACAATAGCCGATTTTATGTGCTTAAATTATACTTTGACAAGAAGTTTTAATTTTTGGAAAAGATTTACGTTAAAACCCAGTCTAGAAATACTTATGAATTTGGAAAATAAGTTGAGACGTGATGTTCATAGTGTTTCTATATTAGGAAGATGTGTTGGATGTTTAAATTTAAGATTTAGAGTTACAGATTGGATGGATTTTGATCTAGATTATTGTTCAAGAAAGATAGAAAATAAGGAAGATATTTTTAATGCTGTGGACGATTTAAGTTATAGTAATTATGGTCGTAATGTATTTTCTTTAGCAGATTATATTTATATTGGAAATGTAGCTATAGTCAAAAACTCTTTTCAATGTAGTGTAAAGCAATTACCTTTCGTTACGGAGACAATATGGAATCCTAAGAGTTTTATAACTATGTATGTAAAGCAGTCTCAATTATTAAGTCCGTTTAAAACTGATTGTTTTCAATTTTATTCTAAAATTGGGGAATTAAATAAATCTTATTTGAATTTTAATGTTTTTTACAAAGATAATAAGATTGGTAATATATTGGGATTTGGATTGTGGGCTAGTCCTAAATGGAGATTTGATTACAATATGATGGCAATGGTAACTAAGAATAAATCTTTTGAAATGAAGGGGTTTGAGTTTAAAATTTACAGGAACTTGCATTGTTATAATTTCAGCGTACTTTTTAGAATGACAAAAGATTTTTCTGGTTCTTTAAAACCGAGTGTATTTTTCAAATTTAATAGCAAAACGATAGATATGCTTTTTAACAAAGAAAAGCAAAAAGGAGATTATTTCAATGAATTTAAAGGGATGCCAGAGTCGTGGTTTTATTAATAATAGATTATTATGGTGATTTCTCTCGCCACGAAAATATATTAATTTAAAATTTTGCTATTAAATGATTTAAAATCAGTGGATACATGTGTGTTTGACTGATTGACAGGTAGATATAAAATCAACATGGCATGGAGTAAATAACAACCAACTTAGTAAGGGATTAACTTTGTTTTGGTGTTTTGGGACTATGGAGAAGTGGCCGAGTTGGTTTAAGGCGTCAGTTTCGAAAGCTGATATATGGGAAACCGTATCGAGGGTTCAAATCCCTCCTTCTCCGGTTTATTACAATGAGATGTAAAACAAAAACATAAAATATGACTAAGGAAATTTTAGCAGTTTATCCTGGAAGTTTTGACCCTCCTACAAACGGGCATTTGGATATTGTATCCAGAGCTTCTTGTTTATTTCCTAAAATGATAGTTGCCATAACGGAAAATGTATCTAAAAAGCATATTTTTTCTTTAGATAAGAGGATTGATTTATTTCAGAAAATTACGAAAAACTTAAAGAATGTCGAAGTAACATCTTTTTCAGGCCTTTTGGTAAATTATCTTGAGAAGATTAACTCTTTTGTTTTAATAAGAGGGTTAAGGGCTCTTTCAGATTTTGAATATGAGTTTCAAATGGCATTAATGAATAGAAAATTGAATAAAAAAATTGAAACAATATTTTTAATGACGGATCAGGCTTATACATTTATTTCGTCTAATATGATTAAGGAAATTGCGATGCTCGGAGGCAATGTTGCTGACTTTGTGCCTGATTGTGTAGAGATGGAGCTAAAAAAAGTATGTTGTTGATTTATCAAGAAAAAATTGTACAAAGTAGTAAATATTAAACGTATAATATGTATATAAATGTTGCTGATAATGTGTATGAGACTTACGTATCTTAGTAGACGTAATGGTATAGAATAAAGATATATATGTTTGTATCGTTGATAATTATCCCTAATTTAAATAAATTATAACGATGACATATTTCTCCATGTTGTGGCTAATTTTAGTTTTTTGTACAGGATTTATAGCAGGAAGTGTAATATATAAAACATATGTTATTAAACTTCTTTGTGCGTTCTCTTTTGTTTTTCTTTTTTATAAGTTCTCTTTTTCATTTCAATTCATTATATTTGTCTTTCTTATATTTTTATTGATTCATGTTTCAGTGATGGATTATTTTTATAGAGTGATACCGGTGATATTTCCAACTCTTTTGATTACATTTGGTATTTTTTCAAGTTTTGTAAATTCAACTTTAGGCGGAACATATTCATTGAGATTTGTAAATTCCTTTTTGGGTATTCTTATGGGCGGGGGAGTATTATTTTTAGTGGGAATATTAGGTTGGCTTATTTATAAAAGAGAGACTATAGGTAGGGGAGACGTTAAACTTATGGCAGCTGTTGGAGCGTTTATAGGATGGGAAAAAGTTTTATTTGCAATATTTATTGCAGTAATTCTCGGTAGTATAGTGGGATTAGTCTTTATACTTTTAAAGAAAATTGAAAAAAGAGGATATATTCCTTTTGGTCCGTTTTTATCAGTAGCTTCTTTTATAGTTTTATTTATTCCTAAACCTTCATTAATTCTTACTTAATATGTTTTTTATATAAAGACAAATAAATGCATTTGGTAAGAATATAAAAATATGGTTTTTGGTGATTAAGAATGGTTTGATTAGGATTAGGATAATAGTAATTCAGTTTTTATTTGACAATAAGCTAAAATTGTTATAGGATTTTTCCTAAAAAATGTTGAGAGATGAATATGGCATATAAAATTACTGTTATTCCGGGTGGATGGTACAGGGCCTGAAATTGCTGAAGTTACAATGAGAGTTATCGAAGCCACGGGAGTGAAAATTGATTGGGAATTAGCACAAGCAGGCATTGATGTAATAGCAAGAGAAGGAACACCTCTTCCTTTGAGCACTTTGGATTCTATAAGAAAAAACAAAATGGCTCTGAAAGCTCCAATAACAACTCCTATAGGTGTAGGATTTCGCTCTGTAAACGTTGCAATAAGGAAAGAGCTTGATTTATTTGTTTGTCTTAGACCTTTTGTAAGACTTATGATGGTGTGCGATCTAGATATGAAAATATAGATTTAGTTATTGTAAGAGAAAATACGGAAGATTTATACGCAGGTGTCGAATATTCACAGGATTCAAAGGAATCTCAGGAGATAATTAAGCTCTCAAATAATAAATTGAGAGAACATTCTGCAATATCAATAAAACCTATTTCATTTTTTGCTACAGATAGAATTGTACGTTATGCTTTTGAGTATGCACTAAAATGCAATAGAAGAAAAGTCACTGCTGTTACAAAAGCGAATATAATGAAATGTACTGATGGATTATTTTATGAAACAGCAAGGAAAGTTGCAAAAGATTATGAAGGTAAGATTGAATATGAAGAGAGATTAATTGATAATATGTGTATGCAACTTGTTCAGAAACCAGAACTTTATGATGTTATAGTGCTTCCAAATCTTTATGGTGACATTCTTTCAGATTTGTGTGCCGGACTTGTAGGTGGACTCGGTGTTGCACCTGGAGCAAATTTGGGTAAAGATGTCGCAGTTTTTGAAGCAGTTCATGGTTCTTCTTCTAAATATAAAGGGTTAAATAAAGTAAATCCAACAGCTTTAATTCTTTCTGCAAAGCTTATGCTTGAATATCTGGGTGAAATAGATGCTGCGTCAAGACTTGAGAGAGCAGTGTCAGATGTTATAAGGGAGAAGAAATGTGTTACTTATGATTTGGGTGGTATTGCAGGAACAAAAGAAATGGGGCAAGCAATAATTGAAAAACTTTAAAATAACGTAAACTTGTAAAGTAAGTTGCTTCTTGTAGCAAAAAATAAGTTTAAGTATATAGAAGTCTACATTTATTCTGAGTGATATAGAAGATATTATTTTAGTAAAGTTGTTTGATTTTTAATTACAATAATAAATAGGTAAATGTAATATAAAGGATTTTATCGTATGAAGATATTAAAAGTATTAGTAGTTAATTGTGGGTCGTCGTCTGTTAAATATACTTTGTTAGAGATGGGAAGCGAAAAAAAGGTTGCTTGGGGTATAGTTGAATGTATTGGTCTTCCTGAAACATATTATAAGAGACAAAGTATAAATAGTGATGAGAAAAAGGATTATGTGAAAGTTACAAACCACATGGAAGCTATTGAACTTATAATCAAAAATCTTTTAGATGAAAAAGTTGGCAGTATTGTAGATGCGAGTGAGATTGCAGTTGTTGGACATAGAGTAGCACATGGCGGAGTCAAATTTTCAAAGTCAGTTTTAGTAACTGAAGAAGTGAAAGAGGATTTAAAAGAGTACTTTTCAATAGCGCCTTTGCATAATCCTGTAAATTATGCGGGGATTCTTGCTATAGAAAAGATGCTCCCTGGAGTTCCGTCAGTTTTAGTTTTTGATACGGCTTTTCATCAGACAATGCCTGACTATGCCTATATGTATGCTATTCCCTATGAATATTATGAAAAAGATCATGTAAGAAGATATGGTTTTCATGGGACATCACATAACTATGTCTCTCAAAGGGCAGCTACGATACTTGTGGAACCTTTAAATGAACTTAAGTTAGTTACAGTTCATCTCGGAAATGGCAGCAGTATAGCAGCGATTGAAAATGGGAAAGTTATAGACACTTCTATGGGATTTACCCCACTTCAAGGAGTTATTATGGGTACGAGGTGTGGTGATATAGATCCTGCAATTATACCTTATATCTTAAGTACATACCCACAGCAAAATAGCAGTGATGCTTTAAATACTTTGATGAATAAGAAAAGTGGATTATTAGGTATTTCTGGACTTTCAGCTGATATGAGGACTATCATTAAAGCGATTAAATCTGGAAATAAGAGAGCAAAACTTGCTTTTGAAATGCTTTGTTATAGTGTAAAAAAATATATAAGTGCCTATTATGGAGTTTTAAATGGTATTGATGGATTAGTTTTTACAGCTGGTATAGGTGAAAATTCTCCATTTGTTAGGGAAAAGATATGTGCTAATTTGCATGCTTTGGGAATTGAAATGGATTCTGAAAAAAACAATGTAGAATCAAGCGAAGAGAGATTAATTTCATCTTCAAATTCTAGAGTAAAAGTTATGGTAATTCCTACAAATGAAGAGTTGATGATTGCAAGGGAATCAAAGATTTGCCTAGATGGAGTATAAATATAAGAGGCTTAATTTTATAATTTGTGATTTTGCTATTTTATTTTTCGCTAAAAGTACCTATTTAGTGAAAAAGTCAACTTTGTTGTTTTATATACTTATAGTAGAGTTACCACTTTTTATCAATTTACTTTTCTTAATCTGTCTTTGAGTTATTATATGCGTGATAGACTTAACGTGTTAATAAATTATTGAATAAAGTTTTATAAAAAATGATAATTAGTAGCTTATTTATGTTTCTTCTTAATTTTTATTATGTACTATAAAAGTGATAAATTTTATAATAGAGTGTCAATAAAATTGTTAAATAAAGGCAATTGGAGGAAGTAAAAGATGCCAAATCCAAAAAGAAAACACACACCACACCGAAGAGATTGTAGGAGATCGGCAAATTCGAAACTTGACATACCGAATCCAAGTAAGTGTCCAAATTGTAATGTAGCTAAACTGCCGCATAAAGTGTGTTCTAAATGTGGGTTTTACAACGGGAAGCTTATTATGCCTGAAAATGTTAGAAAGTCTGTTGAAACATCACAGCAGGAAGTTATTAAAAAATGATAATTGCACTTGATGCTATGGGAGGTGATTTTGCACCAGTTTCCACAGTTGAAGGAGCAATTTTTGCAGCTAAAGAATCTGAACACAAGATTGTTCTTGTGGGTCCTGAAAAACTTGTAGTTGAAGAGCTGTTAAAGTATAGTAAACGATATGATTTAACATCACTTAATATAGAGATAGTGGATGCACCTGAAATCATTGCTATGGACGAGCATCCTGTTCAGGCTGTAAGGCAAAAAAGAAAATCTTCTTTATGTGTTTGTGCACAACTTGTAGCGAACGGAGAGGCTAACGCTTTTATTTCTCTAGGTAATTCTGGAGCTGCTATGGCAGCAGCACTTTTTTATTTGAAAAGAATAGAAGGTGTCTTGAGGCCTGCAATTTCAACGACCTTCCCTACTATCAATGGTTTTTGCATAATTGCCGATGTAGGGGCCAATGTAGATTGCATCCCTGAATATCTTCTTCAATTTGGAATAATGTCAAGTTTGTTTTGTGAAAAGGTTGCTGGTATAGAAAATCCTAGAGTTGGGTTAGTTTCAATTGGAGAAGAACCTATAAAAGGTAACAAGATTACTTTAGCGGCTTTTGAGCTTTTAAAGAAAGCTAATATAAATTTTATAGGGAATATTGAAGGACAAGATATTCCCAGAGCGAAGGCATATGTGGTTGTATGTGACGGATTTGTAGGAAATGTAATATTAAAGTTTGGTGAAGGGCTTGCAGAGATGATGCTTAAGTGGTGCACCACTTTTGGGTGTCGATGGAATATGTATAATAGGGCATGGGAATTCAAATGGAAAAGCAGTAAAAAATGCGATCATTGCCGGGGCAAAAGCTGTGAAACATAATCTTGCAACTGAAATCAAAGAAGCAATAGCAAGATATGGTAAAGGACATGGGTAGATGAAAAAGAAAATAGGTGTGAAAATTTTAGGAACAGGCTCGTATTTTCCTAAAAAAATTCTTACTAATACAGATTTAGAGAAAATAGTTGACACCTCTGATGAATGGATAAGTACAAGAACAGGTATCAAAGAAAGAAGAATATCTGAAAGAAATGAGCCAACCTCAGAGCTTGCTTTTAGAGCTTCTAAAGAAGCTTTAAAATTTGCGAATATTTTACCTGAACAAATAGATATGATACTTGTGGCGACAATTACTCCAGATATGTTGTTTCCATCAACAGCGTGTTTTTTACAGAGAAAGTTAAATATTCCTTCAGTGCCAGCGTTCGATTTATCTGCTTCATGTAGTGGTTTTATATATGGAATTTCAGTTGCAAAAGCTTTTATTGAGTCAGGATTATATAAAAGGATTTTATTAGTTGGTTCTGATGAACTTACAAAAATTACGGATTGGACTGATAGGAATACATGCGTTTTATTTGGAGATGGTGCAGGTGCAATGGTTTTATCTGCCTCCTACGAAGATGACGATATTTTGTCTGTTTTTTTAGGGGCAGATGGTTCATATTCAAATTTGCTTTTTTTGCCTGCTGGTGGTACACTTAATCCTGCAACAGTAGATACTGTAAATGAAAGGTTACATACGATAAAGATGTATGGTAAAGAAGTTTTCAGAGCAGCTGTTCCAAAAATGGTTCTTGCTGCTGAAAAAGCACTTGAATTTTCGGAAAAGAAACTTGCAGATATAAAGCTTTTTATTCCTCATCAAGCAAATATGAGAATCATTGAAGCTGTTGCAAAGAAAATGGGTATTTCTATGGATAAGGTTTTTGTAAATATTCATAAGACAGGAAATGTTTCTTCAGCAACTACAATTACAGCTTTAGATGAAGCTATAAAGACAGGTAGGTTGAAAAATGGAGATATTGTAGAATTGGTGGCTTTTGGTGGTGGATTTACATGGGGTGCTGCAGTTATTAGAATTTAATTCTAGTAGTTTGAATTTGAATTAGAAATTGAATAAACTGGAATGAAGTATTATATAAGAATAATATTTTAAAGTTTGTTACATTTAAAAAAGCATGTGCATCTTTTAATTTAAAATAAAATCTTTTTAGTTTTTGAGAGGTGTAATGGCTAAAATAGTGTTGATGTTTCCTGGGCAGGGTGTTCAAAATGTAGGGATGGGAAAAGATCTTTATGATAAATATCTGAAAGCTAGGGAAGTAATGGATATAGCAGGAGATGAACTTAAAAATGTTATTTTCAATGGGTCAGAGGAAGTCTTAAAACTCAGTAAATATGCACAGCCTGCGATATTTACAGTGAGTGTAGCTGCTTTTGAGGTTTTTAGGGAGTTATATGATGTTCCAGGCAATGACTTTGTTGCCACAGGTCACTCTTTAGGCGAGTATTCTGCTTTATGTGTAGCTGGTTTTTTTGATTTTAGAGATGGATTGGCGATGGTCAGAGCAAGAGGAGAATTTATTCAGAAAGCATCTGAGGAAAATCCAGGTATAATGGCTGCAATCGTTGGCTTGAAAAGGTCTGTTGTTGAATGTATATGTAAACAAATTTCGAGTTTTGGTGTTTGTGAGCCAGTCAATTTTAACTCTCATGAACAGACTGTCATAGCCGGGAGTTTATTATCTGTAAATGAAGCAATTAAGCTCGCAACAGTTGCGGGAGCAGCAAAATGTATTGTTTTAAATGTTTCTGGACCGTTTCATTCTTCTCTTATGACTTCAGCTGCGGACAATATGTCAAAAGAGCTTGAGAAGTATAATTTTAATGTGCCATCTTTTGGAGTGTTTACAAATTGCGATGCGTTGCTAACTACTGATGAGTTGTCAGTTAAGGAAAAACTTATAGAGCAAATTAAGAGTCCCGTGAGATGGGATGAAATCATAAATAATGTTATTGTTGCAGGTTTTGATAGATTTATAGAGATTGGACCAGGTAGGGTTTTATCTGGACTTTTAAAAAGAATAGACAAATCAAAGAAAGTGTTAAATATAGAAGATTCAATGAGCTTGCAAAAAACGCTTACAGAGTTAAGCAAATGAAACTTGAAGGGAAGACAGCAATTATTACAGGTTCTTCTAAAGGAATAGGTAGAGCTATAGCAGAACTTTTTGCGTATGAAGGAGCACAACTTATAGTTACTGGAACTAGCGTGAAATCAGCACAAGAAACAGTTAGTGAATTAATAGCAAAGTATAATTGTGAAGCTGTACCAGTTGCTTTGGATGTTTCAAAACTAGAAAGTTGTGAAGCTTTGGTTAAAACTTCTCTTGACAATTTTTCTAAAATAGATATACTGGTCAACAATGCTGGGATAACAAGAGATAATTTAGTCTTAAAAATCAAAGAAACTGAATGGGATGAAGTTATGGCTGTTAATTTGAAAGGTGTATTTAATTGTATAAAAGTAGTTAGTAGGCCTATGTTTAGGCAAAAGTATGGGAGGATACTGAACATAAGTTCTGTTGTAGGACAAATTGGAAACGCAGGCCAAGTAAATTACTCAGCATCAAAAGGGGGTATAATTGCGATTACTAAAACTTGTGCCAAGGAGTTTGCTTCTAGAAATATTTTGGTTAATGCTATTGCCCCAGGATTTATTTGTACATCTATGACAAATAAGCTAACGGAAGAGCGTAAGCAGACTATGGTTTCAGCAATACCGCTTAGAAGATTTGGAGAGGCTATTGATATAGCACGGGCGGCATTGTTTTTAGTATGTGATGATTCTTCTTATATAACTGGACATGTTTTATCTGTTAACGGTGGTTTGTACATGTAATCTTAAAATTAAGAAGAGTGTTAAAAAAATGCTTATGGCTTTAAATTTGATAATTTAAGTTTTTATTTATGAAGTTAAAGCAAAAATTGAGACTATGGAGGAATATGCGAAATGACGGATTTTGAGGATAGAGTAAAAAAAATTATTGTTGAGCAGTTGGGTGTAGATCCTGCTGAGGTAGTAGTTAGTGCATCATTTGTTAATGATTTAGGTGCAGACTCTTTGGATACCGTAGAACTTGTTATGGCTTTTGAAGAAGAATTCGATATTGAAATTCCAGATGAAGAAGCAGAAAAAATTCAAACAGTGGGCAGTGCTATAGATTATGTTAAGGCTCATGCTACAAAGTAGGATATCGAAATGAGCAAGAGAATAGTTATGACTGGCATAGGTGTTGTTACGCCTATAGGTATAGGGAATCTTGAATTTACTAGGGCATTAAAAGTTGGCAAGTCAGGTGTTGTTGCTATTGAATCGTTTGATGCAAGTGCATATACTACAAGATTTGCGGCCGTTGTTAAAAACTTTACAACTGATCAATTTATTGATAAAAAAAAAGTAAAAAGAATGGCGAGGTTTACACAATTTGGGTTTACAGCTGCAAAAATGGCCATTGAAGATTCAGGACTCAATCTGCATAATGAAGATTTGTCAAAAATCGGTGTTGTAAGTGGAACTGGAATTGGGGGTTTAGACATAATTGAGGAAGAGGAGCAAACTCTTTTAGCACAAGGACCTAGAAAGGTAAGTCCTTTTCTAATACCTATGATAATTACAAACATACTTCCTGGCGAGATAGCTATTCGTTATGGTTTTACGGGAACAAATTATGCTATCACAAGTGCATGTGCATCCTCTAACAATGCTATTGGAGATGCTTTGCAATTGCTTCGCAGTGGTGATGTAAATGTAATGATTTCAGGTGGTGCAGAAGGTGCTATCGTCCCCTTAGGGCTAGCTGGTTTTTGTTCTATTAGGGCTTTGTCTAGGAGAAATGATGATCCACAAAGGGCATCAAGGCCTTTTGATAGGTATCGCGATGGTTTTGTTATGGGTGAAGGTGCTGGTATGGTTGTACTTGAGACTTTAGAGCATGCACTAAGTAGAGGAGCAAAAATATACGCTGAACTTGCTGGATATGGAGCGTCTAATGATGCTTATCATATTACTGCTCCTGAGCCTGAAGGTAAAGGGGCGGTTTTGGCTATGGAAAAAGCTATAATTGATGCCGATATTTCTAAAGAAGAAGTTGATTATATAAACGCACATGGAACATCAACTGTTTTAAATGATAAGACAGAAACTTTTGCGATAAAAAAAGTTTTTGGTAGAAGAGCATATAAAATACCTATTTCATCTACAAAGTCAATGATAGGGCATCTTTTAGGTGGTGCATCTGTTGTGGAACTTATAGCTACTGTTCTCGCAATGCAGGAAGGTTTTATACACCCTACAATAAATTATGAAACTCCTGATCCAGAATGTGATTTAGATTATGTTCCAAACACTGCGAGAATGCAACATATCAATTGTGCTATTTCGAATTCTCTGGGTTTTGGTGGGCATAATGCTACTGTTGTAATAAAGAGATATGTTAAATAAAAATCATGAAGAGCTTCAAAAAGTTATTGAGTATAGGTTCAATGACCTTAAAGTTTTAAATGTGGCTCTAACGCATAAATCTTATATTGCTGGAACTAAGAAAGGAGATTATAATGGACGTGTGGAGTTTTTAGGAGATAGTATCCTTTCGATAATTGTTGTAGAAACTCTCTATTTAAAATACCCGTATGAAAACGAGGGGAAGTTATCACAGCTCAAAGCTCAGATTGTTTCAACTTCTAATTAAGTAACTTGGGCTAGGGGAATAAATTTAGGGAATTATGTGTTTCTAGGTAAAAATGAAGATACAAATAATGAAGCAAGAATAAAAGATAGTTTATTATGCGATGTGTTTGAAGCTGTTATAGGAGCAATATATTTAGACGGTGGATTTGAAAATGCAAAAAATTTTGTTTTGAAGTTTTTAAATAACCAAAAAGAAATAGTAATTACTGATTATAAAAGCAGATTACAAGAAATTGTTCAGTCTGTTTATAAAGAGCTTCCCAAGTATGCAATAACAAAAGAAGTTGGACCTGATCATAACAAAGAATTTGAGGCTGTTGTGTGTGTTAATGATAGATTATTAGGAAAGGGCAAGGGCATAGGGAATTCTAAAAAAGAGGCTCATAAATCTGCTGCTAAGAAAGCAATGAAAAATTTAAACCATTATGTCGGCAAAAATATAAGCGATGTTTAACAATAGACCTTAAACCTTATTCAATCTCTCTTTGTTAATATTTATAGGAGTTTTAGTATGGTAATGAATTATATGTTGTCTGAAGAAGAACAAATGATAGTTGAAACTGCAAGAACAATTGCACTTGAAAAAATGAAGCCTTTAAGAGAATATTATGATGAAAAAGAAGAATTCCCTTGGGATATTGTAAAAGAGTTTGCCAAAGCTGACTTATTTGCTACATATATTCCTGAAGAATATGGCGGTTTTGGGAAAGGTGTTATGGGGCTTGTGCTTGTAGTTGAAGAGCTTTGTAAAGTTGATGGGGCGATTTCATTATCACTTGCTGCAACAGCACTAGGAGCTTTCCCTATTTTAATAGCTGGGAATGAAGAGCAAAAAAAGAAATATTTACCTGATATCGCTGCAGGTAAGAAAATTGCAGCTTTTGGTTTGACAGAAGCAGGAGCTGGTTCAGATGCAACTGGAATGACTACAACTGCTATTAAAGATGGAGATTATTATATATTAAATGGAGCAAAATGTTTTATTACTAATGGAGGAGATGCGGAAACGTATACAATTTTTGCAAAAACTAACCATTCTCGAGGTGCAAGAGGAATATCATGTTTTATTTTAGAAAAAGGTGATATAGGTTTTAGTTTCGGCAAGAAAGAGAAAAAGATGGGTATAAGAGCATCTTCTACGAGAGAACTAATATTTAATAATTGTAAGATACATAAATCTAGATTGCTTGGAAGAGAAGGTCAAGGTTTGATGATAGCACAAACTACATTAGACAATTCTCGTCCGGGTGTTGCAGCTCAAGCACTGGGTATTGCGACAGGAGCTTTAAATGAGGCTGTTAATTATGCAAGAAGAAGAGTACAGTTTGGGCAACCTATAGCTTCTTTTCACGCGATACAACATATGCTTGCAGAAATGGCTACTGAGATTGAAGCAGCAAGAGCATTGCTTTACGCTTCTGCGAGAATGATTGATTCAGGGAAAGTAAAGCGTACCGGTAAAGAATCGGCTATGGCAAAACTTTTTTGCTCAGAAGTAGCAATGAAAGTTACTATAAATGCTGTGCAAATATTTGGTGGCTATGGATACACTAAGGAATACCCTGTAGAAAAAATGATGAGAGACGCAAAAATTACGACTCTTTATGAAGGAACAAGTCAAATTCAAAAAAATGAAATTGCACTTAATCTTATTAAGGAATATGTAACAAAATCTAAATTATAGAGCAAAAATCGTAATTATATAGTAGTTATTATAATATGTATAAGTGTGGGTGAGGTGATAATATAATATGAATATAATTGTTTGTATTAAACAGGTTCCTAGCCTGACAAATGTGCAAATCGACCCAGAAACTGGAAGACTTAAAAGAGATGGTGTAGAGTCTGTAATTAATCCTTTTGATAAATATGCTATAGAAGAAGGTGTAAGAATTAGGGAAAAAGTTGGAGGGAAAGTTATTGTTATTACAATGGGGCCTCCACAGGCTGAATCTGCTTTAAGAGAAGCTCTCTCGAGAGGTGCAGATGAAGCATTTTTAATAAGCGATAGAACTTTTGGAGGAGCGGATACTTTAGCAACATCTTACACTTTATCTTCAGCAATAAAATTTATAGGTAATTATGATATTATTATTTGTGGAAAACAAGCATCTGATGGTGATACCGCACAAGTTGGTCCTGGTGTTGCGGAAATGCTTAACATACCTCATGTAGCCTATATAAAGAAAATAGAGTTACTTGATGATAAATCGGTTAGAGTAGAAAGAATGATGGAAGATGGATACGACTTAATAGAAAGTCCACTCCCGACTCTTCTAACAGTTGTCAAGGAAATAAATACTCCAAGAATTCCGTCTCTTAGAGGTAAGATTTTTTCAAAGAAAGCATCTATTAAAACCCTTGATGCTGCTACTATAGGTGTAGACGCTAAAAAAACAGGTCTTAATGGATCTCCAACGCAAGTTATGAAAATCTTTACCCCTTCACAAAGAAATTGTGGAGAGAAATTTAGTGGTGATGCAAAAGATATTGCAGTTGCTTTAGTTAGAAGACTATCCAAATTAGGGATAGTTTAACAAAGCAATTATAGATTTAGTGGTAATTAAGTATGAGTTGTTTTATTTAGTGTATCACGCTAAGTTTTAAACAAAAAGAGCATGTCAAACTTATCTGTTTTTGAATACTTTAAACTCTAAACTTTATTTGAGGAGTTGTTTAAATGGGAAATAGTATAAGAGTATTGGCTGATAAGTGTATTGGTTGTAAGATGTGCAAAAGTGAATGTCCTTTTGATGCAATTTCAATACTTGAAAGACCAGAGCATAATAGAAAATTTAGGCTTGCAGTTATAGATTTAAATAAATGTTCGTATTGCGGATCGTGTATTCGTATCTGTAAGTTTGATGCAATAAAGCTGAAAAAATGTGAAACTCAAAATGAAATTGATAAAAGCTTGTATAATGGTGTATGTGTTTATGCAGAACAGAGACATGGCAAGATATCGAATATTGTATATGAGCTTTTAAATGAAGGTCATAGACTTGCGGAAGAACTTGGGACGTTTTTAAGTGCTGTTTTGATAGGTAGTGGTATCAAGTCAAAAGCTCAAGAATTAATAGAAAGAGGAACGAATAAAGTTTACGTTTGTGACAACCCTATTTTCGTTGAGTTTCAAGACGATCCTTATGCTAGTATTTTAACTGAGCTTATAGAAAGAGAAAGGCCTGAAATTATTTTAATGGGTGCAACAAATATAGGACGTTCATTTGCATCAAGGGTTGCAGCGAGAATTCATACAGGGCTTACTGCAGATTGTACTTCATTAGAAGTGGATACTGCAACAAAAAATCTTCAGCAAACAAGACCAGCTTTTGGTGGAAATATCATGGCAACTATTTTGACTTCAAAACATCGTCCGCAAATGGCTACGGTAAGATGTAAGATTTTCAAAGAAGCTAGACCAGAAGTGGGTAGAAAGGGAGAGATTATTGAATATAAAGTGGATACACGAATTTTGTTAAATAGAACAAAATTTCTAGGTTTTGTCAAAGATATTCCTAATGTTGTTAATCTTAGTGATGCAAGTATTGTTGTATCTGGCGGAAGAGGGTTAGGTAAACCAGAAGGTCTTAAATTAATTAAGGAACTTGCTGAGTGTTTAGGTGGTGGTGCTATAGGTGCTTCAAAGGCAGCTGTTGACTCAGGTTGGATACCGGATATGCATCAAATAGGACAAACAGGGAGAACTGTGGCTCCAAAGGTTTACATTGCTTGTGGAATCTCTGGACAGACTCAACATATGGTGGGCATGAATTCGTCTGATATTATTATTGCAATAAATAAAGATGCAACTTGTCCTATGATGCAGGTTGCATCTTATGCTATAGAGGGCGATTTATATGAAATCATTCCTAGTATGATAAAAGAGATAAAATTGTCTAGGTCTGCCTAGGTCTGTTTAAGGTTTACAAATAAATAAAATTCTGATTTGTATTTGAATTGTAAAAATAAATATTTATTAATTGGTACATAGTTAAAAGAAATGAATAACAGAAACGATTAAAAAATGTTGTGCTTTGGATAATCCAAATGTTCTAAAAGTACTTATCCAACGTGTGAAAGGAGTGCAAAAAGATATATTCTAGTTTTACTCAAACGAAGGTAGATGAAGTTTTTAAAGCTGTGGTGATTTCTGCTAATAATGCAATTATCTCTTATCTTTCTTGCTAAGATGATTGTTGAAAAGCTGGTGTAATTATTAAAAATGTTTACAATGAAATTACTAGAGGACTAAAGCTTCGTGGTGTAAAAAAGTTTTAAATAAACAGAAAAAAGAAAAAATTGGCAAAAATTATATTTGTAGAAGAAAAACTAAATTTTGACATTATTGGTCAATCTGCCTATAAAATTGCAAGTGTTGCGGGAATTAAAGTTCCTTTGGATATAAAGATTCTTGTAGGCGAAGTTTCTCAAATTAGTTTGGAAGAAGAATTTGCACATGAAAAATTGTCACCAGTGTGATATAATAAGTTGCCCCAGTCGGATTTATAAAGCTGAAAGTTTTGAGTATTCTCTAAATAGGTTGCAAACCATAAGGATTCTAATTAATACACCATTCTCATAGGGATGAATTGGTGATTTGTACAAATTTTAAATTGGAATTTTATTTGACTCTTAGGTGTGGTTTTTGTGAGGAATGAATGCTGTGGAGTGAGAATTGTGGTGTAAAGCATCTATTAAACTAATGTATGAACATTCCCGAAATTAATTTTAAAAATATTGCCATACGATTTATGTATATCAGAAAAAGAATTAGTGAAATTCCTGAATCAGGTAAGAAAATCCCTATTATGTCGAGTATAGATTCTTGAGGTGATAACGTTTACAGTTATTCAATATGATAAACCTCACATTATAAATAATCCTTATTATGCACTTTACTCCTAATATGGCAGTTGTTAATTCGAATTTTGTTGACTCTATGCAAAATTGACACCTTGACTCATATAGTCGAGGTTTATGTGTCTGTATTTGCTACAAACTTTATAAATTCTCAACCGACTTGGAGACAATAAAATTGATATTTAGACATCTTCCTCCTTCTTATATTTAGGGGTGATGGTTGGATGGTTGGTTCAACTGCAAGAGAAAAAGTTCACTATGCATCAACTCTTGCTGGTATGGCCTTTGGAATGCTTTTGTTATCAATTAAAAATTTAGGTGATATTGTTAATCTAGCTTTTGGACGGAATGAATAGGTTAAATAAAGAAACAGTTTAATTTATTCTAGATTATTTATACGATAGGTATGTGGTATATATAAAATAACTGACACATCAAAATGGATAAAGTTATATGTTAAAAGTTTTGGTTACAGGTGCAAATGGTTTTGTTGGAAGTCATATTGTTGAAGCATTGCTTGAAGCAAAACACTATGTTATATGTTCTTTGAGAAAAACAGCAAATTTGAAATGGATAAGAGATCTGTCTCTGGATTGTAGGTATGGTGATTTGAGTGACAAGAATTTTTTAGAAAAAATTGTTAAAGATGTAGATGTTATTATTCATTGTGCTGCTGTTTTACGTGCCATTAGTAAGGATGAATATTTTAAAACAAATGTAGAAATTACCGAAAACTTGTGTGAGACAATTTTAAGAGTAAATCCCAGATTAAAAAAATTTGTATTTATTTCATCTCAAGCTGCTATGGGACCATCAATGTCAGCTGACTTTAGAAAACTTACGGATAAGGAAGACCCAATTTCAGATTATGGTTTGAGTAAACTTGCAGCGGAAAGAGGGATAAAAAAAAAATTATATGGAAAAGTGTTATATACTATATTAAGACCTGCTGCCATCTATGGTCCAAGAGACGAGGATATATTTATATTTTTTAAACTGGTACATAAACACTTGAGACCTGTAACGTTAATGAGAAAATTATTACAACTTGTTTATGTGAAAGATGTTGCAGATTCTGTTATAGATTGTCTGAAAAATGAAAAAACTAATAACAATTGTTACTATATTGCCGATACTGCTGTATATACATGGTCTGATGTAGGTAAGATCATATCCTTTTCTGCTGATGTAAAAACAGTCCCCATTCTTATCCCTGATTTTATTTTTAAGTTTGTTGGTATAACAATGGAAGTTTTATCTTATTTTACTCGAAAACCTGCGTTGTTAAATAGACAGAAAATCAATGAAATGCTTGAGTATTGGATAGCAGATACTGAGCCTTCAAAAAGAGATTTGAATGTTAATTTTACTTCTCTTGAAGTTGGTTCTAAGATAACATATAATTGGTATTTAAAGAATAGATTTTTTTGAATATTTTATTAGATCAAAAGAGGAAAAAATGGGCTCTGATATTTTTGAAAAATGTTATAACTTTAATGTCGCAAATGATCTTAAAATAAAAGGTTTTTATCCTTATTTCCACAAAATTGAATCTGTACAGGGTCCGGAAGTTATAGTTGATGGTGAAAAAAAAATAGTTGTTTGTTCCAATAATTATCTTGGGCTTGCGAATCATCCAAAAGTTATTGAGACTTCTATAGCTGCCATGAAAAAATATGGTACCTCTTGTACAGGCTCTAGATTCCTTA
>BTIF01000001.1:0-134770 GCA_036245315.1 Endomicrobiia bacterium | reverse complement strand
AAAAGACAAAAAATGCGTAACAAATTTGTGCAAATATTGCAAAGAAACCGAACTTGTAGTTGTTTCTCGTTATCTATAAGTTAAAACATCCAAGGGAATCTTTTCATACTAAAATTAAAGGACTGTATCTTGTCTTGTATAGTTAATGTGTTACACTTAAACGAGGCCAAAGAGGAGATCTTATGAACATGCCTGAAGGGAAGAAGGTTCACATTGGAGTATCAACTCAGCAGATATATGCAAAAGGCATAGACATAGAATTGCAAATCTTAGGGAACAGATTCTGATGAAAACTCTGAATTTAGATAACGACGCTTCAATTGTTTGGTCCAAAGTGGGGGGGTGGCACAACCTCCGCGAAGAATTCTTAAAAGAGATCAATATAGAGATGTTGCTACGCTACACATCTTAGATAAGTTAACTTCTAGAGAAATTCTAGTCTAAAGAATAAGAGAATGGTGACTCCAGATAATTCTTACAAAATAAGGGGAAATTATTTGAGATTGACTAATAAGAAGTTGCACTTGAGAGTACAAGAAGTTTTTATATGGAAGCTTATTATTCTTTTGTCACAATTAGCAATGTTATGTTATTTTTTTTCTCCTACTTCCTTTTCACAACATGGCTTATGTTGCGGATTAAGATAAATGTTGTTTCAATACACTAAGTGACCACAACAATAAGAGCGACAATATGGAATCAGCTGATTTTTATCAAGTTAATTGCGGTGATTTAAATGTATTTTTGAATTATAGTGAGAATGTATTATTATAAAGCCAATACGTATCTTTAAATGTAGAAGATATTTATGGATTAAACGTGATTACACGAACCATCGCTCAAGGATATTTTCTCTTAAGAGCGATGGTTCGTGTTTTATCTACACAAATATTCCAGTTCAATTAGACGTCATGAACTCTTTCTATCAACTACTTTCTTAGATTTTGGGATTTTAAGATGGTCTTATCGAATTCAAGTTTAGTTTGTGCTCACTTTATTTCCACCTTTTTTTCTAGAGCTGTGCATGCCTAAGCTCAAGTCTTAGCATTGCCTTTTTAACTTTCTCTTAGGCGTTTTCAGTCTTTTCAAATACAAATATCTAAACATCGCTTTAAAGAAACTTAATATATGTCTCTTGTTTTTTAATTCTAGCATGATAATTTTTAACTATGATCTCTCGCAAAACCTTAAATTGAGATTCAATAAGTCTAATCTTAAACTCCGTTTCTTCGAGAGATATAAATTGAACTTTATTAATGTCAACTATGTATTTATACCAAGTGGCAAGAAGCGTTGATTTTTTAGATCTCGTTTTTTTTCTTTTCATTTTTTAGCTTTCAAACAGGGAGGGGATACCACAATAATCCCCATTGTGTGCTAGACTTCTAATTTTGTTCTCTATTGTTGTCATTTTTTGTCTGACAATTTTTAGTTTATCATCAAGAGGCGAGTTTTTCTTCAGAATATTTTCATGTTCAGCTTTTAGAGTGTTAATTTTTTCTTAATAGTGTTTAGCTTTGAGTTGGAACTTGATGCTATCGCATACATACTAAAAGTGCAACATACCACAACCGCTAAAAATACTTTCTTCATTTAATCCTCCTGGGTTATAGCTTAACTACTAAACATTATATCAGTCAGATCTGGAATGATTATCCAAGACATATCGCAACGCTTTTTTTTCTAAATTAGCCATTGACAATAAAGATTAAATACAGGTACAATTTGTGTGTACAAAATGTCGAGGGAAGATATGGGAAGTAAGAATGCTATAAATATGAAATGCAAATCCTAAGATGAGGGTTGATGGGGCACGATCTTGAACGCGAAACTAATGTTTGAATTTTTGATACTAAAACGTCTATAATTCAGACTTATACAAACGTGCTAAACAATTTATTAAATGGAAAACGAAATAAACGTAATTGCCACTTACACGGGATGATATATATTAGCCTCCCGAGATTATTTGCGTACAAATTTAAAGTCGCTAAAACAACACAAGAGTGTGTTATTGCTTTGAAGCGATTTTTTTCATGGGCGGATCAAGCAAACCTATATCCTAATATAGTCGAAAATGTAAAAGCGGTTTTAAATAAAATTCTCCAGTCGGATGTTATAGGCAAAAGAGAGTTTGTGTTTGTTGTCTCTGATGGCAAAATACGGTTTAAGAATTTGCGAGAGATAGCAAGAAGCAACATTGAGTATTTGAGAGCATGACGTTTCTAATATTTTACATACAAGGTCAATGGTAAAGATGAAAAGAGCGAGTTTATAAGAATATCTCGGCTTCTAGAAAACAACTCTAAGAAATTATTTGTTTGTGCTTTCGACTCCAAGGAAGGGACGGCCTTATTTTGTGTGCTTGCCTAATAAAAAACAAGGGAGAAGATACTAGAATGACAAAGAGAAACATAAGCAGAACAGTAATAAAGATGTCTCAAAAAAATCGGTATACTTACAGTAAGTGTTTAAGAGTTCCCTCTTTAAAACATTCGGCTATAACATTGTCTTTATCGAACGGAAGGAGCAGACGATACAAGAAACTCAGTAACTAGTGCCGTAAGCACGGTGGGAAACATATCAACATAAATATTATCACTTATTGGGTTGATTTGGTAATGGTATATAAATATTAGAATATATAATAATGAAGATTGAAAATAAGAGGTATTTTATTAACGCGATTTAGTGAGCGTTTCATCTTAAGCTGAGATTTAACAAAATCTTGTTTCCGAGACAGAGTCAATAAGCTCAAAAACAAAGGCGTTTGAAAAGTAAAGTTAGGAAAAACGTAGCGATTAAAGAGAAAGCTCAAACAGCAATGAAGGTGAATAGAAATGAAAATGGATGAGTAAAAAAGAATTTAAAAATGCGTCAGATATGTTCTCAAGCAACCGCTTTTTGCTGTACGCTTAAGAGTCTACGATTTAAAACTATGAAATAAACGGAGGTCTTATCTAATGGAAAAAGACAAATTTGAAGAAGCTAAGAATGGAAGATGTTGGTGTGAAATAAGCAATACTATTAAGGACATAAAGTACTACGCGGATTTATGCGTCGCTATAAAAAACCATATAGGCGAGGATCCACAAAAACATCCGACAAATATGGGATTTATGAAAAAAATGGTGGAAATAATACATGATATATCGGGCAAATTATTGGTGGGAAAAGATCAAAATTAACACTAAAAGTTAAATATAAGGATAAAAAATGAAGAAAATGTTTTTGTTTATTGTCTTATTATTTTTCTTATATTTTTGCGTTTTAAAACACGGTATTTTTACTGGCGAGTTTAGAAGCGGTTTTTCTAAATGGTTCCTCAAGTATAAAGAGAATTGGAAGACAACAATAATAAGGCAGATAGAAAAAATATAAAAAAGAGGGGCCATGCTGACAAGAAATTAGTTAAGATGGAAATTTAGCCCTAAATTCGGATAGACGGAAACTTAAATGGATAAATTAAAAGCAAATAGTGGAATCCTTAAAAGGATGATTTTGACTGAAACATTATTACTTATTATTAATAAACTTGCAGAAGTGGTATATGCTCCAGTTACAAATCCAGAAAACGTAGACATATATCATCAGAGTTATGGCGGTATGCCTTGTGCTCCGTACTATAATATATAATAGCCGAGCCCATTATAGATTTTCTGTAGATTTGGAAAGCACGACAAAATTAAGAAAAGAAGCCGCAAAAAGTTAGGAGCCGATGCATTAATTATCATAGGTTATGGACTAGTGTGGTGGGTGGGATTGAAAGCGTCTCCACAGTAAGTGTTTTTTAAATATATTTTATTAAGCACTGGCATTAGACTAGCAAAGTTGAAATGAAAGAAAAGCGTTGAAAAGCAGTAGCAGTACAATATAATAATAGTTAATCTAGAAAAAGACTCCAAATTAAATAAGTAAAAATATGACTTATTGTCAGTTTGTCAGTCTTATATTTTAATTGTTTCTCTTAGAATGTGGCAAAACAATAAATTTACAATCAATATAGATAGAGATAGACTTTAAAGGATGTTAAAACTGTTTGGATTTATGTGGGGCTTTATTGAAGTCAAGGGTATTACATCTGATGAAATCCGGGTTTAAATTTACTAGGAGATTTAAATGAAAAAAAAGATAAAGAATGTATAATCAAAAAAGAAAAAAGTAAGTAAAGCAAAACCAAAGAAGAAAGTTGCGGCGATTAAGATCAAGAAGAAAACTACAAACTAGAAGAGGATTTATCTGTTCATTACTACCGTGTGAGAGTGGAGTTGGATCAGTAGCGAAGAGTTGTATTCAAACATTTTGAACGGAAAACGTAAAGTCTCCGAAGGTAGACAAACGGTACAAGAAAAAGATTACCTTACTGCCGATCAAGAGGGGGAAGTAGATTATTAGAAGAGGAATAAGAGAGTAAACAGAAATGCTTTAAAATGTCTTAGAGAGAGACTACGCAACGTGCGGACGGACTTAGGAGGATATAGAGATTAGATTATGCTAGCTGATTTGTGCTGATCTAACAATATCTGGGCAACAGCGAGATCTTAATATATGCAAGGCAAAGGTAGACGCAAGGAAAAGTGAGTTCGTGAGAATTACTCTTACTCGATCGGGTAGAAAATATATGAAATGCTCAAACGTTGGTCAAAGGATGTATGTCCGTATTTGTAATTTAAGCAATAACATCATGTGCGATTGGCGAAAGGTTAACAAACTATACAGTATTAGCAAGTAGCAAGATAGTAAAAACAGACTAAGACCAAGCGGGGTTACACAATAGCCGAAGGATCACTTGTGTATTCTTTGGAAACATACAGTGTGATAACTCTCACATTGCCTCGAAGCTTCGCGAGGCATTGAGACGTAAACTCTACGTAGGTATAAAAAAGGTATACGCACACAGTTTGGACAGAATTAAAAACAGGACAGAGCAATGGAAGGAGCAGTCCAAGTCGGCAAATGAGATTTTGTGATCCATCTTAAAAACCTATGAGAGAGATATACGAGAGAAAGGAATAATACTATAAGCTATAAGCCAAAATAGTGTTGATGAATTAGTAACAATTATACATACCCATATAAGCTAAAAATAAGTCTATTATATTAATAAGTTTGCACAACGATCTTTTAAAATTTATAAGAAATATAAAGTGCCAACAAAATGTATAAAACCCAATAAGAGTGCCTAATTTTATTTCTGATAGTCTCTTCTTTTGAGAGAGAGTTTTTTAATGTATAAAGTGTTATTATGATAAACATCAACAGTAAATAGTCCCAAAGAAGAAGATTTGTTTGTTAAAGTAAATAGTAGAATTATTCCGATTATCAAACTATTATAACCGAAATATAAAATTGTTACCTGCCAGATCCTAATCCTACTATATACATAGTACTACATAAAACCAATAGGCATATGCCTATGAGAAATGAATGGTTCCAAGAGTACAAGAAGATGATTATAGTGTCTATTTAGTTGCCATTTCAGTAGGTTAAACAATACATACTACTCTTTTTGTTAGTTAATGGAAACCCCATGGATTGCAATCCACCATTTACTCCACAAAAAATATAAGAAGTAGTGAGTATGAAAGAATTCCCAAAAAAAGAGATTAATATAGAAGATCAAATTAAGCCGAATGACATGAAAGTTCCATGTTGCACTTGTCCTCTTAAAAATTCTCCGATGCCGTAGGATATTATTATATACACTAGCAAATTTTGAAGTACCAATTTTATTCTATACTATGTTATTTTAATAACTTTTGCTAGATTACAAAGTTTACTGGCTGGATAGAATTATATAATAAGATCTAACCAGTAAACTTTAGTCAAAATATAGAAAGATTTCACCTTTGATTATGATACTGTAATATCAATATATTTACTTGTTTTAAATTTAATTACTCAAAATAATTATTTTGATTTTGATATAATGCCAATACTAAATCAATTGTTTTTATTTTGTAGTCTTTTTTCTTTTCTAAAATACTCTTGATTATGTCTGGCATATATTTATTGTAAAAAATAAATTCACTGAATCGTCCACTTTTTTCAAATTACATATGAAATATATAAATAAAACGATTTTTATCAATTATTTGCGTTGTCCTACTCTAGGTTGGATGACAAAAAGAAATATGATTCCAAGGTCTAGGGGAATTAATAATAGGTTTTTAAAATTTGAAAGAGAAATTATTCAGAGAATGTCACAGCAACTTTTTTCAAATGGTATAAACGCGTGGGAATCAAAAACTGATATTGCAGCATTATATACTAAAGAATTGATATTTAATCCAAATGTTAAAACTATTTATGAAGCTTCTTTTATTGTGAGTTCTTATTTAGCAAAAATTGACATACTTAAGAAGTGTGATGATAAGATGTTATCTTTGTTTGAAGTTAAATCTAGTACTAATTATAAATTTAAGTATATTAATGATATATCTTTTGATGCAATGGTTTTGGCTAAAGCGGGTATAAACGTACAAAAATGTGTTCTCCTATACTTGTCTAATGATTATCGTTTGGGTATGGACGTATCGAAGTTTTTTAGAGTATTAGATTGTACCGAGAAAGTTAAATTGAAAACCAACGAGTTTTTAAATCTTTCAGATGAAGTTTTTGAAGTTATTAAATCAAAAAACATACCAAGACCTTATCTGAAGAAAAATTGCAAAAATTGTCCTGTATTTGATAGGTGTATAGGTAAAGATGTTAAGAATCATATATTTGATCTACCGCGTCTTTCAAGTGATTCAATCGAGAAGTTAATAGCGTTAGGAGTTGATACGATTTGCAAAGTTCCATCTGATTTTGAACTTACTAAAATTCAAAAAATAGTTAAAAATTGTGTTTTGACAGGTGTAAATTATGTTTCAGAAGATTTAGAAACGCATATTCATAGTATAAAACAGCCTTTTTATTATCTTGATTTTGAATCAGTAAGTATGGCGATGCCTTTATATGAATGCGTTGGACCTCATACACAGCTCTTAACTCAGTTCTCAATAGATAGAGCTGATATATCAGGGAATATTTTAGATCATTATGAATACATTGTTGATCAGAGAAAAGACTGTAGGCGTGAGGTTACGGAGAAATTTATTGAATATCTAGGTTCAGAGGGTAGTATAATAACCTATGCAAATTTTGAACGTAACTTTATTTTAAAACTCATAGGTATTTTCCCTGATTTATCTGAAAAACTTGATAAAATAGTTAAAAGGATAGTAGATATAGAACTGATTATCAGAGAAAATTATTACAATATAAATTTTCATGGTCGTTCATCTATAAAAAAAGTTCTTCCAGTATTGATTCCTGAGCTGAACTATTCTCACTTAAAAATAAGGAATGGTCGAGATGCTGTTGCTGCTTTCGCTTTTATGGCAATGGGAGTATGTAATAATAAAAAAATAGAACAAACAAAAAATAATTTACTAAAGTATTGTGCTATGGATACATTAGCAATGGTTCATATACATCAATTTCTTATTGATGTTGTGAACATGTAAGTTTGGTTTAAACTTCAACAATTTTGAAGATAATATATTGATGTTAATTTTAGTAGAAGTACTTTATAAAAATTTCGAGTAAAGTAACAAGTTATTATTAAATGATGTTAAGTAATGGGGGGGGTATGGTAAAGGATGAGAAGCTTAAAGCATTAGATTTAGCTGTTTCACAAATTGAGAAAGATTTTGGGAAAGAGGCAATTATGAGACTTGGTGATAAACGTTTAAAAGAAAAAGTTGATTCAATATCAACCGGTGCTTTGCCTCTTGATGTAGCTATAGGTGTAGGTGGAATTCCACGTGGTAGAATAGTTGAGATTTATGGTCCTGAAGCATCAGGTAAGACGACTTTAGCTTTGTGTATGGTTGCCGAAGCACAAAAACTAGGCGGTATTGCTGGGTATGTTGATGCTGAACATGCAATGGATCATGAATATGCTCAAAAACTTGGTGTATGTATAGACGATCTTTTAATATCACAACCAGACTCAGGTGAACAAGGTCTAGAAATTGCTGATAAGCTTGTACGTTCAGGAGCAGTTGATATTATAATTGTTGATTCTGTAGCAGCTCTTGTTCCTAAAGCTGAAATTGAAGGGGAGATGGGAGATTCTTTTTTAGGTCTTCAGGCAAGACTTATGAGTCAAGCTCTCAGAAAGCTTACGTCAAATATTTCTAAATCTAAAACTTCAATAATATTTATAAATCAGTTAAGACAAAAAATAGGCGTAATGTGGGGGAGTCCTGAAACAACTCCGGGTGGACTTGCACTCAAATTTTATTCTTCAGTGAGACTTGATATAAGAAGAATTGAGTCTGTTAAAAAAGGTGAGGAGATTTTAGGTAACAGGGTAAGAGTCAAAGTTGTAAAAAATAAAGTTGCAGCACCGTTTAGGCAGGCTGAGTTTGAAATAATATTCGGACAGGGTATTAATAAACTCGGCTACTTGATAGATATGGGTGTAGATTGTGGAATAATTGAGAAAACAGGAGCATTTTTTAGTTATAAAAATGAAAAACTTGGACAGGGTAGAGATAATGTGAAAACATACTTATCTGAAAACTCCAAAATTGCAGAAGAGATAGAAATGAAGATAAGGGAGAAAACTTTTGGAGGAATTGACAAAAAAGAGGAAGAGATAAAAGGTGAAATTGTAAAGGAAAAGAAATTATATAAGAATACGAAAAAATAAATCAGAATTATACGTATAATGTTTTAAATATGAAGAAGATTTTCAGTATATTTGATGATAAAGAAGTGGAGGTAGAAGTTTTTTATGCCAGATAAGCGTAGTTATTTTTTTACATCAGAATCTGTTACGGAGGGTCATCCTGATAAGGTATGCGATATAGTTTCTGATACTATTTTGGATGAAATATTAAAGCAAGATATAAATGCAAGAGTTGCTTGTGAAATTTTTATTTCCAAGGGACTGCTTATTGTAGGCGGAGAGATTACTACAACTGCAAGAATTAATACAAGAGATATCGTAAAAGAAGCCATAAAAAAAATAGGTTATGATAGTTTATCTTTGGGCTTTGACTATAACACGTGTACAATAATTGACACTATAAACACACAGTCTCCAGATATTGCTATGGGTGTTGATATAGGTGGAGCTGGTGATCAGGGATTGATGATAGGTTTCGCATGTAAAGAGACTCCTGAATTTATGCCTTTACCTATAATTTTAGCCCATAAACTTGCGATGAGACTTTCTGAAGTAAGGAAGAGAAGTGTTCTGCCTTATTTAGGGCCGGATGGAAAAACTCAGGTAACTGTTGAGTATATAAATCGTGAACCTAAAAGGATAGATGTTGTTATTTTGTCAACACAACATACTGAAGAAATTTTAGATGAGATAGGGAATCATATAACAAATGTATCTAAAAAAGAGATTTTTAATAATATTATTGAACCTACAGTTGGACATCTAATTGATAAAGGTACAAAAATATATATTAATCCTACGGGTAAATTTTTATTTGGTGGACCTGCAGTAGATACTGGTCTTACTGGAAGGAAAATAATAGTTGACACTTACGGCGGGATGGCTGCACATGGAGGAGGAGCGTTTTCTGGAAAAGACTCTACTAAAGTTGATAGAAGTGCTTGTTATATGGCAAGGCACATTGCGAAAAATATAGTTGCGTCAGATCTAGCTGATAAATGTACGGTGCAACTTGCTTATGCTATTGGTGTAGCTGACCCTCTTTCTATAATGATTGATACACATCATTCTGGCAAAGTCTCAGAGTTAGCCTTGGAATCTGTTGTAAGAAAAATATTTCCACTTACTCCTAAAAGTATTACAGATTACTTACAACTTCGTAAACCAATATTTTCTAAGACTGCCGCTTATGGACATTTTGGGAGAAATGAAAAGGATTTTACATGGGAAAAAGTCAATAAAATTGATGAGTTAAAACAAGAGTTTAAGAAATAAAATAGATTTGCGTTGATACAAAAATAATGGTTTTGAAAACGATATAAAAAAATATATCAGATATCGGTATTTTGAATGCTTTGCAAAATTTTAGTCACAATTTTCCCTTTATCTACTGTAAAAAAATATGATAAATTATGTCTGGTTTATGCGGCTATTATTGTCAATAACAATATTTTTTCTTTTTATGAGAAAGTAAAAATTTACTTTAAGAAATGTGCCTTATTCCATTATAGTCATAACTCCACTACTACTTGTATTAGTGATTGTAAATTATTAAGTTTTATAGCAAGCTATGAGAAGAAAATATTTTTTATTAACATGATTTAAGTGTAGTTGCCGGTGAGACTATGTTTTTGATGCGTATATAGATAGATCCAACAAGTTTATATTATAATCCACACTATTAATAAGTTCTATATTATGTCTCTTGCGGGGGTACTTGAATTATTTTAACATTTATTGTTAATTGAATAATTAAATTATGTATGTATAATTTACATATTATATAATTTGCATCATAAATATGCAGTTGATTGTGAACTATCGCAAAATATTGATGTTATTTGTAACATTTTAAAATAAAGTTGGAGATAGCAATTCAAAACTTTATTTCCGGTGGTTTTAATAAAATAAGGAACACTAGTCAAATACAGATAATTTATAAGCTTGGTTCTGCTTTTATTTTATTCATGCGTTCTACTGATAAAATGAATATTTATGGATAAAGATGGTTTTACAAATTTTTATCGCGATTTAGTTTGTGCAATTTACTTTTGGGGCAGATAGATTTTTATTCATTTGCATTTGATTATACTTTCCGATTTTTCTAAAGCAGGTTTAATAATTAGATTTGGAATTAAATTATAAATGGCAATTTTGTATTGGAGTTGAAAGGTATAATTTAAGAAAGTGGAGGAATTAAAAAATTTATAAGCAAGAGTAGTTTTTTAAAACTTTGGAGTATTATAATAAAAGTAATATAATCTGTAGTATATAGATAAATTTGTAATTAAACTTTTAGAACTATTTAAAGATACAAGTGAAGAGAGAACAGTAGTTCAACCTAAAAAATATAAAGAGAAAATTTAGTATGATTGTAAACGGAATGAGTTGAACAAGAGCGTTGGACCATACATTAAGACTTAATCTGAATCATCAGGCATCAGGAAAGCGAAAATTGCTTGTAAGTAAGCTTTAAAGTTATAAAAATGATTGAGTATATATAAATATAATATAGTGAGTCTTTATAATTCACATGTTAGAATTAGAGTGAAAAATTTCAAAATATCAGAAATATGTTATAATTATTTTAGTTTTAAAGAAATAAGTTAAAAAATGAGAAACATTAAGGAAGGAATAGAGTCTATCAAAAATACTATAAATTTGACTAAAAATTCTGGTATTTCTGTTGAACTTGTAGCTGTGACAAAAACTTTTCCATACCAAAGTGTTTTAGAGGCCTTGAAATATGGAATAAAGCACATAGGAGAAAATAAAATACAAGAGGCGTTACCTAAATTTGAACAACTTGATTTTTCTCTTAGAGGAATTACAAAACACTTTATAGGACATTTACAATCAAATAAAGTAAGAAAAGTTGTAGAAAATTTTGATTTGATACATTCTTTAGATACGATGAGTCTTGCATATAATATAAGTCGTCATGCAAAAAATTTAAATAAACTACAAAGTTGTCTTATTGAGGTAAAAGTTTCACATGAAATTTCTAAAATAGGTGTTGCTCCTGATGATGTTGAAGATTTTTATAAGAAATGTTTAGTCATTCCAAATATTACTATAAGAGGATTGATGATTATAACTCCTTATAGTGAGAGTTCTGAAGATTCAAGATATTGTTTTAAGCAAGTATATAGATTATTTGAAAATATTAAGAAATCTTTTAACAGATCCAATTTTGATATTTTATCTATGGGGATGTCTAATGATTACGAAATTGCCATTGAAGAAGGTTCAAATATGATAAGAGTCGGATCAGCAATATTTGGAGAAAGAGAATATGGAAACAAATAAGAAACTTTTTTATTGGTTCTTGTGGAAATATGGCTCAAGCTATTATAAGTGGTCTTTTAGAAACTAAACTCGTAACACGAAAAGATGTTAATTGTAATGACATTGTTAAATGGAAATTATAGGGTCTGATCTTCAGCAGAAATTTGGTGTAATCTATAAGGGATAACCACTAACTTTATTAAGTATAATTTTAAAGAAGAAGTTGCGATTATTGGAGCTATGTCTAATACTTCGGTTTTTCTTCTTTTTAGTGCCACGACACGACTTTATGCAAAGGAAATTTGTTTCTGATGGTCAGTTTCAGGAAGAGAGACATTTGTTCTCAGTCATTGCTGATTGCTGAAGTCAAAATTCCTGATTATGAAAACTTTGATGCTATTACAGCACTATCAATATAATATTCTATTTTTGCGAACTTATGCAAAAGGTTACTAAGAAATTTGGACTTGAATAGAATATTATCAGGTAAGATGCTTTATATTAGAGAGGAATCCCTGAAATATTAAAATAAAAGATAAAATAAAGAGTTAAATCTCTAATGGTATAACTCGAAGTAGCGTTAAAATATTTTGATCAAAAAATTTTCCAGATATCGTATATGAAGCTACGAAACAAGTTATTGGAAGATCTAAAAAGTTAAGTAAATAAATTTATCCCTACCTTTCTTTATATATAACATATAAATATAATGGAGAATACTAATGATTATTAAAGTTAGAGTAATACCTAACTCAAAGAAAAATGAAGTTGTTAGTAGAGTAGGTTCTATTTTAAGAGTGAAAGTTGTAGCTCCTGCAGTTGAAGGTGAAGCAAATGAAGAGCTATGCGATTTTTTATCAGATTTTTTTGATGTAAAAAGGTCAATGATTTTCTTAAGAAAAGGTGAAAGGGGTAGAGAAAAAACTATTGAAATAACGGGTCATCCTGAGCAGAAATTTAATGAAATTTTAGATACAATTCCATAATATAGTTTTTAAAAAGTTATAAAGCAAATAAATTATTGAGGACATATCAAAGAATGAATGAAGAAAAAGATTACTCTAAGACAGTAAGTCTTCCTAGGACTAATTTTCAAATGAAGGCTAACTTATCCATTAGAGAGCCTATCTTTATTGAAGAATGGGATAAAGAAAACCTTTATTCCAAAATCTGCGAGAAAAATAAGCATAGAAAAAAATTTATTTTCCATGATGGACCTCCTTATGCAAATGCACATATACATATAGGAACTGCACTTAATAAATTATTAAAAGATTTTATTGTAAAATACCGCTCCATGTCAGGTGATTATGTGCCTTTTACTCCTGGTTGGGACTGTCATGGACTTCCTATTGAACAGTTTGTTTTGAAAGAAATGAAAATTGATAAAAATAAAGTAAACAAACTTATTTTTAGAAAACAAGCTGCTGATTTTGCAAAAAAATTTGTTGAAATACAAAAGTTTGAATTTAAAAGACTGGGAGTTATAGCAGATTGGAATCATCCTTATTTGACTTTAGATCCTAAATACGAAGCGTCAATAATAAAGGTTTTCAACGATTTGTTAAGAGAGGGGTTTATATATAGAAAAAAGAAACCTGTTTATTGGTGTCCAACTTGTGAAACGGCTATGGCTGAAGCTGAAGTCGAATATGAAGATTTTATTTCAGATTCTGTTTTTGTAAAATTCAAGATAACTCTTCTCTCTGAGAGACTTAAAGCAAAAAAATCCGCTTTGAAAAATTTTTCTGTGTTAATATGGACAACAACTCCATGGACTCTCCCTGCTAATGTTGCACTTGCTTTCAATGGAGAATCTAGATATATCGCTGTTGTTTACAAATTTGATGATAAAAACGAAGAAAAACTTATAGTTGCTAAGGCTTTGGTTGAAAATATTAAAGATAAAATAAAAGCTGTAGGTTTTGAGGTAATTTTGGAGGCTAAGGGTGCTGATTTTCTAGGGATAAATTGTCAAAATCCGTTCTTTGTGAACAAAAAGTCTCAAGGTATTATTGCCGACTTTGTTAGCATGGAAGATGGAACAGGTATAGTGCATATAGCTCCAGGACATGGACCGGAAGATTATCAGGCAAGTTTAGAGTATAATCTTGAGATTTTGTCTCCTGTTAATGATAAAGGGTTTTATACAGAAGAAGTTCCGGAGCTTTATAATACTCATGTTTTTAAAGCTAATTCTTTGATAATAGATAAGCTTGAAAAAGAAAATCAGCTTCTTGCAAAATTGAAACTAAACCATCCTTATCCACATTGTTGGAGATGCAGAAGACCAATAATTTTTAGAGCTACACCTCAATGGTTTTTATCAATAGAGCATAAAGACTTGAGAAAAAAATTGTTGAAATTGTCAAAAAATGTAAACTGGATTCCTAAATACGGTGAAAACAGGATAATAACAATGCTTCAAAATCGTCCAGATTGGTGTTTAAGTCGTCAGCGCTTATGGGGAGTTCCTATACCAGTGTTTTATTGTAAAGGATGTGGAGAGCCATTACTTGATTCTAAAATTATAGATAAAATATCGCTTTTATTCGCGGAAAAAGGGTCTGATTCGTGGTTTTATATGAGCGAAAGAGATCTTCTAAAAGAAACTGATGCCAAGTGTTCTATATGCAATTCTACAAATTTTAAAAAAGAAGAAGATATATTAGACGTTTGGTTTGATTCCGGAGTTTCCTACGAAGCTGTTTTGTCGAGTAAGAATTATAAAGATTTAGGTTGCCCTGCAGATTTGTATCTTGAAGGAAGTGATCAGCATCGTGGGTGGTTTCAAAGTTCTATGATACCATCTGTTGCAATAAAAGGTGAAGTGCCGTATAAAAGTGTTTTAACACATGGTTTTGTTGTTGATGGTGAAGGGAAAAAGATGTCGAAGTCGCTTGGCAACGTTGTATCAAGTAAACAACTCATAGATAAATATGGGGCCGATGTTGTTCGTCTCTGGATAGCTTCAAGTGATTATAAAGAGGATATAAGAATATCCGAAGAAATTATAAAAGGGTTAAGTGATACTTATAGAAAAATTAGAAATACAATAAGATTTTTATTGGGGAATATTAGTGATTTTAATATAGAGAAAGCACTATCTTTTAAAGATATGAGTGAAATAGATAAATATGCTTTAAATAATCTTCAGCAACTTGTTTCAAATGTTGTACGTGCCTATGAAAAATATGAATTCTATAAAGCTATGACATTGATTGGTAATTTTTGTACAGTCTTTTTAAGTGGGTTTTATCTTGATGTTTTAAAAGATATTCTCTACTGTGATAAGAAATATACTAAAGATAGAATAAGTGCTATATCTGCGATGTTTGAAATTTCTTCAGTCACAATAAGACTTATATCTCCTGTGCTCTCATTTACTGCTGAAGAAGCTTGGAAAGAGATACGGAATTTTGCATGTGAGCAATATGAGTCTGTTTTCCTCGCAGATTTTCCTATAGTAAGCAATGAATATATTCTTCAGACTGAAGTACTTGAAAAATGGGAGAAGATACTTAATGTAAGAAAAGAAGCATTGATAGTTTATGAAAAATTGAGACGGGAAAAAATTATAGGATCAAATCTTGAAGCTTCGTTAAATGTTATTTATGGTCAGAAATATGCTGAGGTTTTTAAAAATTTAAAACTCATTAACTTAATTCTTGGTAATTGGGATATAAAATGTAATTTCTCAAGTAAAGAAAATGGTTTTTTTATAGAAGCAACAAAATCAAAGTTGAAAAAATGTTTAAGATGTTGGAAATATATTGATGGTATAAAAGACAATTTATGTCCTAGATGTATAGAGGTTTTATTGATTAGATGAAAAAAATAATATCTTTGGGTGTAATTATCATTGCTGTAGATCAATCTATAAAATTTCTTGTAGATAAATTTATAGACTACAACTCTTATATAAGTATTATTCCATTTTGCAATTTTTTTAATATTACAAATATTCGTAATACTGGTACAGTTTTTGGTATGTTTAAATGTAGGAATTCATTATTTTCTTTTCTAATATTTTCACTTTTAGTTATTATATTACTGTGGTTTCGTAGAAATTTAACTAAGATACACAAAACTCAAAGATATGCTTTTTGTCTAATAATTTCAGGCGGGGTTGGAAATCTTATAGATAGATTATTTCGTAATGGTGTCGTAGATTTCCTTGATTTTGGTGTTAATTATTTAAGATGGCCATCATTTAATATCGCTGACAGTTGTATTTGTATTGCTATAATCCTTATTTTTGTTGATGTTTTAGATTTTAAAAAAGATAGACGTTCATAAACATGCATCCAATTCTTTTCAATTTAGGAAACTTCAAAATCTATACTTATGGTTTTTTTGTAGCCTTAGCTTTTATGACTACAATATTTTATCTTTCGTATTCACTAAAAAAATCAAAAGAAAAATTGATTTCACATGATGAATTGTATTCCTTATTTGTCTATATGGTTATTTTTGCAATAATTGGTGCGAGGTCATTTTTTGTTTTTATAAATTTTAGAGATTTTGTTTTATATCCTTTGGATATTTTTAAAATACGGAATGGTGGTTTAGTTTATTATGGAGGTTTTATTAGTGCAGTAACATTTATGTTTATATATGCATATGCAAAAAGAAAAAAAATAATTCTGTTTAATTTGGGAGATTTTTTTGCCCCAGCGTTGGCTTTAGGACATGCTATAGGAAGGATTGGTTGTTTTTTTGCAGGTTGTTGTTATGGTAAAGCAAGCAATCTCCCATTTGCTGTAATGTTCACGGACAAATATTCCTTAGCTGTTAGAGGAGTGAACCTCCATCCGACACAACTTTATGAGTCTATTACTAACTTTTTATTATTTATATTTTTACATTTTTATTCTAAGAAAAATAGTAAGAGTAAGGTACCTGGAGTGTCTCTTGCAATTTATCTTGTAAGTTATGCTATTGCAAGATTTATTATTGAATTTTTTCGTGACGATTGCATGGGAATGTATTGCTTTGGTTTTTCTATTTCGCAAATAATATCAATTTTTTTATTTATTGCTGGAGTTTTAATAATATGGAAGAAAAAATTGTATATAAAAAGTTCAAAAGAGAGAGATTAGATTTTTATTTGGCTTCAGTATATAAAGATTACTCTCGCTCTTATTTTCAAAAACTTATATATAATAAGAAAATTTTAGTAAATAATAAAATTATTTCTTCAAACTATAAACTTAAGTATTGTGACGTTATAACATTTGAATTTAAAGATGAAAAAGTGTTATTGATAGAACCTGAGAATATAAGGCTCAATATTATTTATGAAGATACTGATATTATTGTTATAAATAAACCTGCTGGGATTGTAGTCCATCCAGCTTGTGGTCATTTTTCAGGGACTTTGCTAAATGCTTTGGCTGGATATTATTATAAAAAGAATTATAAACCATACTTAGTGCATAGACTTGATAAAGATACATCAGGTGTCATTATTTTTGCAAAAAATGAAAAAGCTAAAACTGATATTTCAAAACAATTTCAAAACAGGAATGTAAAGAAAATATATTATGTTGCAGTTAAAGGTACTATTATTGAAAACAGAGGAAAAATAGAGGCACCATTAGGTAGATCAAAACAAAATAGAAAACTTATGACAGTGAATTCTCTTGCCAGGAAAATAGCTATTACAGAATTCAAAACTATTTTAAGAAATGATGGTTATACTTTATTAGAAGTAAGGATTATTACTGGTAGAACACACCAAATAAGAAGTCATATGAAATATATAAACCATCCAGTTGTAGGTGATAAACAATATGGCGGTCCTAAAATAATTAATGGAAAACAGTTCAATAGGCAAATGCTCCACTCATATAATATAAGTTTTGTACATCCTAGAACTATGAAAATCATGGAATTTACTGCAGAACTACCCAAAGATATGAAAAGAATGATTTAGATTATAAAGAATTTTTTTTATAGATTTCTTCTGGCCTACGAGGAAATAAAGAAGGAGTATTTTTGTACTTTTTAAAAATTAAAACACAATAATCCAGTTTTTGCTCAGGCAAATTGTAAAATATTATTTTTTCAAACTTTGCTCCTAAGCATTTAAGAATGTTTTTTATTGATGGGATCCCTTCTTTTAAGTTTTCTATTGATTCTTTTGTTTTATAAACTATAAAATATCCACCGACTTTCAGTAAAGGTATTGAAATTTCAAGATTAGGAGGAAATTTACTTACCGCTCTTGATAGGACAAAATCATACTTTTGCCTATACATTAAATCTTGTCCTATTTCCTCAGCTCTTTTATTTAATATTTTTACATTAAGCCTAAGTTTGTTGTTTATATTTTCAAGAAACCTACATTTTTTTGTTATGGATTCAACTAATGTAAGTCTAATATCAGGAAGTGAAATTTTCACTGGTATTCCTGGCATTCCCGAGCCTGTTCCAATGTCTGCAACATTTAAATATAAAGATTTGTTATTAGTAATACTATTTATAGCTTTTGTACTATATAAAGAGTCGCAAAAATGTCTGTATATTATATCTTTTTTATTTTTGATTGAGATAAGGTTAAATCTATTACTCCATTTATTAATTTCATGAAAATATATCTCAAATTTTTGACACATTTCTTTTGAGAAAAATGGTATGATATTTTTTTCTACATGACTATGAAATTCTTTGAAGAGTGTTTCATTTTCCATAATTGATATCCAAATATTAATTATGTAAGAATAATATAAAATTTAATTTTTTAATATTTTTTAATAAGTCTTCTTGACTACCTTCTTTTCTCATTGGGTTTTTCCATTTCTTCTTTATAATATAATTCTGCTTTCTAGTCTGCATCCATCTTTATTCTATTTGCTTCTTTGAGCATATTATTAATATTATCTAATTTTTGCGTTATTCCCACTATAACTCTCGCTTTATTTTAAAATACTTTAGTTTCTGAAATAGTTTCTTTAACTTTTTCATGGGACACTTCCGATATATTATAATATCAGATTCTTGTACAACTAGAAGACCTGTTATTGTAAAAATAGAAACTGCAACAAAAAAGCTTGTTATAATCTTTTTCATTCTCCTGATTTCGTTTTCTATGTTTGAATAAAATTTTACTGATAAATCACAATGATTTTTCTTATTAAAATTGTATTTTAAGCATGGAAACTCTTGCATACAGTTTTGCTAACGGTCAGTCTTTATAAGTATAAAATTACAATAATATAATCCTATTATTCCCGATGTCATTTATTTAATTGTTTTACTTTTAATATCCTCTAGCTTCCTTTCCTTTTTTTGTTTTTCAAGGTAAACAGTTAGTATTGCTATATCGGATGGTTTTATTGCGTGTATCCTTGAAGCTTGTCCTATTGTTTGAGGGCGTATTTTTAAAAGCCTTTGCTTTGTTTCCACAGAAAGTGATTCGAGTTTATTATAATCGAAATTTTCAGGAATTCTGCGATTTTCATTTTTTTTAACCTTATTTGCTGTTTTATTTTGGATTTCAATGTAACCTTTATATTTTTTGTAAATATAGACTTCCTCATTTACTTTTTCAAAGGACCACGGTGATAAGTCATCATTTGTTGGTAAATTTTCTGTTTTGCCTTCGTATATTTGTGTTAGTGTGTTTCTATAAAGTTCAAATTTTCTATACATTTCATCCGATATTAGACCTATTGATTTTCCTATATCCATAAGTCTTAAATCTGCATTATCATTTCTTATTGAAAGTCTGTATTCTGCTCGAGAAGTGAACATCCTATAAGGCTCATCCATACCTTTTGTAGTTATATCATCTATAAGTATTCCTATATAAGATTCATTTCTTCCAAGTATAACTGAAGATTTATTCAAAATTTTAAGTCCGGCATTTAAACCTGCAATAAAACCTTGAGATGCTGCTTCTTCATACCCCGTTGTTCCATTTATTTGTCCACTCAAGAAAAGATTTTCAACAGTTTTTGTTTCTAGAGTTTTTTTTATTTGTAAAGGATCTGAATAATCGTACTCAATAGCATACCCATATCTTATTACTCTAGCATTCTCAAGACCAGATATTGAATTTATCATTTGTTGTTGCAAATCAAATGGAAGTCCAGTATAGAGTCCATTTAAGTAAACTTCATTAGTATTATAGCCTTCAGGTTCTACAAAAATGTGATGACCTGTTTTTTCAGTGTAACGTTCTATTTTTTCCTCTATGGAGGGACAATATCTGGGGCTTTTGCTATTTACTTTTCCTATATTAATAGATGAGAGATCAAGATTGTCACTAACTATTTCATGTGTTGTTTTATTGGTATAAGTAAGCCAGCATGGAAGCTGTTTAAGATTTCTTCTCCATTTTTCAATTTCTGTAAAATAGGAAAAAGGTATAGGTTTTTTGTCTCCAGATTGCTTTAACATTTTTGAATAATCTATTGAGAGAGCGTTAATTCTAGGAGTGGTTGTTGTTTTGAATCTTCCAAGTTTTATTCCGCAATCTTCAATAAGAGATTTTGAAAGGTATGATGCTTGGTGTTCATTAAATCTTCCACCATCAAAGTGCATCTTTCCAAGATGTATTTTGCCTCTTAAAAAAGTTCCCGTAGCTACTATTACAGCTTCTGCATTTATTACTTCATTTGTAAGTATTTTTACCCCACATACTCTATTGTTTCTTACTATTAAGGATGTGACTTCAGATTGTAATATATCTAGATTTAGTTGATCTTGGAGAGATTTTGACATTAAAGTTGAATAAAGTTCTTTATCACATTGTGCTCTAGGCGACCAAACTGCAGGTCCTCTTGAACTATTTAATATTTTGAACTGCAAACCTGCAAGGTCGGTTATTTTTCCCATCTCACCACCTAAAGCGTCAATTTCTCTAACCATTTGTCCTTTCGCGATTCCACCTATAGCCGGATTACATGACATCCTTGCTATCGAATCAATATTAAGTGTTATTATGAGTGTTTTTAAACCTAATCTTGCACATGCTAAAGAGGCTTCGCACCCAGCATGCCCTGCTCCAATAATAATTATATGGTATTTTCTTTCCATTATATCTACTTTTTTACAGTTACAACACAGGACCAATGTTAATCCATAATTATAATAACAATATATAAAGTCTTTTTATAATTAGGAATCAATTAAAGTATATCTCCTAATGTAATATATTAATTACACAGAAATCTTACAATTTTATGTTATGAAGAATCAATGTTACAGCTAATTTATCAACTAATTTTAACAAATGAAATCAAAAAACGTAATGTTGGTTATTTTTACATTGTAACATAAAAAACCTATCCTATAAAGGAAAACCGTACTTGTAGCAATGATCTTCATATAAATCAAGTTATATTAATCTTGGTTAGCGTTAAATTAAAGAATAAATAATTTTTTGTTATAATAGTTTGTATATTTATTATTTTAATTTAATATTTCTCAAGAGTTATGTTTTATTTGAAAAATTCTTAATTTTATAACAATATTTATTATAAATACACAAATTTTTAAAATTAATTAAATTATGATAAGAGAAATTATATGGTTAAAAGAGTATTTTCAGCTATGCGCCCGACAGGCAGACTTCATTTGGGTCATTATTTTGGTGCTTTAGAGAGTTGGGTTAAGCTTCAGGATGAATATGAGTGTTATTATATGTCTGCTGATTTACATGCCTTGACTACAGATTATTCTGACATTTCCAAAATTGACAAAAATACTTTAAATATGGTGGCTGATTGGATTACTGTAGGTATAGATCCTCATAAAACTGTACTTTTTAAGCAATCAAAAGTACCTCAACATAGTGAATTGTTTTTAATACTTTCTATGTTAACTCCTTTGAAACGGCTTTATAGATGTCCTACATACAAAGAACAACTAAAAGAAATTAAAAATAAAGATTTACATAATTATGGTTTTTTAGGTTACCCTATTTTAATGTCTGCAGATATTTTGCTGTATAAATCAGATATTATTCCAGTGGGAGAAGATCAGATATCACATCTGGAGTTTACGCGTGAGATAGCAAAAAAGTTTAACAGTTTCTACGGTGAATTTTTTATTAAACCACAGGAGAGACTTACGAAAACTACTAAGTTCTTAGGCTTAGATGGGAGAAAAATGTCAAAATCTTATAATAATTCAATTCTATTAGGCGAAGATAATGATGTTATAAAAGATAAAGTTGAAAGTATGTTTACAGATCCTTTGAAAATTAAGAAAAATGATGTTGGTCATCCTTATGGTTGTGTTGTTTTTTCATTTAATAAAGTATTAAATAGAGATTACAAAAATAGAGAAGAAGAATGTAAAACAGGTAAAATAGGTTGTGTATTGTGTAAAAAACAATTAATTGAGATACTTTCTGAATTTATGAAACCTTTGTCTGAAAAAAGGAAAGATATAATTGCTGACAAAGCTTATCTGGGAGATGTAATTGCTACAGGATGTCAAAGAGCTATAGAATTTGCACAAAAAACTATGGAAGAAATCCATAAAATATTAGAAATTTAAGACAATTATGGCTTATAGCGTAAATATTGACATATTTGAGGGACCTTTAGAGCTTCTCTTGCATCTTATAAAAAAAACGATTTAGAGATTAATGAAATAAATATAGCTGAAATAACAACTGACTATATTACACATCTCAATTTAATGCAGAAACTTAATATTGGTTTGGCAAGTGAGTTCCTTGTTATAGCATCAACTCTTATGCAAATTAAAGTAAGACACCTCCTACCGTCAATATCTGAAAATGAAGAAAATGAAGAAAATGATTCTTTATATCAGCTTAAGAGTAAAATTTTAGAATATCAAAAGTATAAAGAAATTGGGAAACTTTTATTATATAGAATTATTGAAAATTCGCAGATTTATTACAGGCCTATCGCAATAACGAACAATCAAAATTTTGTTTTAAATGTAAGTGTTTTTGATTTGGCAAAAAGTTTTTATAAGGTTTTAAAAACATTTTCTTGCAATATAAAAGAGATCGCATATCAAGAAATTAGAGTTGAAACAAAAATGAGTGAAATCCTTAACATTTTGAATGGTAGACAGTATGTTTCTTTTACTGATATATTGTGCAAACAAAAAACTAAGATGGCATCAGTAGTTTACTTTATGGCTGTTTTAGAACTTGTAAAAGGTAGACAGATTTCTATAAAGCAATCTGAGTTATTTTCGGAGATAAGAATTTACAGAACTTGCAATGAAAATGTGGTTGCGGAAATATAAATGCGAGCATATTTTTTGGGAATCTGTCATTTCAAAATTGTAATCTGTTCATAATATTATATATATTCAATTGTGATGTGATTTGCAAAGAAGAGAGAAACGATGAAAACGTCTGAGGTAAAGCAAATTTTAGAAGCATTGCTTTTTGTTTCTGAAAGGCCTTTAAAGTTAATGGAATTAAAAGAAATAATAAAAGAAGATTATGTTGATGTTGATAGAAATAGTCTTGAAAATATCTTAAATGAACTCAAAGAAGAATATATAAACTTAAATAAGCCATATGAAATCAAGTTTATAGCAGATGGTTGGGTTTTTGCTACCAAACCAAAATATGCTCCTTGGATAAAAAAACTTCTTAAAAAGAAACATACATTGAAATTATCTTCTTCGAGTCTTGAAACTCTAGCTATAATTGCATATAAGCAGCCTATAACAAGAGCTGAAATCGATGAAGTTAGAGGAGTTGAATCTTCTGGTGTTATAGATAATCTTCTTGAAAAAAAATTATAAGAATAGTTGGCAGAAAAGAAACTCTGAGGAGACCAATATTTTATGCTACAACTCAAGATTTCTTGAAGTATTTTGGACTTGCTAATTTAAACGAACTGCCTTTGATTGAAAATATATCAGAAGGGTTACAATAAATTAATAAAAGAAAGGAAATATTTATCTATACATTAAAAAATTAAAAATAAATTTAGTAATACTATAAAATCTATTAAAATTTGATTTTTAAAAATTATTTCTGCGTGGAGTGTAAAATGATATATGAAAAGTCTGTCATAAAAATAGCAAATAATATAGTAAAATTTATAGCCGTTACACTTTTATGTTTTTTTTGCATTTTAGTTTCAAGACATTATTATCAAGTTAAAAATTATGCTACAACATTATATGAAAATCTTAACGTAGTTATCTTTTTTAATGAAAATTCCTCTAAAGAAGATATGAATACTATAGAAGAGATTAAAGCAACAAATTTGGTATTTATAAAAGAGTATGTAAATGCAAGTGAGGCATATTCGAGAGCCATTAAAAAAAATCCGTTCTTAAAAGATATTTCTATTTCAAATGATATTAAATCATCGATTCAAGCGTATGCTATAGCTACCTTTAGGTCTATTCCTAAAAAAAAATTAATGTTAGATATGAAAAAAACTCTAGAGAAAATCTCAGGTGTTGATGAGGTGGTATTTGATATGCCTATTTTTGAACAATACCTGAAAACTGAAAATTTACTTTCGTTTCACAAAAAAAATTTTCTTATTTTTGGAATTACTGTTTTTGTTCTGTTTACATTTAAATGTATTTTTTTTATTATACTTTATAAGTTGAAAATAAAAAGATTCATTATAGATATTTTTTTACACTTATCATGTTCAATGTTCGCATTTCTTATTTTTTGGATCATTTGTACTTATATGCATTATCCTCTATTGGTAAATGAGATTACGTTACTATCAGTAATACCTTTTGTAGCAGCTCTTGGAATTATATTAAACTAAATATGAAAATAAAGATTAGTATTTTAGATTACCTTATAAGACAACTGTTACTTCAAAAAATTTATTTATATTTTTTGAATCTTGTCATTAGAACAAAGTATAAAAATTTTCTTGTATTTATGAGACTATTTGTTTTATTTGTTTTATTTGTTTATCCTTTTATATCAGTGTTGGGTGGACAGAGTAAAGACATTAACAGTCGTGTAAAACAACTCTCAGGATTAAAAATGTCCATTAAAAAAAAACAGCTTGAAAAAGATAAACTCATCTTGCAGGAAAAAAATTTCAGAAAAGAATTAGTATCGATAAATAAAAATATAAAACAAAATGAAAAAAAACTTGCCAAGTGCTCAAAAGATATGAAAATTATGCAGAATAATCTTGAAGAATCTTCAAAAATTTATAATTCTTCGTTAGTAAGAAGTGTTAATTTAAATAAGATTATATTTGAAGAGGTAAGACTTTTTAATAAGATGAATTTTAGATTTTCTTATGAACAAGATCCTGTGGAATATAAAATAAGACGTAAATCTTTAGAGTATAGAAAGAGGAATTTTGAAAAAGAAAAGAACATACTAAAGATTTCAGCAGCAAATGTAAAAAAGTGGGAAAAATCTAAAAAAAACATTTTGGACTTGCAATTACAAGAAAAAAAGTTAGAAACCCAAAATAAAAATGAACTTAAAGAAAAAAAGATACTTTTAGAAAGCACGTTTAGTAAGAAGCTTGCTGCTGAAAAAGAAATAAAGACTTTAAATGAAAGTGCTAAAGCTTTACAAACGTTAATAAACAAAATGAATATTATAAGTAAGCAAAGATGTTCAATAGATACTATGTCTCAAATTAGGAGAAAAAAAATACTCTTGTGGCCCACGAATGGAAAAGTTATTGTAAATTTTGGTAAAAACAAACATCCCGAACTTGATACTTATATAATAAGTAATGGTATAAAGATAAAAACAGCTGATTTTAGTCAAGTAAAGAGTGTCGAGTCTGGAGTTGTAGTTTTTACAGGACAATTTCGTTCTTATGGGAAAATTATTATAATAGATCATAGAGATTCAATTCTAGGTGTTTACGGTTTGTTAAGTAATATTCTTGTGAAGGAAAATCAGAAAGTTTCAAAAGGTACAGTTATTGCAGAATTAGGTGCTGGAGAGAACAATGTTTTATACTTTGAGTTAAAATACAATAAAATCTCTGATAATCCAATGTTATGGTTTCAATAGATAATAACATTTTATTGTAAATTGTAAGAGTTAAATGGAACATCTATTTAGTATTTCTAAAAAAATGATACAAAATGACTATAGTTAATTTGAAAGTTTAGGGACAAATAAAGGAAAAAAAATGAACATATGGATTAAAATATGCATGATAATATTATTTCTTTTTGGTATGAGTATATGGTTTTCTTTGCAGTTTATGCAAAAACAGAAAATACCTTTAGACATACTGATAGATAAAAAAATAGTGAACGTTTTAGTTTCAAATGGGATTACTCAAAATGATATTCTAAATCAATATGTTATGGATAGAAACACAAAGACAACTAGATGGAATGAATTTTACAAAACGATAAAACTCGATTCTAGTAGGACTATGCAATTTCTAGAAAAAAATTTTAGAAGCATCGCTCGTTCTGTGAAAATAGGTTTAAATAAGGTAAATAATAGAGATGGTTCCGTGACATACAAATTTTATTCCCCGAGCAAAAATTATTACAATATAGCTTTTGTATGTTCAAAAAATCTAAATTGAAGTTGACACAAAATATTAATCTATATATTTTAGAAATATGATATGAATGTAATTGCAATAGAAACTTCGTGTGATGAAACTTCTGTATCCATAATTGCAAATGGAGTAAAAGTTAAATCAAATATAATTTCTTCACAAACAAAAATACACGCTAAGTTTTTTGGTGTTGTTCCAGAACTTGCAAGTCGTGCACATATAGAAAACATAAACCTTGTAATCTCTCAAGCATTGATTAGGAGTGGAATAACTTTTGATAATTTTTCAAAGAAAGTAGATGCTATTGCTTTTACTGTAGGACCCGGATTAGCAGGAGCTTTACTTATAGGTGCGATTGCTGCGAAGTCTCTTGCTATTATTTATAAGAAGCCTTTAATACCAGTAAATCATTTGGAAGGACATATTTATTCATCATTTATTAAAAATAAACTTATAAATCATCCTTTCTTAAGCTTAGTGATATCTGGTGGTCACACGGAACTTATTTTAGTAAAGGATTTTGGAAAATACAAAATATTAGGAGGAACAAGAGATGATGCGGTAGGTGAGGCTTTTGATAAAGCTGCTAAAATGTTGGGATTTTCTTATCCTGGTGGACCTATTATAGATGAAAGAGCAGAAAGAGGAGATCCTGAAGCAATTAGATTTACGAGACCTTATTTAAAAGGAAGTTGGGATTTTTCTTTTTCAGGAATTAAAACATCACTTTTAAATTATCTCAAAGTGAATCCAGTGAAAAATGAGAATCATCTAAATAATATTTGTGCTTCTTTTAGACAAGCTATATCTGAAACACTTTGCTTCAAATCCTTTGCAGCTGCGAAAGAGTTCAGCTTAGAGAGAATTGTTTTAGGTGGTGGCGTGAGTGCAAACTATCTGATAAGAAAAATGTTTTTGAAAACAAGTCGTGAAAGTAAAGTAAAAGTCTTTATCCCACCACTTATTTACTGTACTGATAATGCAGCAATGATTGGATGTGTGGCATATTTAAAATACCTAAAGTGCGGTTTAAAATACAGTGATACTCAACTTATATCTAATCCATCTCTAAAATTAGAAGATTGGCAGTATACATAATTAAGACTAGAGCTGAAGTTTTATAATATTTCAGCCTGTTTAAATATAATTAGAAGTAGCTCTGTGAATAGTAGAAAATAAAAATGACTAAATTGAGTATTGGAAATGTTAGACTTGACAATAATATTATTCTTGCACCTATGGCAGGAATAACAGATTCACCTTTGCGACGTCTTGCAAAAAGCTGTGGAGCAAGCCTTGTTTATACGGGAATGATATCTGCAAAATCTATTTTATATAATAGTAAGAAAACAAAAAGTCTTCTTAGAATATCAAATGACGAAAAACCGATTTCAGTGCAAATTTTTGGTGATGACGCTTACACTATGGCAGAGGCAGCAAAAACCATCAGAGATATGGGCATTGATATAATAGACATAAATTTGGGATGTCCTGCAAATAAAGTAGTAAAAACTGGTGCAGGTTCTAAACTTCTTAGTAACGAAAAACTTGTTTCAGAGATTTTAGAATGCGTTGTAAAAAGTGTTGATATTCCTGTCACAGCTAAAATTCGCATAGGAATTTTACCAGAAGAAAATGTAGCTTCTAGAATTGTCAGAATAGCTCAAAATTGTGGAGTGAAAATGCTTGCAATACATGCTAGATCTGTCTCACAAAGACATTTTGGAGCTCCTAATTTGAAGTTATTCGCTGAGGCTTGCAGAGATGCAAAAATTCCCATAATTGCAAATGGTGGTATTACTGATGAGAAAACTGCTATTAATTTTATGCGAATACCGAATTGCAAAGGAATTATGATAGGACGTGGTGCTATAGGTAATTACTCGATATTCAAAGGGCTTGTAGATTTTTTTAACAACGGGAATAAATTATACTCTTCATCGAAAACAGAAAGAATGATATGGTTAAAGAAACATATTGAATATTCCATAGAGCATTATGGAGAAAAAAAAGGACTTATTGTAATTAGGAAGATTTTTAACTACTATATTAAGAACTTACATAATGCGGCGAAAATACGTGAAATATTTAATAAAATAGGCACATTATCGGATTTTAATAAATTAATAAGATTTTTTGGATTATCTGACATAGGTTTATAGTAGCTTAATTTAGTTCTATAATAAATTTTTTGTTTGCAAACAATTTAAGGTTTAGTTTTTCTATGCCCATATCACAGGGGTAAGGCATAAATAAAAATTTACAATAGATCTGGTGTTGTTTGATGTAGGAATAAGATACCTTAAATTGCTATGTGAGAGGTGTTGTATTTAGTGGAAAAGATAATTTTTTGCAAAGAGCTTTATAATGGTTAAAATAAAGTAGTCAAATTCAAATTAATGACTAGAGTAACAATATAAAATATGGGGGGGTATATGAAAAAGTTTTTACTATTTGCACTAATCAATGTGTTTATTTTTACTATGGGCTGCAAAAGACAGGATATTAAGCAAGGATACTATAAATCCGCAGATATTGAAAAAACGACTACTTTTGATGATGAACCATCTACAAGAGTTGATTCTAAAAAGGATATTAATCTTAAGACTGTATATTTCGAATTTGACAGAAGTGATTTAACGGAATATTCAATCGGAATCTTGAAGGAAAATGCGACCTATTTAATAAGTAATTCTAACATAAAAATTATTCTCGAGGGACATACAGATGATAGGGGTACAACTGAATATAATCTTTCTCTTGGTCAACGTAGAGCTTTGAAAGTTAAAGAATATTATACTAAGCTAGGAATCTCACCTAATAGAATTGCAACTATTTCATATGGAAAAGAAAAACCTGCTGAATTGGGAAGCAATGAATTAGCATGGTCAAAAAATAGAAGAGTGGAAATAAAAAAAATATTGAACTGAAGATAATAAAAATACATTATTATGCAATTTAAAATTTTGTCAAAAATTTTTAATAACTATATTCTAAATATAAATCTGTTTAATATAATATGTTTCATGGTGTTTACTGCAGGGTGCTGTAGTTTATCAAGTAATAATAAAATTGCATGTTTGATGGATGAAATGTCCCAGTTGCATATAAAATATAGAGAACTTCAAGAAAATTACGCTGATTTATATACAAAGCTTAGTACAGATTATGCGATATTTGACACTTCAATCCAGGATTTACAAAATAAGGTTTCCTTATTAAGCAACTTACATTTAATGAAGGAAAATAATGATGAATTTTCTTTGCCTTCATCCATTTATGGACGTGCTTATGGCGATTATCTAGCAAAAAAGTATGAGCTTGCGTATTCCGGATTTGAATCATTTATAAATAAATATCCTAATGACACACAAGTAGCTGAAGCCCGAATTTATATGGACGAATGTCTGAAAATGCTTGATAAAAATAGATCATGATACTGCTAATAAAAAATCAATGACTAAGAAAGATAATTTATTCCTTTATTTATTGATTTCAGTTTTCTTTCATTTTGTCTTTATTTATCTTGTTTTTAATACTAGAGAAAAGCCGATGTTTTTATCTGTGCCAGTAGAAATTTCTTTCTATTCTAAACCTCAACATGAATTGGTTGGCCATTCTGAAGTTTTGACTTCTAGAAAAAAATCTAAACTTTTAGATGTCAAGTATGAAAATGAAAATAAAACAGAAATTTTTAGTAACCATAGTCGAAAAGAAGTTATTGTTGTAAAAGAAGAAAAACAAGAAAACTATGGTATAAGGACTTCGAAAGATAATAGTAATGTTGAAAATTTTCAGTCTTCGAGTTCCACTAAAACCCCTGTTGATGCAATTTCACAGTATGGAATGCTTTCATTTGACACTCCAGATTTTAAATATTCTTATTACGCAGGGGAAGTAGTAAAAAAGATAAGTAAACAATGGAAATGGATTGAAAATTATTATCAACTCAAAGTGATTGTATATTTTAAAATTCACAGAAATGGTTCAATTTCTAATATTTCTACTAAAAAATCCTCAGGGAATAGTGAATACGATAAATATGCTTTAGATACAATACAAAGAGCAATGCCTTTCCCAGATTTACCTGAGGATTATGGGCATGACGATTTAGGAGTTTATTTTGAATTTAAATGTAAAGATTAATTTAATAAAAAAAATACATTTCTTAATCTTATATGTTATTTTTATAATTTTTTTTTCTACGATGATACTGTATGCGAATAACGATATTCATCTTTCTCTTTGTGCAACTACTAAGAAATCCGATATAGCCATAGAACATTTTAAAGTTGCAGATAAAAATGAAAACACTATAAAATTAGCAAAACTTATTAAAAGAACTATTAAAAACGATCTTATTCTTTCTAGATACTTCAATATAATACAGACTGTACCAGAAAATAATTTTAAGGAACAATTATCTTCTTTAAGAAAAAAGGGAATAACAGTTTTTATTACCGCCTCTGTGAATGACGATGGATGCAACATCGTTTTTGAAATAAAAGTAATTGATGTTGTTACGGGTGAAATGATATGGAAGCATAATTATAAACATAAACGTTCAAATTATAGATATTTGGCTCATGAAGCAAGTGATGAAATTATAAGGAGGATCAAAGGTGAAATTGGTATAGCCCGTTCAAAAATAGTTTTTGTAAATGATAGTACAAGATTCAAGGAGTTATATATTGTAGATTACGATGGGTATAATCTGCGAAGATTAACAAAAGACAATAAAATAAATATTCTTCCAAAATGGTCTCCAGATGGAGAACAAATAATTTATACAAGTTATCTATATAATAACCCCGACTTATTTGTGTTAAATCTTATTGAAAATAAACGTAGTATCATTTCAAAATATCAAGGACTAAATGTTACGGGTTCTTTTTCTCCTGATGGGAAGAAAATAATTCTTACTTTATCTAAAGGCAGATATCCAAACCTATATATGATAAATATACGTGGTGAACTACTACAAAGAATGACTGAAAATGTATGTATTGATACTAGTCCATCTTTTGCTCCTAATGGTCAGGAGATAGTGTTTATCTCAGATAGACCAGGATATCCTCAACTTTATATAATGAATATTAGTGGTGGAAATGTAAGGAGGCTTACTACAAATGGCCCTTGTGATTCTCCATCGTGGTCACCACGCGGCGATAAAATTGCTTTTACAATGAAACAAGCAAAAGGTAACTATGATTTGTATTTATATGATTTACCTACTACAAAGGTTACGAGACTTACATATAATCAAAAAAACAATGAAAATCCCACATGGTCTCCTGATGGAAGATTTTTGGCGTTTTATTCAAATAGATCCGGAAGGGGAGAAATTTATATAATAGCAATTGATGGTTCATTTACAAGAAAACTTGTAGAAATACCAGGCACTTCTTACACCCCATCGTGGTCACCAATCTTAGGTTAAATTTAAGTAGAAAGGATGTGAATATTATGTTTGAAGGTAAAAGTTTCATGGATGTAATAAATATGGGCGGCTATACTCTTTATGTTCTCTTGGGAGCATCAATTCTTTCAATAATGGTTATTTGTTTTAAATCGGTTGAATTTTTTACAAAATTCAAAATAACGAAAGTTCTACTTTTAGACAAACTGATAAAAGAAATAAAAATGGATAAATTTGATGAAGCCATTAATTTCTGTAATACTGTTAACTCTCCTATGGCCTCGGTTGTAAAAGCAGGCATTCTTGCTTTTAAAGAAAATGAAGGTAATTTAGGTGAAGCTATGGAAAGAGAAATAATGTTTCAAACAGTAAAACTTGAACGTTTTACTGTTATTTTAGGGACACTTGGCAATATTTCGGTTTATATAGGACTCTTTGGTACAGTTTTAGGTATTATAAGGGCATTTCATGATATCTCAAAAATAGATTTGGGAGGTAATATATCAGTTATTATTGAAGGTGTTTCGGAGGCACTCATTGCAACTGCAGCAGGTCTTTTTGTTGCAATTCCTGCAGTTATTGCATATAATTTCTTTATAAAACTTATAGATAAATTTGTTGTAGATATGGAATATTGTTCCTCTGTAATTAAAGATATCCTAAAGAAGTGAAAAAAATAGATGACTATAAAAAGAAAAAGAAGTATTGTTATGTCAGAGATCAATATAACACCATTTACTGATGTTATGCTTGTTCTTCTTATTATTTTTATGATAACCACGCCTATGATGATTACACATACGTCGTCTATAAAAGTTAATCTTCCGAAAACACAGATATCATCCACTGGTGAAGACAACCTAGATTCAAATATTGAAGTTTTGATTTCAAAAAATGGATGTATTTATATAGAAGGAGAAGAAGTTGATGATTTAACTATTAAAGACACCATATGCAATCTTGTATCTTCAAATCATAACAGAGTTATCATTCTAAAAGGCGATAAGCAAGTTCAATATGAACACATAATACATTTTATAGATAAAGCTAAAAAAGCAGGGGCAACAAAATTTGCTCTTGCAGTTGATAACACCAATATTCCATAATAAAGTGAAAGTAATATTGAATAAATAATTATTAAATTATAATTTTAGCGAAGCTTTGTATTCTTTAAGGTCATTTTATTTATAGAGAATCAGTTCAAATAAAATAGACTATAATAATTAATAATATATCTATTAAATTTCGTAATAGTTAAAACATATGGTAAGGATTTTTATTAATGATAGAAATACTTAAAGCATAACATAGTTTGCGTCACCTTTGCTTTATTTATATAATTGTAAAAAGGCTTAAATTTTTCATTAAAATAATTCTGTAATTTTAGAGATGATGATAAAATGTTAAATAAAGGCGATTAAGCTTAGAAAGGGTCAATTATGGATAATACATTGAAAAAGATTATACATGGGACAAATGATATTATTCCCATTGAAGAACTAAAAAAAAAACTTGCTTCAGGTAAGAAATTAAAAATAAAATTAGGAATTGATCCTACTGCTCCAGATTTGCATTTAGGTCATAGTATCATTATCAATAAGTTAAAAATTTTTCAAGATCTAGGACATCAAATAATATTCTTAATAGGAGATTTTACTGCAAAGATAGGCGATCCATCTGGTAGATCTGAAATTCGACCCAGTGTAACAGATGAACAGATAAAAGTAAACATAAGAACATATACTGATCAAGTTTTCAAGATCCTAGAGGAAGAAAAAACTGAAGTTGTCTATAACAGTAGATGGTTCAATAAAATTGGCATAGAAGAACTTTTAAATCTTACTTCAAAAAGCACAGTAGCTCAAATGCTTGTAAGGGATGATTTTACAAAAAGATACAAAGAAGATAAACCAATAACTATTACAGAATTCCTCTATCCTTTACTTCAAGCATATGATTCTGTAGCTTTAAATGCAGATATAGAGCTTGGTGGGAGCGATCAAAAATTCAATCTCCTTTTAGGTAGACAGATACAAAGATATTATGGAATTAAAGATACTCAAATAATAATTACAATGCCAATTTTGGAAGGAATAGATGGTGTTAAAAAAATGTCAAAATCTTATAATAATTATATAGCTTTAAACGATTCTCCTAAAGATATGTTTGGGAAGATAATGTCAATTTCAGATACTATTATGTATAGATATTATGAACTTCTTACCCAAATAAATTTAAGTGTTGTTAAGACTATGCCTCCTAAAGATGCAAAAACAGAATTGGCTAGAGAAATTGTGGAAAAGTATCATGGCAAAGAAGAAGCTATAAAAGCAAAAGAAGAATTTAGTAAGATTTTTTCAGAAAAAAATATCCCAGATAGTATAGAGGAATATCAAATGCAAGAAGTAGGAGTGAGTTTATCTGACTTGCTTGTTAAAAGTGGTATGGTGCCAAGCAAAAATAAAGCTAGACGTCTTATAGAACAGGGAGGTGTTAAAATAGATTCCCAAAAATTGTTTAAAGATTTTATTGTTGATTATAAAAAGAAATTTACATTGCAAATAGGAAAAAGAAAATTCAAGAGAGTAATACCCTGAATGCCCTGAGTTTAAATTCTGATTTTTTGTATTTATATTTTGAAAATTATCATTTTAACTTATTAGATTAAAATTTAAATAATTATGTAAATGCAATATCCGAAAGATTTTTAGTGAGCTACATCTTAAAGTAATATACGTTAAAGGTAAAAAATGTATAAAATTATAAGTACAGAAGAAATTGGCCCAAAAATAAAAAGCTATGAAATATATGCTCCAAATATTGCGAAAAACGCGAAAGTTGGGCAGTTTGTTATACTCAGAATTAATGATAAAGGCGAGCGTATTCCTTTAACTATAGCAGGAAGAAATTTAGAAAAAGGTTTAGTGAAAATAATTTTTCAAGAAGTAGGTAAAACTACAATGCAACTCGCTTCTCTTTCTGCAGGGGAATACATAAAAGATTTTATGGGTCCATTAGGACATCCTACAGAAATAAAAAAATATGGTACTGTTGTTTCAGTTGCCGGAGGTGTTGGAGCAGCTGAAGTTGTATCTGTTATAAAAGAGTTAAAAAATGTTGGGAATAAAATCATTACTATAATAGGTGCGAGATGCAAAAACTTAATAATACTTAAAGATGAATTAAGACAACAAAGTGACTCCATTCTTTTTGCTACAAATGATGGGACATATGGGACAAAAGGATATGTTACAGATATTTTAAAAGATATCATAAACAAAGAAAAAGTAGATATAGTATATGCTATAGGACCAGTAACTATGATGAAATCTGTATCTGAAATCACAAAAAGAAAAAATATAAAAACTATAGTTTCTTTAAATCCTATCATGGTTGATGGTACTGGAATGTGCGGAGCATGTAGGGTTACTATTCATGATGAAACTAAATTTGCTTGTGTAGATGGACCTGAATTTGATGCTAGTTTGGTGAATTGGGAAGAACTTATTTCTAGACTAGGCTTATTTAAAAATCTTGAAGAGATAGCAATTAATAAATTTAAATATACTCAGGAGTGTAACTGTTGCAAAAAATAAAAATGCCCGAAAGGGATCCAAACATTAGAAAAAAAGATTTTGAACAAGTAAGTTTTGGCTATACTCAAAGCGAAATGCTAAAAGAGGCAAAAAGATGTCTGCAATGTCAAAAACCGTTGTGTATTTATGGTTGCCCTGTTGGAATTAATATCCCTGAGTTTATAAGGTGTCTTGTCCATAACGACCCTAAACAGGCTGTAATAGTTTTAAAGCGAAAAAATAATCTTCCTGCTGTATGTGGTAGGGTTTGTCCTCAAGAAAATCAGTGTGAAAAATATTGTGTTTTAGCAAAAATAAATGAGAGTGTTAGCATTGGAAACTTAGAACGATATGCAGCAGATGCTACAGCTAGAGATGATTTAAATAGTGTAATAATTAATAAAAAAAGTATCAAAGTCGCCATCATAGGATCAGGTCCCGCTGGATTAACGTGTGGCGGTGATTTGCTAAAAATGGGATACGATGTTACAGTTTACGAATCTTTACACGATGCTGGTGGAGTTTTACGTTATGGAATCCCAGGATTTAGGCTACCTAAAGAGGCCCTAGATTTAGAATTATACAGTTTAAAAAAAAATGGAATGAAAATAATTCTAAATACTTTCATAGGAAGAACAAAAACAATAAAGGAATTATTTAACGAAGGATACAAAGCCATATTTATTGCAACTGGTGCTGGACTTCCTATATTCCCAAAAATATCAGGCGAAAATTTGAACTATATTTATTCTGCTAATGAATTTCTAGTTCGCGTAAACCTTATGCATTCTTTTGATTTTCCAAATTATGATACGCCTATATATAAAGCCAGAAATGTTGTAGTTATAGGAGGAGGAAATACAGCGATGGATACAGCGAGAACGGCATTAAGGCTTGGTGCAGAAAATGTTAAACTCGTTTACAGAAGGACTGAAAATGAAATGCCAGTAAGGAAAGAAGAGCGAATTCATGCAAAAGAAGAGGGTATAGAATTTATAACTTTAACAAGTCCAGTAAAGTTTATAGGGAACGAAAAAAGATTTGTTAAAGCTCTTGAATGTATGAAAATAGAGTTTGGAGAGATCGATAATTCAGGGAGAAGGCATCTTCGTAAAATTATTGGATCCAATTATATAATAGAAACTGATATGGTCATTTTGGCTTTAGGATTACATCCAAATCCAACTTTGCCATCACTTATTGATGGTTTAATTACCGACAAACACGGATACATTATAACTGATGATAGCTTTATGACTTCACTGCCAGGTATTTTCGCGGGAGGAGATATTGTTGGTGGAGCTACTGTTATAGAGGCAATGGGAATGGGTAAGAAAGCAGCGGAAGCAATAGAAAAGTATCTTGAAAATAATTAAGACGATAATAATTACAGGATCAATATATTGAAAGATTGGTTATAATTTTCAATATAACAATAAAATTGTGAGAGTTTACAACAAAAGATGAAGTATTTTATGAAAAAACCGTTGATGGTAGGAAATTGGAAAATGAATAAAACTGTTTCAGAAGCTATTGATCTTGTAAAAACACTTAAAAATACACTTTCTGACGTAACAAATGTTGAAATCTTAATATGTCCTGCTTTTACGGCACTCTATGCAGTAAATAATGAAACTAGAGGTTCAAATATTAATATAGGAGCACAAAATCTCTTTTGGGAATCAAAGGGTGCATTCACTGGGGAAATTTCTCCAACAATGATAAAAGATATAGGTTGTTCTTACGCTATAATAGGTCACTCAGAACGCAGACAATATTTCGCTGAAACTAACGAAATTATAAATAAAAAGACAAAGGCAGCTTTCGAGACTGATCTTATACCTATACTTTGCGTAGGAGAAACTCTTAAAGAAAGAGAGGATAACATAGCCTTTAAGGTTATAAAAAAACAAGTAAGCGAGGGCTTATTTGGACTTACATTAGAACAAGCATCATCAATAGTTATAGCTTATGAACCTGTATGGGCTATAGGAACAGGGAAAACTGCATCCCCAGAGCAAGCTCAAGAAATGCACTGCTTTATAAGAAAAATATATGAGCGAATGTACAGTAAAAACATTGCTGATAAAATAAGAATTCTTTACGGTGGTTCTTTAAATCCAAATAATGTATCAGACCTTATGAAGAAACCAGATATTAATGGTGCTTTAGTAGGTGGAGCAAGCTTAGAAGCCGAAATTTTCACCAAACTTATTAGATACTTTAAGTAATAAAATATATAATTTTATAACTGTGGAAAAATTGTCATGTACAAGATTAAAAGACTAGCTTTTGGTACTGATCATAGTGCTGCTGAAATAAGATATAAAGTAAAAAATTATTTACAGAGTATTGGATATGAAGTTGAAGATTTTGGTTTTAATGAAAACAGTATTTGCGATTACCCGGATTTTGCTCTAAAAGTAGCAAAAGCTATTCTTACAAAAAGAGCAGATAAGGGAATCCTTATATGTGGAACAGGAATTGGTATGTCTATTGCTGCAAATAAAGTTAAAGGTGTAATTGCAGCAACTTGCTGGGATGAAAATACTGCGAGACTTGCATCTCAACATAATGGGGCAGATATTATATGTTTGGGGTCAAGAACAACTACTTTAGATGATATCTGTTACAGAATAAAAATTTTTCTTGAAACTCAATTCGAAGAAAGGCATTCTCAAAGAATAAAAAAAATTAAAGAAATTGAAAGAACAATACAATTATTTTCTTAATACAAGTCAAGTAGAAAGTATACTTTATCGAAGGGGCAATTTAAAAAGGAGTTATACAACAATGTCTGAAATATCAAACTTAAATATAACATGTGTCGATATTAGAAAAGATATTATTAAAATGCTTTATAGTGCAGGTTCTGGACATCCTGGAGGTAGTTTGTCATCCGTCGAACTTTTAGTGTTATTATATTTTAAGCATATGAAATTTGATCCTAAAAATACAAAGGATCCTAATAGAGACTACTTTATTCTATCTAAAGGACATGTTTGTCCTGCTATTTACGCAATACTAGCAGAACTTGGATGTTTTAATCATGATGAATTAAATACTTTAAGAAAGATCGGGAGTAGACTCCAAGGGCATCCAGCAAAAGATAAAGAGCTTCCAGGAATAGAAATATCTAGTGGTTCTTTGGGCTATGGATTATCAATTGGAACAGGAATTGCTGTAGGAATCAAAAAAACAAACAAAAACAATAAAGTTTATGTGCTTATGGGAGATGGAGAGCAACAAGAAGGCAGTGTATGGGAAGCTGCCATGTCCGCTGCTCATTATAAACTCAATAATCTATGTGCGATTATTGATGATAATGGTCTACAAATAGATGGTGCTACAAAAAGTATAATGAATGTTGAGCCATTAGTACATAAATACGAAGCTTTTGGATGGAATACTATTGAGATAGATGGACATAATCTAGAAGAAATCGATAGGGCATATTTAAAATTTAAAACTGAAAAAGAAAAACCTACAGTTATAATAGCAAAAACTATTAAAGGTAAAGGGGTTTCTTTTATGGAGAATGTCACTGAATGGCACGGTAAAATACCTTCAAAAGAATTAACCGAGAAAGCTCTAGCTGAAATAATAGCAAAAGATTGCAAAATGAAAGTAAAATAAATTAAAATCCAAAAAAAGGGAAATAATAAAGTGAAAGTTTACGGAAAAAAGGCTACAAGATTTGGTTTTGGAGAAGCTCTTGTTGAAGTAGGTGAAAAAAATTCTAAAATTTTTGTTTTAGGAGCGGACACTATTTCTTCAGTTTTAATAAATAATTTTCAGGAAAGATTTCCTGAAAGATTTATTAATGTTGGTATAGCAGAAAATAATATGATAGGAATGGCATCTGGGCTTGCTATCGCTGGATTTATTCCATTTGTGTCAACTTATGGAGTTTTTTCAACTGGAAGGCCATGGGAACAAATAAGAACAACAGTATGTTATTCAAATTTAAATGTAAAAATAGCTGGATCACATTCAGGACTTATGGTCGGGCCTGACGGAGCAACGCATCAGGCTTTAGAAGAAATTGCTATAATGAGGTGCCTTCCGCGAATGAAGGTCATAGTACCATGTGATTTTATTGAGACAAAAAAAACTGTGATGGCAAGTGCTTGTGTAGATGGACCTGTGTACATAAGATATGGTAGAGAAGATACACCAATATTCACAAATGAAGACACTCCTTTTGAGATAGGCAAAGCAAACGTTTTAAGAGATGGTGATGATGTTGCAATTATGGCTTGTGGAACAATGGTATACGAGTCTTTAATAGCTGCTAAAATTTTAGAACAAAAAAGCATAGAAGCAAGAGTTATAAACATACATACGATTAAACCTATAGATGAAAAAGTAATTATTGATGCTGCAAAAGAGTGTGGGGCAATAGTAACTGTAGAGGAACATCAAATTTATGGAGGGTTCGGATCTGCAGTTTCTGAAGTACTAGTAAAAAATTGTCCTGTCCCAGTTGAAATGATTGGGGTCAACGATAGATTTGGTGAATCTGGAAATGCTTATGATCTAATTTGCAAATTTGGATTAAAAGACGTAAATATTGTGAATGCAGTTTTAAAAATTCTTAAAAGAAAATAATATGATAAAATTATATTTGTATTAAAGATATATTTAATAATAAAAGTTTTTTAACAACCAAAAACAAATATTAGTATCTTTCTTTCTAAGTATGATCTCAAACTGTGTTAAAGGAATTAGTTTTAGTTCTATATCTGAAATAAGTCAAACTATAGAAAAAGCTTTTAAAGTTTCATCAAAGTATTAATGAAGTAAGTATAATAAGCCAACCATTGTTATGTAGCTTATGTTTGCATTGAGTGTCCACAATTTTCTATAGTAAAAATGACGCGTTATTTTCAGAAGCAAAACTTGTGAAAGAAATTGAGATATGTTATGTAAATATATTTCTCTAAAAATTTAATTGAAAAACTTTCTTTAAGAAAAATAGAGTATACTTGCAAAGACTCGTTAAAAAAAACGTAAATATAACTTCCCCGGATAAAGTAATATCACACTTCTATTATAAAAATAACTGTCCATATGTTCCTAAATCTTTAAAAAAAGATTTGAAAAGTTAATTACTCATCACTCTTACAATAGCTTTTCCAAAGTCTTCCGCAACTTCTGGACCATTCGCAGTAATAATATTTTTATCAATTTCCAAAGGCTCTCCGGTATATATGGCACCTCCTTTTATTAGAGACGCTTTTCCATCACTAAAAACTGTTGCTTTTCTGCCTTTTAAAATACCTGCGTTTGCAAGAATTACACCTGCTATGCATATTGAAGCTGTAGGTTTTCCGTACTCAAAAAAATCCTTTGCAAGTCTTAAAGCATAAGGATTATTAAAAAACACACTTGATCCATTACCACCAATATATGCTATTGCATCAAAATCATTTAAAGTAATATCTTGAATTGTAAATGTACTCATTGCCTTATATCCGAATCTACCATTAAGTTCTCCTATTTTTAAACTTGCAGTTATTACTTCAATACCTACTTCCTCAAGAATTTTTTTAGGTTTATAATATTCCTCATCTCTAAATTCCTCAGGAGCAGTTACAAATATAATTTTTTTCATTTCAACCAACATTCTTTCCCTAAATTTTCATTATTTTTTCAATATTTGACGAATTACACAAAAAACTTTTACTTACTTTTTTCACCTACTTAATTATAGCATCATATTAAATAAAACTTAAATGTTTATATCCTAGATTACTATTCCTATGAATAGCAAAAATTAGTAATCATTGTATTAGCTAAGTTAGTTTCTACTTAGTCAACATATTTATATACAACGTAGTAATTTTTTAGTATAATTCTTGTTTAACTTATTAAGAGGTTCCTAGTGAAAAAAAATTTCGACCCTAAAAAAATTGATGAAAAGTGGTATAAATACTGGATAGAAAATAAGACATTTTCTACAAAACCTAATAATAATAAACCTTTTACGATAGTTATCCCACCTCCTAATGTAACTGGACACCTCCATATGGGACATGCTTTAAATAATACTTTGCAAGATATCATAATTAGATTTAGAAAACTTCAAGGCTATAATACTTTATGGGTTCCTGGAACAGACCATGGTGGTATAGCAACGCAAAATATTGTTGAAAGACTTCTTAAAAAAGATGAAGGAAAGACAAAATATGATTTAGGTCGTGAAAGATTTTTGCAAAAAATGTTAAAGTTGAAAATTGAAACTGGTGATGTAATATTAGATCAACTTAAAAAACTTGGCTGCAGTTTGGACTGGGATAGATTAGCTTTTACAATGGATGAAAATCGCTCAAAAGCCGTTAAAAAGGCATTTATACAATTATTTAATAAAGGTCTTATATATAAAAGGAAAAGACTTGTGAATTGGTGTTCTAGATGTACAACTGCATTATCTGATATAGAAGTCGAATATGAAGATGAAAAAAGTAATTTATGGTATATAAAATATCCATTAATTAATTTAAATGGATTCATTGTTATTTCAACAACTAGACCAGAAACAATTTTTGGTGATACTGCTCTAGCCGTTAACTCAGAAGATGAAAAATATACAAATTTAATAGGAAAATCAGTAAAAATTCCTTTAGTAGATCGAGAAATAAAGATAATTTCAGACTCAGTTATTGATAAATCCTTCGGAACAGGTGTTGTTAAAGTTACCCCTGCACACGATGTAACTGATAATGAAATAGCAAGAAGAAACAAACTTGAAATTATAGAAATAATTGACATCAATGGGAAAATGATAAATGTTCCATCTAAATATCAAGGATTAAGTGTTGAAGAAGCAAGGAAAAAAGTCGTTGAAGATTTAGATGCTGAAAATTTCTTAGTGAAAACAGACGATTATAATCATTCAGTTGGAAAATGTTATAGATGCTCTACAAAGATAGAATCGTTAATGTCAGAGCAATGGTTTTTAGATGTACATGACATGTCAAAAAGAGCAGTTGAAGTAGCAAATAGCGAAAAAATCTTTTTCCATCCACAATCATGGAAAAAACCTTATATTCTATGGCTTGAAAATTTGAAAGATTGGTGCATAAGTCGTCAAATATGGTGGGGACACAGAATACCAGTTTACTATTGTATCAATGAAGAAGGCAACCGAACAAACTGTAACCCTATTGCTTCACTTGATAAACCAAAAGAATGTCCTTACTGTAAAAAAAAAAAAATCATTCAAGACGAAGATGTTTTGGATACCTGGTTTTCTTCAGCTCTATGGCCAATAAGTGTCTTTAATTGGGGTGAAGATGAGAATAACAAAGAATTAAAATATTTTTATCCAACATCTGTTTTAGTCACAGGACATGAAATTCTGTATTTATGGGTTGCAAGAATGGTACAGTTTGGAATAGAATTTACGAAAGAAGTTCCATATAATAATATTTTTATTCATGGAATAATAAGAGATAGACATGGTAAAAAGATGTCAAAATCTCTTGGTAATGTTGTTGATCCACTTAAAATCATGGATCAATATGGTACCGATGCATTGAGGTTTGCTTTAGCACAAGTTGCTACTCCTGGAAGAGATATGCAAATTTCAAACACATCTTTTTTAGCAGCGAGAAATTTCATAAATAAAATATGGAATGCATCAAGGTTTGTGATACTAAATCTTGAAGATGTTGGTAAACTTGACAATACCATTCAACCTATCGAACTTTCCGATAAATGGATTATAACAGAACTTATAAATTCAGCTACAAAAATCAAGAGAGCTTACGAATCTTACAACATCGATAATGCAGTAAGAGAAATTTACGATTTTTTCTGGACAAAATACTGTGATTGGTATATAGAGCTTTCAAAAATACGTATAACATCAACAAACTTAAATATAAAAAAACAGGTTCTATCAATACTTGTTTATGTACTAAAATCAATTTTGCAATTAATGTCTCCAATAATCCCTTTCATAACATCAGAAATATGGCAAATATTAAATAAAAATGAAAAAATAATACATGAAAGTATTTTATTCTCAATTTCTGAAAATTCTTACAGTAAACCCTCTATAGAAAAAATGAATACTATTCAAGATATAATCATAAAAATAAGAACGTTGAGAAGCGAAATGAATATTCCACCTACAATGCAAATTGAAGCTTTATTTAACACTTTAGGTGATAATAATAAAATAGAAACCATAAAAGAAAACAAAAATTATATAAAACAACTTGCTAAAATCAAATCAATGCAATTTTATGATAATATTGCAAAGCCTAAAAATTCTGCAGTTGTAATTGTGGGAGATATTGAAATATTTTTACCATTAGAAGGATTTATTGATATTGAAAAAGAAAAAGCAAGACTCACAAAAGAAATCATTTTTGCAAATCAAGAAATTGAAAAAGTAAGATTGAAGCTAAACAATGAAAGTTTTATTAAAAAGGCTCCTAAAACTGAAATAGAGAAAACAAAGATAAGACTTAATGAAGCAAAGTTGAAAATTGAAAAGATTAATAAGAGTTTAAATTTTTTAATTTAAAACAAAACTTAACTAAAATAGATAATTCTTTATCTATAATTTATTTATGTAATGTATGTAAAATTTTAAAATGATAAATGAAATAGTTCTTGCTACAAGAAATATACACAAAGTAAAAGAAATTAAATTAATACTAAGCGATTTAAATATTAAAATTTTACCTATGACTTCTTTTTCTTCTTACCCCATAACAATAGAAGATGGAAAAACGCTTGAAGAAAACGCTTCAAAAAAAGCAAGAGAGGCGTCACGTTTTTTTAAAAAGTGGACTATATCAGACGATTCAGGCATTGAAGTTGATTTTTTAAATGGCAACCCAGGTGTTTATTCAGCAAGATATGCTGGTGAAAAATGCTCTAGCTATGAAAATAATAAAAAATTACTCGAGGAATTAAAAAATGTCCCTCAAGAAAAAAGAACAGCAAAATTTAGAACAATTATTGCAATTGCAGATCCTCATGGTAAAATATTATTGGTAGGTGGAGAAATATTTGGTATAATAAAAAGTTGTGTAGGAGTTAACGGATTCGGATATGATCCTGTTTTTTATCTTCCTAAGTATAGGAAAACTTTAGCAGAACTTAGTTCCGAAGTAAAGAATTCTATAAGTCACAGGGCAAAAGCTTTAAAAAAAGCAAAAAAAGCCATAAAAAAACTAACAAATTCACCCGGGAAGTAGCGTAATTGGCTATCGCGCCTGCTTTGGGAGCAGGAAGTTGCGGGTTCAAGTCCCGCCTTCCCGATTGTTTCTTATAGTATCTAAAGCTATCTAAAAGAGTATTTTAGCATAACTAAAAGAAAAATAAGGACTAACAATTATATCCTAATTTTCTTATACTTTTTAAAAAAGTATTTAGTATTTTAAGTTGAAAAGAAAATCAAATAGTTATGCTAAACCATTAGGAAGTACAATTTACTATGAGTCTACGTAAAAGTGATGAGAATGATTGTCAAAAATGTTTTTTGTGGATGAAGTGGATGAATTGTAGAATTAATTTAAGAAGATGATTAAAGAAAGAAAGTTCGCTGAATTGGCAAAAGTTCATGATAATTATTACGTTACTTCGAAAACTGTACTAGAGAGAGTTTAAAAAATAGGAGGAAATATCGATATTCAATTATGTATAAGTATAAAAAAATATATCCGAGCGTTTGTGTGATTTTTATAATGACTCATAATTGTGGAAAACCCTTAAGAATAAATTGATCCTACGAAGTAAAGATTGTAAAAGAATAATATAAACACGTTTTAATATGGATATTTAGTCGCAAATAAAAATTTAAATGATTCCATAGAAGCAATAAAAACAATTATAAAATCTCTAACTATAATATAAAATTCAAAAGAAAAATATTTTAATTATGAGATTATCATATAGAATAAGAAAGGTGAAATCGATGGAAACACAATTGGAATCAATGATATCAATGTCTAAGTTAGGACGATATGAAATGGTAAGGCTTACATTAGAACATATTAAAATAATGATACAAAGTGAAGAGTGCAGAAAACTCACACAAGTTGAACTTATAAACAAAGCATTAAATGACGTTATAACAAATATTACAATCATATAAAATAATGAAATGTTGAAATATTTTTATGCTTCTAAAAAGTAAAAATATTATTTTAGGTATTTGTGGTGGAATTGCGGCTTACAAAAGTTGTGATATTATAAGGCAACTTATTGATTTCAAAGCAAATGTTGAATGTATTTTAACAAAGAATGCTCATCAATTTATTACACCACTTACTTTGCAAACCTTATCAAAAAACAAGATTCATGAGAACATGTTCAAATACATCGATAAATGGGAAATAAACCATATATCACTTGCTCAAAAAGCTGATTTGATTGTCGTCATTCCGGCTACTGCTGACATAATAGCAAGACTTGCTTCTGGCAGAGCAAATGATTTACTTACATGTACTGTACTAGCCTCAAAAGCAAACATTGTAATATGCCCTGCAATGAACACAAATATGTTTAATCATAAAGCTACACAAAACAACATCAAAACTTTAAAAAGCTACGGATACGAATTTATTATGCCTGAAAAGGGGGAACTTGCTTGTGGCAATTATGGGAATGGAAAACTTGCTTCAGTCGAAGCTATCATATCATTTCTAATTAATCTTGTATGAAAATATAAATAAATTTTTATAACAATGTCGAAAAAACTTACGTTTCTTATTGCATCTGGACCTACTAAAGAATATATTGACCCAGTGAGATTTATAAGTAATGAGTCCTCAGGAATGATGGGAAATGCTCTTGCCAATTCTGTCACAAGAAAAGGATATAGAGTTATTTTTATTTCAGGCCCGGTAAATATATTTCCAACAAATGTAGAGCTTATAAAAGTTACAACAGCATCAGAAATGTTTAAAAAAGTAAAATTAAATTTCAACAAAGCTGATATAATTATAAGTGTTGCAGCTGTTGCAGATTATAGACCAGTTAAAACTTATAAACATAAAATTAAGAAAAAAAATTCACGAATATCAATAGAGTTTAAACAAAATCCTGATATAATAAAGTATTGTGGTAAGAATAAGAAAAATCAAGTTGTGGTTGGATTTGCTCTTGAAACTGAAAATTCAGTGAATACTGCTAGACTTAAACTAAAAAACAAAAAACTTAATATTATAGTTGCTAATAATAAAGAATCGTTTAACTCAAAAGTTATCACAGCGTACATAATAAGTAATAAGAATGTTTTAGAAATAAAAAATAAAAATAAAAGATTTATTGCGGAAAAAATTATAGATGAAACTATCAAAATATTTAAAAATATTACACCTTGCTAAAATATCTATTGAAGAATATAATAACTGGGGACAAGATGAAATTTATAAAGCTACTATTGCAGACATCTCATCAAATAAGAGTAGTTTTATAAAACCTACATACCAACTTCCATGTACAGGAAATATAAATCTACGAGAAGAATTAAACAATATAAAACAAAAAGTTAGCTGTTGTAAGAAATGTTCTTTGGGGAAAAGTCGTCTAAATGCAGTTTTTGGAAGCGGAGCAGTAAATGCTAATTTAATGTTTGTCGGTGAGGGACCTGGATATGATGAAGATCATAAAGGAGAACCATTTATAGGAAGAGCTGGACAACTCCTAACAAAAATCATAGTAGCCATGAATTACAAGAGAGAGACTGTATATATTTCAAATATAGTTAAATGTCATCCTATGGTTGATCCTCATAATCCTGAAAAACGCTCAAATGATAGATCTCCATCTTTTGAAGAAATGAAAACATGTATACCTTATTTAGATATGCAACTCAAAATTATTAAACCTAAGATAATCATCACTTTAGGAGCATGTTCCACCAAAGGACTCCTAAACAATGAAGAACCTATTAGCAAAATAAGAGGAAAATTAAAAGAATACAAAGGGATAAAACTTATTCCTACTTTCCATCCCGCCGCTCTTCTAAGAAATCCAAATCTAAAAAAGCCTGTCTGGGAAGATATGAAAAAAGCAATACGTTATTTAGAGACAGGTGAAGTATGATAGTTTTAGAAGTAGCTGTACCTGTTCCTATAAATAAAGCATTTTATTATCTGCCGCTTAATAACATAAATTCAGAAGATATAATTAGAAAGAGGGTTAAAGTTCCATTTGGTAAAAAGATTTTAACTGCTTATGCAATTTCTTATAGAAATATTAAAACCAATAACACTTTGAAATTAAAACATATTATTGAAATTATAGACAGCAACAATCTTATTACAGATGAAGCAATAGAACTCTCAAAATACATTTCAAAAAATTATGTTTGTTCACTAGGTGAAGCACTCTCATCAATAATACCCACTTCAATGAAACCTAGTAAAAAAATCTTTAAAGATAAAAATACAGAAAAAAAAGGAGAATATAAAAAACATACTCTAAATACACAACAGAATAATGCTATAAATTTAATAAATGAAAATTTGAGTAAAAATATTTATAGTTCTTTTCTTATTCATGGAGTAACTGCCTCTGGAAAAACTGAAGTATATATTAATGCTATAGAATATGCTTTAAAACAAAATAAAAGTACTATAATGCTTATTCCTGATATTTCTCTAACAACACAATTTTCAAATGTTATGACAACAAGATTTAATAAAAGTGTTGGAATATGGCACAGCGGTATAAGCAATAATGAAAAATACAATCTATTCTTAAAAGCAATAAATGGAAACATAAAAATAATAATAGGGGCAAGGTCAGCAGTATTCATTCCATTTAAAAACTTAGGACTTATAATCATTGATGAAGAACATGAGCGTACATATAAACAAGAACAAAAACCATCTTATGATACTAGAGAAATTGCCAAATGGAGAGCTAAGTATCAAAATGCAGTTGTGATTTTAGGTTCAGCAACTCCTTCACTTGAAAGTTATAAAGATGCAATGGATAAAAACATAAATTTAATAGAGCTAAATAAACGAATAGATAATAAAGAATTGCCAGAAGTGAAAGTTTTAACATTAAAGAATAGAATTTTCAAGACAAGTTCATTTTTGCCAGAAACAATAAAAGCAATATCAACAATTTTGGCTAGAAAAGAGCAAATAATTGTCTTTCTAAATCGTAGAGGATATTCTACATCAATTGTATGTAGAAAATGTAATAGTATTTATCAATGCCCAAGATGTTCTATTTCAATGGTCTTTCATAGAAGTCCAGATTTACTTAAGTGTCATTATTGTGGCAAAATAAAGTATCTACCAGTATCATGTCCTCTGTGTAAATGCGAAGATGTAACAGTTCTTGGTTCGGGAACACAAAAAGTTGAAAATGAACTAAAAAAACTTTTTAAGTACGCAAAAATATTTAGGCTTGATAGTGACACAGCAACTTCTAAAAAAATTTACGAAAGAGCTTATAATGGGATAAAAAGTGAAGAATACGATATACTAATTGGCACACAAATGATAGCAAAAGGATTTGATTTTCCAAAAGTAAGCTTAGTATGTGTTATTGATGCAGACACATCTTTGTATATGCCAGATTTTAAATCTATTGAAAAAACTTTCCAACTAATAACACAAGTTGCAGGACGTACTGGTAGAGGAAATACTAAAGGTAATGTTATAGTTCAGACAAATCACCCACATCACTATGCTATAGAATATGCAAAAAAACACGATTTTAAATCTTTCTATAAAATTGAAATAGAACAAAGAAAGAGACTATCTTATCCTCCATTTTGTTATATTGCAAAAATTTCTATAAGGGGTAAAAAATGGAAGAAAGTTGATGAGGATTCAGAGAAACTCTTTTCTTTCCTTAAAGATTTAGTTACAAAGTATAAATTAGAACTGGAAGTTCTAGGTCCTGTTTCAGCGTACATTGCAAAACTTAATGATATTTATAGAAAACATATAATAATTAAAGGTAGCAGAAATAATATATTAAAACTTGCAGAATTTTTGGGAAATTTCAAGCAATCAGTTGGGAGTTTTATAGGTATAGAGATTATGCCATCAGATTTAATTTAAAAAAAGAGGAATGATGAAATATGGGTTTATTAAAACGGCTGCAGCAACACCTCACATAAAACTAGCAAACCCTTCGGCAAATGCTATAGAAATAATAAAACTAATAAAAAAAGCAAATATTTACGGTGTTGAGCTTTTAGTCTTTCCTGAACTATGTATAACAGGATACACATGTGGAGAATTATTTCTATCTGATGTCATAATACGTTCAATCAGTGATGCAATCAATCAAATATGTAAAGCTACTTTCGATAAAAAAGCTCTTATTTTTGTTGGATCTCCAATTTTACACAAAGGGAAACTCTATTCTTGTGCTGTCGTCTTTCAAAATGGAAAAATTTTGGGGATTGTGCCTAAAACTGCCTTGCCATCATACGCTGAATTTTATGAGCTTCGTTACTTTATTCCAACTAAAGATGTCTCAGACTCTATAAATTTATGTGGACAAAACATACCTTTTGGAACAGATATAATTTTTGTAGCTAAAAACAATGAAAATGTCAAAATTTCTGCTGAAATATGTGAGGATATGTTTGTAATATCTCCACCATCTAATCGTCACGCTCAGGCTGGAGCATCAATTATTGTAAACCTTTCTGCATCTAATGAACTTATAGGAAAAAGTGAATACAGAAAGACTCTCATAAAATCACAAAGTGGTCGTTTATTAGCAGGTTATGTCTATGCTTCTGCTGGAAGTGGTGAATCAGTTAGTGATATAATTTTTTCAGGTCATCGTATTATAGCTGAAAATGGTAAAATCCTTATAGAGAGTAAACTTTTTGAGAATGGACTTACAATATGTGAAATAGACACTTGTCAACTCGCCTATGAACGTCGCAGACTTAATGTTTTTAAAATCAGCTCAACTACTACTAACTATCATATAGTAGAATTTAATTTTGATAATACAGGTACAAAACTTATACGCCACATTTCTCCTTTACCTTTTATTCCAAATAATTTAAAATCCGTGTCTTCTCGAGTAGAACTCATACTTCAAATGCAGTCAAGAGCCCTAGCGGAAAGGTTAAAATTTACAGGACTCAATGCAGTAATTGGTGTTTCTGGCGGACTTGATTCTTGCCTTTCACTCTTAGTTATATTAAGAAGTTATAAAATTTTAAATAGAAACAAAAAAAACATAATAGCTGTTACTATGCCTGGACCTGGGACAAGTACACAAACTATAGAAAACGTCTTAAAACTTGCAGAAGCATTTGAGATACAAATCAGAAAAATTCCAATAAATGAAATGCTTAAAAATCATTTAAACAACATAAAACATATGGAAAACAAGAAAGATATTGCATATGAAAATGCACAAGCTCGTGAACGTACGCAAATTTTAATGGATATAGCCAATATAGAAAAAGGTTTAGTCATTGGTACAAGCGACTTATCCGAAAATGCACTTGGCTGGTGTACATATAATGGAGATCATATGTCTATGTACGCCGTAAACTCTTCAATACCTAAAACCCTTGTAAGATATATAATATCTTATGAATCTGAGAGAGTTAAAAAATATAAAAAAGCTTTACTTTCTGTTCTAAACACAGAAATTAGTCCTGAACTTCTTCCACCAAACAAAGGAAAAATTTCACAAAAAACTGAAGATATAATAGGACCATTTGAACTTCACGATTTCTTTCTATACTATACTTTACGTTTTGGACAGGCTCCAGACAAAACGCTTATGCTCGCTACAAGAGCTTTTAAAGATAAATATAGTAAAGAGGAAATAAAAAAATATCTCAAAGTTTTTATTAAGCGCTTTTTTGCAAATCAGTTCAAACGTAACTGTGTACCAGACGGAATAAAAGTTGGAACAATATCTCTTTCTCCACGTGGTGATTGGAGAATGGCAACTGAAAGCAATGCTAATGAATGGTTCAATTCCATAAAATAGCCCTATCATTAATAGTAAAATATTAAAATGAAAATTAATACAAAGTAATATTTTTTACTATAATTCCTTAAATAATAACTAGAAAGAATTTATTTGACTTGATGTGGTTTTTTTGAGTACAATCTAAAGTGATCTTAGTAAGACACTTATATTCACTTAGCGGGCCTGTAGCTCAGTTGGTTAGAGCACTCGACTCATAATCGAATGGTCGTAGGTTCAAGTCCTACCAGGCCCAAATAAAATCTGACGAAGCTATCGATAAATCAAGAGTTTTTAATTGTAGATTTATAAAATTTGCTGTAATACTTAAAAGTGGGTAGTTAGCTCAGTGGAAGAGCACTCTCCTCACACGTGAGTGGTCGCAGGTTCGAGTCCTGTACTACCCAATGTCATAAACATATTATCAAAAGGTATAAATGAAAAATTTAAAGCAAGATTTAGAGCTGTTATATGAATTACAGGAGTGCGATGTCAAAATATATAATCTCAGAGAAAAAATCAATAAAATTCCTTTTGAGATTGAAAAGAAAAAGAAAACTTTAGAACTAGAAAACAAAAAGATTAGCTTGAAAATCAAAAATGAAAATTTTATTAGATTAAATTCTTTAAAAAATGAGAAAGAAGCATTACTTGACTCAAAGGAAAAAAAAATTAATAAATATTTAGCGGAATTAAATATTGTTAAATCAAACGACACTTACAGAATATTACTTTCAGAAATAGAAAAAACAAAAAAATACAAAAATATCCTCGAAGACGAAATTTTAGAACTTATGGAAAAAATAGACAAAGAATATATAATTGTTAAGACTAATGAGAATGAATTAAAAGAAATTGAACAAAAAATCAAAAATGAAATATATGAAATCAAAAGCTTTACAAAAAGACTTGAAAAAGAAATAAATGAAATAGAAAAAGAAAGGGAAGAGCAAAAACTAAAAGTTAATAAAACTATCTTATCACAATATGAAAGGTTACGTGATGATGGTCGTAACGAAAAAATGATTTGTATAATTGATGGCGAAAGTTGCGGAGGTTGTGGAATGTTATTAAGGCCACAATTAATAAATCAGCTACAAAAATATCGTGATCTTGTCTTTTGCGACAATTGCTCTAGAATACTATTAAAAAATTGATTAAATATATATAGAGACGGATATGCAATCGCTTTACACTTATTTCATTGTAAAGAGGAAAGTCCGAACTTTAGCTGCAGAAAATGATATTGCAGAAAATGGTAGTAGGTAATACCTATCACTCTTAAGAGTAGAGGTGCGAACAGAGACGTTTTTTTTGGAAACAAAAAAAGTATCCTAACAATAATATACAAAAGGATAAGTTTTTGCAGTAATGCAAAAAGTGAAACGGCTAAAGCCTTACTATAAAGCAAGACTGAATTATAGTCGCTTGACCGTTAAAAGTGATTTTAACGGCAGAGAAATGATTGCACTTTTAATCATCATTTTAAAAGACAAAATTCGGTGTATAATCCGTCTCTAGAATAATACTAATTAACTATAATTAATATTAAGTATATTTATATGACAAATTATTATCCTTTAGTGCGAGTATGTTTCAAATGTATCATGTTCCAGTAATGCCTCTAGAAGTATCACATTATTTAGTAAATAACCCTAACGGCTTATATATTGACTGTACTTTTGGAGATGGAGGACACACATTATACTTACTCAACAACTTCAAAAATATTAAAATAGTTGCTTTTGACTGGGATGAGGAGGTCTCAAAAAGATTTTTTGAAGAAGAAGATTTTAGTAACAGAGTAATATTTATAAGAGAAAATTTCAAGAACATAAGGGAATCCTTGTTAAAAATAAATATAAGTAAAGTTGATGGTGTTTTAGCTGATCTAGGGGTCTCGTCAAAACAATTAGGAAATTTAGATAGAGGTTTCTCTTTTAATTCTGACATTCTTGATATGAGAATGGACAATAGAAATAAGTTAACAGCAAAAGAAATAATTAACTCTTACTCATCTGAAGATTTAGCTAATATTTTTTATACATATGGAGAGGAGTACAAATCTAGACAAATTGCTAAAGCTATCATTCTACGCAGAAAAACGATGATAATAGACACTGCAATTGAACTTCAAAAAATAATCCACTCCGTTAAAAAAATCAAGAGTAAAAAAAATCCAGCAACAAAAGTTTTTCAAGCTCTAAGGATTTTTATAAATAATGAACTTAAAAATCTTGAGACTTTATTATTTGAGATTCCCAAGCTATTAAATACAGGAGGAAGAATAGCTATAATAAGTTTCCACTCTCTAGAAGATAGGATAGTAAAAAAGAATTTTAAACACAACTCTAACTATAAAATATATAAAATAATTACAAAAAAAATTATTACACCTTCAAAGAAGGAGATAAAAAACAATTACAAAAGTAGAAGTGCAAAAATGAGGGTAGTAGAGAAAATAAATGTATAAACCGTTTTTACTGTTTATAATAATAATTTTAAGTATTTTTATTTATCTTTGGCAACAGAATACTTCCATAAGATATGCTTATAAAGTAAGTACCTTGCAAGCTGAATACGACAAAATTAACTCAGAAAATGATTCTTTAAAATTAAAAATCAATTCGATACTTGCACTTGAGAAAATGGACAAAATTGCTAAAGAAAAAAATCTTTCAACTCCAGATGAAAATTCTATAGTCTATATTGACTAATTTTATTCTTTCATATGTGTTTATTTTTTAACTTCTCTATATTTTTAACGTAAATGAATCAACTAATTATATAGGAACTACAGATTCTAAAACTATAAGTATGAATTTAAATAACATATACATATGATTACATATGATAAAAAATACGAAACAAATTGATAGAAAAATATTACTTACACTTGTAGTTTTTATATTCTTTTTTGTTTTATTTATAAAACTTACACTCATTCAAATTTTTTTACACACTAGAATAAATACTACGGTTGAGAAAATGATAAATCGTAAAAATATCGAAGTAGCAAAACGTGGTGATATTTTAGACTCAAAAGGAAATATTCTTGCTTCAAGTATAAAAAAATACAATATATTTCTCGACCCCAAAATAATAGAAGATTTCTGCAAATTAAAAAATATTTTATCTAAAAATGGAATAAAGATTAAAGAGAAAAATTTAAATGAATTTGGGAAAACATCTTACGTTCCAATTGCTTTTAATGTTGACACCAAGCTTGTCGATAAGATCAAGAATGAAAAATTAAAAGGTATCGGATTCGAAAATAAATATATAAGACAATATCCAGAGGGAAAACTTCTTGCCCATATCCTTGGAATAACAGGCTATGATGGAAGCGGTTTGGCGGGTATTGAAAAAGAATACAATGGAATTTTATCCGGAAACAACATTATAACCAAAAACAGAAGAGATGGGCGCGGACATATAATACAAGATAAATTTGTGGATAAAACTAAAATTTGTGGACAGAATATTAAACTTAGTATAGACCGTACCATACAGTTTATAGCAGAACAAGAATTACGAAAAACCTTTGACAAATATAAAGCAAAAAAAGCTATATGTATAGTTCAAGATCCTAAAACTGGAAATATTCTTGCAATGGTTTCTTTACCTGACTTTGACTCTTCTATTAAGATCAAAGATATTGATATTTTAAAAAATTCAGCAATAAGTGATATTTATGAACCTGGATCAACTTTCAAAATCATCACTGTTTCTGCGGCACTAGAAGAAAAAAAAATAAAACTTTCAGATATCTTTTATTTAGAAAATGGGAAATATAAAATTGCAAATCATACCATAAAAGACAATCATAAAATTAAAGATTGTGTTTCATTAAGTAAAGCTCTAGAACAATCATCAAACATAGCTATGGTAAAAATCGCACAAAAACTTGGGAAAGAAAATTTATACAGATATATAAGAAAATTTGGATTCTACTCTTTAACAGGTATTGATCTGCCAGATGAAGCAAAAGGGCTTTTAAAAGATGTTAAAAAATGGGATATTTTATCTCTACCAACAATTTCTTTTGGACAAAGTATAGGAGTTACAGCAATTCAGATGATAAATGCTTTCTCTGCTATTGCAAACGATGGAATATTAGTAAAACCTTCTGTAAAATATATAGAAAAAAATGATAGCAAAACGATTGAGAATATTTGTAATCCCAAAGAAATACGAAGAGTGGTTTCAATTGAAACTGCACAAACATTAAAAAAACTTTTAAAAAATGTTGTGGATTTTGGTACTGGTAAAAGTGCAAAAATCCCTGGATATACCGTTGGAGGGAAAACAGGAACAGCACAGAAGTTTGATCCTACAACGAAAACCTATTCTCTCAAATATTATATTGCTTCCTTTTGTGGCATGGTACCTGCAATGAATCCAGAAATTGTAATACTCGTTATCATTGATGAACCAAAAAGTGCAAATTATTATGCTTCTTCAGTTGCATCACCAGTTTTTGCAAATATAGCTAAAAGAACGGCACAATATTTAGATATTATAAAGGACGATAAAAATTAATTAATAGGATACGAACTATAAAATTAAAAAATCTTTTACAAAATGAAAATGTAACTATTATAGGCGACAATAATACCGAAGTGTCTGAAATATCGTACGATTCTAGAAAAATAGATATAAATTATGCTTTTTTTGCTCTTCCAGGTTATAATACTGATGGAAGAAAATACATAAGTGAAGCAATAATAAGAGGTGCTTCTGTAATCATTACAAATACAAAATATGACACTAACAATGTAACTCAAGTTATTGTTGAAGATATCTTTCATTTCATGTCAATTTTTTGTGCAAAATTCTACAACTATCCAGACAAGGAGTTAAATATTATAGGCATAACCGGCACAAATGGCAAAACAACAACTGCTTATATGCTTGAAAGTATATTTATTAATTCAAATATTGATTGTGGAGTCATAGGTACAATTAACTACAGATATAAAAACAAAGTTATTAATGGAGATAATACGACGCCACAATCATTAGATATCTACAGAATTATGAGAGAAATGGTAGATAATAATATTAAATATCTTATAATGGAGGTATCCTCACATGCTTTAAGTCTAGGTAGAGTGTATGGTATAGATTTCGATATAGCAGTTTTTACAAATTTAACACAAGATCACTTAGATTTTCACAAAAACGAGGATAACTATTTTGAAGCTAAATCGATATTATTTAAAAGATTAAGGATGTATAAAAAAAGGACAAAAAAATATGCTGTAATAAATATTGATGACCCCTATGGGAGAAAATTATCAAAAACAAAAATCAATGCAGAAATTAAGCTCTACTCTACCTTAGAGGGAAATACAGCAAATTTTAAAGCTAAAAACATTACAATTACAAACAAAGGAAGCATATTTGATTTATTTTTTAATAATGAAAAGGTAAAAGTCGAAATAAACCATATGGGGTTACATAATATTTACAATGCTATAGCAGCTTTTATTGTTGCTATTTATAGTGGAATTTCTTTAGAAAAAATCCTTAAAGGTTTAAATAACCTAAGGAATGTTCCAGGAAGACTCGAAAAAGTTGATACAAAGGAAATGGGGTTTGAAGTAGCAATTGATTATGCACATACGAATGATGCTCTAAAAAATGTTTTGCAAGTCTTAAAAAGCTTAAAATTTAAAAGAATTATTACTGTCTTTGGTTGTGGTGGTAATAGAGATAGAGAAAAAAGACCGTTAATGGGTAAAACAGCTTCGGAAATGAGTGATTTCGTTTTTATAACGTCTGATAATCCAAGAACAGAGGATCCATATCAAATAATTTTAGATATAGAAACTGGAATAAAAAAATCCAACAAAGAGAATTATAAAATAATAGTAGATAGAGAAACAGCTATAAAAGAAGCCTTAATGATGGCGAGTAAAGACGATATTATTTTAATTGCCGGTAAGGGGCATGAAACTTATCAAATTATGGGTACTGAAAAAATCAACTTCAATGATATTAAAATCGCTAAAAAATACATTGATATAAAAAAGAGAAAAAAAATTACATCAAAACAAATTAAACAAAAAGAGTTTACTTTTTAAATGGAGTCATTTTATCTTAGAGATTTAATACAAGCTATTAACGGAAAGTTTATAAGAGGCAATCTTGATCTTCCTATAATAGGTATTTCTATAGATTCAAGAACAATAAAAGAAGGTGAGGTGTATTTTGCAATACAAGGAAATCGTTATGATGGTCATAATTTCATAAAGGAATCAATTATCAAAGGTGCAACTGCAATAGTATGCTCAAAAAGCGAAGTTGATTCTATAAAGGTTCTATCAAATCTTTTTTCAATTGTTAAAACAGATGATACACTTATCGCTCTAGGAAAACTTGCAAAAACATATATCGCTAGATTTCAAAATACACAAATAGTCGGCATAACAGGATCAAATGGTAAAACCACAACTAAAGAAATACTAATTTCAATTTTTAATGAGAAATCCGGGACTCTTTCAAATGAAAATAATTTAAATAATAGGATAGGACTTCCTCTTTCAGTACTTAACCTAACTTCAATTGTTAAATATGCTGTCTTTGAAATGGGAACATCCTTACATGGTGAAATCAAAATATTATCTGACATATTAAGACCTAATGTAGGAATTATAACAAATATAGGTTTTTCGCATTTGAAAACCTTTATTTCACCTAAAGGTGTATTTGAAGAAAAAAAAAATTTATTCGATAATGTAAAAGAAAATGGTGTTATTATTATAAACAATGACGATAAATTTCTAAAAAAGGCATGCAAAGTACAAAATAGTCATAAAGTTATAACTTTTGCTTGTGATACGGATGCAGATATTTGTGCGAAAAACATAATATTATCTTTTGATAAAATAAATTTTGAACTTTTTTATAATAAAAAATCAGTGAAAATTGAAATGCCAGCAAAAGGAAAATTTAATGTATCAAATGCCTTAGCTGCTTCTGCTTGTGCAACTAGTTTTGGATTTTCTCTTGATGAAATAAAACACGGAATAGAGAACTTTAAACTACCTAAGATGCGTATGGAAACCATTAAAACCAAAAGTGGCGTAGTTTTAATAAATGATGCCTATAATGCAAATCCATCTTCAATGAGAGAAACAATACAAGCAGTATCACAGCATTATATTGATAGAAAAATTAATCTTATACTCGGCGATATGCTTGAACTTGGCAATAAGTCAATTGATTATCATTTTGAGCTTGGAAAATTTATCAATACTCAAAAAAACATAAACTCTGTCTATCTTATAGGTGAAATGAGTTTATATACAAAAGAAGCTTTAGTTAATAAAAAGGTTTTTTATACAAAAGAAGCAAACATTATTTTAAAAAAACTCAGACAAATTCCTATTGATCATATTTCTGTGTTTTTATTTAAAGCCTCAAGAGGTATGAAACTAGAAGAAATTTATACAAAATTTCATAACATTCTAAAGCAAAGAGATACCTAAAATGCTGTATCATATTTTTTCCTATTTAAGTAATACATTTACAACTACATCATTTAAAATTTTTCAATATATAACCTTTAGGTCAGGCGGAGCTATTTTGACAAGCTTTTTAATTTGTTTTATTACCGGTCCTTATATAATAAATAAATTATCAAACTTTAAGATAAAACAAGTTGTAAGAATTGATGGACCCACAATACACTTAAAAAAAGATGATACTCCAACCATGGGAGGAATTCTCATATTCTTATCACTAACTGTGTCTACACTATTATGGACCAGACTTGACAACAGGTTTATTATTTGGCTTTTAATAGGAACCATATGGCTTGCTTTTTTGGGATTTTATGATGATTACTTAAAAATTAAGAAAAAAAATACAAAAGGACTTTCAAAAAAAGGTAAACTTTTTGGCCAAGCAATTTTTTCTGCATTATTAGCCATATATTTAAGTTTCTTCCCTCCAAACTCTGAATTTACAACATTAGTAAATATACCCTTTTTAAAAAACTTTTTTATGAACTTTCATTTTCTATACATACTGTTAGTAGTCATTATAGTTGTAGGTAGCTCAAATGCTGTAAATTTAACAGATGGACTTGATGGGCTTGCAGTGGGTAATATAACTATTTCAGCTTTTACACTCGCTTTGTTCGCATACTTTTCTGGTCACTCACATATATCAAGTTATTTGAAAATTATAAATGTAACTGGAGCTGAAGAAATATCAATCTTTCTATTTGCAGTTGTGGGATCATGCCTTGGATTTCTGTGGTACAATTCACACCCTGCAGAAATCTTCATGGGTGATACTGGAAGTTTATTTTTAGGTGGAATACTAGGTATAACATCAGTATTTATAAAGCAGGAAATAATTTTAGTTTTTGTGGGAGGTGTTTTTTTTATTGAAGCACTTTCCGTACTTATACAAATATTTTATTATAAAAGAGTAAAAAAAAGAGTGTTTAAAATGGCACCAATACATCATCACTTTGAAATGCTTGGAATATCTGAAACGAAAGTTACAATAAGATTCTGGATAGTAGGTATAATTCTCGCAATATTTTCTTTTGCATCTCTGAAATTGAGGTAGATATGGAAATGGAAAAAAACATAGGAATTTTGGGCTTGGGAAAAAGTGGCATTGCAGCTGCAAATCTTGCAGTAAAATTAGGATATAATGTTTTTGCAAGTGATAGCAAAGAAATAAAAACAAAAAATTTAAACAAAAAAATAATAAAAGAACTTGGAGGTCATTCAGACAAAATTTTAAGTTCAGATGTTATTATAAAAAGTCCTGGAATTAATTTAAATATTCCTATTTTAAAAGACGCTCGAAAAAAAAACATAAAAATTATAAGTGAACTTGCTTTTTCTCTTAAAAATTCAAAATATAAAAAAATCATAGCCATTACTGGTACCAACGGAAAAACTACTACAACTGACTTAGTTTCAAAAATAGTAAAATCAGTACATAAAGACTCAATAGTTACTGGGAATATAGGTTACCCATTATCAGATAAAGCTTCAAAAACTACAAAAAATACTTTTATTACAATTGAGCTTTCAAGCTACCAACTCGAAGATACTCCGTATTTCAAGCCGGATATATCAATATTATTAAACATATCCCCTGATCATCTTGAGCATCATAAAACAATTAATGCATATATAAAAGCAAAAGAAAATATACTAGTCAACCAAAAATCTGTGGATTTCGCAATAATAAATTATGATGACAAAATTTGTAGAAAAATATCCAAAAAGACTAAGGCAAAAGTATTTTTTTTTAGCAAGAGTAACATAAAAAATGGAGTATTTTACAATAATGGAAATATAATTATAAATATTAAAGATAAAAATATTGTGATAAAGCCAAAAATTAATATTATTGGCATGCATAATATAGAAAACATTTTAGCTGCAACAGCAGCATCTTATGCATTAGAGATAAATCCGTTAATTGTAGAGAAAGTTATCTCAAAATATAAAGGTGTAAAGCATAGAATAGAATTTGTAAGAACTTTAAACGGAGTAAACTACTATAATGACTCAAAATCAACAAATATTGATTCAACTAGGGTCGCACTTGAATCTTTTAATAAAGACATTTTACTCATCATGGGGGGGCGTGACAAAGGAAATGCATACACTCCTATAAAAGAACTTATAAAACAAAGAGTTAAATCAATTTTTCTTATCGGCGAAGCATCTAGCAAAATAAAAAAAGATTTAAATGATTATACTGCATTTATATATTGTAACGATGTAGAGAATGCCGTAAAACAAATATTTAAAACTGCCGTCGGAGGCGACACAGTTCTACTTTCTCCAGCATGTGCTTCTTTTGACCAGTTTAAGAATTTTGAAGAACGAGGTGAGGTTTTTAAAAAAGCTGTGTGGAGTTTAGATACATAAATTACTTTTTGAATATATAATAGCTATTTATTAACAAGTTATATAGAATATAAAATAAACTTGTTAGTAATTATTTAATTATATCTATATATCTATAAAACATTAAAGCTACAATAAAAAAATGATGTTTAAAATTAACTTTGACTTAAATAAATATGACTTCAATCTTATAATTTTGATATGCATATGTATTATCTTTGGCTCATTTATGGTATTTTCATCAAGCAATATTATGGCAGAATTAAGATGGGCGAGTCCATATAAACTTTTTTTAAAACAAATGCTTTGGATTACTGTTGGATTCATACTAATGTTCATAACAAGTTTTTTGATTAATCATAATTTTTATAAAAAATATGCAAAATGGATTTACTTGTTTTCATTGATTTCAGTCATTGCAGTCTTATTTATAGGTATTTCGCGATCAGGTGCAAAAAGATGGCTAGGAATAGGTTGTTTTAGCGTACAACCTTCAGAACTAGCTAAAATTGCTACGATAGTAACTACAGCTAACTTCATATCTAGAAAAAAAAATTTAATCAAAGAATCTAAAGCTCTAATAGTATTTTTATCTACTATTTTACTTATAGTTTTTCCAATCGCTCTGGAGCCTGATTTAGGAACACCTATTCTAATAGGAAGTGTTTGCTTTGCGATGCTATTCTGTGCAGGAATAAAAATAAAAGTCGTATTTATTGGATGTATAACAACACTTATCTTTATAACTGAAGAAATTATAAGAAAGCCATATAGGCTCATAAGATTCAAGGATTATATTGCTTCTTTCATAAACATCGATATGTCTTCCTATCAAGTAAGACAATCACTAAATGCATTAGGCTCTGGAGGTTTCTTTGGTAAAGGATTAGGTAAAAGTGAAATGAAACTTATGTATCTTCCAGAAGCACATACTGATTTTATTTTTCCAATAATTGGAGAAGAACTTGGTTTTATTGGTACTAGTATAGTTCTTGCATTTTTTATGTACTTATTTCTTAGAGGTATAAAAATGAGCAAATATATGCCTGATATTTTTTCACAGTATTTATGTTTAGGAATAACTTTTTTGATTGTTTTTCAAGCTATTATAAATATTTCTGTTGCCACTGGAGTATTCCCAGCAAAAGGATTACCACTTCCATTTATATCTTTCGGTGGGACTTCACTCATTATAACTATGGTAGCTGCAGGAATATTAATAAATCTATCACAATATGAAAGAAAAACAAAAAAATATAGAATGATTAATTATATTACATCTCTTTGATAATATGTTAAAACTATAATATTTTTAACATCTACGCATTTGCCAATTATATTAAATAAAGGAATAGTTAATGAAAAATAAAAATATAATTATTGCTTCAAGTGGGACAGGAGGACATATTTACCCAGGTATAGCATTAGCAGAAGAATTTAAAAATAAAGGCTATGATCCTATTTTTTTTATAAGTAACAATCCAATATCATCAGAAATATTAAAAAATAGTCAATTCAAATACATTAAATTTAATATATCAGGAATGCCAAGAAAAATTTCGTTCAATTTTTTAATATTTTTAATCAAAACAAAGTTTTCATTTTTTAAAGCATTAAAACAAATTATAAAATTGAATCCCTTAGCTGTAATCGGTACGGGTGGGTACATGGCAATCCCAGTACTTATTGCAGCAAAAATATTAAGTAAAAAAAAATTCATACACGAGCAAAATGCCATTCCAGGTAAAGCAAACATACTCTTAAATAAAATAGTAGATAAAACATTTGTAAGTCTTCCAAGTTCTAAAAAAAATCTCAAAAACACTATCGTTTCAGGTTGCCCTATCAGAAAAGATCTATTATTAGTGTCAAAAAAAAAAGCATTACTAGAACTCAAATTAAAAGATGGAATATTCACAATTTTAGTTTTTGCTGGAAGTCTTGGTGCAACTAGATTCAATGAGATTATATGCAAAATCTTGTTAGATTTATACATCGAAGACAAATTCCAAGTTTTACACATAGTTGGATCCGAAAGCTACATTAAAATCCAAGAAAAAGTCAAAAGCAACCCGGATTATAGAGTTTTTGATTATATGCATAACATAGCCAACGCTTATGCTACAAGTAATATTGTTATATGTCGTTCTGGTGCGAGTACCATACTTGAGCTCGAAGCTTTAGACAAATCAGCAATTTTAGTTCCTTATCCTTATGCTACTAATAATCATCAATATTGGAACGCAAAAGAAATAGAAAAAAATGGTAAAGTCATAATAATTGAGGAAAAGAATCTCACAGAAGAAAATCTAAGCAAAGCCATATATACAATAAAAAAAAACACAAGAAATAATGCGGTTAAAGATATTATTAAATTTCCGCAAGAGTTAATAGTTAATGAAATAATAAAATGCATAAAATCTTAATTTCAAATGACAAGGACATAAAAAGCCTAGGACTTAACCCTTTAATCAAAGAACTTTCTAAAATTTGGAAAATACATATCATTATCCCAAATCCCAAATAATCAAATGTCTCAGGTACAGAAGATAGAATAATAACACCAAAAAAGTGCAAAAAACTGATAAAATCAGGAGAAACTTCTATGTAATAGAAAATGTTATACCAGCTGATTGTGTAAAATATGGGTTAAATTTTAAAAAACAAAATAGATTTGGTAGTGTCGGGAAGAAATAAATAGATGTCCTAATCTCTGTCAGGATGTAAAATTTACTCAGAAATAGTTTGGACAACTCTCACCTACAGTTTTATTAGCAGAAGTAGACGTAATAGAGTATACTCGTTCAGTAATTGCAATAAGAGGGATTGCTAAGCTAATATTGAAAAGAAAAAATCTTTTAAAAACATATGTTTGAATATAAACCTTCCAGTAAATTATAAAAGTATCAAAAGTAAGTTCATTTTTTAGGATTATAGGATTAAAAGATTAAGTTAAAAAAGTTGAAACTATTGTTTATAAAAGATGAGATTCCTTTTAATGTATATAGAAAAACAGATGTACATGCGTTAAGTAGAGAATATATTTCAATTACTCCACTTTAAATAAGTCAGACAGATTATGAGCTAATAAAAAAATTATAATAAAACATCACTTATATCTATAATTAATAATTTTTTCAGTCGCAGACATAATTATAAACAATTGAGTTAATATTATGGAAAATAAATTTAAGTTAATTTCAAAATTTAAGCCTTCTGGTGATCAACCACAAGCCATAGATTCACTATACTATAATTATTTAAATGGTAAAAACTCACAAGTTTTACTTGGTGTTACAGGTTCTGGGAAAACATTTGTCATGGCAAATGTCATCGAAAAACTTCAAAAACCTACGCTTATAATATCACCAAATAAAATTCTAGCAGCACAAACTTATTCTGAATTTAAAGCTTTCTTTCCAAACAATGCCGTAGAATACTTTATATCTTATTACGACTACTATCAGCCAGAAGCTTATGTCCCTTCAAGTGATACATATATAGAGAAAGATGCCTCAATAAATGACCATATAGATAGATTACGTTTAAAAGCAACCACTTCTCTTCTTGAAAGAAAAGACGTTATTGTAGTTGCTTCTGTTTCATGTATATACAATTTGGGTACTCCAAAAGATTACCAAAACATGTGTATCGAAATAATCGTTGGAAAAGAAAAATCTATAAATCAACTCTTATCTGAATTAATTACAAGTCACTACAAAAGAAACGAACTCGAATTTAAAAGGGGAACTTTTAGAGTTAAAGGTGATACCTTGGAAATTTTCCCAGCCTATCTTGAAACTGCTATAAAAGTAGAATTTTATGGCAATATGGTTGAAAGTATTAAAGAGTTTAATCCGATAACATGTCAGACACTTTACAAAAAAAATAAAATATATATTTATCCTGCAAAACTTTTTGTCACTGATGAATACAAAATTAGTAAAGCTTTAAAAAACATACAAGAAGAATTAAATAAACAACTCAAATTATTAAAGTCACAAAACAAACTTATTGAAGCACAACGTCTTGAACAAAGAACAAAATATGATATGGAAATATTAAAAGAAACTGGTTTATGCAGTGGAATCGAAAATTATTCAAGACATTTATCAGGAAATCCTCCTGGAACAAGACCAACAACTCTCATAGATTACTTCTTACAGGAAAATGATGACTTTTTAATAATAGCCGACGAATCACATATTTCACTTCCACAAATAAGAGGAATGTATGAGGGTGACAAAAGTAGAAAACAGACACTAGTAGATTTTGGTTTTAGATTGCCATCTGCCTTAGATAACAGACCGTTAAAATTTCAAGAATTTGAAAAACTCATAAAAAGATTTATGATGGTCTCGGCAACTCCAGGTGTTTACGAACTTAAAAGAAGTAAAAAACAGGTGGTGGATTTAGTTATAAGACCGACTGGTCTAGTAGATCCAGAGGTCATTATACGTCCTATAAACGGACAAATACAAGATTTAATGCAGGAACTACAAAAAAATGTTAAGAAAAAACATAGAACTTTAGTTACAACACTTACAAAAAATATGTCTGAAGATTTAGCAACCTATCTAAAGGAAAAAGACTTTAAGGTTAAATATCTTCATTCAGAAATAGACACTTTAAAAAGAATAGAAATACTTAAAGATTTACGTCTTGGGCATTTCGATATTTTAGTAGGAATAAATCTTTTGAGGGAAGGGTTGGATTTACCAGAAGTGTCATTAGTAGTTGTCTTAGATGCTGATAAAGAGGGTTTTTTACGCTCGAAGTCTACACTCATCCAGATTTGCGGACGAGCAGCAAGAAATATTGAAGGACGAGTTATCTTTTATGCAGATACCATAACAGATTCAATGCAAAAAGCTTTAGAAGAAATGAATAGAAGACGCAAGAAACAACTTGAATATAATAAAAAAAATAATATCAAACCTAAATCAATAATTAAAGCTGTCAGAGAACTTGATGAGTTTAAAAATTTATCGAGGGATAAATCAATAAATCATATTATTCCAGAAGAACAATACGAGTACACAGTCACTCCAAAAAATATTGATAAAATAATAAAAGATATAGAGTTACAGATGAAAAAATCTGCTGATAATCTTGATTTTGAATCTGCATCTGTCCTTAGAAACAAGATGTTTGAATTAAAAAGTATGAAGTCTAGCAAACTTTTTAAGTATAAAAAATAGTTATAAAGAATGTTTTGACAAATGTTTTGACATAAATATAAGTTTTTATTAAAATAACTAATCACATGAAGCCAGTAGAATCGTTAATCATTATTATAGTAGCCATTTTGATAGGAATATCCACACTTATAAGAACAATTTACCTGATTATTAGCTTAGTCCAAATAAGAAGAACTGCTAGAGAAATTGAAAATACAGTAAGAAAAATTAATATTGAATTAGATTTTATAAATAAAACTTCAAATAAATTTACGTCAATATGCAGGAAATTCTCATCTCTAACTACATCGGCTTCATCAGTTTTATTTTACGCTCTTTCTAAAATTATCAAAAATAGAAGGGGGAAGGAATGAGTGATAATAAGGATACTCTTTTAGCTTTTATTTTAGGCGGTCTATTAGGAACTGTTCTAGGGGTATTATATGCTCCGAGATCTGGAAAAGAAACCAGAAATAACATTAAAAAGTTAGGCGAAAAAATATCAGATAAAGTTAACGATTTAAACAGTGACTTTAAAGAGACTAGTCGCAAACTTTATGAAGAAAGTCGTAATAAAATATATTCTGGAAAAGACAAAATAAATGAAGCTTTTAAAGCTGGGAAAAAGGTTTTTGAAGAACTTAGCAAAAAAGATTAATTTAAAATCCATTTAGGAATTCTGTAAAATAACCAGTGTCTTTAGAATATGCTGAGGTAGCTCAGTTGGTAGAGCACAGGTCTGAAAAACCTGGTGTCGACAGTTCGATTCTGTCCCTCAGCATATTTTTATGCAGTTTATAAAAGTTAATTTTACTAATTTTTAAGGATGCCGATGTAGCTCAGTTGGTAGAGCAATTGCTTCGTAAGCAGTGGGGCGGAGGTTCAAGTCCTCTCATCGGCTTACAATATTGACTAAATGTTTTTTAACAAGTACAATCAGAGTTGGTAATTGATTTAAGGTGCTATAGGTAATTGTGAATATTTTATAACACGCCTTTCTTGTTAGAAATCAGAAATAGAGTAATACATTTAAACTAAAAGTATATTTTATATTTACAATTTAATAATGTATATTTGCTTATATTATTGGTTATTAGGTGAATTTTAATGCAAATAAAGCCAGATATACTATTCTCAATAGCAAATTTTCCTGTAACAAATACTATTATTGCAACAATTGTTTCTGATATCGTTATCATTTTATTTATTTTAATAATAAATAAAGTAATTTCGTTAAAACCAAATTCAATACAAAATGCAACTGAAATAATTATTGATTATTTCATAGAAACAACTAAAGAAGTTGCTGGTGAAAGAGCTTCTTTCATATACCCATGGGTTTTATCATTTTTCATATTCATATTAATCTCAAATTTAATCGCACAATTCCCTGGATTTGAAGCAATAACATTTAAAACATCAATGTCAAATAATCATACGAAAGTTCCACTCTTAAAATCTGCTAGTAGTGATTTGAATCTCACTCTTGCATTGGCAGTTGTTTCCATAGTTCTAACACATTGTCTTAGTATAAAATATACTGGAATTAAAGTTTATTTTAAGAGATTTATCACTTTTAAAGTATTCCCTATATTCTTATTTGTTGGCATTTTAGAATTCTCAAATGAAATAACAAAAATTATTTCATTTTCATTTCGTTTATTCGGCAACATTTTATCAGGAGAAAAAATTATGACAACTATGTATAATATATTCTCATTTGGATTACCATTACCTTTCATGTTACTTGAATTTTTAGTTGCTATTATTCAAGCAATAATTTTCGCAATGTTAACAATGGTGTTCATGCATATAATGACGGATAAACCACATTAAAAAGTATTAATAAGGAGGAAAAATGACTTTTACACTCTCTGGTGGAATCATAATTGCAATTGGTGGTTTCGCTCCAGCATTAGGGATTGGCTATATTGGTGCAAAAGCTGTTGAATCTATCGGTCGTAATCCTGAAGCAGCAGGTAAAATAATGGTAAACATGCTTATAGCAATGGCATTCGCTGAAGCAATAGCAATTTACTCTCTTATTTTTGCTCTCTAAAAAATAGAAAAATGGAAATAATACAGAAATTTGGCTTAGAAATAAAATTACTTTTATTTCAGATTGTAAATTTCTTAATAATAGCTTTTATTCTTAAAAAGTTTTTATATATACCACTAAAGAAAATACTTGATGAAAGAAAATATAAAATAAAACAATCTCTACTAGAGAGTAATAATACAAAAATTATTTTAGAAAATGCAAAGGAAGAGAGGAAAAAGTTGCTCTCTGAAGCTAAAAACAATGCTGATATATTAATAGAATCTGCAAAAATTTCAATTGTAGAAGCAAAGGAAAAAACAATTATGGAAGCAAAGCGCCATTCAGAACAAATTTTAGACGATGCTAAACAAAGAGCTGCAACAGAGTTTAAAATCATGAATAACCAAATAGAAAAAATGTCCATTGATGTTTCTAGAAAAATTATATTAAGAGTATTATCAGATTTATTTAGTGAGGATGAAAAACAAAAACTTATATCTCGAGTTTTGGAAAGAATAGATGAAAAGATTAAGAATTAAAGAACTTGCGGATTCTGTCGTAAAATATGACCATCTTTCTCCAAAATATTTAGACTGGATTTTTTCCAATCTTTCAAGACAAGAGCTTAAATTATTTTCAAATTTATTATTAAAAGGAATTAAATGCAATAATGTTACAGTGATTTTTTCTGGAAAATTAAGTGGTATAAATAAAGAGAAAATCAATATGATGTTTCCTAACAAAAAAATTTTATTTAAACAAGATGATGATAATATAGTAGGTGGTGTACGTTTTGAGTATGATGATTTTATACTGGATTACAGTATTTCAGGAGTAATAGAAAGAATCTTAAAGGATATAAAAGAGAATCTATGAAACCAGAGGAAATAATACAAAAAATTGAAAAAGAATTATATTCTGTGCAGGTAAGTCCTGAGTTCATAAATTTTGGAGTTGTTGAAAGTGTTGAGGATGAAATAGTAAAAGCTTCAGGTCTTTCTAACGCTGGGTATTATGAAGAAATAGAGTTTGAAGATGGATCTCTAGGCTTTATTCTAAATATTGACGAAGATTATGTTTCAATAGTTTTACTAAAAAACTCAGGTCATATTGTGTGCGGAATGAAAGTAAAATTTACAGGAAAAATTTTAAATATTGCTATTTCTGACAAAATAATAGGAAGAGTTGTAAATGCTTTGGCACAACCTATAGATGGTAAGGAACTAAAGCACGAAAGTATCTTTTATTACCCTGTAGAAAAAATAGCTCCAGGCATTATTCACAGAAGTTCAGTAGACAGACCTTTAAAGACCGGTATAAAAGCTATTGATGCAATGATCCCAATAGGAAGAGGTCAAAGAGAACTTATAATCGGAGATAGAGGTACAGGTAAAACAGCAGTAGCAGTAGATACTATAATAAATCAGAAAAAACTTGATATAAACTTAAAAAGAGTAGTATGTATATATTGTTCTATTGGACAAAAAAAATCTAATTTAGCGTCAATTACAGCAAAACTAGAGGATGAAGATGCGATGAACTACACTGTTATAGTTGCAGCTACAGCATCAGATCCAGTTTCAATGCAATACATTGCCCCTCTTGCTGCTTGTACAATAGGCGAATATTTTATGGATAAAGGTGCAGATGTTCTGGTTGTTTATGATGACTTGACAAAACATGCGTGGGCATATAGGCAGATTTCTCTTTCAATCAAGAGGCCTGCTGGGCGTGAGGCATATCCGGGTGATATTTTTTACTTACATTCAAGACTTTTAGAAAGAGCTGCTAGAATGTCAGATGAAAAAGGAGGAGGAACTCTAACAGCATTACCTATTATTGAAACCCAAGGTAATGATTTATCTGCATACATTCCTACAAATGTTATTTCAATTACTGATGGACAAATATATCTAGAATCTGATTTATTTAATTCAGGAATCCGCCCAGCAATTAATGTTGGACTCTCTGTTTCACGCGTAGGAGGAGCAGCTCAGACCAAATCAATGAAACAATTGTCAGGGCCTTTAAGACTAGAACTTTCACAGTTTAGAGAGTTACAAGCTTTTACACAGTTCGGAAATGATTTAGATGAAGAAACACTGAAAAGACTTGAGAGAGGCAAAAAGATTAACGAAATTTTAAAGCAACCACAATATAAGCCTTACGATGAACTTTCAGAAATACTATCAATTTTCTCCGTGACATCTGGTCTATTCGATGATATCGACGTTGATAAACTTACCTCTTTAGAACAACAAATGATAAAGTTTATTAAAAAGACTTATCCTGAAACTGTTAAAAAACTTTCTGCAGGGACAGAAATAGACAATAATTTAAAAGGGGAACTTGAAAAAGAAATAAAGGAGTGGAAAGCATCTTTGTATTAAAACAAATAAATACTGATTTTTAAGGTTTTTAAAAATCTATTAACTATTTCTTAATAAATAATATAATATGACAAAAAACTTACAACAACTAAGAAAAAGAATAAAGACTTCGAATAACATAGCTCAAATAGCAAAGGTTATGGAAATGATAGCTGCATCTAAAATACGTAAAGCTCAAGAATCAGTTGAAAAACATAATCCATACGCAAAAAAAATTAAATACATGGTCCAAAAAATCCTTACAGAAAAAAACTTTCACGAAAAAACAGAAAAGTTTTTAAACGAAAAAGATGGCAAGAGATTGGTTTATATTATTTCCCCAGACAAAGGCCTATGCGGTAATCTTGTTGTAAATATTTTTAAAAAAGTGATCTCTTATGTGCAGTCTACAACAGATTATATTATTACTATAGGCAAGAAAGCTACTAATAATGCAGTAAGGCATGACTACAACATATTAGCATCTTTTAATATAGGTACAAGCTTTCCAAAATATGATGATATATATCCTATGATAGATATAGCAAAAAAATTTTATCTTTCAGATGAAGTAACAAAAATAAGTATAATATACTCGAAATTTAAAAATATGCTAGTGCAGGACCCTATCATTGAAGAAATTTTTCCAATAAAATCCAATAAAAATTTTAAAGCAAACGAAGCTGACTATATTTTTGAACCAAATTCTGAACACATTTTAAGAGATTTACTTCTTTACTATCTTGAAACTGAATTTTATAGTGCACTAACGAATGCTTATGCTTCAGAACAAGCAGCAAGAGTAACAGCTATGAAAAATGCAAAAGATAATGCAAATGAAATTTCAGCTTATCTAACTAACATTTATAATAAGTCTAGACAGGAAAAAATTACAAATGAAATTCTAGATCTTGCTAACGGACAACATGGAATTTAAAATGGAAAGTAAAAAAAACTATAAAGACTCTAATGTAGAAGGTACAGTTATAAGAGTTCAAGGAGCGGTTGTAGATTTAAAATTTATCGATACTCTCCCTGAAATATATGAGGCACTAATTTTGAAAATGCCAGATGGAAATGATTTGATACTTGAAACAATGTTTGAGATAAACAATTCTGAAGTAAGAACAATAGCTATGGGATCTACAGATGGAATGAAAAGAGGTATGAGAGCCACAAGAACTTTTGCACCTATCAAGGTCCCTGTAGGTGAAAAAACTCTTGGAAGAATATTTAACGTCTTAGGTGAACCTATTGATGCTTTAGGAAAAATTGACGATACTGTTGAAAGATATCCAATACATAGACCTGCCCCAACTTTTACAGATCAAAAAACAACTCCAGAAATGCTTGAAACAGGAATCAAAGTAATAGACTTAATTTCTCCTTTCACAAAAGGCGGTAAAATAGGAATTTTTGGCGGTGCCGGAGTAGGTAAAACAGTTGTAGTTAAAGAGCTTATAAGAAACATTGCTGCAGTACACAAAGGACATTCAGTTTTTGCTGGAGTTGGCGAAAGAACAAGAGAGGGAACCGACTTATGGATGGAAATGATAGAGTCAAAAGTTATGGATAAAACTGTCCTGGTATTCGGTCAAATGAATGAGCCTCCAGGAAATAGGATGAGAGTAGCACTTACAGCTCTTACTATGTCTGAGTATTTTCGCGATATAAAGTGTGAAGATGTTTTATTATTTATAGATAATATTTTTAGATTTGCTCAAGCCGGTAGCGAAGTATCTGCTCTTCTCGGAAGAATGCCGTCTGCAGTAGGATATCAACCTAATCTCGCAAAAGATATGGGTGATTTACAGGAAAGAATTACATCTACAAACAAAGGTTCTATTACTTCTGTTCAGGCAGTTTATGTTCCTGCAGATGATTATACTGATCCGGCACCTGTCGCAATTTTCACACATTTAGACGCAACACTTACACTTGATAGAGCAATTATGGAACAAGGATTATACCCTGCTGTTAATCCACTTAATTCCACTTCAAGACTTCTAGATCCCAATGTTGTTGGTGAAGACCATTACAATACAGCAATGTCTGTCAAAAAAACATTACAAAGATATAAAGATTTGCAAGATATCATTGCAATACTCGGCATAGATGAGCTTTCTGATGAAGATAAAACAGTTGTTTCTAGAGCAAGAAAAGTGCAAAGATTTTTAACTCAACCTATGTTTGTAGCAGAAATGTTTACAGGTCTGGAAGGTAAATATGTTAAAACTAGAGACACAATAAAAGGATTTAAAGAAATTATAGATGGTAAATATGACTCTATACCAGAACAAGCTTTTTACATGATTGGTTCTATAGAAGAAGCAACTGAAAAATCTAAAATATAACAAACAATTTAATAAACTAGATTCGAGATGGAATAAATTATAAAACCCAATTTAAATATATAAAAAGTTCACTAAAGTATGATAAATAAGAAAAATATGAACAAGCTTAAAATAGAAATTTTATCACCAGAAGGTATTATTTTTAAGGAAGAGATAATATCTGTTTCTTTTCCAACTACAAGTGGTATAATTACAGTATTACCAGGCCATACAAATATTGTAACAAAATTAAATAGTGGCGAAATAGAAATTAATACTATAAAAGATATAAAAAAAGTCATTGTTAGTGGTGGTTTTATAGAAATTGCAAATAATAATGTCAATGTAGTTGCTGAATTTGCAGTACAATCTGATAAAGAAAAAATGGAAAAAATTAACGAGGCAATCAAACTCGCAAATGATATGAAAAAGAAAAGAAAAAAATTTACGTGTATATCGACAGGCATAGAGTCTCAACTTAAAAAGTCTGCAATTGACTTAAAATTTGGATTGGGACTCAAGCATAAAAAAATATAACTCACTAGATTTTATATTATCAAATTAAGCATGAACTAACTAAGGAGTAAAAAATATGTCAGGTCACAATAAATGGGCGAGTATTAAACACAAAAAAGCTGCAACAGACGCTAAAAAGGGCAAAGTTTTTACAAAAATTATTAGAGAAATTGTAGTCGCAACCAAAGAAAGTGGTCCACAGGTTGAAAATAATACTCGTCTAAGAAAGGCTATAGAAGATGCTAAAGAAGCAAATATGCCACTGGATAATATAAAAAAGGCCATACAAAGAGGTACAGGTGAGTTATCAGGTGCTATTTATGAGGAAATGATTTATGAAGGATACGGCCCTGCTGGAGTAGCACTAATTATCGAGGCAACAACTGATAATAAAAACAGAACGGCATCAGATATAAGAAAAATCTTTGTAAAATACAATGGGAATCTTGCTGAAGTTGGATGTGTAGGTTGGATGTTCGATAGAAAGGGTTATATAACTATTAACAAATCTTCAATAAAAGATGAGGAAATCATAATGAACACAGTTTTAGAAGCGGGAGCAGAAGATTTCAAAAACGAAGTAGATAGCGACATATATGAAATTATAACTTCCCCTTCACTTTTTGAAGACGTAAAAAATAATTTAAAAGAAAAAAATATATCTATTTTATCAGCTAAAGTCACTATGATTCCTCAAACTTATATTTCTCTTTCAGGTGACGATGCAATACATATGTTAAACCTTATGGATGCCCTAGAAGAACATGATGATGTTAAAAATGTCTATTCAAATTTTGACATTTCCAGAGAAGACATGGAGAAATTGAGAGTTTGATCATAATCCTCGGTAAATATTATATAAAATGATAGTACTTGGAATCGATCCTGGTCTTTCCATTACTGGTTGGGGTGTTACAGAAGCATTTTCCAGAGATAAAATTAATCTCGTAGAGTATGGTTGTATAAAAACAACACACTCTATGCCTCTGATAGAAAGACTTCTAAGCATTAAAATAAAACTTCAGTTTATTATAGACAAGTATAAACCTAACGCTATTGCTATAGAAGAGCTGTTTTTCTTAAAAGCATCAAAAAGCATTGTGTCTCTTGGACAGGCAAGAGGTGCTATTATTTTAACAATATCTTTAAATAAGATACCACTCTTTGAATATAATCCTAAACTTATAAAAATAGCACTAACGGGATACGGATCGGCAGATAAGTACCAGATTCAATATATGGTTAAAACTCTTCTAAAACTTGAAAGTATACCAACTCCTGACGATGCTGCAGATGCACTAGCAATAGCAATGTGTCATATTAGTAGTATATAAAACAGTAAAGATATATGTCTTACTTGTGATATATTCTAATTTTGAAACTTATTTACATCTTTAAGGAATCATAATGATAGATTATTTATACGGAACTTTTAACTCAAAATTAAAAGAGATTATAACTCTTGAAATAAATGGAATAGGTTACAGTATATCAGTTCCATTCTCTACTCTTTCAAGACTTCCAGTAATTGGCAATCTAGTAAAAATATACATTGTTGAAAATACAACAGGGATGTATGGCGGTCCTGTCCATCTATATGGGTTTCTAACAAAAAATGAAAGGGAAATATACTTACTCATAAAAGAAAAAGTTCCAGGAATCGGTGCAAAAAAAGCTTTGGAATATATGGATAAAGTTTCTATATCGCTTACAGATTTCAAAACTGCAATAATTTCAAAAAATTTTTCAATATTAAATAAAATATTTGGTTTCACAAAAAAAACTTCTGACAAACTTATCGCTGCTTTAAAAGACAAAATATCTATAATAAATGTCTCTAACGAAGATAACAAAGTGAAAGTAAATATAAGTGGTAATACAATAATTTTAGAAACTATAGCAAGTCTTATAGCTTTAGGATACAAAGAGCAACAAGCAAAAATCGCAGTAAACACTGCTTATGAACATTGCAATAATAACATTACTTTAGAAGATTTAATAAGAATGTCATTACAATATTTATAAATCATATTTTTACTTGTTACGTGAAAAAGTCCATAAATAAAGGTAAAAAAATGGATGAATTAAAAAAAATTACTGAGACTTCAAAACACGTTGAAGAAGATAAAACAGAGAACTCATTGAGGCCTCAGAGCCTCAATGACTTTATAGGTCAAAAAAAACTTAAAAGCAATCTTAAAATTTTTATAGAGGCTTCTAAAAAAAGACATGAGGCTTTGGATCATTGTTTATTTTATGCCCCGCCAGGACTTGGGAAAACAACTCTTTCTCATATAATCGCAAAAGAAATGGGATGTAATTTAAGAATAACGTCAGGTCCTGTCTTAGAAAGAATAGGAGATTTAGCGGCAATACTCACAAATCTTTCTGAAGGTGACGTATTTTTCATAGATGAGATTCACAGAATGAATCATCTTGTAGAAGAGTCCCTATATCCTGTCATGGAAGATTTTAAACTTGATATTATAATAGGACAAGGTCCTTCAGCAAAAACAATTAAGTTGCCTGTTCCTCGTTTTACATTAGTAGGTGCAACAACAAGAGCAGGACTTTTATCAAGTCCACTAAGAGATAGATTTGGGATCATAGAACACCTAACATTTTATGATATAAAAGAACTTGTACAAATAGTTAATCGGTCAGCTATGATAATGAATATCTTTATTGACGAAAAAGCGAGTGAAGAAATTGCAAAACGATCAAGAGGAACTCCAAGAATAGTAAACAGACTTCTAAAAAGAGTAAGAGATTTTGCCGAAGTAAAAGATGATAAAATTACTTATAAAACAGCAAAGGAAGCTTTGAATGCTTTAGAAGTTGACAATGCCGGACTAGATAAAATTGATAGATTAATTCTCACTGTTATAATTGAAAAATTTAATGGTGGACCTGTAGGTATCGATACTATCGCAAGTGCTATATCAGAAGAATCTGATACTATAGTTGACATCTATGAACCTTATCTCATTAAATCAGGTTTTATTGCAAGGACTCCAAGAGGTAGAGTTGTTACTGAAATTGGATATAAACATATTGGTATTTAACTCTAGAAAAATTTTAGAAAAAATTTTATATATCCCACCCTTTACACTGTTAAATAGCTACGGTAAAATATTATGAATATTTATGACCGAACGTTCAAGTTTTCACGCAAATTATTTTTATTATCAAGAGTTAAAACAAGTATAGATTTAATTTTTTTGCTCACTTCTTTCATTCAAGTACTTATCAAGAGCATAACATAATAGTATTATATGCAAAAATATTGTGATTGTAATAAATCTTTATATATATAATTATATATTAGTAAAAAAAGTAAACTATAAAACTTAGCAGTAAAAGATGTATATAAGAAAAAAACATGAGGTAAAATAGTGAAACAATATCAGTTCTTTATCAAAAACAAATCAAATAAAATAATGAGTTGTGTCCGGAACTATGAATAACTCCTTGAATTTTCTATTCTTTACGTGCAAAAGAATTAAATCCTTTTCAAAAATCTCAGTAAAATATTTTGTTTATAGATTTTTCATAATATTAACTATCTTATTTATATACAATAACTTATGCATTTGCAAGTTAGATACAACTAAAAAAACTCTAAATGTTGGTATAATACTTGATACTCTCGCTTTCACAACAGGAAGCTCAAAAAAATTTTTTATATCCGACGCATCAAACAAAAAACTAAAACTTACTAAAGGTGACGTTAAAATTTTCTGTTCTGAAAATGGTGTTTGTTTGGGAGAACACACCTTATCTCCGCCTTTAAAGATAGAACCTTCAAATGGTATAATTTTCGCTGATTCCAAACCTTATAGAGGATATCTGATAGTAAAAAAAATAAGAAACAAAATAAATATTATTAATGTCTTACCTATTGAAGATTATTTAAAAGGAGTTTTGCCTAAAGAGGTAGGATCTAATTGGGATATAGAAGCACTAAAAACTCAAGCTATAATAAGTAGAACATATTCTATTGCAAATTTAAATAAACATTACGATAATGATCAAGGTTTTGACATTTGTTCTACAACTCATTGTCAAGTTTACGGTGGAGCAGAAGTTGAAGTTGATTCGTGCAACAAAGCAATTTTAGAAACTCAATGTGAAGTTTTAGTCTATGATGGAAAACTTGCTCAAACTGTTTTTCACGCAAATTGTGGAGGACATACAGAAAACCCAAAACATATATGGAACTGGAAATATACACCTCCTTACTTAAAAGGCGTAAAATGTGGTTATTGCTACAACAGCCCTCATGCAAAATGGGAAACTAACATAGATGAAATTTTTATAAGAAAAAAACTTTCAAATAAGAATATAGAAAAAATAAAAAACATTAAAGTGAAAGTGAAGACATCTAGAGATACTGCAAAAGAATTAGAAATATCACATTCTAATGGAAAATTTTTGATAAATGCATATAAGTTTAGACTTATAATAGATGCATGGCAAATAAAAAGTCACAATTTTAATTCTATAAAAACAGATGGTAACAAATTTTATTTTAAAGGTAATGGTTGGGGACATAAAGTAGGCTTATGCCAATGGGGTGCCAAGAACATGGCAGAGAAAGGAAAAAGTTATAAACAAATATTAAACTACTATTATCCTGGAACAAAAGTTGAAAGTATTACTTATGAATGACAAATATACAGATGATATAATCTTCTAGAATAGTTATAATTCAGAAACCAATTAAAAACAGGATTGAACATTCTAATACCGGCGACTGCGTTGTAATCAATTTTTGATAAACAAAGATATTAGAACAATTTATGCTAAAAACTTAGGAACTATTGCAACTTATCCTACAGCAGATCTTCATTTCACTTAAAAGTCATTAAAATAAATATTGTTACTTTAACTCTTCATGTGATATGTTTCAAGAAGAATTCTTTATTTCTTATGATGGCAATGCTTTTTCCTAAAGAAAAATTATTCTCAAAGCTTACAAAGAAACCATAAAAGAAAAATATAGATTTTTTTCTTATGCTGACTCAATGCTAACTTTGTAGCACAGTATGTGTCATATTGAAAAATAATGTAATCTAGCATATAATACAGAAATATACTCAGTGGTTTTTTTGTACATGGAATTAAAAATAACAAATTGAGCATTTTTTTATAATAATAAAATAAAAATAAATGAATAAAACCAAAAAAGATAAATTATTTTTTTTGATACAACCCTAAGAGATGGGGAACAATCTCCGGGTGCAAGCATGAATTTAAAAGAAAAACTATTAGTTGCAGATCAGCTTGCAACTTTAGGTGTAAATGTTATCGAAGCTGGATTCCCGCAAATTCTTTGTTCGCTATGGAAAATGGTGCAAGGCAAATTGAATGTACAATCAACGGTATAGGAGAATGTGCAGGCAATGCTTCTCTTGAAGAAATTGTAATGATACTAAAAGTAAGATCCAAATATTATAATTTTAAACATTCAATTAAAGCAAATGAAATATATAATACAAGTAAACTTGTCTCAAGATTGACCGGTATTTCAGTGCAGGTAAATAAAGCTATTGTTGGAGCAAATGCTTTTTCTCATGAGTCTGGAATTCATCAGGATGGAATCCTAAAAGCTAGAGAAACTTACGAAATTATGACTCCTAGTGATGTAGGTGTACCAGAAAGCTCATTGGTTTTAGGTAAACATTCAAGAAGGCATGTATTCTTTAAAAGAATTAAGATCTAGGCTATAAGTTAGAAAATAAAACTTTAGAACGAATTTTTGAAAGATTTAAAATTCTAGTTGATAAAAAGAAAACAGTTTTTGATGAGGACATAATTGCTTTAGTAGAAGAAGATTACTGCTTCTGGAAAATCTGGAAAAGAGATCTTTATTTTAGATTATCTAAATTGCTACAGTGAGCACTAGAATAATACCGATAGCAATCATAGAAATATTAAGATAGCGATAATAAAAAACAAAACCAATTATTTTTTACACAGCAGCTTATGTCTTATTGATGCAGTGTATAAAGCAATAGATAAAATAAGAGGGAAACGAGGGAAATTATGAAAAAATACAAAGTAGCAGTAGTAGGTGCCACTGGAGCAGTTGGACTTGAAATGATTAGAATGCTTGAAAATAGAAATTTTCCTGTAGAAGACATAAAATTTTTAGCCTCAAAACGTTCTATAGGTAAAAAACTAATATATAAAAACAAAGAGCTCGCAGTTGAATCTCTTACAAAGGATAACATCAAAAATACTGACATTGCTCTATTCAGTGCAGGAGTAAAAGTCTCAAAAGAATTCGCCCCTATCTTTGTAGATAACGGAAGTTTTGTCATAGATAATTCAAGTGCATGGAGAATGGATAAAAATATTCCATTAGTTGTCCCTGAAGTAAATCCTTATGACCTAAAAAAAGAGAAAAAACTCATCGCAAACCCTAATTGCTCTACAATTCAAATGGTAGTAGTCTTAAAACCATTACATGATTTTGCAAAGATAAAAAGAGTTATTGTTTCAACATACCAAGCGGTTTCTGGAGCAGGACAAAAAGCTATTGATGAACTTAAAGATCAAATAAAAATTTGGAACACAAAGAATAGAAAAAATTTAGAGACTAATACTAACAATAAGTTTCATTATCCAATAGCTTTTAACTTGATACCACAAATAGATGTTTTTACAGAAAACGGATATACAAAAGAAGAAATGAAAATGACTAATGAAACAAAAAAAATTATGGGAGATAGTTCAATAGAGGTAAGTGCAACATGCGTAAGAGTTCCGGTTTTTCGTTCTCATTCTGAAAGCGTATGGATTGAAACTGAAAAATTTATTGCTCCTAAACAAGCAAAAGAATTATTATCAAAAGCTAACGGAATTATGCTTTTAGACGAACCTGAAAAACTAAAATATCCTATGCCACTATTTGCAGAAAATACACAATTAACTTATGTTGGTAGAATTCGCTCAGATATTTCAACAAAAAATAATGCCTTAACATTCTGGGTTGTATCAGATAATCTATTAAAAGGAGCAGCACTAAATACAGTTCAAATTGCGGAAACACTTATAAAAAATAAACTCCTATAAACTAAATAAAATAGTTTTATTTCTCACTTCTTCTAATCAACTCTGTCATTCCAAAAGGACATATCACTTTCCACTCAAATTTGTATTATTTTATAATTTTCGTTTTTCCATCATTTAGTCACGATTATTTTTTGTGTTTCTGTGAGTGATATTTTACAACTATTAAAGTTAAATATAATTAAAATCAAAATTACTTATATTTATAAATATAAATTTTGTTAATATTAACAATTTACTTTATTGTTTATAATACATAAAAACTTAAATGTACTTAACATAATATTTATTATCGGACAATTAATATTTAAAGAAAAAGCGTAAAGAGTGTAGCGTAGTGTCGAATAAAAATTTCTAATTTGTAAAAAGCGTTTTGGTGGGCAATCCCATATTTTCAAGTAAATCAAGATAAGGATCTGGATCAAGTTCTTCAATATTTACCATCTTTTTAACATCCCAATCTCCATTTGCTACCAAAATAGCAGCTGCAATAACAGGCACACCTGCTGTGTAACTAATAGCCTGAGATTCAACTTCATTATAACATGTTTCATGATTACTCACGTTATATATGAAAATCTCTTTTTTACACCCATCCTTTTTCCCTACTATCACATCTCCTATACATGTATTTCCAACATAATTAGGGGCAAGAGTTTTAGGATCTGGAAGACATGCTTTTACCACTTTTAATGGTACTACTTCAAGTCCTTCTTTTGTTTTTACAGGTTTTTCTGATAAAAGTCCTATATTCCTAAGAACATTGAAGCAATTTATGTAATGATCACTAAATCCCATCCAGAATCTTATTGAATTTGCATCAATATTTTTTGAAAGAGAATGAATTTCGTCATGACCACTTAGATATATAGTTTGTTTACCCACTACAGGAAAATCATAAACTCTTTTTTCAGAATGAACTGTTTTACACACCCATTTTTTATTTATCCATGCCCAGACCTTTATAAACTCTCTGAAATTTATCTCAGGATCGAAATTTGTAGCAAAATATCTACCATGATTACCTGCATTAACATCCATAATATCTATTGTATCTATTGTGTCAAAAAAATGTTTTTGTGCATATGCTACATAAGCATTTACAACACCTGGATCAAATCCAGCACCTAAAATTGCAGTTATCTTATCTTTGCAACGATCCTTACGTTTCCACTCATAGTTCGCATACCATGGAGGATCTTCGCATACTTTATAAGGTTCTTCATGTATTGCAGTATCTATATAAGCTGAGCACGTTTCTATGCAAGCCTCTAATATTGACATATTACAAAATGCTGATGTTAAATTCACAGTAATAGAAATTTCAAGGTCTTTTATCAAATTAATCATCTCTGAGACATTTAAAGCATTTATTTGTTTTATTTGAATTTTTTTTGAATTATCTTTATAATTTCCTTTACTTTCTATACTTTTCACTATTTGTTTACAACTTTCAATCGAACGTGAGGCTAAATAAATATCTCCAAATAAATCATTATTCTGTGCAAGTTTATGAGCAGCAACATGAGACACACCTCCAGCTCCCATAAGAAGCAAATTCCTCTTTTTCATTTTCTATAAAATCCCTCCCATTTTTTTATGATAAACTGTCTAAAAAGTCTTTGTATAAGAACTTCTTTACAATTTCTAGATTTCCATTAAGTCTTTTGATGACAATAGAAGGCATTTTAAGTCCATTAAACCAGTTTTTTTTAACCATAGTATATCCTCCAGCATCAGCAAAACGTATCTTAGAGCCAACTTTAAGATCATCTCTAATTTTATATTTACCAAAAACATCTCCTGCAAGGCAAGAACTACCAGCTATAATATATTCATTCTCACCTATCTCAGCATTAATTTTACCAACAATCCTATATGTAAGCAAGTCAAGCATATGAGCTTCAATAGAAGCGTCAACTATTGCTATAGTTTTTACATTTTTTACAATATCCAAGACTGTAGTAACAAGTTCACAACTTTCTGTAATCGCAGCTTCACCAGGCTCCAAGTAAATCTGAACTTTATATTTTTCGCCAAACTTTTTCAATTTTCTGCAGAATTTATCCAAAGGATAATTATCCTTTGTAAAATATAATCCTCCACCGAGACTAACCCACTCAACTTTATCTAAAATTTTTTCATACTTCCTAGATATTTTGTCAAGCGTATCACTAAAGTTTTCAAAATCATCATTTTCACAATTATAGTGAAACATTAAACCACTAATATTATCTAACACTAACATAATATCTTCTTGAGAAATAACGCCAAGTCTTGAATATTTTCTTGCAGGATCGGCCAAATCAAAATGCGAATAACTAATACCAGGATTTACTCTCAACCCAATTTTGATATGTTTAACTTTTTTGTAAAACATTTTAAGTTGCAATACAGAATTAAATATAATTTTATCACATATATCTTTAAGTTCACTTATGTCATCATTAGAATAAGCAACACTAAAAGCATGTGTTTCTTTTCCAAACTTCTCATAACCCAATTTAGTTTCATATAAAGAACTACTAGTTGTCCCATCCATATATTTACTCATTAAATCAAACACTGCCCATGTAGAAAAACATTTTAAAGCCAAAATTGATTTAACTCCTGAATGATCTCGTAAATATTCAATCTTTCTTAGATTTTTAATCAGTTTCTCTTCATCAATCAGATAGTATGGTGTTTCAATTTTCGTTTCTATTCTCATTTTGTTTTCGATAGTTTTAAATTCCTATTGCAAATTTATTACAACCAAACATTTTATCATTTCACGTACTATATTGCAATGTACAAATATGCAATAAATATAGTAAATTGTAATCATCAATAAAAAATAAAATGAATTATATGTCATTATTCTGGATTGGTATTGTAAATATTATTATTTCAACAGCTTCAAGATTTATAATAAACTGCTTATTAATATTAAAGTTCTGGTATTTAAAACGGTTTAGAATTTGTTCTTATGTAGTATTTGGATTTTCACTATTTATAATTATCGTTATTCCTTTGCACACGGCCCAAGCAAAAAAAATAATACCTCAAAAACAAACCGAAGAAATAAAGTACACCAGTATTATTAGGAATGATCATCGCTCATACTTTCTTCTAGATGATAAAAAAAATTATAGCAGTAAACCATCTAGTACAGATCCTTTATGGTATAATAAAATACGTCAAAAACTTATAGAAACAAATTATAAAACTTTCAAATACATAAACTCAGACATAAAATGCAAATTTTTAGACTTTTATGTATCATTGATATCTTACTATGATTCTAAAAAAATTAATCTAAGCTTTATCATTATATTAATAATATCCATAGGAATACTCTGGAACAATAAAAAAAATTATTTTTGGATTATGCTCATTCTTCTTGCAATCATTTTAGCAGTTGGAATTATTCTAACAAATATTTTGAAATATTGTTTCAAAAGCCCGCGTCCTTTAATAATTTTTGGAGATGGAGGTGTCAATATAATGTTTGAGATATTTAATACAGCAAATTCTTTCCCATCAGGGCATACACAGGTTGCATTTACTACGTGTACGTTCATGTTTATGACAGTAAAAAAATATTGGTACTGGTACACAATCCTGTCCCTAGGAGTAGCTTTTGAACGAGTATATTCAGGAAGTCATTTCCCATTTGACGTTTTAGTTGGAGCAGTAATAGGAATATTTTCTACTTTTATATTTGTCAATCTGTTTAAAAAACAATATTTAAATTCAATTAAGGAATAGAGTTTTTACTTACCGGTATAATGTAAGGTTTATTGGAAATCGGGTTCGTCCCTACAATAATTTTTGTATTATAAACTCTTTCAATATCCACATGATTTAAAACTTCTTCAGGTGTTCCCTGTTTACAAATAGAACCATTTTCTAATAGAGCTAATTTATTACAGAACTCACTTGCAACATTCAAATCGTGTAAAGTTAAAATAATTATTTTATTATAATTTTTATTCAAGTCTCTTAATATCTCTAAAATATCATTTTGACTACCTATATCCAAATGCAAAGTAGGCTCATCGAAAACAATAATATCAGTTTCTTGAGCCAGAACTTGTGCTATTAAAACTTTTTGCTTCTCACCACCTGAAAGTTCATTAATTTTTCTCTGAGCTAAATTTGTTATTTGCAAAAAATCCATAATTCTTTTTACTACGATATAATCTTTACTTGAAGGAATTTTAAGTGTGTTCATATAAGGATATCTACCAAACATGATAAACTCAAACACATTGAAAGATAACGAAGTATCTACATATTGAGGTAAAAAAGAAATAATTTTTGCAAATTCTTCTTTTGAAAAACAATTTACATTTTTACAATTTATAAATATATTTCCAGAATAAGGTTTAATCAGTTTGCACAAAACTTTTAATAAAGTACTTTTCCCTACACCATTTTTCCCAATTATACCGAAAAAATCTCTTTCATTTATCTTAAACGAAATACTCTTCAAAATCTTCTTATCTAAGTAACATGTAGAAATATTATCTATATGCACCACTTTGTATTGCTCCATCATCAGATTTCAATAATAAACAAACAAAGAAAAAACCACCTATCGTATTTGTTATAATTCCTATAGGTATCAAAATTGGTGAAAATAGGACTCTACTTAAAGTATCACAAAAAGTCAAAAAAAATGCTCCAGAAAAAGCTGAAGCGGGAATAAGAAGCATATTATTGTTTGTCCCAACAATTTTCCGCATAGTATGTGGTATTATCAATCCGACAAAGCCTATGATACCACAAACTGAAACTGTTGCTGATGTAACGATTGAAGCAGCAAAAAATAAAAATGTTATGTTTTTTTCAATATCTATACCAAATGTTTTCGACTTTTCATAACTTAAACACACAGTATTAATTACATTCCCCAATAAAGACAAAACTATTATACTCACAAGTATAACTACAACAGTAAATGGAAGTAGTCTTTCATCAAAATTAGAAAAGTCCCCTAAAAGCCACACAAAAGCAGTCTGAACACTATTTGAAGGGGATAATGCAAATAGAAGCATTACAGCAGATGAAAAAATATAACTTACAATAACACCAGATAAAATCATTGTTTTTGAGGCAAATCTTCTTCTTACACTTAGTAAATATACAATGATTACTGATATAGTCATACCTATAAAAGCACAAAAAGGAATGAAGAAATTTGTTATGGACGAAAGTCCGAATACAAAAGCTATAGCTACACCCAAAGCGGCACCACTTGATATACCCAAAGTAAAGGGATCAGCCAAAGGGTTCTTTAGTATCGCTTGGAATACACAACCACTTACAGCAAGACCCGCTCCTACAATACAAGTCATAATAGTTCTAGGTAAACGTATTTGCTTTATTACAATCGCTACATTTCCATCTATATCTATGCTACCCAACAATGTTTTTAAGATTTCGATAAATGAGATTTTATTTGATCCATACATTAAAGAAAACAAAAACACCATAATGAGTAAAATAAACATTAATAGATAAATAAACAAAAATTTTTTATTTATCATTAAAAATATTTTCACGAATAATTTTTGTAAGCATCGCCACACTCTCTGCAAACTTTAGAGGTGTCGGCTTAAACATATAATTATTATCAACATTAATTACGAAAACTTTATTATTCTTTATAGCTTTTATCATTTTATATTTACTCCACCTTATTATTTCTTCATTATTATTGACACCATTTGTACTCGCTATCAATATAATATCAGGATTTCGTTTAATAACATCTTCAATATTAACAGTAAAATATCGTATATTAAAATCACCATATACATTTACAGTTCTTGTATAATAACTATAGTCATTTATAAAGCTTTGCTTGCCTAACGTAAAAAGTGGTCTTGTACCAATTTCCCAAAATATTCTTAATTCATTAAAACCTTTTAACTTATTATAGACTTCATCCAATAAATATCTTGCACTATCTACTATTCTTTTTCCAGTTTTTGCCTTATTAAGTTTTTTAGCTAAGTCAAAATAGTTCATACATATTCCACTAAAACTTTCAGATGTTTCCATAATATACACTTCAAAACCAAGATATTTAAATTTCTCAGCTGTTGCTTTAGTATTACCTTCTTTTGTTAAAATAATTAAATCAGGGTTAAGAAGTATTATTTTTTCTATATTAGGTTCTAGAAGAGTACCTACTATTTCTTTTTTAATAAGTCCTTTAGGGCAATAAATTGTTATACCTACTATAGATTGTTCAACATCTAATTCATAGAGACTTTCTGTAACTGATGGTGCCAAAGAAACTATACGTCTATAGTTTTTACTCCAAGCAGTACATGTTAACAAAAATAACGATATAAAGATATAAATGACAATTTTTTTTATTACTTTCATCATTACAAATTACTATTAGTATTCTATACCTTTTTGTGCCTGTATTCCATTTTTATAAGGATGTTTAACCTCTTTCATCTCAGTCACTAAATCTGCCATATCAACCAACATCTTTGAAGATCCTCTACCTGTTACAATTACATTTGACTTATGTGATAATTTTTCTATAAGAGCAACAAATTCATTCTCATCTATAAGTTTATCTCTTAATGCAATATTAAACTCATCTAAAACAATTAAATCATATCTTTTAGAATTAATGCTACTAAGTTCCCTCAATTTCTTCATAGCATAATCACATAGATTTACAAATTTCTCAGAATTTAGATTTCCTAAGTAACAAGGATGTTTTTTTACAAAAGAAAAGAAGTCTAAACCTTCTAATTTCAATAAGATATTTTGTTCTCCATAAAAATCATTATCTTTAAATAATTGTATAAGGCAAACTTTAAAACCATGCCCTAAAGAACGAATTATTTGACCTATAGAAGCAGTTGTCTTACCTTTACCGTCACCTATATTAAGTATTAACATAATTACCTCCTCCCATGCACTTTCAGAACACAAAAAGACTAATTTTTTATATTTGATATGAAAACAAGCAGTGCTTTAATTATAATACCTAATCATTAAATCATCCACAGATTTCTATTTTTATATTAAGTATGATTCCTTGAAATTATTATATGACCTAAAAGATATAATTTCTAAATGAAGCTAAGTATAGCAACAAACAAGCTTATATTTAGCACAAGAGAGTTAACAACTTATATTGTCTTACATACAAAAGAAAATCCATTATGAAAAGCATTTGTTATATCATGTTTTTTCAGCTAATATAATACGATAAAAACTCAAAGATAGAATATTTCAGCTTTCATATAAGAATATAATATCTGAATAAGTATTAATAAAACTTATTAAAATCATATTTTCACATATCAAATCAAATTTAAATATGGACCACCCCACCACAACAGATTTAATTAACACTTGTGATCTATTAAACATATTATAATTACTCAATGTATTGGCTTGGGTGCCCGTGCCCAGTTCTTAGGTGACGAACATCTTTACCATGAACCATGAAAATAATATCCTCACTGATATTTGTAGCATGGTCACCGAGTCTTTCTATGCTTTTTGTTATAAAAATTAAATCAACCGCCTTCCGAATCGCATTAATATCTGAAAACTCAATCATTAAATTCTTAATATTATCTAGAATTCTATCTCTTAATCTGTCAACTTCGCTATCTTTTGCGAGAACTGATAACGCAAGTTCAGCATTGTTTGTATTAAAAGCTTTTATACAATCCATTACCATATCTTGTACAATTTCTACCATCTTAGAAATATCAATAGGAGGAACAAATTCCGGATACTTTATTAAGCATGAAGTCATTCTATTTATATTAACAGCTTCATCACCCATTCTCTCTAAGTCACTATTAATACGCATTGCTGAAGTTATGAATCTTAAGTCGACACCTACAGGCTGGTTTAAGGCTATAAGTTTTAAACATTTATCATCAATAACTATCTCTTGGACATTAACTTCTTTCTCCAAATGAAATACACAATCAGATCGTTTTTTTGACTTCTTCCCGACAAGTTCTTGTGTCGCAGCTCTTATCATCTCTTGAACAAGTGCAGCCATATCAATAAGACGATTTTGTAAATCATTCATTTCAATATCAAAGTGCCGCATATTTCCCCTCCCTACTAAAAGGCAAAAAATAGAAACAACATTTACTTTACATTTATTTTATTTACTATATACTATAGGGAAGAAAATGGTAAATAATGCAAGCAAACTGTTTATTATCTATCATCCATATATCCATATTTTATTGTATACTTACCCAAATCTACCACTTACGTAATCTTCTGTTTCTTTCTTTGATGGATTTGTAAATATTTTCTCAGTCCTGTCAAATTCAATAAGCTTTCCAAAAAGCATAAAAGCGGTATCATTAGAAACTCTTGCAGCTTGTTGCATATTATGAGTAACGATTATGATAGTATATCTATCTTTTAATTGAATTATAAGTTCTTCAATTTTTTGAATTGCAACCGGATCAAGCGAAGAACAAGGTTCGTCAAGAAGAATAATATGAGGAGCTATAGCAATAACTCTTGCAATACAAAGTCTTTGCTGTTCTTCTAAAGTCAGACTTAATGCTGATTTATACAATCTATCTTTTATATTATCCCACAATAAAACAGCTTTCAAACTTTTTTCTACAGTTTCGCTAATAATACTTCTATTTGCACTTATCCTATTTACTCGCAAACCGAATGCAACATTTTCATAAATTGAAATTGGAAATGGATTCGGTCTTTGAAAAACCATTCCTATATTTCTCCTTAAGATATCTACATTAATATTATCATCATAAATATTTTCACCATAAATATTAATCTCGCCAGTAGTGTGTACACCTTCTATTGTATCGTTTATCCTATTTATTGATCTTAAAAGCGTAGATTTGCCACAACCAGACGGACCTATTATAGTAGTGATTCTTTTATCTTCGATATTAATGTTTATATCTTTAAGAGCATGGAAATTTGTGTAATATAAATTAAAACTCTTTATTTCTATCTTAGACATTAAGCTTTCCAAAATTAATATAACTGAACAATCACAAACTAAAACTATAAGTTAAATGTTTGAGAATTAGAAACAACAGGAATAAAAAGATTATAAACTTAAAATATTCCAACATTTTTATTTTCAAAATATATATCTCTAATCAATTAAGAGTTGACAATTTTGTACAAACATATCATCTAGTTATTATATATAACAATAACACAACATTATAATTTAACATTGTTTTGTATTTATTTCCTTACCCAAACCGACCTGTTATGTAATCTTCTGTTTGTTTTTCTTTAGGAGACACAAACATTTTATCAGTCGTATCAATCTCAATAATTTTGCCCATAAGAAAAAATGCTGTTCTATCGCTAACACGGGATGCCTGCTTTACATTATTTGTCACAAGTACTATAGTATACTTTCGTTTTAGTTCAATCATTGATTCCTCAACTTTTGCCGTAGATATAGGATCAAGTCCAGAACATGGTTCATCAAATAATATGACCTCAGGATTAATTGCAAGAATTCTAGCAATGCAAAGTCTTTGTTGTTGTCCTCCAGACATCTTCATAGCGGATGATTTTAATCTATCTTTAACCTCATTCCATAAAGAAGCATCTTTTAAAGCTCGTACAACTAAAGCATCTTGTTCAGTTTTTTTAGAAATAAGTCCAAGACGTTTTGGAGCATAAATAATATTTTCATATATACTCATAGGAAGAGGTATAGGCATTGCAAAGAGCATACCAATGTGCCTCCTTAAATCTTCCATATTCATATCAAAAATATTATTATTATCAAGATAAACTTCACCTCTGCGAGAATATATCAAATCTAAATCATTCATTCTATTTAAAGTCCTTAAAAATGTCGTCTTACCACTGTTTGATGGACCTATAATACTTAAAATTTCATTTTGAATAACACTAATATTTAATGATTCCAAAACACACTTTTTATTGTAATAGCAACTTAAATTCTCAACTTTAATTTTATCTACCATTTTCTATGCTTCCTAAAATAAATTCTAACAAAAATTGCAACGAAACTCATTGTTAAAACCATAACTAAAAGTATAAGAGCTGTACCAAATATGATGCTACTTGGCATATTCGGAATTTGAGTTGAAATAATATACAAATGATAAGGTAAAGTCATCACTCGATCAAATATTGAGTGAGGTAAATGTGGCACATAAAACGTTGCAGCAGTAAATAATATTGGTGCTGTTTCACCTGATATTCTTGCAATACTAAGCACTGCTCCTGTCATAATACCAGGAAGAGCATTAGGGAGAACTATATGTCTGATAGTTTGCCAGCGACTTACTCCAAGTGCCCAGCTTGCTTCTCTAAATGAATAAGGTACACTGTTTAACGCATTGCGTGATGTAGTTATGATAACTGGAAGTTCCATTATAGACAAAGTTAAAGCCCCAGCAATAATAGAAACACCTAATTTTAAAAACATAACAAAAACACCAAACCCAAACAATCCATAAACTACAGAGGGAACCCCTGCCAAATTTACAATACCAAGTTTAATCGCTCTAGTAAGTATATTATCCCTTGCATACTCATTTAAATATATTGCTGCACAAACACCTGTCGGAAGAGTTAAGATAATAGTACACATAACTATTGCAAACGTACCTACTATAGCAGGAAGAATTCCTCCTTCGCGCATTCCGTTTTTTGGCATAGACGCTAAAAATTCCCAATTTATAACTGACACTCCATTCTTTACAATTATAAAAATTATCACAATAACTGGCATAATAGCTAGGGTAGTTGCTAAAAACAAAATTAAATATAAAAGTTTTTGTGATAATTTAGGATTTAACTTTATCATTTACTTATTTTTATTCTTCCCAAGAAATAAATCTGCTACAAAATTTATTAAAAATGTTACTAAAAAAAGTACAAGACCTATAGAAAACAATGCTTTATAATGCATACTTCCATTAACAGTTTCTCCCATTTCAGCAGCTATCACAGCTGTCATAGTCCTTACTGGCTCAAAGATTGAATGAGGTATACGAGAGGAATTTCCTGTTATCATCATAACAGTCATAGTTTCACCTATTACCCTACCTATACCGAGCATTATTGCAGCTATTATTCCAGGCCTTGCCGTTTTTAACACAATCCGTTTTATAGTTTGCCACTTAGTTGCACCTAAGGCAAGTGCTCCCTCTTTATACTGCCAAGGAACAGAATGTATAGCATCTTCCGATATTGTTACTATCGTAGGCACAGCCATAAAAGCCAGCATTACTGATCCTGAAAAAGCAGTAAGTCCAGTAGGAATATTGAACAATTTTCTAATAAAAGGAACAAGTACGATCATTCCAATAAAACCTATAACTACACTTGGAATCGCAACCATAAGTTCGACTAGAGATTTTAAAATATCTCTTACACTCTTACTAGCAATCTCTGAAATATAAAGAGCAGTCATAATACTAATCGGTACTGCTATTAAACATGCTCCTAAAGTCACTAAAAAAGAACCTACAAGCAAAGAAAAAATACCAAACAATGCAGGCTCTGAATCTGGATACCAATATCGTCCAGTAATAAACTTAATAATGTTAAAATCTTTAAAAAAAGCAAAACTTTCTATAAACAAAAAACTAAAAATTAAAATAACAAAAAAGATAGATAGCATTCCACATAAAAAAATTATTTTTTCAATTACAGTATCTATAATTTTTCTCATTTTATTGTGTTTCCTCAATTACAATAAACAGAACTAAAACAATGTTAAATAAGTTCTCACTCTTCAATACAATTCATAAAAAATAATTTAAGAGTTTTTGTTTGTTTTTATCTTTTAATTGGCACAAAACTAGTTTTTAGAACAACCTTTTGTCCAGCTTCAGATAAAACATAATCAATAAACATTCTAAGAACGTTATGTGGATTTCCATTTGTATAAAGATACAATGGTCTCAATATTGGATAAGTATAATTCATTACATTTTCTAATGTTGGATAAACATATTCACTATTCACATTTAACGCTACTGAAACAGCTTTTACTCTATCATTCACAAAGCCTATACCGACATACCCCAAAGCATTAGGATTTTGAAAAACTTCATTACAAATAGCCTGTGAAGATGGCATAATAAGCGATTGAACAGCAAATTCATTCTCTCTATTCTCATCATCACGTCCTAAAACACGTTCTTTAAAAAATATATGTGTGCCTGAGTTGCTTTCTCTTGAAAGGATCACTATTACCCTATCTTCACCTCCAAGTTCCTTCCAGTTCGTAATTTTAGCTGTAAAAATATCTCGCAGTTGTTCTAAAGTCAATTTGTCCACAGAGTTCTTCTTATTCACAATTACTACAATACCATCAAGTCCAATTTTAAACCCATCAGGCTCTATATCTTTGCTTTTGGCTAATATAATTTCTTTTTCTTCTATTTTACGAGAAGACATCGCAATATCACATGTTCCATTTATTAAAGATACAAAGCCAGTCCCAGAACCACCGCCACTAACACCTACGTTAAATGATGGATGTTGCCTAGTGAATTCTTCAGATAATTCTTGAATAAGGTTTACAATAGTATCAGAACCCTTTATTTGAATAGAAGCAAAATATTTATCCTTTTCACTTCGCAACTTCACACAAGAACAGAAAAAGAAAAATAAGAATGCAAAAAAAAGGAATAAAATTTTTGTAGAATAACGTCTGAGGCAGTTGCTAAAACACATTTATATATATCACCTATACATTTAAGGGAAACAAAATATATTCAAAATATACAAAAAAAGATAATATTATTGACACTCTTTTATCCATCTTTTTTTCTTACCATATAGAGGAGAGGGACATAAAAAAATCATCATTCCCACTCAATAGTTGCAGGAGGTTTATTAGAAATATCATAAACCACCCTGTTAGCACCTTTAACCTCATTTATAATCCGTGAAGATATTTTCCCAAGCAATTCATGAGGTAATTTTACCCAGTCTGCAGTCATTGCATCATCAGAATTTACAGCTCTTATAGCTATCACATACTCGTAAGTTCTGGCATCACCCATAACACCCACTGTTTTAATAGGCAATATTATGGCAAATGATTGCCATATTTTTTCATATAACCCTGCCTTTATTATTTCTTCTGTCACTATATGATCAGCTTTCTTTAAAATATCTAATTTTTCATCAGTTACTTCACCCAATGTTCTCACAGCAAGACCAGGTCCAGGAAATGGTTGTCTATTTATAATTTCCTCTGGAAGTCCAAGTTCTCTTCCTAAAACCCTTACTTCATCTTTAAATAAAAATTTTAAAGGTTCAACAAGTTTCATCTTCATTTTCTCAGGAAGCCCACCCACATTATGATGACTCTTAATTGGTACTTTAGAACCTCTTATAGAAAAACTTTCTATAATATCAGGATATATTGTTCCCTGCAAGAGAAAGTCTATATCATTTAATTTCTTAGATTCTCTATCAAAAAGTTCTATAAAAGTATGACCTATAATTTTCCTCTTTTGCTCAGGATCAACCACACCTTTAAGTCTTGATAAAAATATTTCTTTTGCACTAACAATAATAAGATTTTCTCCAAATATTTTGCCAAACACATCACGCACTCTTTCAGTTTCAAGAAATTTCTGAAGCCCGTGATCTACATGGACACATATAAGTTGTTTCCCTATAGCTCTGTATAGCATTACCGCCGCAACAGAAGAATCAACTCCACCTGACATAGCACATAAAACTTTAGCATCCCCAACTTTCTCTTTAATTCTTTTAATTTCATCAACAATATAAGATTTCATAGTCCAATCAGGTTTAGAACCACAAGTTTTAAATAAAAAATTCCTCAAAATTTTTCTTCCATTAATTGAATGTTTTACTTCAGGATGGAACTGAACTCCATAAATATTTTTTTCTACATTCTCTATTGCCGCATAAGGAGAATTATTAGATTCTGCTGTTATCTTAAAACCTACTGGAATCCTTGAAAGCTTATCACCGTGACTCATCCATACTGTTTCATTAGAATTAAGACCATAAAATAAAGAGCTCATATCTTTTATATTAATATTTGCAGGACCAAATTCTTTATGTGTTGATAGGACAACTTTTCCACCAAAATGCTCTGCTATAAGTTGCATACCATAACATATTCCTAAAATAGGAATACCAAATTCCCACACTCTATCATCAGGCCAAAGAGCATCTTTTGAATAAACACTATCATAACCTCCTGAAAGAATTATACCTTTCAAATCATTAAATTCACAAAAGGATTCAATTTTTTTATTCCCAGGATATATTTCACAATACACATTTTCTTCTCTTATGCACCTTGCAATTAATTGAGTGTACTGAGAACCAAAATCTAATATTAAGATCATTTATTTTGACCTATCTTTTTTCAAAAATCTACTAATTTATTGTATCAAATTTTTGCAGAAGTTACGGTTTTCTGCTTTTGATACTTTCCTTCCCTGTCAGCATAAGAAACTTCACAAGTATCTCTTGTTTCCAAAAATAAGACTTGTGCTATGCCTTCATTTACATAAACCTTTACAGGAAGTGGCGATATATTCGCTATTGAAATAGTAACATATCCCTCCCATTCAGGTTCGAACGGAGTAACATTTACGAAAATTCCACATCTTGCATATGTAGATTTACCGAATGTAATTGTCAAAACGTCTTTAGGAATTCTAAAATATTCTATTGTTTTACCTAAAACTATAGAACTTGGAGGAATTTCCATATAATTTCCAGTTTTTATTTTTATATTTTTGAATAATTTTTTGCACACTTTTTTAGGATCAAGTACTGTTTCTTTTGGCACTTTCTTCATAACCATAAACTCATTTGAAAGCCGCATATCATAACCATAAGAAGAAATCCCAAAAGAAATTTTTCCATTTCTCACTTGCCTTTCCTCAAATGGCTCTATCATTCTATGCTCAAACGACATTTTTTTGATCCATCTATCGCTTTTAACCATTAACTCACGTATTTCCTTTTATATAATAAACTAGATCTCAGCATAAACTAATATTTAGCAATATAAATCAAAAACACTTAGAATAACCACAGTTATGACACGTAGCACAACTTTCCAGAAAACTTAACATCTCACCACATTCGGGGCATTGCGGGCACACACCTAACAAATTGTCGGTTAGATTAGAAGTATAAAGCTTTTTTTTATTTTTAGATTTCGGAGCAAAAGCTTCCGACACAAAAAGAGTTGGCATTGTTCTCTCATTATTATATGTTTCTAAAGCCTTAGCAATTGCATCAACACACGATAAGATCGCTCCACCATCAAAAATAGTTGGAGAAGGACATCTTATACCTTTTAATTGATCTATAATTTCTTGTTGATCAACACCAGAGCGTAAAGACAAAGAAATTAAACGACCCACCGCTTCAGCTTGAGATGAGGTACATCCTCCAGATTTGCCAAGTTGTGTAAATACTTCACATACTCCCATACTATCCTCATTTACTGTAACATACATTTTACCACAACCAGTATGCATAAGAAATGTAGATCCTGTTGTTTTCTTAGGGCGAGTCCTTGGAATTATATCCTGATTCTTCTTTTCTTTCTTATTTACAAGATTCAATACTTGTTTATCTCTGCTCCCATCCCGATAAACAGTTACTCCCTTGCATCCCATTTCATAAGAAAGAACATAAACTTTTCTTACATCTTCCTTTGTAGCTGAATTGTGAAAATTGACAGTTTTTGATACTGCATTATCCGTAAATTTTTGAAAAGCTGCTTGCATTCTTACATGATCTTCCGGACTAATGTCATGTGAAGTAACAAAAATCTTCTTTATTTCATCAGAAAGTCCCTTACATTTGCAGATGCTCCCTTCATTCGCTATCTTATCCATAAGTTCAATTGAATAAAATCCTTTTTCTTTTGCAAGTTTTTCAAAGTGCGAGTTTATCTCATACATTTCCTTATCGTCAAGACAATGCGCTCTTTTATAAACAAGCCCAAAAACTGGCTCAATACCGCCTGAAGCAGACGCAATTATACCAATCGTTCCTGTCGGAGCAATCGTAGTTGTTGTTGCATTTCTTATAGGATTTCCATTTGCATAAATACTTTGATTGAAATTTGGGAAAGCTCCTCTTTTAATTGCAAGTTCTTCAGAAGCACTATGAGATTTAGAACGAATAAAACTCATAAGTTTTTCAGCAAGAGTTATAGAATTTTGAGATCCATAAGGTATGCCTAAACAAAAAAGCATATCCGCCCAGCCCATAACGCCAAGTCCAACTTTTCTATTAGAACGAGTTACCTCCTGAATTTTTTGAATAGGATAATTATTCATATCTATAACATTGTCAAGGAAATGAGTAGCTATCTTAACTGTTTCTTCAAGCCTTTTCCAGTTGATATCACCGTTTTTTACAAAATTACCAAGATTTACAGAACCCAAATTACAAGATTCATAAGGCACAAGTGGCTGCTCCCCACAAGGATTTGTAGACTCTATTGAAGCCATTTCTGGAGTAGGGTTATAATCGTTTATTCTATCTATAAAAATTATGCCTGGCTCACCATTTTTCCATGCCTGATAAACTATCTTATCAAAAACCTCTTTTGCACTTAATTTTCCTGTTACCATACTGTTGTGCGGATTATAAAGATTATAATCACCATTGTTTTCCAAGGCAAGCATAAACTCTTTCGTGATCGCAACTGATATATTAAAATTGTTCAAACTGTCATTTTTGTCTTTACAAACTATAAAATCGAGAATATCTGGATGATCAACTCTCAATATTCCCATATTTGCTCCACGTCTTGTACCACCTTGTTTAATAGCTTCTGTAGCCACATTAAAAACCTGCATAAAAGATATAGGTCCTGAAGACACCCCGCCGCTTGTAGTCTTAACTACATCATCTTTAGGACGCAATTTTGAAAATGAAAATCCAGTTCCCCCACCGGATTTATGTATTAAAGCAGTATTTTTCAATGTTTCAAAAATTGAATCCATTGAATCATCTATTGGTAAAACAAAGCAAGCAGAAAGTTGCTGCAACTGTCTACCTGCATTCATTAAAGTAGGTGAATTAGGTAAAAAATCGAGAGATGACATACTAAGATAAAATTTTCTTATTAATGCACCTATATTCGCATGTTTATCATAAAGCTTATCTGCCTGTGCAATATTCTCAGCAACTCTATAGAATAGGTCTTCAGGACTTTCAATAACATTGCCATTCTTATCTTTTACCAAATATCTTTTCTCAAGAACATTAAGAGCATTTATTCCCAGTTTAACCTTATTTTCCAAAATTAATTTTTCTTTTCCCTCGTTTCCGTAACTCCCTATACTCTCCATTTCCACTACTCCTTTTTTATTACACTGTAAAATTATTTTGTTTTTTGCTTCTCTAATACCACTTTAAGCATCTGTAAAACACAATTATCTCTTTATATACCTATGTGGAGGAGAATAGTAAATCCTTAAATAAGCCTCTTCAATGATTTTACCATTAGCTATTATTATACTTTTTTTTATATTTCCCATCCATTATCAGACAATGGAAAACTTTAACAAAGGAATCCGATATGTGGAGATATCCTAAAAATCTTATTATTAAGACAAGACCCACAAGCGATGGTTAAAGCAAGTCCATGGCAACATATATATTTACTACTTAACTTCTTAATTCCCAAAAAAACAATAGATTATTCTAAGAGAAGAAAAAATGAACCCCCAAAGATATACTTAGTTATCATATCAACAGTGTTGCAATGATTTCACCATCCTATGATGGTGAAATGTTTTTAACAAAAAAGATCTGCGTTGTTCGTATGAGAGCAGATTCAAAACAAAATTTTTTATGAACCTTGCTTTCAAAACATAGGTGATAGATGGGAAAGATTTATATTCCTATTTATTAATGACAAAAATAAAAGAATATACTTGTAGTATTATTTTATAGCAAAACAGTGAGAATCAAAGAAAAGAATTGAAAGATTTGTTGAATTACTATGATGTATTTAAAGTTTAGTTAGATTATTGATGATTTAATTATCCAAATTTTTCCATACAGTAAGTATCACATTATTTATTATATTACAATACCCCAAAGACATTAGTGCTTGATTTTATTATTTCATAGTCATTAACCATACATGCATAACTACTGTATAATAACAATTAAATTAGGTGGAAGCAATACAATGTATAAACTCTTTAATCTAGCACAATAAAATGGGAATTTATTTAAGTCTTACACACAAACTGATTTATACAAAGTATAATCCAGTTTAGCTCTTGATTCTTTCTGCCTAATACGATCACAAAACACAAATCTGTTTTAACATAAGTCGACTGTCATCTAACAGCATTTTCCAGATCTATACCATGTTTAAAATTCTCTTGCCATTCTACAACTCATAAAAATAAGCTTCATCTACTTCAATAATATCTCAGTTTAACTTTATTTTCTGAAATTAAATTCCCCCCCCCTTTAAACATTACTACCTAACTACGCATGATAAAACACACTTTAATAACAATTATTAGTCACAAAATACACACGTTATAACATTTACACTGTTTCATCATATAAAACAACTTGATTTCTACCATTGTTTTTTGCTTTATACAAAGCTTTATCTGCTGTATTAATTATGAAGTTTATATCGGTAATATTCCTTGAATTACAACTTACTCCAATACTTATTGTTACATTAAATTTATTTCCATTTTCTTGAAATATTACATTTTGCACGAAATTTTTTATCTTATTTGCTACAATTTCTACCTCTTCGCTACTAATTGTGGGCATTAGTATTATGAATTCTTCTCCACCATATCTACCTACTAAGTCGCCAGGTCTTACAGTTGACAAAATAAGTCTGGCAATATTTGCGAGTACTTTATCTCCCATTAAATGACCATACCTATCATTTACACTTTTAAAATAATCCAAGTCTAACATTAAAATATAGAACCCATCATTGTATCGTTTTTTTCTTTCCATTTCTAAATCTAGCCGTTGTAAAAAATATCGCTTTAGATATAGTCCTGTAAGTCCATCATTTCTTGATTTTTCAGAAATTTCACTAAAAAAATTTATTCTTTTTAAAGCTAAGGAAATTTGAGGAGTAAAAATTAAACCTTCTTCAACACATATATCAGCATAGTCTATCCTAGTTACTATCAAGATACAACCTATAAGCTCATCCTCTATTTTTAAAGGCCAGTAAACCATTTTAAAGTCACAATTTTCAGATTCTTCACTATTCATAATACTGCATTTTTTAGAATCTTTCAAAAATTCTAAAGAATTTATATTTTTGTCTAGTAAAACACCAGAAGATCCAAGCATTTTCCAGCTGAATTTAACTCTCTCGAAAATACCACATCCTACAGTTTTCATTTTTTTTTCAATAGAGTTTAATACTATTTGTGAATATTCATCTTTTGAAATACACTTAAACAATTTCTCTCCTATAATATAAAGTTGCCTTATTCTCTCCATATTACTTTCATACATTTGTCTTTCAGCTAAAGATTCCTCATAATCTAAAAGAATTCTTTTTCGTTTCATTTTAAGAAGTAAATTTCTCTCTGAAAGCTCTTTCTTTAGATTTTTTGATTTTAAATAAAAACAATAAGGCAATTGAATAATCACTATAAAAAACAAACAAATACTTAATATAGAAAATGAATATTTTCTTACTGAGAAAAAAACGATGACACACGATATAGCTGAAGAAATTAAAACCGCTTTCTTAAACCAATATGAATAATATAATCCAGCCAAGGCGATAAAAACTGACAAAATTATAACACTATTAATACTATCATATAATTTAGACGTAACAGAAAATATACTTGCAAGCACTAAAAGGATAAATATTAAAATTAATATTTTCCTACTCACACGGGAAACCTTCTACTCTATTTCTTCCTAATCGTTTTGCCTTATATAAAGCCTTATCAGCATTTTTTATAAATTCTTCTTCTGAAATAGGAAAACCCCTAGTCAATGAGACAAAACCTATACTGACAGTTATTTTTATTTGAATAGGATATAAACTCTCCAAAGGTAGAAAAAATCTTTGTTTTTCTATTTTCAAACGTATATGTTCTAAAATTTTTGCTGCTTCTCTTGAATTAGTACGTAACATCATAAAAGCAAATTCTTCACCACCGTATCTAGCAATAAAATCAGTCTCTCTAAACCTTGCACGTAAAAGCGAAGAAACCTGAAACAAAATAGAATCACCTGCTTGATGACCATATTCATCATTAATATTTTTGAAAAAATCCACATCCAATATTCCTAAAGACAATGATAAATTATTGCTCCTAGAACGATCAATTTCTTCCCTAAGCACTTCCTTAAAATAAATCTGATTATAAAGTCCGGTTAATCCATCAGTAATTGTAAGAGTTTGAATCTGTTTATAAAGATAAGAATTGTTTAAAACCGTACTTACTATACCTGACAATAAAGATAATTGATACAAGTCACGCTCAGAAAAAAAATCTTTTATACTAGAACTACCTTGAAGTACCCCCCAAAAAATTCCATTGAATTCAATAGGAGTAGCAATAAATGACACTTTTCCACTATTTTGCTTTGACAAAAATCTCTTGTCAGTAGTTACATCCTTAATTATTAACGGTAAAGACGTATTTTTCATATAAGAGGCAAAAATATCGTCATCTCTATATTTTTTTAACTTCCAAGAACCCTTACCTATAAATTTATGTACGATATCTTCTGATTTCTCTATAATTTTCCTTTCATCAAATGAAATTTGAAGCGACTGAAGAATTCCACCTATTTTCTTAAAATCTCTTATACGCTGTGTTAAATCTATAATTATTTTCCTATTTTCTGATATTTCATAATTTATCAATACAATTTCTCTACTAATAATATTGTATCTTTCAAAAAAACATTTTCTTATTGAAACGTATTTAATCTTGTACATTTCAAGAATGAGGCATAAACACACTATTGACATATATTCAAGCATTAAAATATAAACTTCGTATTTCTGTTTTACAAGAAGAATATCCAAAACAAATGTAATAATAGTAAAAACTATTAAAATACCACTGTATGCATATGCGTTTTCCGAAAAACAGTAAAACATAGTTACTAAAATTGCAATTAATGAAAAACTAATAACAGAATGAAGATACACATTTATAACTAATGCGACAAAAAAAGCAATTATAAAGATAAAAGGATTTGCAATTTGAAGAATATCCAAAATATTTTTCTTATTCAACTTTCGATTTGTCATAGTCGATTAACCATGGAAGTGTAGTTATAAATTATTTTTTAACTGTTTTTCTTAAACTTTTATCTATAAACTCAAAATCTTTTACTCATAAACCATTTTTCTTACTAGATGGTCATGTAATCCACAAACCATTTGCACTTTTGCATAATACAACATCAACTTCAATACATTTATTAAAAATTATAAAGGTAAAATTTTATAGTCAGGTGTTTTTTAAAAAACTGAAAATTCATTAATCTTAAACATAGTATTTTCAGTTTTCAAAGATAGTTCATTCTTAGATAAAGCAGTGACAAGATAATGCTTAAATTCCCTTTTTAAAACAGAAAATTACTTATAAATTTTGTCTTTATTCCCATAAACAAACAACTCACAATATCATTACTCATCAAAAGTACATTTAAAATTTTTATATTACAGTTTGAAATAACGTTTAATGATTTATTATTTTTTACTGAAACATTAACATCATCTTTCTATATATAACACTATTAAAACATATTGTTCCATTGTGAATTCAAATATCTTTCATTAGCAATTCTCATAGCAGATTCAATATCATCACCAATAAAGTTTTCCTTTTTTACTTTAGCATTTAACAATTCTGCTAAATTTTCTGCAAAATCTTGTGAAAAAATCCTTTTGGCATTATAATCTAAATTTACATGAATCGCACCTTGTACCATAAGCTTACTCCCACGTCTACGCAAACATGAACCTACAATTTTCCTACCTTCTGAAATCAAATCATTTTCATAAAAAGTTTGAACACACATAATATTATTGTTTACACTCCCAACTTTATCACCTAAAATTATTGAATTAATACCAAACGATCGTAAAACTTTCTTTATTACTAAGTGAATGTTTCTATAAGTTTCCATTTGATTATAAATATTCCAAAACTCCAATGACACAATAAAACTATAAGATATATCATTGCGATGATTTACAGTAAGCCCACCAGTAAATCTTCTTACAAACTCAACTTCAGCAATACTTTCCACCTTTTGAAAATATCCTATTGTTGTATATGAATTATCCCAATAATAAACTCTTAATATTGGTTCATTCTTGTATTTATTGAAAAGCACTTCATCAAGTGCCATGTTCATCGCGGCATTTCTTGGTATATCATCAATCAATTTAAACATCAGTTCCAGTTTCCTTTTCATATTTGAGCATTTTCATTTTTTTTCTCACTCCACCCATACCAGAATATCCACCTATTTTCCCATTACTCCTTACAACTCTATGGCAAGAAATTATTGGAGCAAAAGGATTCCGACTTAACGCCACACCTACTACTCTCGCAACTTTAGGAGCACCTATTTTTCTAGCAATTTGTAAATAAGTTGAAGTTTTTCCTGCAACTATTTCAAAGCAAGCTTTCCAAACTTTCACATAAGAAATAGGATAATCCTTCATTTTTTTAAGATATTTCTTGGTATTTCTTTCATAATATTTAATAAAAACAACTCTGTCAAAAATATCAAGCAGAATTAAAAAAACTCTTCGTCCTAAGTCTTCTATGATAACTCAGAGCAAATCTATGAGCCTCATCTCTGACGGATTGCAAAAGTTTTAGAGCCTCTGAATTTCTACTTAAAATCAGAGGTTTGTTTTTATTTTGTAAAAAAATCTCTTCATTATTTTTTGCAAGTGAAATCACAGGAATATGTAATCGAAGTTCATTTAATGCATTTAATGCAGATTTAAGTTGTCCTTTCCCACCATCAACCAAAATTAAATCTGGCATCTTTTCATTTTTCCTTATCAATGATGAATATCTCCTAAAGACAACCTCATTTATACTTGCAAAATCATCTATACCATATACCGTCTTAATTTTAAATCTTCTGTAATTTCTTTTATCAGCAATTCCATTTTGAAATCTAACCATAGAAGCTACAGCATCCATCCCATGTATATTAGAATTATCAAATCCTTCTATTATTGCAGGTTGACATTTTAATCCCAGAAAATCCTTTAACTCATTTATACTACTCGCTCTTTTGACAAACTGATTTATCTCTTTCTGACTAATTTCACTTATCATAACTCTTTCAGACATGCTCTGCAATGCATAAAGTCTATCTCTTATTTCTTTTGCGTCTTCATAACACATCTTTACACTTAAATTAAACATTTGTTTTTTCCATTCATTTTCCAGCTTTTTAAATTTACCATTTAATAACAATTCAATTCCTCTAATTTTTTGTTTATATTCTTCTGATGCAATCTCCCCAAGACATGGAGCATCGCACATTTCTGTATGATAATAAAGACAAGATTTAACATTTTTTTTCTTAGGAAGAGATTTCTCAAATAGATCTATTTTGCAGGGGCGAATTTTAAAAAGTCTCTTAAGCCACCGAATAAGTTTTTTTATATAGAAAAGTTGTGGATAAGGGCCAAAATATAAAGCTGAATCTTTAAGTTTTCTTCTCGTAAATATCAATCGCGGGAAATCTTCATTTATTGAAAATTTAATATAAGAATAAGATTTATCATCTTTCCACATAGAATTAAAATGTGGTTTAATTTTGTTTATTAGTTGTCTTTCAATTATAAATGCTTCTCTTTCAGATGTACATAAAATATAGTCTATCTTTCGCATAGACATAATAATAGCGGTAGCCTTTGAATCTATATCAGCATTGAAATACGATGAAATTCTGTTTTTAAGATTCTTTGCTTTGCCAATATATATAATATTACCGATATTATCGCACATTACATAAACTCCAGGGAGTTTAGGAATCTGCATAAATTTATCGTTTTTCATATTTTACCAGAAACAATGTTAAAAAGAACTACCCTCAACTCTTCGGATTTTAAAATATATGAAACTAAAACAAATATCATTACACCTGAAATTATAGAAATAGGAACTGATATAAATAATCTTTCCGAAATTTTACACACATTATAAGACACAATGCCTGTAATAACAGATGCTAACAAAGTTTTCAAAAATGAAAACAATATTTGTTGGATATTAAGTCTACCTATTCGTTTCTTAAGATATATGATAAGTAATAATAAATTAAAATAAGCTGATAAAGATGTTGCAAGTGCAAGTCCACCCACGCCCATTCGATACATTAGTACGAAACATAATATGATATGCAACGCCATAGCCCATATTGCTGTTCTAACTGGAGTTTTTGTGTCTTGAAATGAGTAAAATGCATTAGCAAAAATTTTTACTAAAGCATAAGCAGGAAGTCCTAAAGAATAGTAAAATAAAGCATTATTTGTCATAACTGATCCTAAACAGTCAAACTTGCCACCTTCAAACAAAAGTTTAACTATGGGTAATCCAATAACCATTAATCCTGTTGCTGCAGGAAATAAAGTAAAGATTGTAAATCTTATAGAATAGCTAAGAGACTCTTTAAGAGTTAATATATCATTTTTCGAATAAGCATTTGACATTACAGGAAGTGATACCGTCGCAAGTGCAAGTCCAAAAATCCCCAGTGGCATTTGCATAAGTCTATTAGAATAATAAAGTGCCGTTACGGAACCTTGCCCTAAAGAAGAGGCACACCCACTATCAACTAATATATTCACTTGATCCGCAGATAAACCTATAATCGAAGGTATCATGAGGGATATAATTTTTTTTACACCAGGATGTTTTAAATTAAGCTTGAATTTTAAATTCCAACCCAAACTTTTAAGTTTTGGGTATTGTACAAAAAAATGCACTAACCCTCCTACAACAACACTCACAGCAAGCCCTTTAATTTGACTGCCAGGAACAATTATAGGAGCAATAAGGAAAATATAAAAAACTTCTGAAAAACTTAATGCCGCTGGTGCAACCGCTGGTAAAAAAAATGTATGCAAAGTGTTTAGTGTAGAGAGTAGAAAAGAGGCAAGACATATAAAAAAAATAAATGGGAACATAAGTCTTGTAATTTCTATAGTAAGTTGCATTTTTACAGGATCATCTGAAAATCCTCCTGCAAATATTTTTGTAAAAACAGGCACAAAAAACATGCCTAAAACAGATACAATAATAAGTATTAAACATAAAGCTGAAAACACTGCATCTAAAAAATTTTGAGTTAATGCTCTTTCTTTACCATTTAAATATTCGTTAAATACTGGTACAAATGCCACAGAAAAAGACCCATCTCCAAATATACGTCTAAAAAGATTAGAGATTCTAAAAGCTGCATAAAAAGCATCAGCGAACATACTCGTACCAAACAAATTTGCTACAAGCCTATCTCTTATATAACCTAAAATCCTAGAAAGCATGGTACCTAAAGCCACATTCCCAGCATACTTTGTCAGTGTTTTATTTTCCATTTATGAATTCTATACCAGATTGTGCTTTAAACCACGTAACTTGCCGTTTTGCATAACGCCTTGTATCTTTTGAAAATTCTGAAATTAAACTTTCCCGTGAAATTTTTCCACTGAGATATCGCACAACATATTTATATCCTATACCACTTAACGCAAAACAATTCTCATTAAAACCAATATCCAAAACTTTTTGTGTTTCTTCAATCATTCCATTTTCAATCATATATTTACATCTTTCATTAATTTTATTGTAAAGATTTTTTTTCTCAATAAAGATACTAAAATGACTAAATTTATATCTTGGACTCTTAATTTTAAAATGTTCTTGTAGAGTTTTTCTAGAGAGTATATTAACTTCAAGCGCCCTCAGCAATCTCTGTGGGTTTTTTTTATTTTTTTTAGCTGATTCTGGATCTAATTTTAACAGTCTATCATATAGTTCAATATGAGGTTTAGATTTTAATTCGCCCCTTAAGTTTATATTGGTCTTTGGCATTTTATCAAGTCCGTAAAGCAAAGACTTAATATATAACCCCGTCCCACCCACTATAACTGGAATTCTTCCCTTTTTAAGAATCTCAGTAATTTTTAGATCAGCATCTTCTACGAAATTTGCAACACTATAATTCTGATCGGGATTTATGATATCAGTTAGATGTTGTAAAACTCCATCAACTTCACGAAGTCCACTCTTTAAAAGAACACCCTCTTTATTTGAACCAACATCTAAATATCTATAAACTTGCCTTGAATCACATGAAATTATCTCCCCATTTCTCTCCTTACAAATCTCAACAGCTTTTTTTGTTTTTCCACTTGCAGTCGGTCCAGAAACAATTATTATTTCTATATTCTTATTCATATTCAGTAACAAAAATTGTTATCTTCTTTTAAAGAATTTTTCTAATTCTTTTAAAGATATTTTATATACTATAGCTCTACCATGAGGACATGTAAAAGGAAGCTTGCACTTAAAGAGATCATTTATTAGATTCTCAGCTTCAGTAAACGTAATACTATCGCCAGCTCTTATGCTTGCATGACATGCTGAACGAACAATTTTATCTTTAACTTGCTCTATTCCTTTAAAAGTTCTATCATTTTCAATATCTGATACTATTTCCATAACTACTTGTTCTGCTGATATATTTCCAAGTAATGCCGGATATGCTGTAACTCTAAAAGAATTTTGTCCGAACTCTTCAACAATTATTCCAAGTTCATTGAAAAAAGCTATATTCACTTTGAGAAGTTCAGAGAGACTCGAGGGTAAATTAAAACTTCCAGTTATAAGCACTTGCTGAATTTTGATAGTCTGGTTTTCTATTTGAGAAAGATAAAGCTCATATTTAACTCTTTCTGCAACAGCATGTTGATCAAAAATACACAAATCACCTTCGCTCTCAATAACAATATAAGTACCAAAAATTTGCCCCACAATTCTCATATTATTATCAAAAAATTTCTCTTGTGAAAGCTCTTCTTTTACAACAGTATCAGCGTATTTGTCTTGTTTTGAAACATAATTCTCCTCATAGCGTTTATCAAAACTAGGTATATTATCATTCATTGGAAAATTTATAGGCATTTTAGAATGCTCATATGAAATGAGAGCATTTTTTAACAACTTCAAAAGTATATCGTATACACTGCTTTCATTCGCAAATTTTACTTCCCTTTTTGTCGGATGTATATTCACGTCAATTTCAGATGGATTTATATCAACATAAATTAATACTCCTGGATGTCTATCACGCTGAATCAATTCTTTATACGCTTGATAGATACAATGTATAAGCCACTTAGGATAATTCACTGATCTAGAATTTACAAAAAGATACTGATATTTCCTATTAGATAATGAATAATCTCTTCCTGTAAAATAAATATCCAATGAAATCTTAGAATGATTTAATTTTACATTTTTAACTACTCCTGAAAAATCTTTACCTAAAATATCTGAAATCCTCTCTATTTTACTATTCGTTTTAGAGGCAAAAAAAATCCTTTTGTTTTCAGAAAGCATTTTAAAAGTTATACCTTGGTTTGCAAGAGCCATCTCTTCAAGTAAATTTATAATTCTCGAACGTTCCGTATAATCACCTTTCAAAAACTTTTGTCTAGCTGGAGTATTAAAGAACAAATCTCTGATTTCTGATATTGTTCCTTCCGCTCCTGACCATGGAATGACTTCAACATTTTCCCCACCATTTGACGAAAGTTCCCAACCAGAAAATTCACCTTTCTTCCTAGTTTTCATCCTAAAATTTGAAATAGTTACTATAGAGGCAAGAGCCTCACCTCTAAATCCTAATGAACGAACTTGTGACAAATCACTAAAATTTTTAATTTTACTTGTAGCATGTCTCAATATAGAAAGTTCCAAATCTTTCTTATCCATACCAAAGCCATTATCAGAAACTCTTATAAGTTTTTTTCCAGCTCCTAATATTTCAACAATAATAGAAGAAGCAAAAGCATCTAAAGAGTTCTCTACAAGTTCTTTAATAACATTTAAAGGACGTTCTATTACCTCACCTGCAGCTATTTTATTGATTGTCTCGTGCGATAAAATATTTATTGACATTTTGATATTTCTTTAATACTACTTTTCTCAACTTTTTTGTTCTTTTCCTTTTGTTTTTATTTAACCACTCGCTACAATCCCACTTTACCTATTTATTCTTCTGCACTACAACTCAAACATTATTATCATATCGCTTTTTCCAAACACACAACAAATTAAATGCTTCTATAGGATTTAAAGTATTTATATCAATGCTTTTTAGTTCCTCTAAAAACTGTATATTATTATCACATTTCGGATCTATATAATTTACTTCTAGTTTACTTAAAACATTGTAAGCTCTATCAATAATTTGGCGTGGTATACCCGCAATTTTTGCAACATATATTCCATAAGATTTATCTGCACTACCTTGTACTATTTTATGTAAAAATATGACTCTGCCATTCCATTCTCTAACACTAACACTATAATTTACTACTCCTCCAAGTGTCCTAGAAAGACTAGTAAGTTCAAAATAATGCGTCGCAAAAAGTACTTTTGATTTTCTTCTATCCCCTGCAAGAGATTCTATAATTGCCCAGGCAATAGCTATTCCATCATAAGTTGATGTTCCTCTCCCAACCTCATCAAGAATAATAAGACTTCTTTCTGTATATTGATTTAAAATATTCGCTGTTTCTGTCATTTCTACCATAAAAGTTGACTCACCACCTGCAAGATTATCTCCTGCACCTATTCTTGTAAATATTCTGTCAATAAGTCCTATTTTAGCACTATAAGCGGGGACAAAAGACCCAATTTGTGCCATTATTATAATAAGTGCTGTTTGCCTTAAGTAAGTAGATTTTCCAGACATATTCGGCCCGGTAAGTATCATTATACTTGAACCATCTTTAAATGAAATATCATTTGCCGTAAATTCACCACTTTTCAATATTCTTTCTAAGACGGGGTGCCTACCACCTTTAATAGAAAGATCCCTATTACAGGAAATTTTAGGGCAGGAATAATTGTATTCTAGTGCGTTTGAAGCAAAGCCACAAAAAATATCAACTTCTGAAATAATCTGTGAAGCCTTTAAAATATCAGAGCTAAAAGTAGATATTTCCAGTCTTAAAGCATTAAATATATTACTTTCAAGTCTTAAGATTTTTTCTTGAGCAGATAATATTTTTTCTTCAAGAGTTTTTAACTCTTCTGTTATATATCTTTCACCAGCCGCAACGGTTTGCTTGCGAACATAATGCTTAGGTGCTAGTGCAATATTTGATTTACTAATTTCTATATAATAGCCAAATACTGAAGTATAACCTATTTTAAGATTACCTATCCCAGACAAAGATCTTTCTTTAATCTCTAAACTAGATATATAAAACTTTGCATCGGCAGATATTCTTCTCAATTCATCAAGTTCACCATTAACACCATTTCTAATTACATTACCATCTTTTAAAGACATTGAAGGTTCATCAAGTAAATATGATGAAATTTTATCTATCACTTGACTATTATCAGGAATATTAAAATCCAATAAGTTTTCACACCTCATAATTTCAGAAACATCGTTAAACGTTTTTAAAGAATATTTTAATGCCGTCATATCTTTAGGGTTTACATTACCAGAAGTAATTCTTGCAATTATCCTTTCAACATCTGAGACAATTCTCAACTTTTCAACTATCTTTTTCCTTAGATCTGAATTATCTATAAAAAATTTTACAATACTCTGGCGAGCTTCAATTTTTGAAACATCTAAAAGCGGTCTTATAAGCCACTGACGCATAGTTCTTGCCCCCATAGCTGTTTTTGTAGAATCCACTACAGAAAGTAATGAGTTTGTAGTTTTTCTATTTGATATAGAGCTAAAAAGTTCAAGATTTTTTATCGCAACACTATCTAAATACATAAAATTTGAATTATTTATATATTTTATATTTAAAAAAATATCAACACTTCGTGGTTGTACTTCTCTTACATAAGCGAGTAATGCTCCACAAGCACAAATTATTTCTTTTTTATCAAGATTAAACTTTTTTAATGCATCATTACCAAAAACATTCAATACCATTTTTTTAGCATCCTCAAAATCAAAAAATGAGTCATTTACATCAGAAATAGGAATTTTAAATTTTGCTAAAAAATCTAAGACTGATCTGTTTCGTGTAGTAACAGAAGATACAATAAGTTCTCCTGGATTATATTTTGATATCTCAGTTTCAATAGATTTTAACGCCATTTCGGAAGTAAGAAAGTCACCCGTTGATATATCAGCTACAGCAAATGCAGTAGACAATAAGACATCATCAAAGACTAGTGACATTAAAAAATTATTTTCCTTTGATTCTAAAAGAACATCCTCTAAAACCGTCCCGGGAGTTATAACTTTTGTAACTCCGCGTTTCACAATGCCTTTTACATTTCCAGTTACCTCAAGTTGTTCGCAAATAGCAACTTTGAGTCCCTTTGCTATAAGTTTTCTTATATAAGAGTTCGCTGAATGATAAGGAACTCCGCACATTGAAACCCCATTTCTTTGTGTAAGCACAACTTCAAGAATAGGTGCTACTTTTATTGCATCATCACTAAACATTTCGTAAAAGTCACCTAAACGAAAAAAAAGCACCATATTAGAGTATCTAGATTTAATATCCCAGTATTGCTGCATTAAAGGCGTCATTTTCTCTAAAGACTTTTTAATTTTTTATTCTCCGAAAAAGATTATACCTTAACTTTTCTTAAACATTTTTCATAAAAACAAGAACTACTGAAAATATACGGCTTTACTAGATCTTATTTAATTAGAAACGCCACTATTTCGCAAGTTAAATTTAATTTTATAACTTTTAAAGCATATGCAATTCCTAAAAGCGTACAAAAATTTATATAATTTGTAAGTGAACATTATAGATCGAACATAATTTCTTGTCTCTTTAAAAGGTATTTCACGTATTCTTTCAGCAAGCATACGATTTTTACTACACCAATTTTCAACATTGCCTAATCCTGCATTATACGCAGATAAAGCTAAAATTAAATTATCATTGTAATAATTTAAAAGTCTTCGCAAATAATATGTCCCAAACATTATATTTATTTCAACTTCTTTAAGTTTACTATCTGAATAATTCACAATATCTAATTGTTTTGCAATCTCTAAAGCTGTTTTAGGCATTATTTGCATGAGACCGACTGCACCTTTATTTGAAACAACACTACGAGATAGATTAGATTCCTTTTTCATGACAACTTTTACAAGTAAAGAATCAACACCAAAATAATTAGAATATTTAGCAATATAATTTTCATATGGATTTTCACTAAATAATTTAACTTTATTCTCAAGTTTAAAAAGAATAAATACCACCAAAAAAATTGTAATTGCAATTGCGATGAACTCTTTCATATATAACAAGTCAAATAAATTTATTTACCCCAAATATTACGCAAAAAAATATTCTTAAACACAATTTCTCACTACTTTAAGTAAAAACAAACAAATAGCTAATCTATCACATCACCAAACAATGAATTCACCTTTGCTTCTTTTATAACAACATTAAGAATCTTACCATAATGTTCTTTGTTAATCTTCAGAAAAACTTTACGCCCACTCTTTGTTCTCGCCTCCATAAAACCATTTCCAATCTTTTCAACTAAAACTTGATGTTTACTTCCTATCATTTTAGAAACAATTTCAACGGAAATTTTATTTGACTCTTTAAGTATAATAGCATGCCGTCTCTTTTTCTCTACCGTAGACACATTATCACTCATTTCAAATGCTTTTGTATTAGGACGCGGTGAGTACTTAAAAACATACAATCCACCAAACTTTATAGTTTTTACTGCATTTAAAGTATACTCAAAATCTTTATCGGTTTCTCCAGGAAACCCCACTATAATATCAGTCGTTATGCTTATATCAGGCATAGCAAGCCTTAACTTCTCAATTAAACATAAATAGTATTCATAACTATACTTCCTATTCATTAATTGAAGAATCTTATTAGACGCAGACTGCATAGGAAGATGAATATGAGAACACATTTTTGAGTTTGTAGATATAACATTTATTAAATTATCATTTAAATCTTTAGGGTGATTTGTCAAAAACCTAATCCTTTCAAGATTTTTTATTGATGCAATATTTTTTAATAATTGAGAAAAATCTACATTCCTATACCTATACGAATTTACATTTTGGCCTAAAAGTATTATTTCTCTAGCACCATTTTTCACAACTAGAGAGCATTTATTCATTATAGTATTATAATCAAAATTTTTCTCAATTCCTCTTACAAATGGAACTATACAATAAGAACAATAATTATTACAGCCTTTCATAATAGTAATATGACTTACAATTTTAGATCTAAGCTTAAAATCGGAATTTATTTTTTTAAAAGAGTTTTTCAAAGAACATAAATCAATAATTTTGGAAACACCACTATCAATATCTTTCGTACCTATAACTAAATCAACACTTTTAAAGCGCTTCTTAATATCATAACCAAGTCTTTCAGCCATACAACCCATAACAACTATCTTCATATCTGAATTTTGTTGCTTAAATTCTTCTATTCTACCAAGATAAGAAAAAGTTTTCTGTTCAGATTGCATTCTTACAGAGCAAGTATTAAGTATAAATACATCCGCATCTAAAAAATTGTCTACTTTAGAAGCTCCATAAGCTAAAAAAATAGAATCAAGTCTATCAGAATCACACATATTTACCTGACAACCTAATGTTTTAATTAAGTAATTCAATATTTTATCCTAAAAACATTCTTTTTAAAGACAGACACAATATCTTAACTTGTACCTTAATTTAATATTTCAAATCAAATATAATACTGATAATGAAAGAGAGAGACGAATTGTATTGTCTCTCTCTTTCATTATTTCTCAACTATCATCTCATTTGTTTTTCATTATGAAAACTTTATAATCACAATAACATTCTTTCCTTTATGCATTTACATTCATTCTATTTACCATTTACTTTATTAGCATTTATTTGAAACATTTATCGCATTTCTTATTATATTCTTTGTAAAAAAATCTACAATAACCTCGCTCATTTCTTGTGCAATCCTTATTTGAGCTTCTTCCGTAGAAGCAGCAAGATGAGGAGTCACAATAACATTTTTCATTTCAATAATAGCCCAATCTTCAGGAGGCTCTTTTGAAAAGACATCTAGAGCAACACCTTTAACCTTTCCAGATTTCACAGCACAACATAAATCTTTTTCGTTAATTATAGGGCCTCTTGCACAGTTAATGATTCTTACGCCATCTTTCATCTTTTCAATAGCAGCTGTATTTATCATACCCCTAGTACTATCATTTAAGGAGGAGTGAATAGATATATAATCAGCCTCTCTATAAACTTCATTAATACTTTTTTTTATTTCTATTCTATTACTCTTTGCAAAGTCAGAATTTACAAATGGGTCATAAGCTATAACTTTCATTCCAAAAGCATTCATCCTCTTCGCAACTTCAATACCTATCCTTCCAAGACCTATTAAACCTAAAGTTTTTCCAAAAAGTTCTGTACCCACAAAATTCTTACGGTCCCACTTTCTATCCTTTAATGATCTATATGCCTCTGGTATATTTCTTGCAAGAGAAAGCATAAGTCCTATCGTGTGCTCTACAGCAGAAATTGTATTTCCTCCAGGAACATTAGCAATTACTATACCTTTTTTAGTCGCCACAGCTTTATCAATATTATCTACACCAGTACCAGCTCTTCCAATAAACTTAAGTCTGCCAGCAGCCTCAATTATTTCAGCTGTAACTTTTACCTCAGAACGTATTAAAAGCCCATCGTAATCCTTTATTAATCTCTTAAACTCTTCTGGAGAAGGTTTATTATATACATCAATTTTAAATTCCTTACTTGAAAATAATGAATCTAATCCCTCAACGTTACTATAAGTCATTAAAATTTTGTGCATTTTCTTCTCCTTTATTCTTAAACAATTTGCGATAAACTTATAGCTATTAAATAAAAAGATCTGTGTTTCGTATCTATATTCTTACTTAATTTTAATTTAATATCTCAATTAATATACTTACTTATATTTTCACTCTGTTTCCAGCAATACTTCTTCAGCAGCTGCTACTGCTTTACCTTTCTCAATTCTCATCCCAAGTTCAACTAATACCATTTCAAGGCATGCAAACCCAATAAGTAAATCAGCCTTGCCTATATAACCCATATGTGCAAATCTTATAATTTTGCCCTTTAAATCACTCTGTCCACCAGCAATAGAAACACCATATTTTTCTCTCAACATTTTAACTATCTTACCACCAATCTCAATTGGAACCGAAGCACTCGTAACAACTTCACAAGGAATTTCTCCAAAAAGTTTTAAACCAAGAGCTGTCATTCCAGCTCTTGCAGCTCTTGCAAGAAGCTTACAATCATTCCAAATATTTTCTAAACCTCTTTTATTAATGAATTTTATAGATTCTTCAAGAGCAACCATTAGAGTCACAGGAGGGGTAAAAGGAGTTTCATTCGTAATATAAGATTTTTTATATTTTTTAATGTCAAAATAAAATTTTGGGAGTTTCGAAGTCTTAACAAGTTTCCATGCCTTATCACTCAAAGTTATAAAAGCAAGACCAGGGGCGACCATAAAACCTTTCTGCGAACCAGAAACTGCCACGTCAACTTTCCATTCGTCAGTTTTAAATTCTTGACCTACAAGTCCAGAAATTGCGTCAACAACAAAAATAGCATCTGTTTTTGAAACTATTTCACCAATAGCTCTAATATCATTTGCAACACCTGTTGAGGTTTCAGTAAATGTAGTATAAACAGCCTTAACATTAGGATTGTTTTTAAGAGCTTTTTCTATTTCGACAGGTTTTATTACTTTTCCCCATTCAACACAAATAGAGATAACCTTTAATCCATATCCTTGAGCTATTTTTAACCATCTGTCACCGAAATTACCACAACTTGCAACTATAATCTCATCTCCATGACTTAAAAGATTTACAACAGCCGTCTCCATTGCTCCTGTTCCAGAAGCAGCTAAAATATATACCTCATTTTTAGTCCGAAACACATCCTTTAAACCTTCCGCAATATTTCTATAAATTGTTGCAAATTCATTCGTCCTATGATGAATTATAGGCAATGCTTCTTTAAGAGAAACTTCTGGTGGAATTGGAGTTGGACCTGGGGTCAAAAGATAATATTTTGTCACTTTTTACTTCCTCCATTTTTTGTCTATTTTCATTTCAATTTCAGATAATTTATTTATAATGATTAAACATATCCTTTCATACATGAACGAAATAACTCATTGCTTATTTAATCCTTAAACTGACTAAAATTAGACTCACTACTCTCACAAGATACACTTTATAACCAACTCACAACTACAACCGCTTACATGTGTGACAAACAACTCAGATAATAACACAAATAAATACAGTGAACAAACTTAAACATAACAATTCATCAATAATTTATTACTTCAGTTACATAAATGTGAAATTATCATCAGCACGATGAGCATTAATACACTTAGATGTTTATTCTTATTCAACAACTAGTGAAATTACTTCATCCATATGAGAAACAGGTATCATCTTAAGTTTTTTTACTACGTCCTCAGGTATATCAACTAAATCCTTTTTGTTACTCTCAGGGAATAATACAGTAGTTATCCCTTCGTTATGAGCAGCAAGAACTTTTTCTTTAAGTCCACCAATACCAAGAACCCTACCTCTTAATGTAACTTCTCCTGTCATTGCAATTTTCTTTTTTACAGGCTTATCCATACATACCGAAGCTAAAGCAGTCGCCAAAGCAATTCCCGCACTGGGTCCATCCTTTGGTACTGCTCCTTCAGGCACATGCACATGGAAATCAGTTTTTGAAAATACATCCTCATCTATTGACAACTCTTGCGAAGCTGAACGAACATAAGTCAAGGCAGCCTGGGCAGACTCTTTCATAACATCACCGAGCTTTCCAGTAAGAACTAAAGAACCTTTCCCCTTCATTTTATTTACTTCTATCGTAAGTACCTCTCCACCAACATCAGTCCATGCAAGGCCAGTTACTACACCAATACCATTTTCAGCTATCTTTTCCCTCTCATAATGAGCTATACCCAAATAAGCATTTAAATTCCCAGTAGCAATCTCTATTAACTTCAAATCTTTGTTGAATTCTAGTTCTTTTATTACTTTCCTACAAACATTTGCAATTTCTCTCGTAAGATTACGAACTCCAGCCTCATGAGTATAATTTTTGATTATTGCACCAATTACACCATCATTGAGAACAAGTTCTTCATGTTTCAACCCATGCTCTTTCAATTGCTTAGGAATTATAAAATCTTCTGCTATATGATACTTCTCACTGTCAGTATAACTAGAAAATCTTATAATTTCCAATCTATCAATTAGAGTATTTGGAATATTATTTAATGTATTTGCTGTAGTTATAAACATAACATTTGATAAATCAAAATCCACATCGAGATAATGATCGCTAAAAGCATAATTTTGTTCAGGATCTAAAACTTCCAGTAATGCCGATGATGGAGTACCTCTCCAATCAGAACCTATTTTATCTATTTCGTCAAGAATAAAAACAGGATTATTGGAACCTGCTTTTTTCATTGACTGAATAATCTTTCCCGGCATAGAACCTATATAAGTACGTCTATGACCTCTTATTTCAGCCTCATCTCTAACTCCTCCTAAAGAAATCCTCACAAAATTTCTTCCAAGACTCCTAGCAACAGATTTTGCAATAGAAGTTTTACCCACACCAGGAGGGCCAATGAAACACAGAATAGGCCCTTTTATCTTTTGTACTCTAGATAAAACTGCAAGATACTCCAAAATTCTTTCTTTAATCTTTTCAAGTCCGTAATGATCTTGATCTAAAATTTCTTTGGCCCTTCTTAAATCCAAGTTATCCGGAGTTGACTTTTCCCAAGGTAAACCCAAAATCCACTCAAGATATGTTCTTATAACTGCAGCTTCCGGAGACATTGGCATCATTCTTTCAAGTCTTGCTATCTCTTTGCTCGCAGCATCTCTTGCAACTCGTGGCATTTTTATTTTTTTTAATTTGTCTTTCAATTCGTCAATGTCTTTCTGTGCATCATCTTTTTGTTTAAGTTCTTTTTGAATAGCCTTCATTTGCTCAGTAAGATAATACTCTTTTTGCGTTTTTTCTATTTGACTTCTTACCCTGCTTTGGATTCGCCTTTCAATATTTAATATCTCTATTTCTGAATCCAGTATTCGGATTATTTTCTCTAAACGCTCAATTGGATTTATCAATTCAAGAATTGTTTGTTTATCTTTATTCTTTATAACAAGATGCGAGGCTATTGTATCTGCAAGTTTTGAAGGTTCAAGAATATTATTTACAGAAACAAAAATCTCCATAGACATTCTTGGATTTAATTTTAAATATTGCTCAAAAAGAATAACAGATTGTCTCATAATTGCTTCGGTTTCAGGAGTCTTTTCAACTTTTTCATCAAAAATTTTAAACCCTACCTCAACATAACCTTTATCACTTAACTTGAAATCTGTCCATTGAGCTCTAAACACACCCTCAACAAGAGCTTTCATACCATCTGCCATTTTCAATATTTGAAGCACTTCGCAAACAGTTCCTATATTATAAATATCACTAGGTGTAGGATCTTCAACCTGAATATTTTTTTGTGTAACAATAAAAATAAGCCTATTTGTTGCCATAGCCTCTTCTAAAGCTTTAATAGATTTTTCTCTACCTATACTAATAGGTAGTACCGTCGTAGGATATAAAACCATTTCCCTCACTGGGAGAAGAGGAAGCATTTCAGGAAGTTTTGATACTTCATTCTTATCATTAGTAAATTTATCTAATCTATTCATGCAGGCTCCCTCGTGCTTTTGTACACAAATTTAAGATTCTCCTTTTTCATTACAGTTTCAGCTGTGACCATACTTTTTATAATCGAAATATCATCTGGAATATCAAACATTGCATTAAGTAGTAAATTCTCCATAATTGATCTTAAACCTCTTGCACCAGATCCTCTTTTCAATGCTTCATCTGCTATTTTTTCCAATGCTTCTCTCTCAAATTCAAGCTCTACATTTTCAAACTTAAACATTTTTTGATATTGCTTTATTAAGGCATTTTTAGGTCTTGTTAAGATATACACCAAATCTTCTATTGATAAACATTCCAATATTGCAATCACGGGAAGCCTCCCTACAAATTCTGGTATAAGTCCAAATTTCACTAAGTCTTCACTTTCAACTCTAGAAAGCGAACAATCACTATCCTTAAACCTATCTCTGTTATCAGCATCTTTTATAAAACCCAAAGTTTTTCTTGACAAGCGATTCTCCACTAAATCCTCAAGACCATTAAAAGAACCTCCACAAATAAAAAGAATATTTGTAGTATCTATATTAATATATTCCTGTTGTGGATGCTTTCTACCCCCTTGCGGAGAAACACTCGCAATAGTTCCTTCAAGAATTTTCAAAAGAGCTTGCTGAACACCTTCACCAGAAACATCTCTTGTTATAGATACATTATCAGATTTTTTCGAAATTTTGTCTATTTCATCAATATAAATTATACCTTTCTCAGCTTTTTTTATATCAAAATTAGCATTCTGCATAAGTCTTAAAAGTATATTTTCAACATCTTCTCCAACATATCCAGCTTCAGTCAATGTGGTTGCATCTGAAATAGCAAATGGAACATCAAGCATTCTCGCTAAAGTTTGTGCTAAAAGAGTTTTACCTGTTCCGGTTGGACCTATAAGTAAAATATTGGACTTTTGAATCTCAACTTCATCTCCTTTCAACATAGAAAATGGAGTTTCTATTCTTTTATAGTGATTATACACAGCTACAGATAAAACTTTTTTCGCGTATTCTTGTCCTACAACATAATCATCAAGATTTTTTTTTATTTCACTCGGTTTTGGTAACTTCAGGATAACTTCTCCCGACTCTTTTTTATTTAAATTCTCAAATGTCTCCAATAAACTTCTTACACATTCCTCACAAATATAGACATCATTTACACCTAATAATTTATTAGGATACCCTTTATTACAAAAAATACAAAACTTTTCGTCAAAATTATTTTCTATCATAATCTTTTTAACACTGATATTTCTAGCATCCTACTATCTTACGGTTCAAGTCAAAAAATTGATTCTAAACTCATTAACACTATCATATATCATTTCTAATACAAATTTAGGAATTTAAAATTTCAGTTTATATAAAACCACAAACCTATTTAAGACTCACTACAACCTCATCTACTAACCCGTATTCTTTTGCCTCATATGCAGACATATAATAATTTCTATCAGTATCTTTTAATACTTGTTTTACAGTTTTACCAGTATGTTTTGCAACTATTTCAGAAAGTTTCTGTTTAGTATAAATAAGTTCTTTCGCTTCTATATCAATATCAGAAACTGTACCAGACAAGCCATAAATTAATGGTTGATGTATCATTATACGAGAATGTGTTAAAGCAAACCTTTTGCCTTTTGCTCCTGCAGCAAGCAAAACAGCTCCAAAAGACATTGCCATCCCCATGCAAATTGTGCTTATTGGACTCTTTATAAATTGCATGGTATCATAAACAGCAAGCCCTGCTGTAACCATACCTCCGGGAGAATTTATGTACAAACTTATATTTCTATCTGATTCATTGGAATCCAAATACAAGAGCTGTGCAATCAAGGTATTTGCAGAATCAGTACTGACGTATCCTTCTCCATCACCGACAAAAATAATTCTCTCTCTGAGAAGCTTTGAATACAAATCATACGTTACAGCAGAACCTTGACTCCATCTTTCTATTACTGTAGGTATAAATGATGACATCATTTTTCTCCTATAAATTACTACTTACAATCCCCATTATCTCTTAAATTTCAGTTCATCACCCAACTAATGGCATATGCGTTTTTCTAATATTTCAATTTTTGCGTTATTGATTAAAAAATCAAATAGTTTTTTTTCTTTTAACAAAAGTAGTATATCATCTTTTTTCTCCAAGAAATATTTATCAGTAACGCTTTCTCTACCAGGATTTAAAGTCTTTATTTTATTCTTTTCTATTTCAAAATCAGAATCTGTCACAACAAGATCCTCACTTTTATATATTGCATTTAAAATATAAGAAAGCCTCACATTTTTTTCTGCTTCCTCTTTTAGTTTTCCATTTTCAAACTCAATTTGTTTTTGAATATATTCTTTGGGAACACCCTGACTTTCTAAATATTTCTTCACTTTTTCAATCAAAGATTTTTCCTGACTTACAACCAAAGAGGATGGAACTTCAAATTTATTATTATTAAGTAAATATTCAACAATTTTTTTTTCAATATCCATATTCTGACGATTTTTTTCTTCAGATTCCATAGATTTTTTTACTTTTATTCTTAAATCTTTAACATTTTCAGTACCCAAATCTTTCGCAAAATCATCATTGAGTTCTGGAAGTTCTTTTTCTTTTATTTCAATTACTTTTATTTTAAAAGTTATAGTTTTACCTGCCAAAGCTTCGTTGGGATAATCTATTTTATACTCAATTTTTGTACTTCTTTCATCTCCAACCTTCGAGTTTCTTAAAACCTTCTTAAATTCTTCGTACGTATTGTCAAAATCAATATCAAGCATATAACTTTTAGCTGTAATCTCAGGAAAAACTTTGCCATCAGAGTCAAAAGCATCATAATCAACAAAAACAAGACTACTTTCACCGACTTCACTCAATTTAGACGGAACAAGTTTTGCATTTCTTTCTCTTAAATCATTAATACTTCTATCTAAACTTTCATCGGTAATCTCAAAAACTTCTTTTTTTATAGGAATATTTCTATAATCTTTTATGTCAATTTTTGGATGGCATTCTGCAGTAAAACGATACTTTAAATTCTTTCCAAAATCATAATTGAATTTATCAACTATTGGAAATCCGAATATATCAAACTTTTCTTTTTCAAGAACACTTGAAAGAGTTTTATTGATAACGTTTTTTATAGCTTTGTTCCTACTTTCATCAATAAATTTTTTTGCAACAATATTTCTAGGAATTTTCCCTTGTCTAAATCCATCAATTTTTGCTTGCTTTTGTATTTGAGAAAAAATAGAATCAACCTCACTTGCTATAACATTTTCAGAAACTTCAACCTCTACATTTATAGAGCACAACTCTCTACTAATAATTTTATGTTTAAAATCAATTTGCTTGTTTACAAAAGTCATTTCTGATTTCCTTTCCAACTCTAAAACAATATTATTTCACATATTATATATATCAAAACAAAAAACTAGCACTGCGGACAGAGGGATTTGAACCCCCACACCTTTCAGTATATGGTCCTAAGCCATACGCGTCTGCCAATTCCGCCATGTCCGCATCCATGCAAAATTCAATACAATACAACCAATAAAAACCTGCGCCGCATAGGAATCGAACCTATAACCTAACGATTAAGAGTCGTTTGCTCTACCAATTGAGCTAGCAGCGCAATCTATCTCTTTCTTAATTTCTTAAACAACTTCACTTTTAAAAGAGGAATTCTAACAAACTACAATTTAAAAATCAACAATAATGTACGTTTCATATAAACATGTTTACAGTCTACTCAATTTAACCTTTAAAATAAAACTAAAAAATCACGGATTAATAACTATCAGTATAGATACGAAAAATCAATAAATTTATTAAATATATCTTTTATGTAATTTATGAGAGAAATTCTATTTGATTTTATCGTTTCGTTCTCTGCCATTATCATAACTTTCTCAAAAAAATTATCAATTAATGGTTTTATTTTTACTACCTTATCAAAAATCTCATTATACTCTTCTTTCAAAATATGTCCTTCAACTTCAACTTCTAATCTCTTAGCAACATTAAAAACTTCTTTTTCAACATCTAATACAAGCAAATCCTCTCTTATTACTATGGAAATATTAATGTTTTGTTTTTTAGCTTGATTTACAATATTGACCATCCTCTTAAATAACATTGTAATAGATGAAAAGTCGCATCTCAATTTGGCATTTTGTAAAGCGTCAAGCTTTAATCGCAAAGTACCAAGATTTTTAATTCTATAATTTAATTTTAAAATATTTGTAACAGATCTTATTTCACACGACTTGTATCCTTCCATCTCAAAAATATTTTCTATTCTCTGACACAAGAAACTTACGAGTCTTTCGTAAGTATTTTTTGATTTAGGATTATTTGCTACATTTTTAGGTAAAAATTCAAAAACTTTCCTCATGACATATTCTAAATCACAATTCGCTAACTTTTCCATTACCATTCTCACAAAACCCATTCCCGTTCTTCTTAAGCCGTATGGATCTGTTGAACCTGAAGGCTCAAGACCTATTGAAAAACATGTTACCAACGTATCTATTTTATCTGACAAAGATACTAAAAGTGCGACCTTATTTGATGGAAGTTTCCCTGAAGAGACTAATGGCCAGTAATGCTGTTCTATAGATAAAGCAATATCTGGAATCTCACCTAATTTAAAAGCATAAACCCTTCCAATTACACCCTGAAGTTCAGGGTATTCAAAAACCATTTCACTTACTAAATCGGCTTTTGAAAACATTACTGCTTTTTCAAGTATATCCTCATCAATCTGCATATTAAACTCTTTATTAAAAAGAGATGCTATACGTTTAATACGTTCAATTTTTTCATAAACTGTTCCAATTTCATTATGTAAAACAACACCCTTTAGTTTTTCTATATTGCACTTAAGTCCATTTTTTAAATCGTTATCATAAAAAAATTCAGCATCAGCAAGTTTCGCTGCAAGAACTTTTTCATATCCTTCCTTTACAATTTCTTGATATTTTGAAACACCATTTCTAATACCTACAAAATAATTCAATAAATTATTATTCCTATCGTTTACTAAAAAGCACTTTTGACTTTTTTTCATACATATACTGAGTACTTCTGAAGGTAAATTAAGATATTTTTTATCGAAAGAACATAATATAGCAGATGGATATTCAACAAGATAATTTATTTCGTCAATAAGGGATTCGTCAAGTACTATATTGCCGACATTTTTAGAAACAAATTCCATTGATTTTTTTATTGCTTCACGTCTTTCATCTTGTTCAACAATCACAAATCTGTTTTTCATTATTGAAAGATAATTTTCAGGCAAATCTATCTTTATTTTTTTTTCATTATAACTATGAAGCCCTATACTCCAGTTAGATGAAATTACATCTGCAATTTTAAACTTAATCACTTTACTTCCATAAAGTGCCACTATATTTCTTATAGGTCTTGCAAACTTAAATCCACTTTCTTCCCATAACATTGTTTTTGGAAAAGATATCCCCTTTATTAGTTCAGAAAAAACACTACTTAAAAGTTTTTCAGTTCTTTCACTTTTAGTTTTTTTAAAAAGAGAAAGATAATCTCCTCTATTAGTACTTTTAAGAACAAGTTTTTCAGGACTTACGTCATTTTTTGAAGCAAATCCTATAGCCGCTTGTGTATATTCACCACGTTCATCCCTAGCAACTTTTAAAGATGGTCCCAATATATATTCAACCTTCTCATCACTTTTCCATACAAGATTTTCAACTATCAGGACAAGCCTCCTAGAAGTAGCATAAGTCTTAAGAGTTTCATATTTTAATCCAAAGGCATTAAAGGCCTCTAATGCAAACTTTTCAATTTGCCTTAAAGCAGGTTCAATGTAAGAAAATGGGATTTCTTCTGTACCTACTTCCAGTAAAGCATTTTTTTTATTTTCTTTAATCAACTTTATACCTCTTTAATAGATCTTAAATATTCTTCAGCAATAACTTTGGCTATAGCACGTATTCTCAAAATATAATCGACTCTCTCAGAAATCGCAATGGCTCCTCTAGCTTCAAGCAAATTAAATATATGAGAGCATTTCATAACTGCATCATAAGCAGGAAACACAAGTTTTATCTTAGCAAGTCTTCTTGCTTCCTTTTCCCAGTCATTAAAATGTTTCTCTAACAAACCAACATCTGACATTTCGAAATTATAAAGAGACCATTGTTTTTCTTCTTCAAAACACATGTCTCTATAAGTTACATCATCGTTCCATTGTAAATCATAAACACTATTTTTCTTCTGAACATACATTGCAAGCCTTTCAGTACCATACGTAATCTCAACAGAAATCGGGTTTAAATTAATACCACCAATCTGTTGAAAATATGTAAATTGTGTTACTTCCATAGCATCAATCCAAACTTCCCAACCAAGCCCCCACGCACCAAGTGTCGGAGATTCCCAATCATCTTCAACAAATCTAATATCGTGCTTTTTAGAGTTAATTCCTATTGCTTCTAAACTTTTCAAATAAATTTGTTGAATATCTTTTGGGGCAGGCTTCATAATAACTTGGAACTGGTAATAATGTTGCAATCTATTAGGATTTTTGCCGTACCTACCATCAGAAGGTCTTCTACAAGTTTCTACATAAGCTATATTCCATGACTTCGGACCCAAAGAACGTAAAAACGTAGCAGGATTAAATGTTCCCGCTCCTTTTTCTAAATCATAAGGTTGCCATAAGAGACAACCATTTTTCGACCAAAACTTCTGTATTGCCATAATAATTTCCTGAAAATTCATACAATCCCCTAAATATCATAATCATAAATAATCGTAAATTATCCCAACTTTAGTAAAAAAACATAAATGTATTTGACATAATTCCAATTTTTTAATTTAATACTCAACATGAAAAATGAAATAATAAAAACACATAATCGCCCAACATGGGATGAATATTTTATGAAACTTGCTTGGCTTGTAGCTGAAAGATCTACATGTATGCGCCATCACGTCGGAGCAGTTATAGTAAAAAACAAGAGAATTTTAACAACAGGCTACAATGGAGCTGCAGTAGGCTTGCAAGATTGCATACATTTTGGTTGTTTAAGAAACAAATTAAATATCCCTTCAGGACAAAGACACGAAATATGTAGAGCAATTCATGCTGAGCAAAACGCAATTATACAAGGTGGATATCATGGTACAAGCATTAAAGATACAACACTTTATTGTACACATTCTCCATGTATATTATGCACTAAAATGATAATAAATGCATCTATTAAAAAAGTAGTCACAGATATTGAGTACCCAGACAATTCGTTTAAGGAACTCTTTTCAGCAGCAGGAGTAAAATTTTTCACTTTACAACTCAATAATTTTTCTATAAATCGCTTGTTATAATTTTAACTGTTAGTATAAAAAAAGTTTAATACTATATTCAGATATAAAAAAGACACACTTTACAACTCAATAAATTAAAAAACTATATTAATAATATCCTTAGGAGCTTTGACTATAAAGTCAGTATTATATTGTTTTATCTGTCTGTCTTACATCCGAATAACCATACGATACAGCTATAGATGATATCCCTGCAGCTTTAGCAACTAAAAAATCATTTGCACTGTCCACACCTCTATCATCACAGTTTTTGAAATATCAGAATTCGTAGCTTTTATCAGTTCTATAATGGGTTTAGGATCAGGTTTTCTTGCACCAATTACACTATCTCCTCCCCAAACCTTAATAAAATAATCGGAAATTTTTAGTCGTCTTACAATTTCACATGAAAACCATTCAGTTTTATTTGATAAAATCGCTTTATTTTTACTCTTTAAAGCTTCAAGCATTTCAATTACGCCATTATACATAACTGTAGTATCAGTCAAACATTTCCTATAATAAAATTTAAATAATTTAAGTATTTCCGATCTATCTATCTCTCTTTCTTTAGGAATAGCCTTATCTAGAAGTCTATTAATACCACTCCCTAAGTAAGAACGTACTTGTTTCACCGATAAATATTCAAAACCATATCTTACCCTAACCGAGTTGACAGCCAAGGTTATATCTATTTGAGAATCAATAAGTGTTCCGTCTAAATCAAAAATCAAAAATTAAAACCCATAAAATTTCACATTAAATAAAGAATAAAAGTTTAAAACCTCTAAAAATAATAAGCGTGTTATGATAAATTTGAATCTAGCATACACATATATAATATGATATTATTGTAAAATTTTAACTTATTTTATCATACCCTGTAGCTTTAGCTGTCCAAGCAAATGTAAGAACAATTGCTCCGACAAATCCAGTTATTATAATAAGCTTAAAAGAAATTTGCCAATTATAAATATCTGTCAACCTGCCAAATAACCAACCTGTTACTATCGTGCTTGCATATCCCCAAATTCCCACAAGACCATTTGCTGCCGCTGAGGCAAGTTTGGTCGCTATATTGGATACAGAGCTAAGAATAAGCGACTGAGTGCCATAAATACAAAATCCTGAACATATCAAACATACTAGAGATATCCACGCAGATGCAGAGATCGTATGCCAAAATAAAAACATAAAAAATGAAGCAATCGTCATAGTAATAAAACAAACGCGCAACCCTCTACCAGCAAAATATTTATCCGTAATCCAGCCACACAATAATATGCCTATAGCCCCAGATATCTCAAAAACAGCAAGCATCAAGCCCGCATTTTTTAAAGCCATACCTTTCCACTCTTTTAACAATACCGGCCCCCAATCTAAAATCGCAAATCTTAAAACATAAACAAAGAAATTCGCAATTGAAATAATCCAAACATAAGGATTCTTGAATACCATTTTGTTTATAAATTGTTTATATTCAGTGGATTTATTTTTTTTGTCATCAGTTTTTTCATAATTTTCACCTACAGACAATTCTGGCAAACCCACAGAATTAGGTGTATCACGTATGATAAGCCATATTCCAGCAGTCACTAATATAGCAACAGTTCCAGGTATATAAAAAACACTTCTCCAACTCCAAGTAGCAAGATAACTACAAGTTATAATGGATACTACCGCTCCTACACAATTAGAGGTTGTCCAACGAGCCATTTTTGTTGCAAGCTCTTTAGGAGGAATCCAATGTGGAAGCAATCTTGCATTAGGAGGCCAACCCATACCTTGAACCCAACCATGAAAAACCCATATAACACCCATAATTGTCAATGTAGAACTAAAGCCAAAAAGAATATTACATATAGCACACAAAAACAAACCACATGATATGAAGTTGCGAGCCATAAATTTATGTACAATAAAACCATTCGCAAATCTCGACATTCCATACATTATTCCATTTAAACTTATAAAAATACCAAGTTGTTCTTTCGTTATACCCAATTCAGACTGAATTCCAGGTATAGCCACACTCAAATTTTTGCGTATTGCAAAAAACATAGCATATCCCACCCATGTTGCTAACATTGTACGAATTTGCCAATATTTAAATTTTTTAGCTACATTACAATACAATGCAGACATCTATTTATTCTCCTCATTTTTTATATCTCAATTTTATACAATATTTTGCTACACTATATGTTTTTAAAAGCGTTTCAATAACAACCCTATAACCCATAAATTAATATCAGTTTAATTAAGATCAAATAACATTACTAAAATTTAGACTAATCTTTAAACTTATACTATTACAACTTCAAACTTTAAACAACAAAAACTCACCCTGAAGAGGAATTGAACCTCTAACCTTATCCTTAGGACGGATCTGCTCTATCCAATTGAGCTATCAGGGCACAAGCATTATTTGTATTCTATTAAATTATAGTAATATTTATAAATAAAAACAAAAGGTCTATAATAGGCAGTGCATTAATAGAGCATTTTTACAATTAAAGTTATGCAAAAATTATATATTTACAATATTAAAAGAAAGAATAGTTATACGACTTAATAGGAAGAGAAAAAAAGACACCTATTGTTATTTTATTTTGACATAAGAAAAGTACTCAAATTAACAAGTGAAAAATTGGAAAAGAAGTTAAAAGAATTTTAGTAACATATTAATTTTAAGAAAGCTATAAAAAGTTCAAATGTCAAGAAAAACACTATTTAATATCAAAATCTACAGGAATTTTGATAAGTTTTTTTACATGTTATGTTTGTTTATTTATAATTTTACAAAATTTATTTAACTGCAGGATTATGCTTTTATAAGAAATAACAATTAAAAGAAGAAGAATACCATAATTGTAGTAATGTTTTTATTTTTTATATCTGTTCCAAAAACTGAAGCTAAATTAAAAATTGATGATTTTTGTCCAGAGCTATTTGAAGTTTATGAAAAACAATAAATGAATATTACAAAGATAACACAGATATCCCTTATTTACTCATAGATAAATATGAATATAATCTTATAGAATCTAATAATAATCTGCTTTGCTCTGATTTTGAAGATAATATCAAAGCAATATAAATATAATATATGATATGAGATATCAAAAAGAAGAAAGAAATTAAAAATGATTTGCACAAGAGGATAAAAAAACACTGTTTAAGTCTAAAAAAGAATTTTAAATAGTTGGAGATAGTAATAAAAAATCATATTGTGGTAATATTCTGTTTATTCTTCGCTTCCAATTCTTTGGCCTATTGCTAAAAATCATTTCTCTGGTAATTGTATTAATTGACAGAAACAGGAGAAGTCGATGATGGTAAAACTTCTAAAATATCATAAAAATAGCGAAAATATTACATATGTTAATGCGGAAAGACAAATATTAATTATGAGAGACATAGAAAGCAGAATATCTAATGTTAATTTGAAGATATAAGTGATTTCTAAAATAATAGTATTAGGTGTAGTAACGATAACTTATAAAGATAAACTTATTCACTAAAAACATCATAACAAGCAAAACCATAAGATTGAACAGTTTGCGTCTGACATTACAAAATTCACTTTGACAATGAATAAAGAGTTTTGTGTTATACTAATTATATTCTAATACAAGCAAGCATACTTTATTTATACAACTAAAAGAATCTCTCAAATGTGAAATCGGGACGACTGGATTTGAACCAGCGATCTCTCCCACCCCAAGGGAGTGCGCTAGCCAACTACGCCACGCCCCGATTAATTTCATAAGTGATCAGTTTCATACTTAAATACCACTATGGTATTATTAATCTGATCATACATAGCTATTTTATTTTTATAGCTTTATTATTTTTGTCAACAAAAACGATTTTTGGTTTAATTGGCTTGTCAGAAAGTCTAAACCCCATTATAATCACTTCTTCTTTCTCTTTTATAAGGTGAGCAGCTGCACCATTCATGCAAATCACACCAGATCTAGATTTCCCTGGAATTACATAAGTTTCCAAGCGATTTCCACTAGTATTTGAAACGACAAGGACTTTCTCTCCAATCCAAAAACCAGCCTTATCACAAAGATCAGTATCTATAGTTATACTTCCTTCATAATTGATATTAGTCTGTGTTACTCTAGCTTTAAATATTTTTGAACTTAAAACAAATTTCATTATTTTTTTATCTCATCTATAAAATTTTCAACATATCATCACATTATTTACTATTAAGCGTAACAACCCTACGAGGATAAGGAATTTCTATTCCTTCATCGTTAAATTTTTTATAAAGATTCTTTAAAGCCTCGCTTTGCATAAAACTCTTTTTATACACACTTTTCACTTTAAAGATTAAAGTAAAATTTATAGAAAAATCAGCAAAATCTGTAAACTGCACTATAGGAGTAAAAGTTTTTACAGAATCATCATATTTATTCATTATTTCTTGTATTGCAAGTATTGCAATTCTTTCTACATGTTCTAAGTCACTACCATATGCCACTCCACATTTTATTAATGCAACAATTCCAGAGTTATTAAAATGAAAACTTGTCACTATTGAAGATAACAATTTACTATTTGGTATGCTAACAATGGAATTTGATATCTCCCTTATGAGTGTTGTCCTCCAGTTAATTTCAACTATTGTTCCTTCAACACCTGTTAAATCAATTCTGATATAATCTCCCATCACAATCTGTTTACTTGCAATTATACTCATACCAGCAAAAAAATTTGCAAGAGTATCTTGTAGAGCCAAAGCCACAGGGAAAGAAGTAAATCCCAAAGTAGCCAAGAAAGGAGTTAACTTAACACCAAACTGATTTAATATTAACGCCAAGCCCACGATGATTATAGCAAATTTAATTATGTTTATCCCTATCTTTTCAGGAATAGACCTGGATAAAAGTTTAGAAAGAATTGAGGCAACAAAAGTAACCACAGAAAAAACAAACAATCCATAAAATAATCTATGAATAATTGTATTTGTATTATTTAGAGGTGCTATTAAAAAAGCAATGTAAAGGGCTATGAGAAAAAACCAAAAAGAAATATAATTCTTTGATATTACAACTATTTCACTACTTAATACAAATCCAACTTTTGAAAAGATATTTTTTACAGTTTTTGTAACATACTTCCTAAGAATGAACCCAACAGAAGACACCATCACAAACAAAACTATACTTCTTATCCAAGACGTAAAATTCTCTGAAAAGGTCCGATTAAACAAAGATAATATCATTTTTTAGGATTTTCAACTTCTTCTTGGCATTTAATACAGTATTTAGTCCAAGGGATCGCTTTTAATCTTTTTATTGGGATAATGTCTTCACAATACTCACACTTCCCATAACTGCCTCTTTCCATTTTACTAAGAGCGTCATTCACAGCATTTAAAGTTATTCTATCATTTGAAACAAGTTCAAAGTACATTTCTTTTTCGCTATTGTGACTCGCCGTATCTATCTCATCTCCAACATTACTAATATCTGAATCAATATTCATTCCCCTACGAGCATTATTATTTGACTTATTTAACAGTTCTGTTCTTTTTTGTATTAACATCTTTTTAAAATTAATTAAATCCTTTTTATTCATTACTTTCCCCGTTAATTTGTAAAAACCTTTACTGTTCTTAACATTTCTGTTTCTTGTCCACTTATTCTTATATCTTTAGAAGACATATCCATAAGATAATCACATATTTCCTTTGTAATTCTTTCCCCGGGAATTACAACTGGAATACCCGGAGGATAAGGAGTAAGAGTTTGAGCAGCAATATGACCAACTGCCCTCTTCAAACCTAATTTTTTAGTGTCACCTGAAAGAAATACTTCTCTAGGCCTCATGACCATTTCAGTAGCAAGAGATGGAATTTTAAGGATCCAATTTTTCTGCTCGCCATGATATTTTTTATTTATATCCTCAAGGCTATTCACAAAAATTTCCACATCTGATTTAGTTGAACCCTCACCCATAATCGCAACCAAATTAAATAAATCAGCATAATCAAGCTGCACATCATACTCTTTTGCAAGAATACCTTCAATTTCATAGCCTGAAAGACCGGTTTTTGTAACATTTACCGTAAGCTTCGTAATATCTAGATCAAAACCTAATTTTTGCATTTCCTGTCGTGTAAAACATTTCATTGAGTTAATATTGTTATTTATGTATGAACGTCCTTCCTCAGCAGCTTCTATAACTCTATTAAAGTTTTCTTCACCATATAGAAATGCTTGTCTTCTAGCTAAATCAAGACTTGCAAGGATCAGATAATTTGGACTTGTAGTCTGGAGCATTGAAACTATTTTCTTTACTCTACTACAATCAATAAGATTAGAATTGAAATGTAGTACTGAACCTTGTGACATAGCAGATAAAATTTTATGTGTCGATTGAACACATAAATCTGCCCCTGTATTAACCGCAGATTCTGGTAAACGCTTGTTAAAAGATAGATGCGCACCGTGTGCTTCGTCAACCAGGACTATTTTCCCCCTTCTATGGCATAAATCAACAATTTTACTTAATTCAGTAACCACACCATTATATGTTGGACTTGTCACGAATACAGCCTTAGCCTCTGGATATCTATCCAAAGTATCTTTTATCTGATCATAGGTTGAATTAAATATCAAATCAAGATTTTGATCAATTTTAGGCTGAATCCAAATAGGCCACACACCAGACATAATTATTCCTGCCATAATCGATTTATGCGAGCTTCTTGAAACTATTACGGAATCGCCAGGATTACACGCAGCAAGAAACATGGCCATATTCCCAACAGAAGTACCATTAACCAAAAAGAAGGAATGCTTTACTCCATACGCTTGAGCCATAAGCTCTTGAGCTTTTTTTATAGGACCTACCGGATCATGCAAAGAATCAACTTCATCAAAAACAGTTACATCAAATTTATAAACTTCTTCACCAGTATAATCTTTTAACTCTTTATCTATACTTCTACCATTCTTATGACCAGGGCAATGAAATGAAATGACGTTTCTTTTTGCATGTGTCAAAAGAGTATCATACAAAGGAGTTTTTAACTGTTTTGCCACAAGTAACTTAGACATTTTCCTCATCATTATAAACCCTCAAATAAATAAATGCCCGGTAGAAGACTCGAACTTCTGACCCCTTCCATGTCAAGAAAGTACTCTAACCAACTGAGCTAACCGGGCGTCATACAAATAAAACACAAAACAGGTGCGGGCCGGAATTGAACCGGCGAATAACAGTTTTGCAGACTGCTCCCTTACCACTTGGGTACCGCACCATTAAACCACATCAAGCACATTAATATATTTATAACTCATAAGTAATAAAAATAACATTATCATAATTATCATTATCAGAGTGTTTTATGAATTATACCAATACCAAGTAACCTAATAAAACAACTATTAAAAACAACAGACTTTTTCACTTATTGTTCTTAAAAATTATCACGATTCAATTTATATTATTGAGAATGGCCATGCAACACCAAAAAACCATCATTAAAGCTTCAAATATACTCAACTTTATTACTTTTTTATATAGGAAAAACTATTTAGTTTAAAAAATCGTTGTAATATATATCCCTAGTTTCTTTTATCACATTTAGCTCTATTTATATTAAAACTTTAAATTTGTAAAGACAAAATATTAAATATACAAATTAATACTCATCAACAATTTCTCAACTGCAACTTCAAGAGTAATTATATCATCTGAATCATTAGTAAAATTAATATCAGCCATATCGGCTGTTTTACTCAACTGTTGTCCCGAACCTTCCGATTGTGACTCTTTATCTTCAAGTTCAACAAATTTCTCCAGAGTATCAGGATCCCCCAATCTTTTTCTATTTTGCATTCTTTTAAAACGTAAAAATTTAGGAGAATTAATATTTACTAAAACAAATTTTTTTCTTTTTCTTAACTCTTTAACTTCATCTGGGTGTCTTATAGAAGTTATACAATACTTACAATCTAAAGAAATATTTTCTAAAATTTTTTTTGCTAGAATGCCATTCCCATTTTTTTCTCTTAATGCAGTTCCAAATACTATAAAATTCTCCCTTGTGAACTCAATACTTGCTTCTCTCATCATCTCTCTAATAACATCTGATAAGGAATAATGTATGTATCCATATTTTCTAGATATATACTCTGCAACTGTATCTTTGCCTGAACAATAAGAACCTGTTAAGCCGATTATCATTTATTTTCTATCCAAACTTTAGATAAACAATAAATTTCGTAATATTTAGATTAAATTAACGTTTATCTTTGTAAATATCTATTTAGTTAGATTAAATAAAACAAGAATCTAAAAATATACCCCCCTACTTTATAAAGTATGAGGAGTATACAAACAAGACTTGCGGGGACAGGATTTGAACCTGCGACCTTCAGGTTATGAGCCTGACGAGCTACCGAGCTGCTCCACCCCGCGATTACATAATACTATAATTCCCATTTATGATTATACTAAAATTTTATTTTCTGTCAAACACTTACTCAATATTAAGAATATACTTTCTTTAAAA